>WPAE01000051.1 GCA_009773205.1 Ignavibacteria bacterium
GAGATGAAATGAAGAAAATATTTTCCTTTATTGTGATAGCAACAAAAATCTTTTCTACTTCCCTTTTTGCCCAGGATAACTTTACTGAGACATCTGAAAAATTAAGTTGCAATACGCTGTGTGTCAGACTGAGCTTGTCGAAGTCTGGCTTTTTAGAGGATTTCGTCATGGTTCGACAGGCTCACCATGACTCTGTAATAATTTTTCAGAGGTCTCTTACTATCAATCACTATCAAGATAAAATTGCTTACATATCTGGAACATCTGCTTCTTTTAGTGATGTTAATTCTTTGATTGAACAATACAAGACTAAAAATGCTGATGCAATAATTTTGAATTTATTTTCTCTGCCAAATGCAGTCCTTGGTTCGGGAAAAGATGAAAGAACACTTATGCTTCTTT
This sequence comes from Ignavibacteria bacterium, assembly GCA_009773205.1. GTDB lineage: Bacteria > Bacteroidota > Ignavibacteria > Ignavibacteriales > Melioribacteraceae > Stygiobacter. Next base: position 403 of record WPAE01000051.1, read on the forward strand.
CCCAATTTGCTCAAAGCGCAAAACAGAATAATCTCTTTCTCTTTGTGAATATTGATCTTGCTTCCATCGGCAAACAAAATTGGATGAAAAGAAATAAGACTTATTTTTCACGTATGATAAAAGAAACCGAACTTGATGGAATTTGCTTCACTGGAATAGATTTTAACTCAGAGTTGAATTATGAACTAATGGAAGACATTATTGTTGAAGCGATGATGATTAAGCCGTTTCTATCAATTACAACTACTGTTGGAATCAGCAAAACCAACAGCAGTTTTGTTAATGAATTGCTTAAGAACGGAATTATAGATTTTCTATTCGATGAAACATTTGATTTCTCGATAACTACAAATGAAATTATCGGCGCTTCTAACGAGAAGCTTCTTCCGATATACTTAAAAAGATTACAACCTGAATTTTTCTATTCGCTCGATCTTTCAAAAGTAGCAGAGAAAAACGATTCGGAGATTTTTATACCTGCCTTAAACAAAACCAAACTGCTTGATGCAAGGAAATGCGTTAATTTCATTCTCACAACAAAAAGCGATTCTCTCAAACTTAGCGTTGGAAATAAAACAATAAATATTTCTAAAGCAGATTGGGCTATCCCTTACAACTATGTTTTGAATAAAGATAATTCTGTAAGCCGTACAGGCAATTGGATTGAATTTAGAAGACCGTTTGAAAAAAGAACACACAGCGGCTCCTATAATTTACTTTGTCGTACAAATTATCCAGCAACGGTTTCTATTAACGGAAAAAGTGTAAAACAATACACTACCGGAATTTTCTTCGATAAAATTAAATTACAAGAAGGCTTGAATAGACTTAGAGCAGAGGCGAAAGATTCCAAAGGTTATTTAATTGTTTATGAAGATAGAGTTTACTACCAGCCAAAGACGGAATCCTCAGAAGACAATGTTTTACAAATTGATGAGACAACAATTAAGCCGGCTGAAAACCTTACGCTATCACAAAAAGATTTTTTGAATATTTCATTTAACGGCACCAAAGAACAAAAAGGAATTGTTGTAATAAATCCTGGCAGCAAAGTTTTTGAGTGTTTGAGAAAAGACAATAAAAATTTCAGTACATATCAAGTTCAAATTCCGCTTAAAGATTTTTTAAAAAATGAAAAACATTCAATAAAACTTATTCTGAAACCGGCTGATGAAAATTCAAAATTATCTGATGCTGAAATTTCCTGGAAGAATAATTTCGTTATAAAAGAAGAAGCCGATTTTCCTTCGCTTGTTACAACAAATAAAAATTCTTTGCTTACTTACACACTTGCTCCAATTAGACTTGGTGCGCCGCTAAGAAATGAACTTCCTAAAGATGTTATCCTAAAAAGCAGCGGAATTTTTGGAGACTATTACCGCATCCGCTTAAACGATACTGAAGAAGGTTACATTAGCAAAGAGTTTGTAAAAGAGCTTCCTGGTAATACTCCTTTGCCAAACTACTTTATAAACTCGATTTCTACTTATCCCGATAAAGCTGCCGATATTGTAAAAATACCATACTTGGAAAATGTTCCTTTTGATGTTTATCCCGATCCTAATCAAAAAAGAATTGTAATTAATTTGTATGGAGTTAAAACAAGCAGCACGTGGATAATTCATCAGAGCAGTCTAAAATTGATAGAAGAAATAAATTGGCAGCAAGTTGATAAGGGGACTTACAGAATTTTTGTTAACCTAAAGACATCTAAAATTTGGGGATACGAATTAAAGCCAAATGGAAAAGAGCTTGTGTTTAAAGTGAAACACCCACCGATTTATAATTTGAAAAATGAAAAACCGTTGAAAGGAATAAAAATTTCGATTGAAGCCGGACATGGCGGGAGCAACTTTGGCGCAGTTAGTCTTTCTGGAATTAAAGAAAAAGATATTAATCTTGATCTTAGTCTAAAACTCGAAAAACTTTTTAAGAAATATGGCGCAGAAGTTCATCAAGTAAGAGATTCTGATAAAGATATGTCGCTAATTGAAAAAAGAGATATTGCAATCGGCTCCAATGCAGATATTCATTTAAGCATACATGCAAATGCAAGTGAACCGGTAAATGAGTTTCTGGGCGCATCGGGCACTTGTACTTTCTATCATAACCCGTTTTGGGCAAAGTTTTCGGAAGCTGTTTTTGATAAATTAGTTGAGTTAAAGCTTAAGCCTTTTGGATCGGTTGGTTCTTTCAATTACAGAGTTACAAGAATGACTGAAATGCCTTCGATTCTTGTTGAGATGGCGTTTATGTCCCACGCCGAAGATGAAGAAAAATTAGCAGATGAAAATTTTCGCGCTAAAATGGCACAAAAGATTTATGATGGTTTAATTAACTATTTAAAATACAAGAGGGAATAAAATTTTCTCGCTAAGCCGCAGAGTCGCAATTCTTTCTTTGCGCCTTTACGTCTCTGCGAGATATAAAATCTAGCATATGAAATACTTAATTGGCTTAGACGGCGGCGGGACAAAAACAAAATGTGTTATCACGGACATGGAATTCAAACCTTTTTATGAATGCCAAGGCGGTCCTTCTAATTTTTTAATAATTGGAACAGAAAATGTATCTGAGACTATTCTCCGCTTAATATTGGAATGCGTTAAGTTAACCAATATTACTATTGATCAAATTGCTTCCATTTTTATTGGCACAACCGGCGCTGGAAGAGTTAGCGACGCAAATAAACTTAGAGACGATTTCACTGCCTATGCTTCTTCCAATGGATTTACGTTTAACAAATTTAATGTGGATAGCGACGCGAGAATAGCTTTAGAAGGAGCTTTCTCCGGCAAAGCCGGTTCGCTTTTAATTGCCGGAACAGGCTCTATAATTTTTGGTAAAGATTCTAAAGGACAAATTTACCGTGTCGGCGGTTTTGGAAGACTGCTTGGCGATGAAGGAAGCGGCAACACAATTGGCAAGCGTGGATTAAATCAAGTTGCAAAAGATCTGGATGGACGCGGAGAAAAAACAGAACTCACTAAGTTGCTGAAAAAACATTTTGGAATTGAAGATGCGCAGCAACTTATAACAGAAGTTTACCGAAACAACTTTGATATGGCGGCTTTTGCGCCTAAAGTAATTGAAGCCGCAAAAAACGGAGATGCCGCTGCAACAAAAATTTTGGAAGATGAATCCGATGAATTAGTTCTTCACGTAAAATCTATTTGTAGAATGATTGGTGAAGAAGCAATGAAGTTATGTTTAGTTGGCGGAACAATTACAACAGAAAATTATTACGCCGAAATGTTCAAACGAAAAATTGAGACTCAACTTTCAAAAGTGAAAATTATTTTAGCAGAAAACCCGCCTGAAATTGGTGCGGCTTTTATGGCTAAATCAATGTTATAATATTTCAATATATTCTTGGAGCTACTTAATGGCAATTCAAAAAGCAGAAAGCAGAAACCCGTGGGCTTGGGTTCCTTCACTATATTTTACCGAAGCGATTCCTTACGTAATGGTTATGTCAGTTTCGGTAATGATGTACAAAAACTTAAATGTATCTAATGCCGATATCGCTTTCTATACTAGTCTTCTCTACTTTCCTTGGTTCTTAAAATTCTTGTGGGGACCATTCGTAGATATGTTCAAAACAAAAAGAAGCTGGACTGTTTCAATGCAGCTAATTGTTGCGGTTACTCTTTTTGGTATAGCAATTAGCTTAACAACCGAATCTTATTGGAGCTTAACGTTAATTGTTTTTGCGCTAATGGCGTTCGCTTCTGCAACGCACGATATTGCAGCAGACGGTTTGTATTTGTTAAGCCTTGAAGAAAAGCAGCAATCTGCTTTTGTTGGCGTACGTTCTACTTTTTATAGAATTGCTACAATAGTTGGTTCCGGTTTACTTGTTGTTATAGCAGGCGCACTAGCGCCAAACTTAGGTTTCAAAGTTGCTTGGTCTATTGTTTTTGTAATTGCAGGTGTGCTTTTCATTTTACTTTTCTTCTATCACAAGTTTATACTTCCTTATCCCGTTGTGGATAAAGGCACTTTTAAAGGAAAATTAAACGGCAAGCAAATTGGTTTCATGGCAGGAGGATTTTTAATCTTTGCTGTGGTTATTTATATATCATTTACTATGCTAACCGCTATTTTATCTTTAACCGGGTTAATTTCTCCGTGGAAAACTATTGCAACCACTATTTTATTAGTTCTTTTAATGGTTATAGTCTTCCGAACTTATGTTGCCTCTTTTGTTGAAAAATTCGAAAAGTCCGAAAACAAGAACGCTCTGTTTCTTCCCTTTATAGAGTTTTTAAAAGCATTCGTAATTTTTATGAAGAAGAAAGACATCTGGACAGTATTAGGCTTTCTTTTGTTCTATAGATTTGCCGAAGCTCAACTTGTTAAGCTTATTCAGCCATTTCTTCTCGATACGCGAGACAAAGGCGGTTTAGGATTAACAACAAGCGAAGTAGGAATCGTTTATGGTACAGTTGGTATAATTGCCTTAACATTAGGCGGGCTGATTGGCGGCTATGCCATTTCAAAAAAGGGATTAAAATGGTGGCTTTGGCCTATGGTAATAATTATGCACACTCCAGATCTTGCATTTGTTTATCTTTCATTATATCAGCCAACAAACTTTTTGCTAATAAATGCTGCCGTTGCATTTGAACAGTTTGGCTACGGTTTCGGCTTCACCGCCTATATGATGTATATGATTATGATTTCGCAAGGTGAACATAAAACAGCTCACTTTGCTATTTGCACAGGAATTATGGCGCTTGGAATGATGCTGCCAGGTATGTTCAGCGGAGCGCTTCAAGAGCAAATTGGCTATCCCAACTTTTTCTTATGGGTAATTATATCAACAATACCAGGTTTTATTGTTGCTGCTTTAGTAAAAATTGATCCTGAATTCGGAAAGAAAAAAACGGCATAATTTTTAATTATCAACGAGGCGGTTTATGATGAAGAAAATGTTTTTGATTCTAATTGTACTTTGCGGGGCTGCATCATTTGCTCAAGAAAACAAAATATTTGTTGTTAACAAACTTATAGAAACAGTTAAACACCAATTCGCACCGGATAAACGTGTAGCTGTTTTTCAGGTTAAGGCAAATGATAATTGTGAAATAATTTCATTAACCGGCGAAACAAACATTGCCGATGCCAAAGAAAAATTACTTGCAGAGATTAAATCTGCTGGTATTAAAATTATAAATGAAATTAAACTTTTGCCTGCAGATGAACTCGAAGGAAAAATCTACGGTCTTGTAAACTTATCAGTTGCTAACAATCGTACTAAGCCTGGGCATGCAGAAGAGCTTACTACACAAACCTTGTTAGGAACACCTGTAAAAATTCTAAAATTTGCTGGTGGTAATTTTCTTGTGCAAACTCCTGATTTATACATTAGCTGGGTTGAAGATGATGGAATTACTCCGCTAACAAGACAAGAATTTGATGCTTGGTTAAAAGAAGAAAAAATTGTGTATCTGAAAGAGTTTGGTTTTTCTTATTCTAAACCGAATGAAAACTCAATCAGAGTTTCTGATCTCGTTGCCGGAAATATCTTAGTAAAAATTGGAGATGAAGGGAATTTCGCTAAAGTAAAATTTCCTGATGGAAGAACTGCCTTTGTGGAAAAAGAGTTTTGTATGAATTACAAAAGCTGGATAGAAAGAAAGATGCCAACTACTGCCGATATAATTTCTACAGCAGAAAAATTTATGGGTGTTCCTTATTTGTGGGGCGGAACTTCTTCAAAGGGAATGGATTGCAGCGGTTTTACAAAAACTGTTTATTTCTTAAACGGAATTGTTCTAGAGCGAGATGCTTCCCAGCAAGTTAATAACGGCGCACTTGTTAATACGCAAAACGGTTTCGGAAATCTTCAAGCCGGAGACCTTTTGTTCTTTGGTACACATGCTACCGATTCAACCAAAGAAAGAATAACTCACGTTGGAATTTATTACGGCAATTACGAATACATTCACGCAGCCGGAAGAATTAAGATAAACTCTTTTGATAAAAACACAGAAAACTTTAGTGAGTTTAGGCTAAAAAATTTTATTAGAGCAAAGAGAATTCTTAACTCTGTTGATAAGAATGGAATTATTTCTGTTAAGAACCACAAGTTTTATTTAGGAGATTTTTAATGAAACAGAACAGAAGAGATTTTATTCTGAACTCCGGATTAATCGGCGGCGCGTTTCTTGCAGGCGGACTAAGCACAGAAACTTTTGCAGAAAATTTCAATATCAAAAAGAAGAATTCAAAAATGAAACTCTCTTTCAAACCTTACACGCTTGAGCTTAAACACGTTTTTACTTTAGCAGCAAGCTCAAGAACTACAACACCGGTTATGCTAACTCAAATTGAATATGAAGGATTAACCGGATACGGCGAAGCTTCAATGCCTCCATATTTGGGCGAGTCGCACGAAAGCGCAGCAAAATTTTTATCCAAAATTGATCTTACTCAATTCAAGAATCCTTTCGAGATAGAAAAGATTCTTGATTATGTAGATCGCGTTGATAAGCTGAATACTGCAGCAAAAGCATCTGTGGATATTGCGCTTCATGATCTTGTTGGTAAACTGACGAAACAACCTTGGTACAAAATCTGGGGCTACGAAAAAGAAAAAACTCCTTACACTTCTTTTACAATTGGAATTGATACAAAAGAAGTTGTAATCCAAAAGACTAAAGAAGCGGAAGAATTTAAAATTCTTAAGGTGAAACTTGGCAGAGATACCGATAAAATGATGATTGAAACGATCCGTTTGGTTACAGATAAACCGATTGTTGTTGATGTTAACCAAGGTTGGAAAGACAAGCAGTTTGCGCTAGACATGCTTCACTGGCTAAATGAAAAAGGTGTTAAGATGGTTGAGCAGCCGATGCCAAAAGAAATGATTGATGAAAACGCATGGCTTACAGAAAAAAGTCCGCTGCCCACTTTTGGCGATGAATCTGTGCAGCGCATTCCAGATGTTATTAAAGCGCACGGAGTATATTCCGGTATTAACATTAAACTAATGAAATGCACCGGCTTGCGCGAAGCTCATAAAATGGTTGCGATCGCTAAATCCCTTAATATGAAAGTTATGTTAGGTTGTATGGTAGAAACCTCATGCGCTATTTCTGCCGTCTCACAGCTTTCATCTCAATGCGAGTGGGCAGATATGGATGGCGCTCTGCTCATAAAGAATGATCCGTTTATCGGAACTCAAGTTATTGAAGGCAAAGTTGTTTTAAACGACAGTCCGGGAATCGGAATTTCGAAAGTTATGCCGCATTAGTTACTAACACCGGTGATGACGAAGTTCAAAGACACATATCGAATAGAAACAACAAGATTGAAAGTGTGGGATTATGCAAATCCTTGGTGGTATTACATCACAATAAATACCAAAGACCACGTGGAATATTTTGGTAGAGTTGAATATGAAAAAATGGTCTTGAATGGGTTGGGAAAAATTGTTGAAGAAGAATGGTTGAAAACAAAAAATATTAGAGCGAATGTTGAATTGGTTTTTTTGTGGTTATGCCAAATCATTTTCATGGGATAGTTATAATTAATGGACCAGAAGTAGAGACGCACCGAGCTTGTCCCGTGCTTTTTACGGGGTGCGTCTCGAAGCAAACAAGTTAAGCAATGGAGACGCGTGCGACGCGTCTTTACGATTAGTGAATAATGAGAAAATATTTTAAGCAAAAAAGTCCCGTTATAAAAAGCGGGACTTTTTGCCTAACTGCTAATTACTAAAAGCTAATCGCTAACTTCTACTCAGTTACCTTCTTCAACTCTCTTGTGTGTTTGTAGAACTCTTCAAGAGTAAGTTCACGCAGAAAGTTTATTCCCTTTGCAGCTCTAATTCTTGGATGAGGATGTTTGAGAAAGAAATCTTTACCTAAACATTCTCTTAAAGTTACATACTGCTCAACTTGAATTTTCTGTACAAGTCTGTTGAATGGTCCATCATACTCCCAGCTTGGAAAGCTAGCGCCCTTTTGAGAGCTGAAACTCTTCATAAATGTATTTTCAAGAATTGCAAATGAGTTTAAGCTAACCGGCACGTAAATATTTGCTTCAGCCGGATGAAAACGGTACCAAACATTTCGGTATCCCCAAACTTTAATGTTGGAGTTTCCGGAATATTTTTCATAAAGCTGAAGCGCTTCCGATATTGCCTGCATTACTTTGTAGTGTGTATCCGGTCCGCTTCCTTCGGGATCAAAAGCAACAGTTACAATTGTTGGCTTAACTTTTTTCATCAACTCGAAAATAGGAAGCACATCTCTATCCATTTCCGGCACTTCAGTAAAAATATCTCCTTGATAAAATCCTAAACGCAAGTGCGAAACATCTTCTACACTAAATCCATAATAGCCCCAGAAAATTTCACTTTCAAACTCGCGCTGCATTCCCTTTAGTTTTTGAACATAAGCAATATCTTTTTTGCCTGGATACTGAGTTTTAAAATAGTTAACAAGCTCGTTCACTCTATCTTTTAGGTAAACAAGATTTTCTTCTTCATAAACCTCCATAATGTTGCGGAGTAGTCTTCTTGCCAAACCTTCATTTTGCAAAGTACGGGTGTGATCGGCAACTCCATCAAGATAGTGCATCACATCGCGGTTCTTACCGTCTATAAAACTTTTATCAAAATAATGCTCGGTAAATTTTTTAGCAAAAGCGCCGGAGTTTAAGAAGTACTGAAGATTCTCCATCAAGCCAAGCATAAAAGAATTTGTTACAGCGGTAAAGCCGCTTGTCATGTAAGCAAAATGATGCCTGTTCTTCGGATTTCTTACAAGGTGAGTTATGTAAGGAAGATAAGCCAATTCAATATCATCATGATGAGGAGCGGTATGAAAAATAACTTCGTTATCTACCTGTTTCATTCCATTTTCTAAACGGAGTTTAATATTCTCAGCGATGCCATTGGTAATCTTATCAATCTTTCCGCCGGAACTGTTTAAGACATAATCTGTAATCTTGTTGTCTCTAAAATCTTCTTTTGTTAAACGTGAAAGCCGTTTAGATTTTTCAACCACAAGATTAATTACAGCACGTTCAATAGAATGCTGCGAAGTTGGTGTTTCGTTCTTAACTTCTACAAACCTTCTTTCGCTCAGGCGGAGTGCGGCGCCGTGAGTTAAATAAAACCTTGCGTTTGCAAGTTTGTGCAGTGCAGTTGCCGGATATTTATTCGAGACTTCGTTCTGAATTGAATCTCTAACAATATTTGCTTTTGCCTCGCCGGCTGCAATAATAATTGCTGTTGCATTTTTGTTATTTGTAATTGTTTCTAGACCAATTGTAATAACTAATCTGTTTCGTGCAACTTCAACACCGCCAAGATCTGTAGCTGCGGCTGCTTGTGTTTCATAATTTGTAGCAATTAAGCGTGTTGTAGAAAAGTGATCACTTCCTTGAACATTAAAACCAATATGCCCATCCGGACCAATTCCGCCAAGGAAAAATCCTATTCCACCCATTTCCCTAATTTTTCTTTCGTAGTTCGAACAATATTCATCTATTATTTCTATAGTTTCTTTTTGCAGTCTTTCCAATCTTGAACCAGCCCAGCGTGTTCTTAAAGAAAGATCAACTTTCTGATCCGGGAAAATTTCATTAAGCGATAAACCGCCGGCTGTTGGAATTTCATTGATGTTCATTAGCAAGGCGTTCTTCGGGTTTAATCCCCAAAGACGAAAGTAAAAATTTTGAATGTAATAGTAAAAACTGTTATGCTGCCCGCTGTCTATAGGATAAAATTCATCTATCTGAACAAAATGAAGATTTTCGAGTGATGGTTTTTCATCAGATTTTACTCCTGCATCGTTTAGAATTTTTTGAATTGCCGGAGTTTCCCATTCTTTAATAATTTTTGCAACCCATTTAATAAAGTGTTCAGGTGTTTTTCCGGTTGGAAGTGAAATTACTCCGTTTGGATTATCAATAACCCATTCTATAAATCTAAGTGCTGTTAGTTTCCCAAGTTCCGGGAAACTTTCTACTTGAATAACCGGAATTTTTTCTACCGGTTTGTAAATAAATTCTTTTCCTGAAAGCGCTAAATAGCGCTGCTCGACTTTTGATTTCAACTGATTGTAAATCTTGTCTTCAGATTTTTTTTGTTTTGTCTTTGCCATAAGTAGTACTCTCTATTTATCCTTTTACTTTTTTCTTAACATTATTTTAAAAGCATTAATTTTTTTCTTTCAACAAATTTTCCCGCTTGTAATCTGTAGAAATAAATTCCGCTTGCTAATCCAGATAGGCCTCACTTCGCTTAGCCTCTTTTTCTTCTTTAACCAGTTACACAAAATTATTTACACCCCATTCCATCCTTATAAAATTGACTTAGGGATTGATAACGATACCTATTACCGCCGCCGCTTATTTCAATCCAACTACCCCCAAAATATTTTTTAGCCTTTTCTAGAGCATTTGCATATTCATACCCGCTCGGGTCATATTGGTTCACAAAACCACCATTATTATCCGTATGATTAGGGTTCCAAAAGTGATTCATTGTAGTATTTGGGAACCCGGCAGCTTCGCCCGTCAAATCTTCCTCATCTTCTCTATGTGCCCCTATTACAACAAGTCCCCCTGGCGTAAATGGTCCGGTTCCTATCTCATTATAACCAATATGATCCTTCATTTTGTAAATATCTTGCCCCACATAAAATTTCAACAGTTTGTATGCCTCTCTCACTATGTATTGGTGTACTAATCTTTCATGTGCTAATAGAAGATTAGTTATACTCATAACTAGTAATAAAGCGTATATACTTTTTTTCATTGCAAAAAATCCTTAATAAATTTCAATTTTAGTTTCACTTCCGCCAATTAAACCCCATATTGTTCCTATAAGAAGGATAGCAGGAAATACAAAAATTGCTAAAATACTCCATGCATAACCCCATTCGCTACCTGTGCCTTCAAGTAGTTTATAGGAAATACCTAAATAACTCGCCCCGACAAGGCTTCCGATTAGCAGACCATCAACTGCACCAGTTAATTTATTGTTGTAAGTAATATTTTTTATATTCTGCGTTGAAAGCACTATCGTTTCTTCTTTATCTACTAACTTAAAACGCGTCGAATCAGGTTTTAGCATAATGTCCTTTCCAACAAAAACAAGCCCAGTTTTCGTTTCAATTGTTAAATGTGTTTTGTTTTTACATTTGTTATTAACGTACTCATAAAATTCATTCACTGTTTGTGGTTCGTCTCTGTTGATGCGGCGTGAACAGCTAGTAATTAGAAGGCTGCTTATTAAAATTATGCAAATAACTTTTTTCATTTTTGTCTCTAATAGTTTATTAACTAAATTTAACCGTATTCTACATGGCATCCCTAAAAATATCACATCCTTTACCACGTTTTGCGGGGCTTTTTTAACTTGCCCCTTGCGGCTATTTAGTTAGCAGCATCTTCTTAGATGTAAAGAAATCATTTACTTTTATTGTATAAACATAAAACCCGCTTGCCAAACTATTTGCGTTAAATGTTACAATATGTTTTCCCTTCTCCTTAAATCCGTTAGCCAATTCTGCAACTTCTCTTCCAAGAATATCATAAACTTTAAGAGTTACGTGACTTGCTGCTTGTAGCTTGTAGCTTATAACTGTACTTGGATTAAACGGATTTGGATAATTATCCAAACTATAGCTTACCGTTTCTTCACTTTCTGTGGTCTTGATACCAAATTGCTCTTTTAGTTCTATGCCCCTTTCTTGTGAAGCAAATTTGGCAAGTATATGTTTTGGATGATTTGCTATTAAATCTCCAAACATTTCTTCAGCTTTGGATTGGTTTTTAATGTAGTAC
>WPAE01000456.1 GCA_009773205.1 Ignavibacteria bacterium
GTCTACCCACATATTTCGCCTAGCTACCCAATGTTTTTTATGCATAGACCCTATTTCCTATACATTTTTGACTTTTTCAACTATTTATAATAAATCAGGAAAATGTTTTGGAGCCTAAATTTTGCTATGGGTGTGTGCCCCGACCCTCCCCCTATCGAAATACATCAAAAAATAATTTATTTTTACTATAGAAATATATTGAAAATTTGAAAAAATAATTAAGACAAATAAATGGAAGTATACAAAAAGTATTAGGTTGACTGCTTATATAGGCTGGCCGAGGGGGGGGGGGTCCCGTAGGGGAGCGAATGGCACTATAAAAAAATTTTGCCTATAGTGTGGCCGAGGGGGGGGTCCTATACTTTGGCTTAGAAGTAGCCCTGATAGTACTACTAATGTTTCCATTCTTAATTTGGATTTCACACCACTTAATAGTTATTTTCAAAGAGGTAAAATCATTTTTCCATGAAAATGAGTTCCGCGAATTCACACATTCTGCGATAAAAAAGTGAGCAACTGCCTTGTTGAGAAAGTGTGTAAAACTGCACAAAACTTGATTTATCAATTTTTGCGAATTGCATGTGTTAGTGTACCAACTGTGTAAAATCCAAGCTTTCTTCCAGATTTTCGAAAAAGCAAAATTAAATTAAGACAATTTAGAGCTTGGAAAAAGCAGAGTATTTTCCTCGAGAATTGATCTGGTTTTTTCATGATTTTTCCGAACATAGAAAATCTCGGCCAGTTTTCTGGCTTTCTGCTGTAAGGCTCGTTGGGGACATGAGAATAAAACGTTGAACCCGGAAAGCCTTCAAGATTATATCGAAAGCCTATGATTATAGCAGATTCTGAGCAAATGTTCACTAATCACAAAAAATATTTATATTGTATAACGATAAAATAAATAAATAAACATTTGTATTGTAATTCGCATTTCACGAGGGGAAGCTACTAGATGCTGCCCAATCTCTAGGATTTTCGCCGCATCCCTAATACTGGGGCCACCCGCCGTCCCCAT
>WPAE01000132.1 GCA_009773205.1 Ignavibacteria bacterium
TATAAAGCCTATTATCAAAAGCTTACCAGGATCAAATTCTATAATCAAGTCCATTTGTAATGCTGCACTGAACGCGGCTCGCGGTGAAATTTCGTTAACAGATTCAGAAAAAGTTGCCTTTCAAAAGCATCGAAAGGACATTGAGTATTTATCTAGAAAACAAAAATTAGTCTCCGTGAAAGAGTATTTATTGTCTAATAAAAAGCAAGTTATCTGTCTAATTCCTGTACTTCTATCTACTGTTCTTCGTTCAATTGGTACTTCGTTTATAGTCGAACAAGTACCAAGAAAGAAGAAGATCACAAAGGCCGATGTCTGCGTTCCGCAAATTTATCCTAATCAATCGGAGCGAACTGGATCGATTGAGGGAGAGGAAAATCAGGGAGTACAACCCGAATATTAATGCTCTTGCGAAAGTTGAAAAGAATATCGAGAACTTACTTGCTGACCCCTCAATAGCAAGTGAAACAAAAGTGAATGCACTTTCAGCTGATCTCAGTGCAAAGTTTGAGCAATTACGCCCAAATAAAGCTACTGTCAAATCTATAAAAGAGAGTACTCAAGTCCAAGCTACTGATCTTCAGGCAGAGCATCCACATCAGCAGCACAAGGCAGAGGAAGATGAGGCCATGCCGGAGGGTACGGTCGATGTACCCGCGTCAACGCCCACCCCTATACCGGCATTGGTAGCAGGAGACAGTGAAAAGGTTAACGTCGAGAAAGAGTATCGGCTTGCTTCTCAATATCATAACAAATTATCAAACTTGCTTACTATAATTAAACTTAATCCTAAGGTAATTCGTGCTGCTGAGAGTGGAGAACTTATTATTAAAGATACTCTCATTCCTCATTCATGCTATGTAGACGCAATCCGTGAATTATATGTTCATTCAGGAAATAATTCGAGCATAGGCCTAGGTCTCTTACTTTCAGCCCTTAATTCTCTTAATATTCCCAGTAATCTCATTTCAAATAGTCTTAGAAAATCAGAATATATTCAGCTACAGCATGCTCATATCAATCCTTTAAATTTTAATAATTCACCGCCTAAGCAACAGCATGGTAATGGGGGTGGTCCGCCCGGCAAGCGCCCGCGTATATTATTAATGTTCAAAAAGTAGTAGTATTACTTTTCTTTTCATTTCATTTCAATTCATTAAGATAATTGTATATGTAATTTTATTTAAATAAACCAAATCGTGAAACAAATGAATCGCGTGAATTGTTTTTATGTAATAAATATGAAATGATATGAGAGAAGCGAAGTCGATGAGGAATAGAACGGAGATGAAGAAACGCTATACAGTATTCACCACAGAGGGGTGATTTACTGGACTGAAGAAATGAATTTGAGTGAATAATACTAGTGAAGTGTGTAAAATAACTAGCTACTAGAGAGTAATGAGATAATGGAAAGCCTAACGAATCAAAGAATTCTAACCGCGTAGGCGATAGTAAATAGAATGCAAGCCAATGTCCATCAGTATGTATTGATTCTGAGTTCATAATGAAACAACAAGGAAATGATTTGATTCGAATTAATGGGTTTTCATTTGCAGCGAACACGCCAAGAAAGTTTCTCACTCGTCGCATCGCCCTCCTTATTTGTGAATTTGCCATGCCGCTACTGCCAGTTGCCATCTTCTTAATTTGTATTTAGGATTACGTTTTTATATTTATCAATCTCCACACAGCCCATTGATTCGGAAATCAAGAGAATTGTTATTTGCCCGGTGGTTTGAGTCCCGAAACGAATATCTAGTCGTACTGAGCCATTTGGACGAAAAGAACCTTGATTAGGGAATAATTTGAAAGCGAAAAATGTAAATCCATTAGCCCATTCCAGAGGCGATAAGCATACTCCATCCGGATTTAAGGGAGCCAAATCGATTGCGCCAACCACTTGCAAGTACTCCCTTATATAGTCTTGCGCCACACCAAAATTAGGCGTAAAACCATATCTCGGTACTAGTTCGCCATTCACACGTAGAGCCAAATAGTTTAAATCAAAATTTTGAAAATTGAAAGGATTGCTTCCAAATGTGCCCGTTACATTTGCACCAGAGAGCATCACCATTATTACCCTGTGCGGAAGTTGGCCCAAATACAAATTATCAAATTCTTGCCTAAGCGTGCCAATCGGAACATGAAGGGTTTTTGTCCTA
>WPAE01000133.1 GCA_009773205.1 Ignavibacteria bacterium
GAAGTAATTGATTTTTTATTTACTGGAAAGTAATAAGGTGGATTAAATTCCCAAAAACACTTTTGATTTCGAGAGCCATGAATCGGCATAGTGGCAATTAAAGGGGCTTGACTGTCACCAACAATTTGATACTTGATGACGTCACAATAAATATACATTGAATTATATTTTTTGATATGCGCCTTTTTCATTGAAAACGGACATGGATCGGAGATGTACAATTTTTCATTTACGCATTCTGGTAATGCACCAATGTTGCCATGAAGCCCTTTATTTAGGGTAGCAATACGAAAAGTGCTGATATTTTCTTTTTCGAATATTATGCCTTGCGAGATAGGATCAAAGGTGGCATGAAGTTTGCATGGAGGCTTCATTTGAGCACCTGGAACTGTGGCCATTTTATTAAATTCCTTAGCCATATATTGAGCAAATTCTTCCGAGGACTCGTAAAAACCCGTTGGCATTTTTATCATTTTAAACCCTGTAAATTCAATCTTGGATTTGAGGATGTACTCACGAACATAGGAGGCGAGCATGAAATGGTTATTGTCCTTCATTAAACAAGCTTGAGAAATTCGACATTGAGACTTAAAATGGTCTTCTCCACCATTTTCTTGAAGTTTTACTAGAATAGCTACATGTTCTTCCTCAAAGTTGGCCCAATTATATGGATATTGAATGCTTACAATTGCAACTTCCCAAAGACCCTCCAATTCCAGAGCAGTAGGCAATAAAACGCGGAAGTTATTTGGTTTGTTATTAGGATAGCATTTGAGGCTTGATGTACTTGGAAGCGTTATAATTAGCTCATCATTGCTCATTTTGCTATATCGTAAGAGTCCTCCACTTTAATCCAGGAATTAAACTTTGGAGCCCAGCCTTTCCACTTAACAAATTGTTCTTCCTTCCCTCCAACCTTTCTTTTTCGCAAAACCTTTTCAATTAAAAATCGATTTTCTTCAATGGGTTGCAATTCCTCCTCATAAAAATGTCCTTTTATATCCTCTCCAACATCATCAACCAACTTATATACCGGTTTCTTTTTTGGAATGCGTTGTTTAATGTGAAAATGCTCCTCACTCCAATTTGGGATATATCCCTTCTCAAAGACCCCTTTCCATTTACTAATCCGAGCTTTCCGTCCCACGATATTAGCTTTTTTACGCTTAGGCGTTTTCTCCCCATATAATTTTACCCATATTTTATCTTCTTCCTTTTTAGTAACATCTTTTGGCCTCATTCCAATCGAGCGGTGAATTGAATGGTTATAGGACTTTACGAAATCCGCAAGTTTGTTAATATACGTGTAAGTTTGTTGCGCAGTAAAATATTTCCAAATTTTTGTTTTCAATGTTCGGTTGAAGCGTTCGACAACTGCAGCCTTTTTATCGCTATGTGAGCAAAAATGATGAACGCCTTCGGATTTTAAATATTTTTGAAGTTCTTTATTGAGGAATTCCGTCCCTTCGTCTGTCTGAATTTTTTCTGGTTTTCGAGGTGCAGCTATTTTGAACAAAAGTTGAAAAGCATTTAACATTTCTTTACTTCCTTTATTTTTAATTGGAATTGCCCATGCGTATTTGCTGAAAATGTCAATTACTGTTAAAATATATTTGACTCCATCATTATCGTTTGAAATTGATTGCATATCTGCGAGATCAGCCTGCCATTGCTGATCAATTCCCCTTACCACGGTTGGATTTCTTTTAAAATTTTTCCTGGCTGGTTTATGTAAACTGTAGCTTGCTTGTTTACCCAAATAATTTTCAATTATTTTGCGGGAGACCTTGAGCCCTTTTTCTTTAGCCGCTCTAAATAACTTGTCAACTCCTGCATAGGAGGCCTCTTCCTCCGGAGAATAATATATTTTATCTAATTCGAGGTAAAGTTGAGCTTCTGAATTAATTTTTCCCATGTTATTTCACTCAGAGGCCATTGTGTGAATATAGATGAAGAAAACGGGCAGGTATGCGATTTATATAAGTTTTGAATGAACTCTTGAGGAAGGTTCTGATCTAGCTTTGCGCACATAAAATAAGTCAAAAACAATATGTTTACGCTGAGAAGCATAATAATTATGAGGTCCTTAGAAGGCCAGATAATATCATGAATTAAACGAATTATTACGCGAAGAACACCTCTACTT
>WPAE01000134.1 GCA_009773205.1 Ignavibacteria bacterium
AGCCTACCGTCAGCTACTGAGTGGGAGCGAGGCATGCGGCCCTTTTCTAAGCTCATCTTGCGGAAATGCTCTAATCTCTCTGCCTAAATCAGCAGGTCCACTATTGATCATATGTTCATTGGCATATCGGCTGGGATTTGAATGCTGATTGAATATGTGATGACAAAGATGAGGGAAGGGGTGGGAAGGCACAGGGTGGGGTTACTGGTGGCCACTTCAAAATCATATCAAGCTTCTCAGTCGCCTGCATCTTCCTGAGGGTGAATCTGTTCCAAACGTTCTGCCCTGGTCATACACTTCATGATAGATGTGGTTGCCAATCAGCTTCGAGGAGACTGCCTCATTGGGTGCTAGCTATTGATCATCCTTCTTGTCGATGCTGCCCAAGTACTGGGACAGGTACACTCTTTGTGGACGAGCACGGGGAATTCCTATCGACCATGATAATTTCTCTTTGGAGTTGCTTCCAAGATGGTGTTGGCCATTCTACCACAAGGTCTTGTCAAGAGAGGCCCAGCTCGAGCCCAGGAAAAGAAGACTGTCCCTCACGAGCAGCGGTTTGCAAGGCGAGATTGAGCTATTAAGGTGGAACTTTGAACGTCAAGATATTGTCTCGTGGGGGGAACAGAGATGACTGATGGGACCTGTCTTATTGGCGGGTGATGTAGTGTTTATCAATGATCCAGACATGTTGGATTGAGCTGGAACAGAGGCTGTGTTCATGAGAGTATGACTTATTCTTATTGCAGTGGTTGGCAGATTCTGGTGGGTGCCCTGCTCAATCATTTACCTGCACAGCCCCTGAAGCCGGCTTGCTGTTCGTCTGCGAGGATGTATCAGGCTGGCTCACATCCTGGGGAAAAAGGACATGATAATTATTAAAATTCCCTAGAGAATTATGAACATAATAGGCCTGTAGAAAAAATCACGTCTAGTTAACGAAGTTCACGCCTTGGGGCCATTTCTAACGTGCTATTTCAAAACATAGTATGTCCTTCTGAGCTGATGAGAGAGCGATGCACCAGCGTTCCGCATGAAGTGACATACTATGTTTTGAAATTCTACGCCAGATTTCGTAAACTGATTAAACCTTAGATGTGAACGTAAAATTGTTAGAGAGTTAATTGTTTCACATGCGTTACCTTTTAGACAATCGAAACTATTGAAGAAAATAGACTATCAGTACCCCATATCGTCATTAAGAAAGTAATTACAAGGATTCCGGATAATAGGAGACTTTGTTTTTGGATGAGGAACTGGAAAAATGAGTGCTAACATTTTTAGAAAAAGGATGATTCATTGTTATTAAGTGCGTGTGATCGAACGGCTCAATAAGCAATATTCTAGCAGCCAGTGCTTAGGAATGTTCAGGCAAACCTGGAACTGCGCAGCTATCCCGATTCAATCCTCTTGAAGCGTTAGCGCACAATCAAGGGAACGCTATTGACTATCTATCCCAAACTCGTTACACTAATAAGCAGAAAGTGCTCTTCTCGTTTTCACGCCAGAGTTCTCACATCCCCTAACATAACGCCGTAAGTCGTTTCCACAAACGAATTAGCATAGGCGCCGCCAGGGGGGAACACGGAATCGAAAAAATTGTTGTAGAAAAATGGTGTTATTTCCGAATGCTCTATTTTTAGCAACAACTTTTCCAAAACTCGCTAAAAATTCAATTTTTCTATTGAATTTTTATCAAAAATTTTCAAAAATTTCTCAAAGTTTCCCAACAATTTGTATTTTTCGTCCAAACGGCGAAAAATGAACACATAGGTTTGTTAATTATTTTGAAAAATATGCTCAAATAGTGGATTTTTGCAATTTTATTCAGAAATTTTTTGGAAAATTTCGAAAATTTCTCAAAATTTCCCAAAGACTTGTGTTTTTCGTCCAAACGGCGAAAAATCAACGCATAGTTTTGTTAATTTTTAATGAAAAATATGCTAAAATAATGCATTTTTAGCAATTTTCTTAAGAAATCTTTTGAAAAATTTCTCAAAAATTCCCAACAATTTGTTTTTTGGTCCAAACGCGCGAAAAATTAACTCGGGGTTTTAAATTTTCTGGTCAAAATAGGCCAAAATAATGCATTTTCTGCTATTTTCTCATGAAAATT
>WPAE01000052.1 GCA_009773205.1 Ignavibacteria bacterium
GTGAACTTAACACTTATCTCTTTGTTTATAAACACTTTATCTTATCTTTTTTCTAATGACCGCCATTAGATTTTTTTCCTATTGACTAATCTGGGTTAAACTATGCTTACAACAAAAATGTTGGATTTGAAACAGGATTGTCTTTCTTTTCTCCAGGAGAAATATTTAAAGAAAAACGAGGCAAGGATTTTGCAACTTGGTTTTATTTAATGGCTACGGTAAATCTGTAAGTCTATTAGAGTTTTTGAGCCGCCCAAAAGGCGGCTTTTTTTATGTCTAAAATTGACTATGAAACGGTGAGTTGGATTTTGTTCATTCTCATTTATCTCTTACGCTATAGTAGAGGCTATATAAATTACCTGGACGTTATTTTCTGTTTACTCAAATCCAATAAGCCCTATATTACTTTTGAAGAATTTGCAGCAATGAGGCTATCCGAGAATAGGTTTTTTACTAAAGTATTGCTTGAATACTAGCTGAAAACACAACATTTTTCTTCCATTACTTTATAGTCGAACACGCTCCAAGAATAAAAAGAGAAATAGAAGAGAATATTTCTCTCGAGGTTGGCAGATGCAACTGAACCAAAATTGCGATATTGAGCATGGAAATTATTAAGCCGTTTTAGAATTGAGGTTTTGTAAAAGTATTTCCGGTATTAGAGCATAAAGTATTTCTTAGCGGATTTTTTATTAAAATAAAGGCAGTGCCTACAGATAAAAGAGAGCTGTAAATTTCGTGATACTCGGATTAGAAAAAAGGAAACTATTCTTACAACTGGCGGCAGAAAAATTGCGAGGCACTGCGCTAATGTTTTTAAATTGCGATTATTTTCCATCTGGACAAATACTTATATTAGCGAAAAAAAGATAGGCAATATAGGTTTGAAAACTGCAAAACCTTTTTTGAAATGGGCTGGTGGAAAGACACAACTGATAGAACAATTTTTAGAGTATTTTCCGAAAGAACTGAGGAATGGAGGTTTGGTTAACTACTATGAGCCTTTTCTTGGAAGCGGCGCAGTTTTTTTCTTTATAGCTAACAATTACTCAATTAAAAGCGCATACCTTTCTGATATAAACGAAGATTTGGTTTTGACGTTTAATGTGGTGCAAAAGAACGTCAAAGGATTGATAGATGAGTTATACGACCTGAAAAAAAATTATCTTGCAAAAAATGAAACCAAGAGAGAGGAATTCTTTTACGAAATAAGAACAAAATTCAATCAAGAAAAGAGCAAAATAGATTTTAGTAATTATGATGACGGTTGGCTGAACAGAGCCGCGATGATGATTTTTTTAAACAAGACATGTTTTAATGGATTATTTAGATTGAATCGTAAAGGTGAGTTCAACGTACCGTTTGGTAAGTATAAAAATCCGGCAATCTTTGATGAAGAAAATTTGCTTGCTGTTAGTGAAGTATTAAAAATAGCAGAAATTGTAACCACTGATTTCGAAAAAATAAAAACAAAGATTAAAAAACACTTTTTTATTTACTTTGATCCACCATATCGTCCGATTAGCGATACATCAAGTTTTACATCATATAGCAAGCACAATTTTACTGACGGAGACCAGAAAAGATTGGCGCAGTTATATCATGATTTAGGCAAAAACGGAAATAAATTGATGCTAAGTAATTCCGATCCCAAAAACGAAAATGGAAAGGATGATTTTTTTGAAGAGTTGTATAAAGGCTTTAACATTCAAAGAGTTAAAGCAAACAGAATTATAAACTGTATGAGCGAAAAGCGCGGCAAGATAAACGAACTATTAATAACCAACTATTGATATGAAAAGAAATTATATACCCTGTCCAGACTACCATATGAATTTTGCTTTTATAAATATGAGCACGCCAGGAGCTTTCACGCCTATTAAAAAGTTTCCGATTGATAAGATTAAGTTCAACAAGAAGTTCCTTTCTTATGCAAACCCAGTTAGTGAGACTGCAGTAGATTGGATAGTTAATAATTTTCATATTGAAGGTTGGGAACCAGTCTTTCTAAACCAGAAAGAGTATTTAATTGATGGACAACACCGATTAACTGCTGCTAAAAAAATTGGGCTGAAGTATATGGATGTAGCGATTTTTGATGAAACAGCACAACCAATTATGAAGGATAAAAGAATTGAAAGCCTGAGAAAGCGATACAATATGTGATTCACATAAATTAAACTGTTTTTGGGTCGCGAAATTATAGAAAGCATATAGAATTTTATTTAATAAGTACAAACAAAAAAGGTGTCGTTGATATGAAAGAGTTTTCAGATGAGGGTTTTTCAAGATTAATCTCAACATTAAAAGAAAATATTACTACTTGGGACTACTTTGTCAATTGGAGCAAAGTGCTCGGCAAGATTAGCGATATTGAGATTGAACTCAACATATTGAATTACTTAATTGGTAAACATGGTGTTTCAATAAAAACGGAATTGGCAAATCTTTTACAGAAATATCCCCAAGTGGGAAGAACCGTACCAATATTAGTTGCTATGCGAGATGAGAATATAAAAGTATTGACATCCTATGAAGAGGGTGATTTTATTTATAAAGAATTTAGTTTTAAAAAGGTACAACAATTAACTAAAAATGAAATCGAGTCAATTGTTGAGTTTGCTGATAAAACTGGTTTTTTAAGAATCCTTGAAGAAAAGAAAATAAAGAACATAGTAGATTTTGTTGTTGGTGTAGAAGTTGGTCTAGATTCTAATGGTAGAAAAAACCGAACTGGGCAATTAATGGAAAATATAATTGAAGTATTTGTAAAGAAAATATGCTCAACTAACGGTTTTGAATATATTAGTCAAGCGACTCATCAAAAAATAAAAACTAAGTGGAACAAAACTATTAAAGTTGATAAATCTGAGCGCAAAATTGATTTCGCAGTATACACAAAAAGCAAACTTTTCCTTATTGAAACAAATTTTTACGCCGGAGGCGGCTCAAAACTAAAAAGCACGGCAGGTGAGTATAAGTATATGTACGATTATTGGAAACAAGATGGTCATGAACTAATTTGGATAACTGATGGATATGGTTGGTTAACAGCTGAAAAACCTTTAAGGGAAACTTATGATTACATCAACTATTTATTAAATCTTAATTCGGTCACAGAAGGTAAACTAGAAAGTATCCTTAGGGAGGAAGTTTGAAAATCGAAAATGAAACGTTAAGCAACTTCAAAGAAGAAATTACAACAGCTTGGTCTTTTCCTGAGCGCGGTAATTGGGCAACTCACAATCCAAAGTATCGAGGTAATTTCGCGCCTCAAATTCCAAGAAATCTAATTCTAAAATATTCCAACGAAGGAGATTTTATTTTAGACCCGATGGTGGGTGCAGGCACTACTTTAATTGAAGCAAAGCTACTACATAGAAATGCAGATGGACTAGATATTAACCCAGAAGCAGTTGCAATTACTAATAACGCTTTGGAATTTGAATACGAAACTAAGTCTAAACAAAACGTGTATGCTGGAGATACAAGAAATTTGTCTCGGTATAAAAACAATTCCATTGATTTAATAATTACGCACCCACCATATCTAAACATTGTTCAGTATTCGAAAAACACAATTGAAGAAGATCTCTCAAGTATTGGAAGCATCCCAAAATTTTTCAAGGAAATGAAAATTATAGCTGACGAAATGTTCAGAGTTATAAAAGAAAACCATCATTGCGCTATACTAATTGGAGACACACGCAAGGCACAGCACTATGTACCTCTTTCTTATTATTTGCTACAAACCTTTTTAAAAGCGGGTTTTGTACTAAAAGAAGAAATAATTAAAGCACAACATAATTGTATTTATTCAAAAAAATGGGTGGGTAGTGCTGCAAAATATAATTTCTATCTAATTATGCACGAACATCTTTTTGTTTTTCGTAAACCAAAATCAGATGAAAACAAATCGAGAGTGAAATATTCAACTTACAACGGTATGTTTGCAGAAGAGGAATAATTACTTTCTATCATAGAGTTGCAAAGAAAATGTAATTCCCCGTGGCGGATTGATGTTTTTAGAACTGCCCTTAACTGAAGAAGCCCAGTCATTTCTAGCACGCACCGCGATTTTTGCGGGAGTAGCCGAGAAATTATTAACATCGCTTCACGTATCGCCTCAAATGGTTTGGCTTCGCTCAACACGGGTACGCTTGGCTTTACATGCCAATGTTGAAAATGTGCGCAATTATAGAGCAAAATATTTACATAGGATTTGAATATTGAATTGTTTTATTTTGAAACAACAATAATTTTCATCAACCACAAAACCGCGGGGTTTCCATGCGTAACTTCAAATTAGTTTCACTAATTCTATCATTTATTTTTTTAACAAACATTTCATTTGCACAAACATGTGAGTTAAAATGTTGTGGTGATACAAAAGATCAAATTCAAATCCATTTAGTTAATGATTATTCTCTTTCCTATCTTAAAATGCTTTCTCCAAGTTCCGGATTAAGATTCAAGATTGATTTGGGATTGAGCGGATCAAGAGAAGATAAAGACGTAAGGTCTAGGCAAAGTATGGCGACGAATCTGAACGTTTGGGAGCCAACTCGTACAGCCAAAGTGGATGATGCGTATAATTCTCAATATGTAAACCTAGTAGTTAATTATTTGAAAGCCTTTAAAGTAGAAAAAGAACTGATTGTTTTTGGCGGAATAGGTCCTCTAATTAGTTTTTCTAGAAATTCTTATGAGTCCATTAGTGAATCACAGCAACCACCAGCTAGTGAAGTGCAGAAGGTTAAACATAAAAACAACAATAAGTGGTTTGGTGTTGGTTTGCAGTTAGCAGTAGGAGTAAATGTTTCTATAACTGAAAAATTATCTCTTTTAGCCGAGTTTAATCTTAATGGTACTTACGGGTGGGAAACTATCAGTTCAAGCAACGAATATCAAAGTAGTTTTAGTAGCAGCGAGCAAACATCGGATGGCACTTCTTGGAATTACGGCTTAAACCAGCTTAAACTTGGCATCGCCTACAGTTTCTAAAATCTTGCCTTTAGCAGCCGCAAACTTTAGCTTGCAGCCAAAGATTTGCAACAAAAGATTGCGGCTTTATCTAACTAGTAATTACTAACTGCTCAATACTAAATACTATTGTATGATTGGCTACATAAGCGGAAAAATAATTTCTAAGAAACCAACAAAAATTTTAGTTGATGTTAACGGCGTTGGCTACTTAATTAACATTTCAATAAGCACTTTTGAAAAGATTTCTGAAAAAGAAGAAGTTTCTCTATACACGCATTTAAGTGTAAAAGAGGACGCACTAGATCTTTACGGTTTTTATTCAATTGCAGAAAAAGAAATGTTTGAACTGCTGATTAGCGTAAACGGTATTGGTCCCAAATCAGCGCAGGGTATTTTATCCGGAATACAGATTGTTGATTTGAAGGAAGCAATAAAAACAAACAACATTGCGCGTTTAATTTCCATTCCAGGTATTGGGAGAAAAACTGCAGAACGTTTAATGATTGAACTTCGCGATAAAGTGGAATCGCTCGGTGATTACAGTGAAGCTGGTTTTGTTGGTTCGCTAAATGTACGTGGAGATGCAATAACGGCGCTTGTTAATTTAGGCTATAATCAGAAAACTGCAGAAAGAGTAGTAAGAGCTGTTACGGATAGAACACCAAACGCAACAATAGAAGATTTGATAAAGGAATCTTTGGCAAGTTTGAACAGTTAGCATCTTGAACACAAGCGGAGTGCATTTTACTATCCTTTTTAATTAAGCAGAAACTTGTTGCAGATAATGAAGCAGCAGTTAAATAATCCACAAGGCTAATCTTTTAATCCCAGCATATCTATAAGCCGGTTGTGAGCTTTTTCGGGAAGTTCAACATTGTACTTTTTGTAAAACTCTATTGTTGTTTCTACGGAATTAAAGTAGCGGTTGCAGCTATTGCAGTTTTCCATGTGTGCTCTAATTGAAATACATTTTGCGGAGTTCAGTTCTTCGCCAAGATTATCGCAAATGTGAAGCATTACTTCTTTGCATGTTGGTTTTGTTTCACTCATGCACAAACACCTTATTTAATTCATTTCTTAAAAACGATCTCGCACGGTGAAGTCTGGATTTTGTAGCAGCAACAGAAAGATCAACAATCTTAGCTGTTTCCTCTGTTGATAATTCTTCAACATCGCGCAACAAAAACACAACTCTATATTCAGCCGGAAGTTTTTTGATTGCCGAATCCAAGGCATCTTTCAGCTCGTTGTTCTCTGTTATTATATCCGGCGAAACTTTCCAATCGGCAATTTCCTTTTCATCAATCGAAACGTTATCATCTTCAAAAGAAGCATAATCATATTTGCTCTGAGAGCGAGCTAGCATTAAGCAGTGGTTAGAAACAACTCTGTAGAGCCATGTAGAAAGTTTCGATTGACCGCTGAACTGGCTTAAGCTTTTAACCATGCTAAGAAAAGTTTCCTGCATAGTGTTTTCCGCTTTTTCTTTATTGCGGCATATTTTAAAAGAGAAATTATAAACCGTCTGTTCGTAACGTTTAACCAATTCGCCAAGAGCTTTTCTATCGCCGCCTTGAGCTAACTCAATAAGTTTTTCTTCTTCCATAATGAGATGTTTTTTTTTCAAATAGGATTCTAAAAATTATTTTTCGTCTAAACTTCTCCACATATACAAACTTGCTATTGAGCAGTAAGGATGCCAATTGTTTTTCTTGGCTATCTGTTTAACCATTTGCTCAACAGGCATTTTTTTCAATTGGTAATTTAGCATAACTGCCTTGCGAATGCCAAGATCGGCCGTGGGAAGTATGTTCTGCCGACCAAGCGTAAACATTAAAAACATTTGCGCACTCCAAATGCCAATGCCTTTTACTTTTGTCAGCTCGGCAATTATTTCGTCATCGCTTTTGTTAGAAATACCAGCGAGCTTTACTTCGCCAGATAGAATCTTTTGTGATAAATCTTTTACGTAAGTTACTTTTGCGTTCGAAAGCCCTAAGCTGCGCAAAACAGCGTTTTCTGTTGATAACACATGCTCCGGCTGCGGATTGTTGAAAAAATATTCCATAAACCGTTTACGAATAGCATCGGCTGCTTTTGTAGAAAGCTGCTGGCTGATAATTGCACCTAATAATAAATTGAAGTATTTGCGGTGAGAACGTAAATTGCGGATGCCATAGTTTTTTATTATGTCTCTTAGTATTTTATCATGCTTACAGAGGTGCTTTTGTTTCGTTAAGCAAAAGCAAATTACTTAAAAACGCTGATATAGCGAATATGAATTTGCAGAGAATTAAAGGAAGATTGATTACAATTGGCGAAGGCGAAATACTTTACCGCGAAGGCGATTATGCAGATCATATTTTTCTGGTTATTAGTGGAGAAATAAACCTACTTAAAAAACGTCTTTTGGGAAAAACTAAATCATACATTTTTAACGAGAGTGATTTTTTTGGGCAGGAAGAGTTCTTTGAAGAAACCTCCAGAACATCTACGGCGGTTGCGTTGCGGGATACTTATTTAATCTCGTTGATGAAAGAAGAAATTGATGAACTAATTCGTCAAGATCATCAAGTAATGCTAAACATGCGCGAACCAATGGCAGAAATTGAAGAAGAAGCTGTCTTTAAAAAAACATCTGCAAGCGAAAGTATAAAAGAAGAAATGCCTGTATTTCAAACATGGAGCGATCCTATTAAAGAAAAAGTGAAAACACAGAGCGATACAAAAATCGAAGACCATTCCAACACACATTTGTTTTTTCAATCTATTTCTGATTCCAGCCGTTTTGAAGAAGAAAATTTAGTTCATCAACTCGAAAAAGTAGAAGATACTCAACAACCAGTTACATTGGCTGATGAGACAAATTCATTTGGAACTGATATTTTTAATGAAGATGGAATTCTAAAAGCTGAGTTTGAATTACCCGACGATCCACCGAGTGAAGTAAAGCAGCCAGATATAATTGCAGATCCAATGCAAACTATAACTGAAGAAGTAATTCCTTTTATTGAAATGCCTCATACCGGCATAAGTGCAAAACCAGATGAGGATTTAAATGATGCACTGTTTAATATGCTAAGTGGTAGTTCACTTCCTGCAGAAATACTGCTTAGCAAAGCTGAAATTTCCGAAACATCTGATTCAATATTTGAAGAGCCGTCGGCAAGTCCGGATTTAGCCAAAGAAGACAATAAGCAATTTTTTACTGCAATAGACTTTGACCAGCAGAAAGAAGCAATTCAATTAATAAAAGAAGAGCAAAAGTTTGATAAAGAAATAATACAGACAACTGATGCAAAAGCAGATGCTAAGCAAACTCTTCCGCCATTTAATCCAACTTTTCACGAGTATAAAAACGAAGATGTTTTTGCTGAGACAGAGGCTCAAATAAAAGCGGTAACGAATGAGGAAATAACAGAAAACATAGTTGAAGAAGAAAGACATATAATTAAACCATTCGGTTATAAATTGCCTGCATCTGAAGATTCGCGGATGACAAAAGATGAATTGGAAATGATATTACGTGCAGCGGAAATGGTTAATTCAACAATTAAAATTGATGAACTACTTGGCAGCATTGTTGACGTAGCAGCAGAGTTAACCGGCGCAGACAGAGGAACTCTTTACTTAGTTGATAAAGATAAAAACGAATTGTGGTCGCTCGTCCTTATTGGTAATAACTCGCGCGAAATTAGACTTCGGATTGGCGACGGGCTTGCCGGATACGTTGCTCAATCCGGCGAAACGCTTAACATAAAAGATGTTCAGGTCGATCCGAGATTTAACAAAGATTTTGATAGAACAACCGGCTATGTTACAAAAAACATGATTTGCTTCCCAATAAAAAATAATACCGGTGTAATTATCGGAGTCCTTCAATTGTTGAACAGCAAGAACGGTGAATTTTCCAGCAGAGATGAAGTGTTTCTCGCCGCGCTTTCAGTTCATTCCGCAATTGCTTTACAAAATGCAGAGCTTGTAGAAAAATTATTAACCGCAGAGCGGGTACACTCTCTTGGTAAAATGGCTAACTTCTTAATTCAAGATATTAAAAAGCCTGTCTTAGTTAGCAAGCGTTATGCAGAACATTTGCTTAACAAACAACTGCCTCAAGATTCAATTCAAATAGTTGAAATGCTTCTCGAACAGCTTGTGCAGGTTGCAGAAATTGTTCAAACAACATCAAGCTATTCCGAAGGCAAAACGCTTTTACGCTCAATTAATGTTAGTTTGAATAACACGTTGGCAGATTATGCTTCGCGCGTAGAAACTTTTGTTGTTTCGCGCAACTGTATAATCTATAATGAATTTGAAAAAGATGTTACCGTAAAGGTTGATATAAAAGAGTTCTTCCAATGCTACTTGCACATAATTAAAAATGCGTGCGACGCAATGCCAGAAGGCGGCAGTATTTATGTCTCTACAAAAAAAGAAAATAAAAATGTGAAGATTCTTTTTAGAGATAACGGATTAGGCGTTCCAGAAGGTTTTAACGAGAAAATTTTTGAACCTTTTATGTCTTACGGAAAAAAAGAAGGCACTGGCCTTGGACTTGCAATAACAAAGAAAATTGTAGAGGCACATAAAGGAAAAATAGAAGTAGAAAGCACTACCGGAACCGGAGCTGTTTTTATAATTACTCTTCCTGTTGCTTCTTTGTTTTAGCCAAACCAACGAGTTTATTTAATGAAGTACAATCTCATTACTATTCTTGGCCCAACGGCTGTTGGCAAAACACGGCTTGGCACATTGCTTGCGGATAAATTTAATGGTGAAATTATTTCTGCTGATTCACGCCAAGTTTACCGAGGAATGGATATTGGAACCGGAAAAGATTTAAAAGACTATGAAGTTGATAGAAAGATTATCCCGTTTCATTTAATTGATGTTTGTGAACCCAACAATGAGTATAATTTGTTTTTCTTCTACAAAATGTTTTTTTATGCTTTTCACCAAATTGAAACAAAATCCAAAACTCCTTTTCTAGTTGGCGGAACCGGATTATTTATTCATTCCGTTCTAAAAGATTATTCTTTAAACGAAGCTAAGTTTAGCCAATCTCGATATGATGAGCTTAATAACTTTGAATATGATGAACTTGTAAAAAGGCTGATCGAACTTCAACCAAAACAGCACAACACTACCGATTTGATTACGAAAGAAAGAGTGATAAAGGCTTTGATGATTGTAGAAGAAAAAGAACATCATTCAATTGAATATAAAAAGAAGATTAACTCGCTGGTTGTTGGAGTTGGGCTTCCGAGAGAAGTTGTGAGACAAAGAATTACGGAAAGATTGAAGGAAAGATTGAAAAACGGAATGATTGAAGAAGTAGAGCGCTTAATTTTAGAAGGAATTACTTACGCTAGACTAGAACAGCTCGGTTTGGAATACAAATATGTTGCAAAATACTTGATGAATGAGTTGTCTTACGAACTAATGTTTGAAAGACTTAACACTGCAATACACCAGTTTGCAAAACGACAGATGACATGGTTTAGAAAGATGGAACGCGAAGGAATAAAAATTAATTGGCTCGACGGCGCTAACTATCAACAAGCAGAAAAGCTAATAACGGAAAAATACTTTTGAATCAAGAATTACCTGCCGAAGTAAAAAACTATCTGCGCAAATTTGGTTTTACTAAATGGAGCATTGAAACCTCAACCAACAAGTTATTCAACACTATAGTTGTTATACCTGCAATAGAAGAAAGTAAAAACATTCCAAAGCTGCTTGCTTCGCTATCCGAAAACAATTCTGATTCTTTTGCCGAGATTCTGTTCGTAATTGTAATCAACAATCTAGAAAGTTCTTCTGTTGATGTAAAAACAGATAATCAGAAGCTGCTTTCGTATTTAAGGAAAGTAATTGTTTTTAACGACGTGGATGAGTTAGCAAAGAAAGTTGTTTCAAAAAAAATGAATCTTGCTGTTGTTGATGCATGTTCTTCCGGCGCAGAGATGCCCGAAAAAGATGGCGGTGTTGGTTACGCTAGAAAAATTGGAATGGATTTGGCTCTTTCTTTTTTTGATTATAATTCAACAAAAAGCAAAATATTAGTCTGCTTAGACTCTGATTGTCTTGTTTCAAAAAATTATACTCTTGCGTTAAATGAAATTAATGAGAAAAAATATCCGGCTGGCTACATCGAGTATGAACATTTGCTGCCAGAGGACAACAAAGAAAAAACCGCAATTATTATTTACGAAATATTTCTCCGTTACTATGTTCTTGGCTTGAAGTACGCCTCTTCTCCATTCGCCTTCGATACAATCGGCTCAACTATGTTTTGCGATGTTGATTCTTATATTAAGATTGGCGGAATGAACAAAAAGAAAGCGGCGGAAGATTTTTACTTTATGGAAAAACTCGCAAAGATTAACAACATGCGCAAAGTAAGTACTGCAAAAGTGTTTCCATCGCCACGCCGTTCTTGGCGCGTTCCTTTTGGCACGGGTCAGCGAATTAACCGCTTCTTTGACGGCACTCACGATGAATATTCTTTATACAATCCGGTAAGCTTTGAGATACTTCGTAGATGGCACGAAGTGTTTTTTGATGATCAAATACTTTCTGTTAATGAATACTTAACTTCCGCAGAGAAAATTGATTCTGCTCTTAAAGTTTTTTTAACAGGGCAATCGTTTGCAGAAGCATGGGAGAAAATTTTGAATGAAACCACTAAGAAAGAACAGCTTCAAAAACAGAAACACTTTTGGTTCGATGGCTTTCGTACGTTAAAGCTGATTCATTATCTGAGAGATTCTAAATACCCTGCAATAAATATTTTTGATGCGCTTAATCAAATATTTGCAATGTGTGCTTTTAAGGTTGATAATGAAAAATCTGCCGCAGAATGGCAAATACAGTTTGAATATTTGAAGATGCTGCGCACCATCAACAATTCTTAACGTTTTAGGCGCTTACACTCTTTATAATTATATTTCGCCCGCATTTTTTTGAGACCAAATGGAACTTTACGATAAACTAAAATCAATAAAAGAAAAATTTGATAAGATTGAGGAGCAGCTTTCCAAGCCGGATATCATTTCAAACCAAAGCAAATATATTGCGCTTGGCAAAGAAAGAAGAGAGCTAAGCGAGATAGTGGCGGCATACAAAGAATATGATCAGCTGATTCGCAATCTTACAGGCAATAAAGAAATTATTGATGCTAACGAAGATAAAGAGCTTGTAGAGATAGCTGAAAACGAATTAAAAGAGTTAAAAGAAAAAAAGTTGGGAATGGAAGAGCAAATTAAAATTTTGCTTATTCCTAAAGATCCAGATGATGATAAGAATGTGATTTTTGAAATACGCGCTGGAACCGGGGGCGACGAAGCCGGGCTTTTTGCTGCTGATTTATATAGAATGTACACAAGATACGCCGAAGTACGCGGCTGGAAAACCGAAGTTATTGATTACAGCGACACCGGCATTGGCGGCATTAAAGAAGTTGTTTTCAGTTTAGCTGGTGAAAGCGTTTACGGCGATTTGAAATTTGAAAGCGGTGTGCACCGCGTTCAACGCGTTCCGGCTACAGAAGGAAGCGGCCGCGTTCATACTTCGGCAGCTTCTGTTGTTGTTCTTCCGGAAGTGGAAGATGTAGAAGTTGATATTGACCCTAACGATTTACGCATTGATGTTTATAGAAGCGGCGGCGCCGGCGGGCAAAATGTAAACAAAGTTGAAACTGCTATCCGCATAACTCACCTTCCAACAGGTTTGGTTGTTCAATGCCAGGATGAAAGATCCCAATTAAAGAACAAGCTAAAGGCAATGAAGGTTTTGAAATCGCGTTTGTATGATAAGAAGCTGCAAGAGCAAACCAATGAAATTGCAGCTCAAAGAAAATCTATAGTGCGCAAAGGAGATAGAAGCGATAAAATCCGCACATACAACTTTCCGCAAAACAGAGTTACAGACCATAGAATTGGCGTAACCCTGTATAACCTTTCCGAAATAATAGAAGGCGATTTAAACGATTTAGTTGAAAAACTTAAACTTGCCGATAGAACAGAAAGACTTCAAGCATCTGTGTAGCTTAAAAATAAATGCGGTTGACTCAAAAGGTCAAAAAGTCATTTTGGGCTTAGCCGAGAAATGAGAATTTTCGCTTCTCCCACACTTCGTTCCGTCAGTTGACGGACTCTGTATGACTTTGAAAACCTTTTCGAAATACTTTCTCTGCTTTTTTAATTTTTTAGTTGTTCTACTTCTTTAGATTTGAAATTATCAAACATTCTGATTAAGCCCAATAATATGAACCCTACAAAAGATAGAATGACATCTTCGGTTTCAATTGAAAAATGTGATTGCGTGCCAAGCCAAAAAGCCAGCAGTTTTGTTAAGAGCAGAATGGAAAAAAATACAAAGAAACCTACAACTCCGTGCAAGATTGGTTGTAGAACAAAACTAGAATAGAAAGTTTTTTTTGCCCTCATAAAGACCCTCCTTTTTTCATGGAGCAATTTCGGAAAAACAGGGAAGAATAAATGTGATTTTTTACACTCCATAGTACTCTTTGGAAGTGTATTGCCAATCCAAAAAAAATTACGTGCATATCTAAAACTCTATTAAAGTCCTTTACATATGTTCTTATTGTAGAAATTGGAAAAGAATAAGTCTCGGGTTATGAGTGCCAGAATAGTTGAAAAAAGCATCTGTTGGGTGAAAATAAAAGCAAGAAAGAAATATGATGCTGAAAAAGAAAAAATTTAAGATTGCATTATGTAAAGCATAGAAGAAAACAAGCTGAGTTAAAGTAACAATATGATCTTTTCTTGAACTACAGTTGCTTGTTAGCTGTCATTAAGTTGAACAAAGAAGAATACAACATACAAGTAGTAATAGAATTGTACCAAAGAGACGGAAAAATGAAAAAGAAAATAGGATGGCTGAAAAATCATCTAAATTTAGTTAAAGTTCTTTGCGTGCAAGCTGCGGCAAAGAGCTATATTCTAATTAAACCTGCACCAAAACTGTTTTTTATAACTCTTTTTACACACCATATCTATTTCGAGAAAAATGGCGCTTGGTTTGTTTCAAATAGTCAATTCTTCTATATTTACGCACGTTTTTTAACAAAAT
Source organism: Ignavibacteria bacterium (assembly GCA_009773205.1). GTDB lineage: Bacteria > Bacteroidota > Ignavibacteria > Ignavibacteriales > Melioribacteraceae > Stygiobacter. The sequence continues at coordinate 14,083 of WPAE01000052.1, forward strand.
TAGGTTTATTTAATGGCTCATCACAAATCAGCTAAGAAAAGAATTAAAACAAGCGAAAAAAAGAGAATACGTAACAAAGCAGCTCTTTCAAAAGTAAAAACTCTTATTAAAAAGGTTTATTCTACGGAAGACAAAACTGAAGCAACAGTAGTTTTGAAAGAAGCTACAAAGGCAATTGATAAAACTGCTGCTAAAGGAAAAATTCACAAGAATAACGCTGCTAGAAAGAAATCCGCTTTAACTAAACACGTTAACACATTAGCTGCAAAATAAATTTCTTTTAGTTTTGATAATACTTTAGGCAACCTACTTTCGTAGGTTGCCTTTTATTTTTAAAGATTGGTCAAACTTCCTTTAATCTGTGCTTCCGGCTGAAAGAATTTTACGCAACTTCCCTTCTCAACTTTCTTATTTATCAAAATTGAATGATGGATACAGCAGTTATCTTCAATTACAGAATCGCGGATTATACAAGTTCCTTTTACAGAAACGTTATTGCCGATATTTATTTGTTTTGTTTTAGAGAATATTCTTGAACCGGAATCAACAAAGACATTATCGCCAATAATAATTTTTCCTTCAATTCTAACATTTCTGCATAGCTTAATATTGAGTCCAAGTTCAACACCTTGTCCAATATAAACTCCCTTTCCAATTTCTATATCCAGAATAATTCCATTTTTATCTTGCTCTAATAATTTATCAACAAGTTCTTCGCTGATGAAGAAATCATTCGGATCTTCTATTAATACAATGTCTTTCAGTTTTTCATAAACCAGTTTTTGAGCAATCGCATCCATTTCTTTTAATACAGATTTATTGTTGAAGCCCATAAGTACAAATTGCTCTTTCGGGCTCACAGCTTCAACAGAATAACCACTGTTGTTAAACATTCCGATTAAGTCTGTGAGGTAAACTTCGTTTTGAACATTGTTGCTGCCAATTTTATCAATCAACTCAAAAAGAGGTTTGGCTTTAAATGCATAAACTCCGGAATTGAATTCTCTGTTCCCCAGCAGTTCTTTTTGAGTAAACTTGAAATTTTTCTTTTTGTATTTGGTTACATAAGCTTTCTTTTTATCCAAACTCAAAATGTCTTTGAATTCAATAATCTCAATAACCTTTCCAGTATATTTCAATTTTTGATCCCCAAAAGAACTCGGGACAAGCTCTTTCACATCTTTCTCTTTTCCGCCTTGCGGACGGACAGGCACACGAACTATTCTGCCATAATAATTTTCTTCGATAGCGCCTTCATAAATTCCTGTAAGAACCATCATGTCGGCATCGGCTTTTTCAAATTCACTCTTAAACAACAAAATTGTTTCGGTATCTATTAATCCCATATCGCCGGGAAAAACATAAACTTTTCCATCGTAATAGCGCGGAACATTTTCAAGACCAATTTGCAACGCGTGTCCGGTTCCATGCTGTACTTCTTGGTAAGCAAACAATGTATTTTCAATTTTACCTACGGATTTAATTACTTCATCAGCTTTAATTCCTACAACAATAATTGTATTGGAATCTGGAAGCGCTTTAATCCAAGCATTGCAAACTCTGTTTACGGTTGGTACTTCCCAAATTTTGTGAAGCATCTTAGATGTGTTCGATTTAATACGTTTTCCATGTCCGGCAGCTAATATTACTGCAGTAGCTTTATTCTCTTTATCAAAAGCCGAACCGAACTTTTTAATTAAGTCTTTTGTTTTTACATTCTCTAGTAGATGTTTCATTAATAAAACCTTAGCTTAGTTTAAGCAAATGTAATAATATTCGATAATATTTTAGGTACAGTCTATAAAGTTATATCTTTTTATTTGTTTCGCTTTTTTGTTGATTCTCTAAAGGGAAATAGGAGCTCAAATGAAAAAAAGTTTTTTGATTTTTGTTGTATTAGTCGGTTTTGGAATTATCAATTCTGTAAGGAGCCAAGAAGAGGGATATGGGTTTGGAATAATGCTTGGCGAGCCAACAGGATTAAGCGCAAAGTATTGGCTAGATGGCAAAAAAGCCTTAAACTTTGGCTTAGCTTATTCTTTTGTTACAAATGCTAACGCCTTGGCTGTTCATTGCGATTATGTTTTTCATAACAATAATTTAGTTACTTTACCCGTTTACTATGGATTTGGTGCAAGAATTAGAGCAGGCGGTAATGATAATAGTTTTCTTGGCGCAAGAGGAGTTGTTGGTGTTTTATATCAGTTTCCAAAAGAACCTGTTGATGTGTTTGCAGAAGTGGCGCCGGTTTTTAATCTGTTTCCAAAAACAACATTACATATAGATATTGCAATTGGAACAAGATATTTTTTTAGGTGAAAAATGGAACAAGAATCTAATCTAACCACTTTCTTTGATTCGCCTGAAAGACATTCTAATGAAGATGTGCTTAAGGAAATCTTACACCTCAAAAGCAATGCGCTTATGAATCAACTGCTCGAAGGTTATCCTGAACTAACAATAATACTTAATGAGCACAGGCAGATTGTTGCTTTTAACTCAAAAGCTTTGGCGGCATTTAAAACCGAAAATTACTTTGATATTGTTGGTAAAAGAATTGGCGAGGCTATTAATTGCATACATAACGGCGTAATGAAAGGCGGCTGCGGCACATCACAATTTTGCCGTGAGTGCGGCGCTGCTAAGGCAATTAAAGCTACAATTGACGGCAAAATTAAAGAAGCTCTAGAGTGCAGAATAACAACAGAAGATAACGGCGCCGAAGTATCGTTCGATTTTTTGGTACATACACAGCCTCTTAAGCTCGAAGAAAAAATTTATACTCTTTTTACTGTACAAAATATTTCTCATGAAAAACGAAGAGATGCTTTAGAAAAAATCTTTTTTCATGATGTGCTAAACACTGCGGGCGCTATTAAAGGACTTGCCGAAATACTCCCCGAAATAACCGAAGAGCATGAGCGCACTCAAATAAACATGGCAATTTGCACCTCTGCAAATCAGTTAGTTAACGAAATAGTAGCTCAAAGAGAGCTAAGGGGCGCAGAAGATGGAATTTTAGAACCAGAACTTGTAAAAGTAACAGCACAAGAAGTTCTTGAAAATGTTAAAAACCTTTATATAAACCACTCGTTAAACAATGAAAACAATTTGCTTGTAATCGCTCAAAATGAGGATGTTGTATTTATCTCAGATTTTATGCTATTAATTCGCTCACTTGGAAATCTTGTAAAGAATGCATTGGAAGCCTCTAAGGACGACCAAAAAGTTATTCTTGATTATGGCTTTACAGAAAAATGTATTTCATTCAATGTTTATAGCGAACCAATTATACCTGAGCATATTCAAAATCAGTTGTTCCAGCGCTCTTTTTCCACTAAACAAATGAAAGGGAGAGGAATTGGGCTTTATAGCGTAAAACTAATTATAGAGCAGTTCTTACACGGCAAAGTTTCGTTTGTTTCTAATCAAGAAAGTAAAACGCGTTTTACAATTTCTTTGCTGTTACACGTTGAAGAATAGTTAACTTAACTCAAGCTCCGCGGAAACCCATTAAAGAGTTTAGTCTTTTGTGTGTAACGAGTGTAATTATGTTTGAGTGCTATGCCAAGGAAAGTTTTACAAGTTTTAATCCGCCAGAGGCGGAAGAGGGTCAAATTCCCCGCCTCTTGAGGCGAATAAATAGTCGTTCCTTAAGAATAACATAATCGTTCAAAATTTTGAACAAAAACTTTTTTGAAAACATGAGCAAGGATTTTTTGGAAAAGCCAAAAAATATTCTTCTTCAGTTTTTTAGCTAACTTTTTCAAATTCCATCCAGCTGCCGCTAATTATGCATTGATTTTAGGTGAAGATTCTCCATGCAGATAATTTTGTCCCATTCTAAATTCTTTCTTCAAATGTCCTATCACCGGTTCAATCGCGGCTCTTCGCCTGAACTTTTTTCTTTTTTTAGCTTTCTGATAATTGCTGTCTCGCTTTAACGCTGGCTTTGGTGTTGATATCTTTACTCCATTTATTTCTGCTGCTCCACGTCCTCCTCTATCATAAATTATTTCTTCGGGTTGATATGCCAAATTTTTCTCTATCTGTTTTAGCAATGGCTCTATCGTTTTGCTGTCGTGGGGATTCCCTTTATAACTTTCTATTCCTATGATTACCAAATCATTTGGATTCATCATTATCCCTATCTTATTTCCAAACTCATATTTCTTATGCACTTTTCCCTTCGAGATACAACTTGTAAATGGTTTGTGCAAACTATAAATCTTGTCTTTATCGTTCTTCTTTTGACTTAGTACTTGTTTGAATAAATCTATTTCCGACTGGTATAACCATTGGATATCTTCCGGTAGCTTTCTCTCAAGTTCTCTTACTTGTCTGCCAGCTATTGTTTTTAACTTTTTTATTGCCTTACGCGCTTTCTTTTTTCGTGTTGGATGTTGGCTGTTGTAGCTGTCTCTTAATAACTGTTTGCTTACTCGTTTATAGGTTTGCCGCTGTTTGATTGATTCTTCCTCTGCTATCCGGTTACATTTGTCTATTATTTTTTTCGATGGTGTATATTCATATTTAGTTGAAATAAAAAAGAGACTCCAGTAAATTTTAGTAATTTATAATTGCAAAAAACAAACAACTAAAAAAGGAGTCTCACAA
>WPAE01000457.1 GCA_009773205.1 Ignavibacteria bacterium
AAGTTTGAGTAAAATTTAACAAATTTGATTAGAATTTGACAAATTTGATTATAATTTAACAAATTTGAGTATAATTTAACAAATTTGAGTATGCTTTAACAAATTTGAGTATAATTTGATATATTTGATTATAATTTAACAAAGTTGAGTATAAGTTGACAAATTTGATTATAATTTATCAAATTTCATTACAATTTGACAAATTTGATTATAATTTAACAAATTTGAGTATAATTTAACAAATTTGAGAATACTTTAACAAATTTGATTATAATTTGATATATTTGATTATAATTTAACAAATTTGAGTATAATTTGACAAATTTGATTATAATTTAACAAATTTGATTACAATTTGACAAATTTGATTATAGTTTAACAAATTTGAGTATAATGTAACAAATTTTAATTATAATTTAACAAATTTGAGTATACTGTAACAAATTTGATTATAATTTAACAAATTTGATTACAATTTGACAAATTTGTTTATAATTTAACAAATTTGAGTATAATTTAAAAAATTTTAATTATAATTTAACAAATTTGAGTATACTTTAACAAATTTGATTATAATTTTATATATTTTATTATAATTTAACAAATTTGAGTATAATTTGACAAATTTGATAATAATTTAACAAATTTGATTAAATTTGACAAATAATTTAACAAATTTGATTAAATTTGACAAAGTTGATTATAATTTAACAAATTTGAGTATAATTTAACAAATTTTAGTATAATTTAACAAATTTTAATTATAATTTAACAAATTTGAGTATAATTTAACAAATTTGATTATAATATAACAAGTTTGAGTATAATTTAACAAATTTGATAACAATTTGACAAATTCGATTATTATTTAACAAATTTGAGTATAATTTAACAAATTTGAGTATAATTTAACAAATTTGAGTATAATTTGATATATTTGATTATAATTTAACAAATTTGAGTATACTTTGACAAATTTGATTATAATTTAACAAATTTGA
>WPAE01000458.1 GCA_009773205.1 Ignavibacteria bacterium
TGCCTTGTCACACATACTGTATAAATATGAATTTAATTTAGAAATTTTGACGAAAAAGCAGAAGGCAGAAAGAGTAATGAGTAAGGAAAATCTTATTCTTTGGGAAACCAATATGGCATATAAATGCGATGCCGAAAAGAAGAAGCAGGAAAAGAAACAGAATGTTGATGCAATTGAAGAAAAGTATGCAAATAAAAATTTCGGACATATTCTTCGGTAAATTCATAACAATCGAATTTATTCATAAAACTGTGAAGATATACTACTGTTTATGCATACTAAACAGTAACGCTTACAGAAAATTTCTCGGTGGTCCACCACAGGAAGGCCTGTCAGAGAGGTCAGGGAGCTATGTGGAGGCCCAGAGAATTTTTCCTAAATTGTCAAATAAGATAACTGAAAAATAAAAGTATATTAGAGCATTGTTTCATAATTTCTGGAAATTTAGGAAAATTCTTCGGAATTTTAACCAAATTTTGATAAAAATATTGAAACATATCACAAATCACACATCCTAATTGGTTCGTGAGGAGGGATCATGTTATAAACCTGAATATTAGTTAGATCAACCTTCTTTATGAAGGATCCCTTCTATTATTCCATCAAGTTAGAAGTGTTCTTGGAATTCTTATATTCTTGTGAGCAGAGTTCAGGTAGCTAATCCCTTGTGAGCAGAGTTCAGGTAGCTAATCCTCTGTTCACCGCATATGCTAGTTCTTCTTTCTAAACGCATATTAATGCATACTTTAGGCCTTAATGCACATATTACCAATAAGGTTGAGATTAGCATGACAGAAGACCCCTAGTTTACCTATATAAGTTAAATCTGCTGCTGGTGACCGTATCCACCTTTTCATACCTCAATTTAATACAATAAATGATAATTAATTCATGAAGAATTATTCTAAGCTCCGACTAGCTTAAAGATGACGCCGTTTCGTCATACAGACTCCGCTTAGTCTGCCGTCACACAAGTCTGCCGTTTTCAGACTTACATTCAACCTGAGCAATAGCTTCGGCTAGAATTGCCCCAGGAATACCCTCCTACTAGTGAC
>WPAE01000053.1 GCA_009773205.1 Ignavibacteria bacterium
TGTCGGGGTTAACCCCGAAAGTAAAATGTTTAGAAATAACATTTTACTTTCGGCCTTCGGCAAAAAATTCAGTTTCTAATGAATTTTTTGGGTTAAATGATTCTGATATTGTTTTCACTCTACACTTTTCGTCCTTCAATTACGAATAAAGGCTTCCCGCATTAATAACCGGCTGCGCTTGTGTTTCGCTTACTAAAGCAACTAGCAAGTTGTTTACCATAGTTGCTTTCTTTTCTTCATCAAGAACAACAATGTGCTGCGCGCTTAATGCTTTAAGAGCCATATCCACCATACCTACAGCGCCTTCAACAATTTTTGTTCTTGCGGCTACAACAGCCTGCGCTTGCTGACGGCGTAACATTGCCTGAGCTATTTCTGGTGCGTATGCTAAGTAACTTATTCTTGTTTCCACTATTTCTATTCCTGCAATTTCCAAACGAGTCTGGGTATGCTTTTTCAATTCTTCGGCAACTTCGTGCTGATTGCCGACAAGCGACATTTTATCTTGTTCGCTGGAATCATAAGAGTACTGAGATGTAATTCCCCGTATTGCTGTTTCACTTTGTATTGCTACGAACTGCTCATAGTTCTGAACGTCGAACAATGCGCGCGCACTATCAATTACCCTCCACACAATTACTGCTGCTATTTCAATCGGGTTGCCGTGAAGATCGTTCACCTTAATTTTTTCGCTGATGAAGTTGTGAATCCTTAATGAAACTCTCTTCTTTGTAGTAAGCGGATTTACAAACCAAAATCCAGATTCTCTAATTGTTCCGATGTACTTACCAAACAGAATTAACACTACTGATTCATTCGGCTGGATGATTGTTAAACCACCGAGCATAATTAGTGCAGTTACAAATATTGGAATTATGTAAGCCAAACGAGAAGGCTCTTTTACTAGAATTGCGCTAAAGAATAAATAAACAACCAAAGCGATAATTGCTATGTTGATAAACAACATCAGAAAACCATTGGATTTTAACGCTTTCTTTTCCGTAATTGCTTCCATATACATTACTCCTCTTAATTGCTATCGAAATGATATCATTTTGATTTCAATAAAGCAAGAGCTTTTTTCACAAAGGTTGAAAAATTATTTCTTTGTTTTTTATTCACTCTATGTTAAAAAACTGTTACGCACAACGAGCGCTTTATTTTAAGAACTGCAAAGAAATGTCATATTTAGAAATCTCAATAGAAGTAAGAGTAAGGATCGCAAAGAACAGGTCTTCGGATAATGAAAGTGCTACTTACAATTAGTTACAAAAAAGCCGAGTTGTTTTCTATTAGAAGCCTCAAAGTGCTCTTTAACTCAGAAACCCATTTACACAATTTTTTTTACTGATTCTAATGTCTGGTTAATATCTCTTCGCATTAATGGTAAACCATTTCTGTTACTTAGTTTTGCTTACTCAATATTGGCTTTCCTGTTTCGCATCATATTTTTTCTTGATTTTATTTTTCCCCGATAAAGTTTTTTTTGCAAAATTTAGCCTGTAGGCGCACAAAAACTGTAAACATTCACCCCCAATTACGGGTTTTGATAATTTGAAAAATTCAATATTCGCTTGTTTTATAGGCTTGCTAATGATTAAATTTGCTTCAACTTAAAGACATTTGAGCAAGTTTCATTCTTATCAAATATTACTGCGAGGGTTTGTGATCTATTGGGACGTTAGTCCGGACATTTTTTCTTTTGGACCAATTACAGTTCGCTGGTATGGTCTTCTTTTTGCTGCTTCTTTTATTGTTGGTTACCAGATAATGATGGTGATTTACAACAAAGAAGACAGAACAGAACAAGATTTGAATGATTTGGTTTGGTATATGGTTGCCGGAACTGTATTTGGCGCAAGGTTGGGGCATTGCTTGTTTTACAATCCCGAATACTATCTTGCTCATCCGTTGGAAATGTTAATGATCTGGAAAGGCGGGTTATCAAGTCACGGTGCCGCAATTGGTATTTTAGCGGTTCTCTATTTATACACAAGAACTAGAAAGGGTTTTACTCTTCTTTGGATTATGGATAGAGTAGTAATAACAGTTGCTCTTGCAGCGTTTTTTATCAGAATGGGAAACCTTTTTAACTCAGAAATAATTGGCAAAACTACAGATGTGCCCTGGGCTTTTGTGTTTGTAATGATAGATGAACAGCCGCGCCACCCAACACAAATTTATGAGGCGTTGGCTTATCTTATAGTGTTTTTCTTGCTCCTTACATTGTACTTTCGCTCGCAAGGCAAAGTTAAAGAGGGCAGGCTATTAGGGCTTTTTTTAATACTAATTTTTGGCTTTAGATTTTTTGTAGAGTTTTTGAAAGAAAACCAAAGTCAATTTGAAGCAGGAATGATTTTGAATATGGGGCAACTGCTCAGCATTCCTTTAATCATACTTGGTGTTTTTATATTAATCAGTAAAATGAAAAAACAATAAACTTCTAAAATTTCACAGAAAGAAATTATATGATAAACCGCTCCAAAATGAATACGCTGATAGCTTTTATCTTCTCACTTCCTTTTTTGCTTGCCTTTAGCAGTGATCTAAAGAAAAGTAATTATGATCCTACTAAAGATACGCTGCGGTTCAATGGAGAATTGCATTTAAGAAATATCAGACAGCTTACTTTTGTAGGCAATAACGCCGAAGCATATTGGAGTTTTGATGACAAGCAGTTGGTTTTTCAAAGTGACTCGAAAGAACTGCACAAACAAGGCTGCGATCAAATTTTTACAATGAATGCAGACGGCTCTTCTTATAAAAATGGAAGCACATATCAGTTAGTTTCAACAGGCAAGGGAAGAACGACATGCAGTTATTACTTAAAAGACGGCAGATTGATTTTTGCTTCAACTCACGAAGGAGGCGAAAGCTGCCCCGAAAGCAAAATGTTTGCCGGGGGAAGATATGTTTGGCCTCTGTTCGATACTTACGATATTTATACATCTAATCCTGATGGCTCGAACACTGAATTACTTATTGGCGGCAAAGGATACGATGCCGAAGCAACTGCTTCTCCAGATGGCAGGTATGTAATTTTTACTTCAACGCGCAGTGGCGATCTTGAACTTTGGCGTTATGAAATTAAAACTAAAAAATTATTGCAATTAACTAACTCGCTTGGTTACGATGGAGGCGCTTTCTTCTCTCGCGATTCCAAACAGATTGTTTGGCGGGCAAGCAGACCGAAAGGCGAAGATGCCGAATCATATAAGAAACTTTTGAGCGAAGGCTATGTGGAACCAAAAGAACTTGATATTTTTATTGCAGATATTGATGGAAACAATGTTAAGCAAATAACAAACTTGCCAGGCGCAAATTGGGCTCCTTTTTTTCATCCAAGCGGAAAAAAAGTCTTGTTCTGCTCTAATCATCATTCTCAGAAAGAGGGCGGAAGAAGATTTGATATCTTTATGATAAATGTGGATGGAACCGGCTTGGTGCAAATTACAAACTCAGGATTGTTCGATGCCTTCCCGATGTTTTCTTTTGATGGAAAAAAACTTGTGTTTTGTTCAAACAGGCGTGCAGATAGAAAACCTACCAGAGATACAAATGTTTTTGTTGCAGATTGGATTGACGAGCCGGAAGAAACCGACTTAAATTTTAAGTCGCTTAGATAAAACATACTTTCTTTATGGAAAGGCAAATGACAGAAAAAGAGTTTGCAGCTAAATGGATTAATAAAATTCGCGTGGAATTAAAAAAATTTCCAGGAGATTTCTTAAAAAATGATGAATGCAATACTATAAAACTGCCTACAAAACTTTTGATTTTTCCGCCTCCAATTTTTAATACTTATCAAATTATAGAAGAAAGCGGTGAAACTGTTTACTCTACGGATGAACATTTCAAAGCTAAATATGTAGTTTATGCCAACCGTACAAGACCAAATGAATTACAAATTCCGGTAAAAGATTTACGAACCTATGAAATAGTACGCGATTACGAAAAGCATCTCGATTCCTTTCTAAAAGAAATGGAAATTGAGTTTAAAAACTTGTTTCCTAATCCCAAAGGATTTAAGAGAATTTCTTTGCAAGTATTCAATTCTTTAGAGTTAATCCGACACTAACTTGATCGAACTAAGCGAAAACATCTCTAATTATATTTTTAAATACTTCGGCGAAGAATATCTCCGTCAGTACAAATCGTATTACTTAAGCCAATACAAGCCATACTTGCGCTTTGCACAAAACGCTAAAGCAGACCAATTAATTTCCAGATTAAGATCTTACGGAATTACACTTGAGAAGGTTGATGGCGTTCCGTTTGCTTATCAAGTTTTGGAAGGAAGCAGCGTTGCCGGAAAAACATTAGAGTTTATACTTGGCAAATATTATATACAAAGTTTGTCTTCTATGATTCCAGCACATGTTCTTAATCCATCTTCATCTGATAAAGTTCTTGATCTGTGTGCCGCACCCGGTTCAAAAGCAACACAGCTTGCAGAAATGATGAGTAATTGCGGAACGCTGATTGCCAACGAAATTTCTACAGATAGATTAAAAAGCCTTGTCTTTAACGTTGATAAAATGAATTTGGTTAACACCGGAATACTGCATGGACGTGGAGAGCTGCTTAGCACAGTATATCAAAACTATTTCGATAAAATTTTGGTTGATGCGCCTTGCAGCGCACTTGGCATTACTCAAAAAAAAGGTGAAGTGAGTAATTGGTGGAATGAAAACAAACTCGCTGTTTTTACAGAAACTCAAATCAAACTTTTGGTGGCTGCAATAAAAGCTAGTAAACCCGGCGGTCAAATAGTTTACTCAACTTGTACACTTTCTGTTGAAGAAAACGAACTAATGTTAAACAGAGTTTTGCAAAAATATCCGGTTAAACTTGTTGAAATTGTGCTTCCTGTTAAAAGCATGCCGGCATTAAGTTCTGTTGATAATGTAATGCTTAATAATTCTGTTTCTTTAGCGCACAGAATAGTTCCTTGGGAAATTAATTCCGAAGGATTTTTTGTTGCTAAGCTTATAAAGACAGAAGAAACTGAGCGCATTAAAGAAGGAAGCAGGTTTCCTCATAAAACTATGCTTGTTTCGGCTAATAGTATGAAGATTAAAAAACAGCTTGAAATTCTTTCCGAGTATTTTGGAATCTGCTGGAGTGTTTTAGAAAACTATAATTATCTGCTTAGAAGCAAAGACATTTATTTTGTAGATGCTGCTTGGCATTCCCACAATTTAGATTCCTTTGTGCGAATCGGATCAAAACTTGGTTCTATAGAAAAGCGAGGATACATTCAACTGCATACTTTAGCAGCGCAAATTTTTGCCGATAAGATCACGAAAAATGTTATTGAACTTTCTGAAAAGAAAGAAATAGAAACCTATTTGCGAGGAGGAACGATTAAGCGTGATTTTGGAATTACCGGACAGATGATTGTAAAGTATAATGAAGATGTTATTGGAACAGCCGTTGTTTCAAAAGAAGGATTAAAAAGCCAGTTCCCGAGAGAGTATAGAACACAAGAAATTGTGCTGCCAAATGTTTGTGAATGAAAGTTATTTTCTCCAAACAAGTCTGGCGAACCCTTCTTTATTCTGCACTAATCAAAATCTAAATTAACTGATTATATTTAGGGCATCTCTAAAAACCAAAAATGCTTGTCATTCTGAGGAGCGGAGCGACAGCTTGACCCGCAGATTGTTTGCGGGAAAGAATCTCCCTTTTTCTTTCTAAAAGCTAAACGAAGATTCTTCATCCGCTAAAGCGGATTCAGAATGACAGTTATTAGAGATACCCTTTATTACAATCATTTCTATGAAATTTTAGATACAGACATATTTAAAGAGTTATAATAACTTATGCCAAAGAAAAAAAGCATTTCGCAAAATAATATAATAGTAAAAGGCGCGCGCCAGCATAATCTAAAAAATGTTTCGCTCGAAATTCCACGCAATAAACTTGTTGTTTTTACCGGAGTAAGCGGAAGCGGAAAATCTTCTCTTGTCTTTGATACGATTTATGCAGAGGGACAGCGCCGATACGTTGAAAGTTTATCTTCTTACGCACGCCAATTTTTGGAAAGAATGAACAAGCCGGATGTTGATTTTATTTTCGGAATTTCTCCTGCTGTTGCGATTGAACAAAAAACCGGCGCACGTAATCCTCGTTCTACTGTTGCAACAAGCACAGAGATTTATGATTTCCTGCGTCTTCTCTTTGCACGAATTGGAATAACTTATTGCTTTAGCTGCGGCAATGTTGTTCAAAAAGATACCGTTGGAACAGTAAGCGAGTGGCTTGAAACGCAAAGCGAGGAAGCAAAGTTTTATCTCGGCTTCCCAATTCACGCACACGAAGGCAGAAGCGTAAAGGAAGAACTTGAGCTTCTAAAGAAAAAAGGATTGTTCAGAATTTTCATTAAGAAAGAACTTTTTGATCTTAACTCTAAAATCGCAACGCCGAAAACAAAGAATGATATTTTTGTTGTTATTGATAGATTTAAAGTAAAAAAAGGAAAAGTACGCGAAACGCTTGCTGAATCAATTGAATCTACATTTAAAGAAGGTGAAGGAAAGCTTGCAATAATAAATGCAGAGACAAACGAGATAAAAAGTTTCACCAAATTTTATGAATGCTGCGGCGCACGTTACGAAGAACCGGAACCGCGTTTCTTCTCCTTCAATAATCCGTTTGGCGCCTGCCCGGTTTGCCAGGGCTTTGGCAAAACTATGGGTTACGAAATTGAACGTGTTGTTCCAAATCCAAACTTGAGCATTAGCGAAGGAGCTATTGTTCCTTGGCGTACTGTTAATCACAGTAAATACCTTCGCGATTTAATAAAAGCAAACAATGGAAGAATCTCTCTTTCAGTTCCTTTCAAAGATCTATCTGCTGAACAAATAAATTTAATTTGGAAAGGTTTTGGTTCATTTCATGGATTAGACGGATTCTTCAAGCATCTTGAAGAAAAAACTTACAAGATGGGAATTAGAATTTTGCTTAGTAAATACAGAGGCTACACAACTTGCTCGGCATGCAAAGGCTCACGTTTAAGAAGAGAAGCTCTGCAAGTTAAAATTGATGACCGTTCATTGCACGATATAGTTTCGTTGTCTATAGAACGCGCACAAACTTTCTTTAGGCTTATTAAACTTACAGAGTATGAAAAAAAAGTTGCAAAGCGCGTTTACGATGAAATTGTAAAACGATTGGCTTTTTTGAATGATGTTGGACTTGGCTACTTAACACTCGATAGATTAAGCAGCACACTTTCCGGCGGAGAAACACAGAGAATTAACTTAGCTACTTCGCTTGGAAGCGCATTAATGGGGACTTTATATGTTTTAGATGAGCCATCAATTGGTCTTCATCCGCGAGACAACTCTCGTTTAATAAATATTTTGAAGTCGCTTCGAGATTTGGGAAATACGGTACTTGTTGTTGAGCACGACTCCGAGATGATGAGAGAAGCCGATTTAATTTTTGATATGGGACCGAAAGCTGGAGTTAATGGCGGCGAGATTACAGCTAAAGGAACAATATCAGAAATTTTAGCAAACGAAAACTCTCTTACAGGGAAATATCTCAGCGGTAAACTTTCAATTCCAATTCCTAAAGAAAGAAACTTGATTGAGACACAATCAATTAAAATTACAGGCGCAAGAGAAAACAACCTCAAAAATGTTTCGGTAGAATTTCCTCTTAAGAAATTAGTTGTTGTAACTGGTGTAAGCGGTTCTGGTAAATCTACACTTGTGCATGATATTCTTTACGGTGGAATTGTAAAGATGAATGGAGGAAATCCCAGCAAGTTAGGTAAGTACGATATGATTGAAGGCTCACGTTACATTGATGAAATAGAAATTGTGGATCAATCGCCGATTGGAAAAACGCCCCGCTCAAATCCAATTAGTTATGTAAAAGGATATGAATTAATAAGAGAACTTTACGCAAACACACCGCAGGCAAAAGCACGTGGTTACAAGCCGGGTTATTTTTCTTTTAACGTGCCCGGCGGGCGGTGCGATACTTGCGAAGGTGATGGATTTGTAACAATTGAAATGCAGTTTCTTGCCGATCTTTATCTTGAATGTGAAGACTGCAAAGGGACACGATTTAAAAAAGAAGTAAGAGAAGTTACATACCGTAGTAAAAACATTGTTGATGTTTTGAACATGACTGTTGGTGAAGCAGTTGAGTTTTTTGCTAACAATGAAAAAATTCTCAAAACACTCCGCGTGCTTTCGGATGTAGGCTTGGGCTACATTAAACTTGGTCAGCCATCAACAACACTTTCCGGCGGTGAAGCGCAGCGTGTTAAGCTGGCTTACAATTTAGCGATGCAAAAGAAAACTTCGCACACACTTTTCATTTTTGATGAACCAACAACCGGACTTCACTTTGATGACATCGGTAAGCTGATAAAATGCTTTCAGATGCTTATCGCAGACAAAAACTCTGTTGTGATTATTGAACACAACGTAGACATTATAAAATGTGCTGATTGGGTGATAGATCTTGGTCCCGAAGCCGGCGATAAAGGCGGTGAAATTATTTGCGTTGGAACTCCTGAAGATATTGCCAAGAATGAAAGATCGCATACAGGAAAATTTTTGAAAGAGTACTTAAAATAGTTTATTCATTAACGCAGAGTTTTATATGAAGAAATTCTTTTTCCTTTTTGTTATTACTGTAAATTTACTTGCAGAAGACGGCAGCCGCTTATGGCTAAGATATGATAAGATTTCAAACGAGCAGTTTCTCAAAAGCTGCACCGAGCTTATTAAAACTTGTTTTGTTGATGGTAAGTCGGAAACCTTTTCTGTTATCAAAGACGAGCTTAACAATGGATTAAGCGGATTGCTCAACAAGAATTTTGAATTCACAAACAGATTTGAGAAGAATGGAGTTTTGTACGTTGGTGTAAGCAGCTCAGAAACGATTAAGGAAATGAACCTCGAAAGCAAACTCAGTCATATTTCCGATGATGGATTTTTAATTCTTTCAACAAAAATCAAAAACAAAAAAGCAATTGTAGTTACAGCTAAAACTGATGCTGGAGTTCTTTACGGTGTATTTCATTTTTTAAGATTGCTCCAAACCCAGCAAGAGATTAGCAATTTAAATGTTTCATCATCGCCTAAAATCAATCTGCGTTTGTTAAATCATTGGGATAACTTAGATAGAACTTCCGAGCGCGGCTACGCCGGATTTTCAATTTGGGACTGGCACCGACTTCCCGATTACATTGACCAGCGTTACAAAGATTACGCACGCGCAAATGCTTCTATTGGAATTAACGGAACAGTTCTTACAAATGTAAACGCCAACGCTTTCATCTTAACGCATGATTATTTGCTCAAAGTAGCTGCGCTTGCAAAAATTTTTCGTCCGTATGGAATTAAAGTTTACTTAACTGCAAGATTTAGCGCACCTGTTGAAATTGGAAAACTGCAAACCGCCGATCCCTTGAATGATGATGTTAAGAAATGGTGGAAAGAAAAAGCAGAAGAAATTTATAAACTCGTTCCAGATTTTGGCGGATTTTTAGTGAAAGCAAATTCGGAAGGACAGCCGGGGCCACAAAATTACGGCCGCAATCACGCAGAAGGTGCAAATATGCTTGCTAATGCTATAAAACCTTTCGGCGGAATTATAATGTGGCGCGCTTTTGTTTATGATAACAATGTGCCGCAAGACCGACATAAACAAGCATATAATGAATTCAAACCTCTCGATGGAAAGTTTGAGGATAACGTTCTTGTTCAAGTAAAAAACGGCGCTATTGATTTTCAACCGCGCGAACCGTTTCATCCTCTGTTTGGAGCTATGCCTAAAACTCCGCTTATAATGGAATTTCAAATTACGCAAGAATATCTGGGGCAGGCAACACATCTTGTTTATCTCGCGCCAATGTTTAAAGAATGTTTGGATTCAGATACATACTCAAAAGGAAAAAGCTCGTTGGTTTCCAAAGTGGTTGATGGAGCGCTTGATGGCAAAACTCTAACTGGAATTGCAGGAGTTGCAAATACAGGCACAGATAAAAATTGGACCGGACATTTGTTCGGGCAATCCAATTGGTATGCTTTCGGAAGATTAGCTTGGAATCATGAATTTTCTTCAGAGCAAATTGCAGATGAATGGATTAGACTTACTTTCTCTAACGATGAAGCGCTGGTAAAAAGTGTTTCTAAAATTATGATGCAAAGCAGAGAAAACACAGTTAGCTATATGACTCCGCTCGGCTTGCATCATCTTATGGGATGGGATCATCATTACGGCCCCGCTCCATGGATTAAAGATAAACCGCGCGCTGATTGGACTTCTGTGTATTATCATAAAGCCGATAGCAACGGAATTGGTTTTGATAGAACTTCTTCTGGCAGCAATGCACTCGTGCAATATTTTCCTGATGTTCAAAAAAAGTTTTCTTCACTCCAAACATGTCCGGAAAAATATCTTCTCTGGTTTCATCATCTTTCTTGGAATTATAAAATGAAATCCGGTAAAACTCTCTGGGAAGAAATTTGCTATCATTATTATAACGGAGTTGATGAACTAAGAAAAACAAGAAGTGAATGGAATCTTATAGAAAACAAAATTGATAAGGAAAGATTTGAGCACGTTAAGATGCTTCTCAAAATTCAAGAAGATGAAGCCGTTTGGTGGCGAAATGCATGTGTTCTTTATTTCCAAGCATTTTCTAAAAAAGAAATACCTGCTGGGTTTGAGAAACCCGATAATACATTAGATTATTATATGAAACTTGATTTCCCTTACGCACCCGGAATATGAAAACTTTGTGTTAGCGTTGTTTAGGGCACCTTTAAAAATATCAATATCCTTTGCCCCGCCCTGCGGGGCTTTTTCTTTGCTAACTCCGCGTTAAAATTTTTGAAATACTAATTTTTAGAGGTGTCCTTTAGTAAAAATTAAACAAGAGGTTAAAATGAAATATTGGCTGGTAAAAGCAGAACCAAATTGTTTTTCGATAGATGATTTGGCGAAAGAAAAAGAGCAAACAACTCATTGGGATGGTGTGCGCAACTATCAAGCACGTAATTTTATGCGAGATGAAATGAAACTTGGGGATAAAGTAATTTTTTATCACAGCAATGCGGAACCGCCCGGTGCCGCCGGAATTTGTGAAGTTGCTAAAGAAGCTTATCCCGATTTCACAGCGTTCGATCCCGAAGAAATGCATTACGATCCTAAGAGCAAGAAAGATTCTCCAAGCTGGATGATGGTAGATATTAAATTCGTTAAAAAGTTTTCCAAGTTCGTTCCGTTAGAAGAAATTAAGACAAACAAGAACTTACAGAAGATGCGCTTAGTTCAGCCGGGCAACAGGCTTTCGGTTATGCCTGTAGAAAAAGCAGAGTTTGAAGAGATAGTAAAAATGGGAAAATAAAGTAGAGTGATTTGTTTATCCCAAATTTTCCATTAGGAAAATTTGCCCTTTGGGCCGACAAGCCCGCCTGCTACGGGCAGGCATTAAGTCATTTATAGTAAATAACTTATGTAAGATTTTTAATTTATAAAGACAATTAAAATCTTACCATCCGATTTTCGGGACGGCCTTCGGCAAAAAATTCAGTTTCTAATGAATTTTTTGGGTTTATTCTTACTCAATGCAAATATTATCATGACTTGAGAGTTGAAGAAGGTAACGTAGTAGCTGTTTGCAATTAGCTTTTAGAAATATTTTAACATTATACACTTACAGTAAAGACGCATCACACGCGTCTCCATTGCTAACACATTTATTTTGAGACGCACCCAGTAAAAAGCACGGGACAAGCTCGGTGCGTCTCTACTACAAGTAATCCAATTCAACTCTTGACTTGTTCGGGAAAAATTTCCCAAAAATAAGCTGTTGTTCTTAAATAAGCTACGGAAGTAAGAACAGTAATCAGTCGCACTAAGGAGCTTGCACCCATAACTATTAATAAATTCAACATTTTCAAGGATTTCAAAATAAATGAGCCCAACAAGATGGCTAGCAAGTCACTAATTGCCCGAAATCTATTGATCATTAAATCCGTTATCCTATTGATTCTTTTCTATTCTTGCATTTCCTATATCGGTTTTGAGAAAGTTACTTAGCAGCTTTCTTTTCCTTGACAATCTTATCCTTTAAATCTAATTTGAACAACAAATAGGGCGGGTAAGTCGAAAACAACCCTTTTTAATAATGATCATAGCTTTTTAGAGTAGGCTCTAAATGACTTTTAATAGAATGTTTCGTTTAATTGACTTGAAATCAAATTGATAAAAAATAATAACAGTTAGAAATATCTGAATAATTAATCTATTGTCACACTGAGCCTGTCGCCCGCCTGATGAGCCGAAGGCGTCCGCCTCGGCTAGCCGAAGGCGAGACGGCGAGGCAGGAAGTGTGGCAATTTCGTTTGTAGTGCCATGGTTCGACAAACCCTGTCATGAGCTTGCCGAATGATCACCATGACTTAGAGTAAATATTTCAGATGTTTCAGTTAATTATACTGTAATTTCTTTAACATCTCTTCTTTTGCTGTTGATTGCTGGAAGCACTTATACTGCTTCAAGTAAACATTACGTACGATTAAAATGAGCGGCAGCTTTTAATAAATAATTCTCAATCAATAGATTGGCTTCTGCTAACAAACGGAATACAAATTGTGATTCATGTGGCGGAGCTTAAATAATTAGGAATTGGGAAATAAAAGAAATGGCGAAAAATCGAAAGAAGAAAAAAAGAAAAAAAGAAAAGAAAGAATAGAAGCAAAGGTGTGAATAAAAAATCAGAAATTTAAAAGAGGAGTTGAAATGAGATTAATTCTTCAATTACAGACAAGCGATAAATATCTCCCAACAAACTATAACTACTATCTATCGGCAGCTATATATAAATTGCTAAAACTTGGCTCGCCGGAGTTTTCTGAATTTCTTCATACAAAAGGTTATGAACTTAACGGCAAAAAGTACAAACTGTTTTCTTACGCTCTTCGTTTTGAAAGAATGAGAATAGACCAATCCAAAATTACAATCTTGGACCCGGCTGTTAAGCTCTATGTATCGTCGCCGATTGTAGATGATTTTATACAAAACTTTGTACTTGGTACATTCCAAACCCAGCAAATTGAAATAGCCGATCACTCAATTAGAACTAAGTTTGGTATTACTCAAGTTGAATCTCTCCCGGAAGTTGAATTTCATGATTGCAACTATTTCAAATTGCTTTCCCCTCTTGTGCTCTCTACTAAAAGAGAAAACAGAAACGAACTGAGCCAGTACTTCTTAAGATTTAATGATGACATTCCTGAAATAAACCGCGTTTTTAACCTAAACCTAAAACATAAATACGAACTCATTTACAAAAAGCAATATGATGGAACCGATCTCCAATTAGCTTGGGATGACGCTTACATTGCAAAAAAACTTAAAGAGAACAAACGGCTCACCAAAAAGGTGTCAATCTTAAAAGATGGAATTCGCCCGGTGGAAATTATTGCAAACGAAGTTCCCTTTTCTCTTTCGGGTAACAAACAGCTTATAAAAGTCGGTTACGAGTGCGGCTTTGGTGAAAAAAACTCTATGGGATTTGGACTTACAGAAGCAATTAATAATTAATAATTGTGAATTGAGAATTAGTGGCAGAGCCATGCCTACGGCAGAATTGAAAGAGAAAAGAAAAGACAATTAAGAACTATAGTAATTTGAAATCGTGAATGAGGAATTAAAAGAGGAGGTGAAATGAGGTTACATTTTTTATTAACAGCAAATAAGCAAACAGTGCCGTTTGATTATCAGCATTTCTTAATCGGCGCTTTTCATAAGTGGATGGGATGGAATGAGGTTCACAATGAAATTAGTCTTTACTCTTTAAGCTGGCTGCAAGGTGGCAAAATGATTAAAGATGGATTCGATTTTCCTAATGGGGCAAAATGGTTCGTCAGCTTTTGGGATGAAGAAATTGGCAAGCAATTAATTATGAATGCAATGAAAAATCCCGAAGTATGTTGCGGGATGTCGGTAAAAGAAATTCAGATGCAAGACACACCCCAGTTTGGTTTCAAGGAGAGGTTTATTGCATCAAGCCCGGTGTTTATCAGAAAGTATGATGAGAATAGAAAAGCGAAACATCTTACTTATGATAATGAAGAAGCGGATTTCTTTTTAACTGAAACGCTGAAAAAGAAATTGAAGAGTGCGAATATGGCATGTAATGTAAAAGTGACTTTTGATAAAACTTATTATAACCCTAAAACCAAATTGGTTAGGATAAACGGAATTGATAGTAAAGCTAGTTTCTGCCCGGTAATAATTGAAGGTGATCCAGAAGCAGTTAGATTTGCATGGAATGTCGGTGTTGGGCATTCAACCGGCTGCGGGTTTGGGGCACTCTGTTAAATAATTTGCTTAGGAGAACTAATATGCATGTAGTAAAGTATTCGGGTCCGTTTGGTTTTATTAAACCATGGACGGCAGTGAGAGATGGGGAGACTTTTAGCCAGCAGTTCTTAACCCCTTCCATTATCAAAGGAATAGAATTGAAACTCTTTCCTGAATTATTAAATTGGGAAATCCCGGACAATAATATTCAAAAAATTATTAGGCATCGCCTTTCTTATAATACCGTTTCGTCACAGCAAGAACAGATTCATCCAAAAGCTTTTACTATAAAAAGGAATACAGCCTCACGTTCAAAATCTATCTTGAAGAGAGGTGTACTTATCAATCCAATTCTGCATTTAGCTTTTAGTAATATAAGTGACGCAAAAAGAGCTTCCGAACAACATATTTGTCTTTGCCGTAATGAAGATGTTCTATTGCCACACGAAGATGTTCTGGAATTAACAGAAAACGAATTTGATATGATTGAAGGCTTTGAATTAATTTTTGTTACCGGGAACGACTCATTCATGGTTGGCTTCAATAGATTCAATAATGCAGAACCTATGTATGGTAAAATCGAAATTCATGGAAATCCCACTAGAACTGAAATCATAGAATGAGCGGTTATTATAAAGCCCTTTTAGCTAAAAGCAAAAAAAATGGCGGTTCGACTCTTATCGAACATACCAAACAAGTAGTTTATGCAATTGAAACAATATCTCTAAAGCTGAATCTAAATTCTTCTATAGCCAGAAAAGGTGCTGTCTTACATGATGTTGGTAAAGCGCATCCTTCTTTTCAAAAAAAGTTAGTAAATGATGAAATTGATCTAGTTGAGCAGAAATTAGAACTTCCTTTACGTCATGAAATATCATCTTTGCTGTTCCTCCCTTTATTTCCCCAGAGTGAATGGAATTATTTAATTGAAATGATTATTGGTCATCACAAGTCAATAAAATCCTTGACTCAATCTACCTGCGGGAGAGGAATAATTGATCTAGTAGAAGGATATGGAGAGGAATCGGTTTTCGAACGACACTTTGAGAAATGGAGTGACTGGAGTCTTGAATCAGCTAGCATAATTGAACATTTCGGATATTCCACGAGAATATTGACAATTGACGAAACACGTTATGCTTTTGATTATGTATTTGAATATTGCGAAAACACTTCTCTTGGCTGGTCTGAATGGAGAGGTCTATTGAATGCGGCAGATCATTTTGCATCAGCGTTAATGGAAAACTCCGAAGAAAGAGCAAAAAAAATATTCATTTCACCTAATCTAGATTACTTTTTTACTGAAAAACGCAAAAATGAATTATATCATCTGTCCATCCTTGATGTTGAAGATATGAGACCTCATTCATTAGTTACAGCACCAACTGGATCTGGTAAAACAGATTTACTGATTAAACGCTGTAAAAGCAGAATTTTTTACACACTTCCGTTTCAAGCGTCTATTAATGCAATGTATAAAAGAATAAATGAAGCATGCCCAAATGATGACGTGAGGTTATTGCACGCATCAAGTAGGTTAATTCTCTCAAACAACGAAGTTCATGAAGAAAAAGCATTACAATCTCTAACTGGAGCTTCAATAAAAATATTAACTCCTTTTCAAATTGCTTCTGTTGTTTTAGGGACAAAAGGTTTTGAAGCTAACGCACTTGATTTAAAAGGTAATGATGTTATACTGGATGAGATTCATTCGTATAGCAACACTTCAATGGCATTGGTTTATGAAATAATAAAAACACTATTGTATCTACAATGTCGAATTCATGTTGGCACGGCAACAATGCCATCTTCTCTAAGAAATTTAATCTATGATTTGTTGGGCGGAGAGAATAATGTGTATAAAGTTGAGCTGGATGAAAAACAATTGAAAACTTATAATAGACATATTATTCATAAGATTGAAAATGACGATACTGCATTTGAAATGGTTGATAAGGGAATCTGTCAAAATGAAAAGGTGTTGGTTGTTGTAAACCGGATAAATAGAGCACAAGCAATTTTCGAAAAGTTAGAAATACTTTATCCAACCATTCCAAAAATGCTGCTTCATAGCAGATACAAAAGAAGTGATAGAGCAATACTTGAAGAAAAAATCAAAAGTGAATTTGATGAAAAAGAAAACCCGTGTATTGTAGTTGCTACTCAAGTTGTCGAAGTAAGTCTTGATATTAGTTTCGATAGGATGATTACGGATGCGGCTCCGTTAGATAGCTTGATTCAACGTTTCGGCCGCGTAAATAGAAAAAGGAATATGAATACTTTAGGGCAACTGAAAGAAATTCACGTAATAAAGCCTTCAGAGAATAAGAACGATTCCAAACCTTACGATTATGAGATTGTGAAAAATAGTTTTATTGAATTACCTAATGGCTCTGTTCTTGAGGAAAAAGAAATCCAACGAATGATAGACCGTGTTTATCCTAAAATTGATATTGCATCTATAAAATCACACTCTATTCTTGATGAACATGGAATTAGAATTCCTAAACTGTGCGATTACCCAAAATCAATTTTGTTGGAAACTCTTGATATAGATTCAGCTTGCTGCGTTGTTGAAAACGATCAAGCGTTATATGCTAAAGCCAAAAGTGATGAACGTCCTAAGTATGAAATTCCAATATCCATAAGAACAACATTCAATAAAAATTTCAAAACAACGGGTAGATTGACTTGCGGTGCTTGGCCTTTCGTAATTCCAAACGAGTATTATAATGCAGGAAAAGGAATGTTGTTAAAAGAAATAGAAAACTTTTTGTAAGAAATAGGAGGAAATAATGTATGCCTCAATTCTAGGTAAAAGACTTATTGAGATTTATAACGAGGGGAAAGAAAAAAAAGTAACTCCAAAAAAATTCCTAGATGAAATTTATTTTCCATTGTTCTATGATCATGAGAAATATTTTCATTGGACTATCAACTCTCCGTTTGTGCAAGGATATAAATCGGCAAACCCTCCGGACAAAGAACAACGCGCTAAGAAATTGGCTGAGCTACATGAAAAAATATCTACTAATATGCCAGACGCAAGTTTTGCGATTGGATTTGGTGCGGCAGATGATACTGCAACAACATCAAGTCAAATTACTTCCTTGAAATTGCCAATTTCTCACGACGATATTTATTCGTCTTGGATAGGAGCCGGCGTTGGTATTGGCGTAAGTGGTGGACTTGTAATGTTAATAAACAATTTAGAGATATTGAAAATAATTTTTGAAGGCTGGACTAAATACAGAGAATTACTTAACGAGACAAATGCTTTGAAAGGAAACCAAATAGAGACTTGGAACGGTCAGTGGCTAACATTTGCTTTGAATAATAATGACTATAAGAGACAAAAATTTGCCCCGGTCGAAATAAAAAATGAAGTGGCAATTATTCCCACCCAAAGCTGGATTAAAGTTTTATTCGCCCTCGCAAGAAAATTCCCAAATGAAAAATTGAACGCTTATATCTACAGCTTAGGGCAAACAAATACAACGGTTGGGTTTATACAAATAAATTTACCGGAAATTAAGAGAGAGATCGAAATGTATGATTATCTATTCGGCGAAATGCGAGATGTTGGGAAAAGAGCAATAGACGAAGTATATAACACACAGTTCATTTTCAGGACCGCTTGTCAAAATGGGGTCATAGGGTTACAAGAAATTCAACCAAAAGATTTGAAAGAATATTTTCCACAACGTAATAAAGAAGCTGTTTTCCCAAAGATCAAGAATGATGAAAAAAGTATAATAAACTATAACATTTATTTATCATGGGTCATTGCTATGCTAAACAACAAAACAACTATTCAAGCTGCTGAAGAGACAGCTAAAATTCTTCTTTCTTATGTAACACAGACGGCTCGTGCAAAAAAAACACAGTCAAACAAAGTAAATACTCTTCTTGAATCATCTACAAGAAAATCTTTTATAGAGAGCCTCACAGAAATAATCAAAGATGATTCGCCAAATGGTGATTTCTTTAATTCGTTAGTTGAGGAAATCGATAAAATGCAAGCTGATAAATTTCCCTACTTTCTCACTTTGGTCAAATTCAAGTATACTTTTCTAAATAACAGAAAATCATAAAGGAGAAATCAAATGAACAATTTTATTTATCTAAGAAGTCTTCGTCATGTAGAACATACTGTGTTTTGTGTTCAAGATGGTCAAAAATTTTACTACGATCAACAATTTGGGATTCGCTGTGCCTATTCAAGCGGTCAACAAGTTAAACGTTCTATTCTAGATTCAATTCTTGATTACTTAAAAGAAGCTCAAGCTCCGATAACATTCAACTACGAAATAACAAAAGATAATGGCATTTCAAATAAAGAACCTTGGTCGCCATGCGATCCGGCATATACAGATCAACTTTTAGGCGGCTGGATGAGAGCTCAGACGGGTGAAACACCGGTAAAAAGAAGAAGTCCATTTTCAATTTCAGCCCTCCGCCCGATACATCCGTTACTCGGTGGGTTGGAAAACCAAAAGGAAAATCTCACATTTGATAGAAGCAGCAATCCCAACCAACACCCGGTTGTAGTAAAAGGTGCTAACGGCACAATATTAAATGAGGAACAAATCGCTCAATTCCTTTCTGAAAATAAAAGAACACTACCACGAAGAAATTGGATTCCGGATAATACTCGCGCTACCGGGTTGTTTGTTTACGATGTTGTAATTGATTTGAGAACGCTATTTTCTGTATCTACAAATCAGCATGAACCCGAATTAACTTTAGAAAAAATTGAGAAACTAAAATTTGATAATTGGATAATTGGGAAAAATAGTTTTGGTGAGTGTTTGGTCTGTCCTAAAGAAAGAAGAGAAAAAATAATTGAAGCTGTTGCTAGTGGTTTAATTAACTGGAGAATAACAAGTAACCAATCAAGAACATTTAGCTTAATGGAAACACTTGCCGTTTCAATAAGTGATAACGCAAATAAACTAGCGGCTTCTATTAGAGCAGAATTAAATGAAGATAGGGAAAGGAGTGCTAAACCGGTTATAGATAAAAATACTGGTACAGATGTTTATGTTACGCTCCCATGCAACGGATATATAGCGGGTGCTGGTGGCAAACTCAATGATCTGGAAAAAGCTGAAAATAAATTAAAAAAATTAATGCTTGCATACGATTATGAAAACCAATTATGATAATCAGTGTAAATTCCCGCAATCCATGTCTGATAAAGATTAGTTGGAACAAACATGAAGACAAAGAAATAACTGCCTCAAACAAAGTTGAAGAGAGAATAATATTAATCCGGAGCCAAAAAGTACTTATAGACCGCGACTTAGCTGCGCTCTATGGAGTTGAAACTAAAAATCTAAATAGGCAGGTAAAGCGTAACTCAAAAAGGTTTCCGCCCGAATTTATGTTTAGGCTGACTTCAAAAGAGAAAAATGAACTGGTGGCAAAATGGCACCGGTTCAATTCATTAAAACATTCAAGCGTACTGCCATATGCTTTTACCGAACATGGAGCGGTAATGCTTGCATCAGTTCTGAACTCCGATAAAGCTGTTGAAGCAAGTATTTATATAGTTCGCGCGTTTGTAAGACTGCGGGAAATACTTTTAACACACAAAGAACTTGCTCAAAAAAATGAAGGAGCTGGAACTAAAGATAGAAACACATGACGGGCAGTTAACAGCATTGTTTGAAGCAATTAATCAACTGTTAACGCCTTCTGAGGCACCTAAAAGAAAAATCGGTTTCGAAGTAAAAGAAAAATCGGTTAAGTACGCAGCTAAATAAGAATCACAAAACCGGTTATTTTTATATAATCTCCTAATTTTTAATTCGTAATTCTAATTCTGTTTTAGTCATGGCTTCGCCACTAATCCTAAACTACTAATTGCTTTTTCTTTTCAATTTCTAATTATTTTGTCTTCACCCTAAATCTCCGCCCCAAACAAAATCCTTAAATTTTGGGGAAGGGAAGCGGCTTACAACAAAACTTTTTTTAATACCTAAGTTTTCGCAAAGATGTTTTAATTGGTTCTGGTCGTTTGCAGTTGCGGTTTCTTTAACTTCAATTGCAGTTTTCTCATTTAATATAAAATCTATTTCCTTTCCGGTTTTTAATGAATAGTAGTGCAATTTACCGTAAAACTTTAATTGGTTATAAACAGCATTCTCGAACTGTACTCCGCTGCTTACTTCGGATAGTGTGTTCAACAGTCCATTATCATTAAAAAATATTTTTGGAGCCTTCACAATTTCCCTATCCGGATTCTTAGCAAGCACAGGCACGCGGGTAATTATAAATGTATTTTCAAGCAGATCTATGTAATTATAAACCGATGGACGCGAAATACCGGTTAGCGAAGCCATTTTCGAATAATCTAATTTGGTTCCCGCTCTGGCGGCAAGCATTTTAAGCAGAACGTGAAGATTTTTTTGATCTCTTATTTCCGAAATGTTTTTTATATCAATATTCAGATAAGAGCTTAGAATATCATTAACAATATCCTTTTTATCAACTATGCTTTTTGATAACACCACTTCCGGGAAAGAACCGTATCTAACAAAATCATCATAATGTTTTTTTAATCGTTCATATTCAGCAGATATAAATTTTCGTTCACCAATTTCTGCGGCTTTAAACTCAACATTCTTAAAGTTCAGATACTCTCTAAAACTCAATGTGTTTAATTCAAATACTTTTTTCCTTCCAGCCAAAGATTCGCTGAACAAATTCTTAATGTAATAGTAACTAGAACCCGTAACAATAAATTTGATTGTGTAATTATCATAAAGATATTTAATAGCGCTAACAATACCTGGCAAAAGTTGCACTTCGTCAATTGCAATCAATACTTTTTTCCCAAAATTCAAACCTCTGGAAGATAAAGCGGTAATAATGTTATCATAATTTTTTTCGAAAAAAAGTTCTCTGTTATCAATGCGTTCTAAATCAAGATATATCGAATTTTTTGACGAAAAATCATCAATAAGCTTTCTAACCAAAGTTGTTTTGCCGGTACGCCTAAGCCCGGTAATTATGGTTATATACTTTTTTGAAAGATGTTCCTTTAATTCAGAATAAAGGTGACGTTCCTTAAATTCAGCCATTTTAACGCCGTTACTATTTGTCAACCATAATTTACAAATAGTAACACTATTTGTAAAGCGCTAAGTACAGATAGTAATTGAGTCATTCCTAATACCATTAATTCATAACTCAAAACCATGTCCCGAGTATTTTTCGGGATCAAAACTAAAAATGACTGGCACACAAATAGCCTATTACTTTCTCTGCCAAAGAAAGCTCTGGTTCTTTCTTCGCAACATAGATATGGAGCACAACTCCGATACAGTTGCGCTCGGTAAGTTCATTTCCGAATCAACTTACGAAAGAGAGAAGCACGAAATTCACATTACCGATGACGAAGATGAAATTGTCCTCGATTTCTACGATGACAAGACAAAAACAATTCACGAAGTAAAGAAATCCGACAAGATGGAAGAGACACACAAATGGCAAGTGAAGTTCTATATATCCGTATTAGAGAAAAAAGGTGTTGAAGGAGTTACCGGAGAAATTGATTATCCTAAGCTTCGCCAAAAAGAAAAAGTTGAACTAACAAACGAGGATAGAACTAAGCTCCAAGAAATCCGAAAAGAAATAGGAAATATTAAGAACATGGAAATACCACCAGACACAATAAACAAACCATTCTGCAAGCAGTGCGCGTATTATGAGTTGTGCTACATCTGAAGACACGAATTTCACTAATTACACGAAGACACGAATTTCACTAATTACACTAATTTCACGTAAGGAATATTAAAATGAATGATCAATTAATTTATAAAGATGAAGCGTTTAGAATCATAGGATGTTGTATGGAAGTACATAAAGAATTGGGAAAGGGATTTAGTGAAATTGTTTATAAAGATGCTTTGGAAATTGAATTCCAAATAAATGGCATTGATTACAAACGAGAAAAGGAATACGATATAGCATATAAAGGACATATCTTACCAAGAAAATACTTTGCCGATTTTATTGTAATGAATAAAATAATTTTAGAAGCTAAAGCAATAGAAACATTAACAAATTCACATATAAAGCAGATTCTAAATTATTTAGCGGCTTCAAAATTGCATTTAGGATTATTAATAAATTTTGGTGAAGAATCACTTAAATACAAAAGAGTAGTTTTATAATTAGTGCAATTAGTGTAATTAGTGTCTATTAAAGACAATTACAACTTCACTAGCAGTTGCAGATCATACCTAAAGTTAAATAATTAGTGCNNNAATTAGTGCAATTAGTGTAATTAGTGTCTATTAAAGACAATTACAACTTCACTAGCAGTTGCAGATCATACCTAAAGTTAAATAATTAGTGCAAATTAGTGGAATTAGTGTCAATGAAAAGAAACTACTACATCTTCAGCAGCGGAAAACTCATCCGCAAAGACAACACGCTCTACTTTGAACCAGGCGAAGCTGCAGAACCGTCTGCGGTGAGCGAAGTAGAGCCAGAAGAAACGGAAATAACGGAAGAAGAAATTTCTGTAGATGATGACTCGGTTAGCGAGGCAGAAACAGAATATAACGAGCCCAAGAAGCTTCCGCGTAAGCCAATTCCGGTAGAAGACATAGATTCGATATTTTGTTTCAGCGAACTTCGCTTTAACACAAAGTTTCTAAATTTTATTGCACAAAAGGAAATCATCCTTCATCTGTTTAACTACTATGGTTACTACACTTCTTCCTTTTATCCGCGCGCACCTTACATATCCGGAAAGCTACTCGTAAAACAAGTTCAAACATATGTAGATAGTGAAGAGCGGATTAGACTCGCAAGAAAATTTGTACTTGGTTCAGCGGAAAACATCAGAAAGAACTTGCAGTATTATAACACACGTGGCAAAGATCTTTCGCCGTTTCTTATTAAAACTAACGAGCTGATAAATAAAATTGATTCTGCTGCAGACGTTCAGGAACTAATGGGAATTGAAGGAAACATCCGCTCTAATTATTACATCACTTGGAATTTGTTAATTGATCAAGAAATAAAATTTGAGAAGAGGCAGAAACATCCGCCTACCAATCCTATTAATGCGTTGATCTCTTTTGGCAATTCTTTAGTCTATACAGCTGTGCTAAGCGAAATATTTAAAACTCAACTTAATCCGCTTATAAGCTTTCTACATGAGCCGGGTGAGCGACGTTTCTCTCTTTCACTTGACATTGCAGAAATATTTAAGCCGCTTCTTTCCGATAGAATAATATTTTCACTTCTTAACAAAAACCAAATTCAAGAGAAGCATTTCCGCAAAGAACTAAATAAATGCTATCTCACCGAAGAAGGTAGAAAAATCTATCTAAGAGAGTTTGATGAAAAACTAAAAACCACAATTCAGCATAGGCAGCTCAAAAAATCTGTAAGCTACCGTTACCTAATCCGGCTGGAGTGCTACAAAATTATCAAACATATTTTTGGAGAGAAAGAATACAAACCATTTACAATTTGGTGGTGATATGTACATTATATTGGTTTACGATGCCGGACCGAAGAAAGGCGTTAAGTTGCTGAAATATCTACGCCGTCATTTATTGTGGGTTCAAAACTCTGTCTTTGAAGGAGAGGTTACAGAAAGCGAATTTGAGACGATGAAGAAAGAGATAAAAGAAATTATAAACCTTAAGAAAGACAGCATAATTTATTACACACTTGGGTCTAAAGATTATTTAGACAGAGGCATCATTGGTATTGAAAAGAACGATACTGATTCGTTTATTTAACTATAGTAAGAACACTCCTTACCAAAACAACTTCAAAGTCGTCGTACCCCCCGTATTTTGACACAATTACACATTGACGATGTGAACGAGTAAAATAGTTTGCATTCTAGTTGAAAAAGCCATTATTTTGGTGGGGTATTAATCGCACTACAATAGAATTGAAACTCTTGAAAACGCAAGATGGATTTATGACGAAACTTCTGTATTAATCGCACTACAATAGAATTGAAACCATTTGCTGTTGATTGATTCTGAACGTGTCATTTTGTATTAATCGCACTACAATAGAATTGAAACACTCTCATCAAACTTCAATGTATCTGCAGCGCCCGGTATTAATCGCACTACAATAGAATTGAAACGATAGATTAGAATATCAAGTATTAGGGTTTGGTTTGCAGTATTAATCGCACTACAATAGAATTGAAACTTCATCTTTACAAAGCCGGTCCCACTGAGTTGAGCGTATTAATCGCACTACAATAGAATTGAAACTGTTGGTATAGATATTTCTGATGAAGCATTTGGGCGGTATTAATCGCACTACAATAGAATTGAAACTCGAAAATGAATCGCCCATTAAAGAAAGCTATTTGGTATTAATCGCACTACAATAGAATTGAAACTGAGGGGAGATTAAGAACGCTCGAAGATTTTAGGTCGTATTAATCGCACTACAATAGAATTGAAACATAGCTAGTATAAGAGTGTTCACAGAAAGGTATCGTATTAATCGCACTACAATAGAATTGAAACGTAACCATTTGATAAGAATGAGCATAGAATTTACTGGTATTAATCGCACTACAATAGAATTGAAACAATATAAATTTTAGTTTCAAAACATTTGCACTTGTTGGTATTAATCGCACTACAATAGAATTGAAACATTTGTGCGCGCAATGGGAAGAAAAATTGCATCCGGTATTAATCGCACTACAATAGAATTGAAACGATTATTATTTAGCTCTTCCATTACATCTCCTTGTGTATTAATCGCACTACAATAGAATTGAAACTTCAGTATCATAACTAAATATGTCTTACATATTGAAGGTATTAATCGCACTACAATAGAATTGAAACACAGACAAGCAGGTTAAAGACTATATGACCCTTGCCGTATTAATCGCACTACAATAGAATTGAAACATAAAAAAATATCGAATAGCGATGTGTTGGCGCTTGGTATTAATCGCACTACAATAGAATTGAAACGGAGAAACAATTGCGGAATATATAGACCGCAAAGGGTATTAATCGCACTACAATAGAATTGAAACACCGAGCATAGACGAGTATATAATTACACATACTTGTATTAATCGCACTACAATAGAATTGAAACCTCAACTTAGAACGTGGAAATTCTTAGAAAAAAAACAGTATTAATCGCACTACAATAGAATTGAAACTTAGTGTAACGGTAGCACAATCGTCTCCAAAACGATTGTATTAATCGCACTACAATAGAATTGAAACAACTGCGCACTTGGCAGACCCATATTTTTTTGCGCGTATTAATCGCACTACAATAGAATTGAAACTAGAGAGCGTCTAATGCAGCAACTTAATTCACCCGCGTATTAATCGCACTACAATAGAATTGAAACTTCATCAGTCATATAGTCGAAGTCTTCGGCTACCCCGGTATTAATCGCACTACAATAGAATTGAAACAAAAGCCTCTGGAACAACTTTATGCTCAAATCTTCGGTATTAATCGCACTACAATAGAATTGAAACACTCTCTTATACTCTTAATCACTCTTAATTACTTTGAAGTATTAATCGCACTACAATAGAATTGAAACTTCATCAGTCATATAGTCGAAGTCTTCGGCTACCCCGGTATTAATCGCAATATTAGCTTGTCGTATTAATCGCACTACAATAGAATTGAAACGTCGAAAATCCACTCTCTTTAAGTATCTGAAGTTCTGTATTAATCGCACTACAATAGAATTGAAACACATAGCAAAAAGTCTTTGCTTTAAGATTATAAACGTATTAATCGCACTACAATAGAATTGAAACAAAAACAAACATTTATTGTTTATCGATAAAAAAATAGTATTAATCGCACTACAATAGAATTGAAACTTCTCGTATTTCTTTTACGTTAACATTCATTAGTTGTATTAATCGCACTACAATAGAATTGAAACCGTACTCGTCATAATCAACTTCCATTTTTTTCTCCTGTATTAATCGCACTACAATAGAATTGAAACTCTTACTGTTGGATAACTAACTGATATTAGCTTGTCGTATTAATCGCACTACAATAGAATTGAAACTAGAAGTGGATGGCTATCCCTTCAATTTCGTGGCGCGTATTAATCGCACTACAATAGAATTGAAACTTAAAAACTATTTAATCGCATTGTAATTGTTTTTGCGTATTAATCGCACTTCGGGCGGTGTATTAATCGCACTACAATAGAATTGAAACTTAAAAACTATTTAATCGCATTGTAATTGTTTTTGCGTATTAATCGCACTACAATAGAATTGAAACTATCAGCACTAAGAACATCAAACTTATACAGTTTATAGTATTAATCGCACTACAATAGAATTGAAACATAAAAAATATCGAATAGCGGTGTGTTGGCGCTTGTGTATTAATCGCACTACAATAGAATTGAAACGATTAAACTATAATATAGTGTAAGATTAAAGCGTTGTATTAATCGCACTACAATAGAATTGAAACAACTGGTAAACTTGTTAAACAAACAAATGGTAATTCGTATTAATCGCACTACAATAGAATTGAAACTTGTAAGAAGCCGAAGCGCCTTTCTTCTTGCCTGGTATTAATCGCACTACAATAGAATTGAAACAACTTCCAGCACCTTCAAAAAATTATGGTATTGTTCTGTATTAATCGCACTACAATAGAATTGAAACAAGTCACAGTAATGCTGTTTGGCGCATTTATTATAAAGTATTAATCGCACTACAATAGAATTGAAACTCGGTAACAACAATTTTAAGCGCACTCGCTAAGCCTTGTATTAATCGCACTACAATAGAATTGAAACAATGATATAGATCATAATTATAATGCACGCTTAGATGTATTAATCGCACTACAATAGAATTGAAACATTTATGAAAATTGGTTGAAATATGCACTGCGTGCTAGTATTAATCGCACTACAATAGAATTGAAACTTTCGATCCATTTCATTTTAAACAGATTCACGGCATAGTATTAATCGCACTACAATAGAATTGAAACGAAGAAAAACCGGAACGTCAATATTTACGGATGACTTGTATTAATCGCACTACAATAGAATTGAAACCTCTGCGTTCGTCATCAAATGAAACCCCGTAGCTGGTATTAATCGCACTACAATAGAATTGAAACGCGCGCTTGACGAAAACAACACAACACTTTCTTTTGGTATTAATCGCACTACAATAGAATTGAAACATTAACACAGCAGATATTGAGACGTTGTTTTCTAGTATTAATCGCACTACAATAGAATTGAAACAGAGAAGCAAAGGCATAGGTGGCTCTGATGTTGCCGTATTAATCGCACTACAATAGAATTGAAACCATTATCCAAGCATCTACAAACTCTTTTCTGGGTGGTATTAATCGCACTACAATAGAATTGAAACCTCAACAGTGAGACCTACCGCGGAATTTGGAAACTGTATTAATCGCACTACAATAGAATTGAAACATCTTCTTCTCGGAAGAGAATAGTGTTGGCAAATAGTATTAATCGCACTACAATAGAATTGAAACGTTAGATATTGGCTTATCGTGTTACGGTGGCTCTTGGTATTAATCGCACTACAATAGAATTGAAACATTACTCGCTTCTGTGGCAACCACCCCGATTCTGGGTATTAATCGCACTACAATAGAATTGAAACCGCTGTTTCTTTAGGCGCTAACGTTGCAAAGTTTCGTATTAATCGCACTACAATAGAATTGAAACTTGATAGTTTGCATCTAATTTGCCGTAACAAATCAGCGTATTAATCGCACTACAATAGAATTGAAACATTAGTTTATAAACAAGTTTCAAGACCAACCGCGAGTATTAATCGCACTACAATAGAATTGAAACGCTGGTTGCGCTCCAACCTCGGCAGCGGAGTAGCTCGGTATTAATCGCACTACAATAGAATTGAAACCATTCCCATGCGTAGGCAAAGATGATAGCGCATAGGGTATTAATCGCACTACAATAGAATTGAAACTGCGCTTGATGTTGCAAGCATTTACAAAATTGCTGCGTATTAATCGCACTACAATAGAATTGAAACAACAAATGCCTCAGCACTTTATCGAAATTGCAAGAGTATTAATCGCACTACAATAGAATTGAAACAAAAAGGCAATAGTAATTAGGCGACTCGCCTCGCTTCGTATTAATCGCACTACAATAGAATTGAAACGTCGCTGCCCAGCGTTACATTCCGGTTTTAATGCCCGTATTAATCGCACTACAATAGAATTGAAACGGAGGATGCTTTGTATAACTATCTGTTTGCCGGCGGTATTAATCGCACTACAATAGAATTGAAACCAGACACAAACAAATTGTTCATCGGGCGCGCTGATGTATTAATCGCACTACAATAGAATTGAAACAAACAATTAGTTTCCCTTGTTGGTATAGATATTTCGTATTAATCGCACTACAATAGAATTGAAACTGAATTGACGGCAGAAAGACTTGTCCAGAAAAGCTCGTATTAATCGCACTACAATAGAATTGAAACAAGGTAACTGTATAGCTAACTAAGTATCTACCTGCAGTATTAATCGCACTACAATAGAATTGAAACACAGCGCCAGCGCCTAAAGTTTTTGAAATGCCCCCTGTATTAATCGCACTACAATAGAATTGAAACCATTGCACCGTAAACAGGAGTAAACAACTCAGCAGGTATTAATCGCACTACAATAGAATTGAAACCAGCTAGTGCTATCGCGGGTGGTTTTCGGTACGGGGTATTAATCGCACTACAATAGAATTGAAACTGCGGTTGCGTGCCCCCATTTATAGCTAATATCTGGTATTAATCGCACTACAATAGAATTGAAACTATCAGCACTAAGAACATCAAACTTATACAGTTTAGTATTAATCGCACTACAATAGAATTGAAACATATGTTGGCGCTTGTGTACTGCTTGGCGGTGGTAGTATTAATCGCACTACAATAGAAAACATATGTTGGCGCTTGTGTACTGCTTGGCGGTGGTAGTATTAATCGCACTACAATAGAATTGAAACACGTAAAAATCCAATAAGCCTCAGATTTTTTCCCTTGGTATTAATCGCACTACAATAGAATTGAAACACAGTCGCCGGCGTCATACCTTTCATGTAACGGCGTATTAATCGCACTACAATAGAATTGAAACTCGGCAAAGGAAAAGCAGTGTGTTGCGCCGTACCGTATTAATCGCACTACAATAGAATTGAAACTCGCGTAGCTGAATTTGGGCAAAATTACCCAAATCGTATTAATCGCACTACAATAGAATTGAAACTCTATTAAGATAAGCATAAATAAGTACGCATTTAATTGTATTAATCGCACTACAATAGAATTGAAA
Source organism: Ignavibacteria bacterium (assembly GCA_009773205.1). Classification (GTDB taxonomy): domain Bacteria; phylum Bacteroidota; class Ignavibacteria; order Ignavibacteriales; family Melioribacteraceae; genus Stygiobacter. The sequence continues at coordinate 29,719 of WPAE01000053.1, forward strand.
CCAGCGCCTGCCTGATACACTACATAGCGCTTTAATCTGTATTAATCGCACTACAATAGAATTGAAACATCCGATTAAAGAAGCAAGAAATGGGATTGCTTGGGGTATTAATCGCACTACAATAGAATTGAAACTCGGTAACAACAATTTTAAGCGCACTCGCTAAGCCGTATTAATCGCACTACAATAGAATTGAAACACGGATGGTTATTCTTTGCTTTTTGGCTCGCTTTCGTATTAATCGCACTACAATAGAATTGAAACCTGACTTCTATTTAAAAGCAGAAGCGGACAATTTGTGTATTAATCGCACTACAATAGAATTGAAACTTCACCATAGAAGATACGGTTACTTTGGCATTGCAGTATTAATCGCACTACAATAGAATTGAAACTGTCGCCTTGAGCCTCGCAGGCGCTGATGATATTAGTATTAATCGCACTACAATAGAATTGAAACCGGCTCGGCGGCGAAGGTAATGTAGGCTCGTATAGTATTAATCGCACTACAATAGAATTGAAACCGGCTCGGCGGCGAAGGTAATGTAGGCTCGTATATGGTATTAATCGCACTACAATAGAATTGAAACAGCAACAACACGGCATATCAGCGCAAGCTCACAGAGTATTAATCGCACTACAATAGAATTGAAACAGCAACAACACGGCATATCAGCGCAAGCTCACAGATGGTATTAATCGCACTACAATAGAATTGAAACCTTTTAAACCTCAGTCAATTGCATATGCAAGTGGTGTATTAATCGCACTACAATAGAATTGAAACACCTTTCATTTGTATCACAACTTCCAAGCAACAACGTATTAATCGCACTACAATAGAATTGAAACTAACAGAATCAGAATAGATAATTCTTGGTATATTCGGTATTAATCGCACTACAATAGAATTGAAACTTCTACAATTCAGATTGGGAATCTAAAGGTAAATTCGTATTAATCGCACTACAATAGAATTGAAACGCGGCAAAATGGTAGGTAAAGATGAATCTACTTACGCGTATTAATCGCACTACAATAGAATTGAAACATATTACGATTAAAATTATCTTTCATATGGCATATAGGTATTAATCGCACTACAATAGAATTGAAACATTATTATTCGGGAAGATTTATAACTATTAATTTTGTATTAATCGCACTACAATAGAATTGAAACGTAGCTGTGATGTGTGATTGTGGAGGTTTCGGAGCCGTATTAATCGCACTACAATAGAATTGAAACCGGTTCGAGCTGACTAACTTTCTCTCTCAGCCTTTGTATTAATCGCACTACAATAGAATTGAAACGGCTGATTGTAATGTCTGTGTTAATAGATAATTCGTATTAATCGCACTACAATAGAATTGAAACACAGCTGTCGACTGTTAGGATACCCCCTTGATGGCCCGGTATTAATCGCACTACAATAGAATTGAAACTTAGTAATTCTTGCTGCATTATAAACCTCTAAAAGTATTAATCGCACTACAATAGAATTGAAACGTCAAAAACTATACGACATGATCGGTTCGCGATCAGTATTAATCGCACTACAATAGAATTGAAACTACCATGTGGCTCGCTGGTTCTGGAGATAACTCCATTAGGTATTAATCGCACTACAATAGAATTGAAACCCCTATGGGATAAACAATATGTGTGCAGGTGGGCGAGTATTAATCGCACTACAATAGAATTGAAACATCAATAATTTCTTGAATATACTCATCTGTAAGCATTGTATTAATCGCACTACAATAGAATTGAAACATCATAGGAATCTGACAGGTACGTCTGCAGCCGGATCGTATTAATCGCACTACAATAGAATTGAAACTACTGATCTAATTCATTGAATACATTTTGGGGCACTGGTATTAATCGCACTACAATAGAATTGAAACAAAATATGTTAGATTAAATAAATCATAAAATTTCATGTATTAATCGCACTACAATAGAATTGAAACCTGGTATTAATTGCGGCTTTAATATATTGGCAAGCTCGTATTAATCGCACTACAATAGAATTGAAACCCAGCTTCCGACAAATATAATGGAGTTGTCTGATTCAGTATTAATCGCACTACAATAGAATTGAAACCGCAGCTATTGGCGAGCTTATGCTGCTTAAAAAAAAGTATTAATCGAACTACAATAGAATTGAAACGCCAATAGCGGGCAGACAAATGACTATAACAGAGGCGGTATTAATCGCACTACAATAGAATTGAAACGAGGGCGTACACATTTTGCGATTTTACGCAGACGAACGTATTAATCGCACTACAATAGAATTGAAACTCCGCATCCATCAGTAGTAGGAATTTCACTGCGGCTGGTATTAATCGCACTACAATAGAATTGAAACTTTTGATTGAACACATAGACATAGGATAAGCCCGCTAAGTATTAATCGCACTACAATAGAATTGAAACGTTCGTCCGCTATATTAAAGGCTTTCATTTTTCACCGTATTAATCGCACTACAATAGAATTGAAACAAAAACAAGCGGAAAAACAAGCGGAAATGCTTTCTGTATTAATCGCACTACAATAGAATTGAAACCACGAAAAAAGACCACCCCGTCTTACTGCTGGACAGTATTAATCGCACTACAATAGAATTGAAACATTTCCATCTTAAGATAAGGTTGGATTTCTACCTGGTATTAATCGCACTACAATAGAATTGAAACCATAGACAACTTGAGACTTACAAGAGGAATAAGCCCCGTATTAATCGCACTACAATAGAATTGAAACGCGTTTACTGGATTGCCGTTACCATCGTTATCCTCGTATTAATCGCACTACAATAGAATTGAAACTTCGATATCCATATACTTGCCGGGCGTACCGCTTGTAGTATTAATCGCACTACAATAGAATTGAAACAAGAAACAATTAATTGGTCAATCACTCATAGCGGGTATTAATCGCACTACAATAGAATTGAAACTCGGATAGCAGTGTTAATTTTTTGAAGCTAACTGGCGTATTAATCGCACTACAATAGAATTGAAACGCAGAAATTAGCACAATATTGATAGAGCAGTTAGGTTGTATTAATCGCACTACAATAGAATTGAAACATCTCTATAGCTCAAGTCTTTTATCACATTCAGCAATCGTATTAATCGCACTACAATAGAATTGAAACTTGGTAAATCGTTTGGTAGAGACTTGAACCGTGAGGTATTAATCGCACTACAATAGAATTGAAACAGTGAGTATAAATATCAAGTGCAAGGACAATTGTGGTATTAATCGCACTACAATAGAATTGAAACTCAGAAGGTAAGGTTGAATTTCAGCTCGCTCTTTCGTATTAATCGCACTACAATAGAATTGAAACATAGTAATGGTAACTTGGACATTGAGAAAATCAACGTATTAATCGCACTACAATAGAATTGAAACGAGGCGTGGCGGGACAATTCAGGCGCAATTTTACAATGTATTAATCGCACTACAATAGAATTGAAACAAAAACAAGCGGAAAAACAAGCGGAAATGCTTTCTGTATTAATCGCACTACAATAGAATTGAAACGGCAAAACACATTAGAACCGTGCGTAGCGCAAGATTGTATTAATCGCACTACAATAGAATTGTTGAAGTGAGAGTAGCGAACGAAAATCCCGCCAGAGGCGGGAAAACAAAAGGTGTAGTATTTCCCGCTAAAAAGCAGCGGGATCTTCAAAGTGATTTATAGTAAAGTATGGTTCACTTTTCGGCGGAAATGTGGTCAATTTTCAAGCGGAAAAAAAAGTTTTCTTGGATGTTTTGAATTTTTCAAACACATATGACTTACATTGGTTGTGTGTTAGTTCATTCAGTTTAGTTGTGTGACCAACTACTTTTAAGAATTGATTAAAAGTTCTTCTTGCCAAAGACCAACTTGATCTTACCAAAAATACTTCCGCTTTACCAATGTATAGCTTGTAGAATTCATCCAAGTTCAAAGAAGGATTAAGTTGCTTTTTCTTTTGTTCTTTTTTGAAGGTTGTTAAAAATTCTAAAGCTTCTTTCTTTGTAGTAGCTTTTGTGCTTTTACAAGTTTTCTTCCAATTCACTTTGTAAAAGATGTAATAGATATTGTGTCTTTTAGTTAAGTACATATTTACCTCAAGATTTTGATATGGTCAAAAGTCTGGATGGTCTTGTAGTGAAGTTTATTTAAAAACAAAAAAGCCCCAAAACGAAGTGTTTTGAGGCTTTTCGAGAGCTGGCGATGGGACTCGAACCCGCAACCTGCTGATTACAAGTCAGCTGCTCTACCAGTTGAGCTACGCCAGCATTT
>WPAE01000459.1:0-660 GCA_009773205.1 Ignavibacteria bacterium
AACCCCAATGGAACATAAGGTTAAGAAGGCAATCACGCAGTTTTTTGGCAAATTTTCCTGTAACTTTAGAAATATTTTAGGAATATTACGCCAATATTTCTGCGTTTTCTCTCTTAGCTTATGGGCTTTAAAAAATCTCTTTATAGCATTCGATTCCAGTCTTGGGCCTCTATCGAAAGCACCCTATAGCTCCAATGGAGCATAAGTTGAACAAGGCAATCACGCAGTTTTTTCGCAAATTTTCATTAAACTTTAGAAATATTTTAGGAATATTACCTCAATATTTCAGCGTTAACTCTCTTAGCTTATGGGCTTTAAAAAAGCTCTTTGGAGCATTCGATGCAGTTCCTGGGCCTCTATCGAAGGCACCCTATAGCTACAATGGAACATAATGTCAAGAAGGCAATCACGCAGTTTTATCGCAAGTTTTCCTGGAACTTTAGAAAAATTTTAGGAATATTACGCCAATATTACTGCGTGAAATCTCTTAGCTTATGCGCTTTAAAAAGACTCTTTGTAGCCTTCGATTCAGCTCTTGGGCCTCTATCGAATGCACCCTAGAACCCCAATGGAACATAAGGTTAAGAAGGCAATCACGCAGTTTTTTGGCAAATTTTCCTGTAACTTTAGAAATATTTTAGGAATATTACGCCAATATTT
>WPAE01000459.1:676-1052 GCA_009773205.1 Ignavibacteria bacterium
AATGCACCCTATAGCTCCAATGTAACATAAGGTCAAGAAGGCAATCACGCAGTTTTATCACAAATTTTCCTGGAACTTTAGAAATATTTTAGGAAAATTACGCCAATATTTCTGCGTTTTCTCTCTTCGCTTATCGGCTTTAAAAAACCTCTTTGTAGCATTCGATTCCTGTCTTGGGCCTCTATCGAATGCACCCTATAGCTCCAATGGAACATAAGATGAACAAGGCAATCACGCAGTTTTTTCGCAAATTTTCATTAAACTTTAGAAATATTTTAGGAATATTACGTCAATATTTCAGCGTTAACTCTCTTAGCTTATGGGCTTTAAAAAAGCTCTTTGGAGCATTCGATTCAGCTCTTGGGCCTCTATCGAA
>WPAE01000460.1 GCA_009773205.1 Ignavibacteria bacterium
GGGTTTCCCCAAAAATGTGCACACGTTATGTGTTTTCCGTGCCTGCAGCAATTCCTAAAATCTAATTGCAACATCAAGAATCTCAAATGTCCTCGTTGCCGAATCGAATTCGATCCAGCGGACCCAGCTCAGATCATCTCAGTCTTATCGGATCCATTTGGGAGATGCACGTATGGACAAATTCAAATCACTTGCCCAAACGGGTGTGGGCATCGATATACAGCATCTGGTCTTCATCATCATCAAGTCCATGACTGTGCACAGCGTATCGTTCTATGCCCATTTGGATGCGGAGAGCAAGTAAAATGGTGCGAGCTGGGAAGCGAACATGTGCCGAGTTGTCACAAGGCATATGAACGATGCAATCATTGCACGCTTCCAATTCAACGCAACAGTGGCGGGCATATTTGCCTTCATCGTGCAGTTGAAACAATTCGTCGTATGTTATCATTGCATAAATATTTTAATTTATAATAATATTATTTCTTAATAGATCGATCTGTATTCAATACTTTTTTAATAAAATAAAGATCTCAATGATCGTCTCGCTGCTGCTGGACTACCGATCGAAGAAATGTACGATCTCGGACTGCCGGGCGCAATCAGTTATGTTCTGCCGCCTACCGTAATCGAAGATGAACCGATAGGAATAACACAAGATGAACCGATAGGAATAACACTCACCGCGGGCGCACCTACAAACTGCACGTGTGAAGTTCAAGCGCGAGAGAGGCAGGACGCACAGCTAGCTCGGCCCACACCACCGAGATCACCAGGAGCCGAAGGACAACTATTCTTTCCTGCAGTTGAGAACTTTTATGAAGAGATTCAGGATAACTTGAGTAATAGTGATTTTCAAGTTCACAGCGAGTACTATCTATCTCATCCTGACTCTATTCCCATTACCGCAGCTCAAGAGACTAGTAGTCAAGTCACTCATTCTCAATCCAGCAATCTTCCGAATATATCATCGCGTGATTCAACCTATACTCTTGATTCGGTCCCAGACATTCATGACATTCCCGTCATCATCACGATTCCATCTAGTGCTTCCATCGATCACTCTTACTATAATTTTCATCATCGTGACGACAACATAGTCTAATTATTTCACATGCTGAGTCATATTTTTTCATTCGACTTGATTAATGTTTTCCTGTTTCAACCTTCAATTCTATCCTTTGTTTATATTTAAAATTCTCTTCTATTAGCATTACCATTATTCATAAAATCATTAATATGAACAATGCATATTTAATCAAATAAAACATTTCCAATAAATTTTACGATGACTTATAATTGTATGTTTAACAAATGATCTCGGGCTTATGTATACATTTTCTCGGAAAAACCATGACGTCATCTATTTATAG
>WPAE01000461.1:0-635 GCA_009773205.1 Ignavibacteria bacterium
TTCTTTTGAGGAAGTATTAGTATTCCTAGGCCTATGTATAAGATTTCACATGTTTGTTAGACATGTAAGGACTTGATACACTTCTACATGCTAAGTATAGTTCATTGTCTGCTATTCTCAGCAGAGACATTCCCTCCACAACCCTCACATCATATGGCATTATATTTGGTTGTATAGATGAGTGCGCCTATATACCTCTAATATAGAACGACTGTATTTGAGCCGTTTACAATATAATTGCCATATATGTGTTAAGACTTAAAAATTTTGAATTTTCTATAGATTTTATGACTTCAACTATTTTTAAAAAATCAGGTGAATGTTTTCTCACCGTTTTTCGTGCAGATTCGTGTGCGGGATGATGAGAGGAAAATTTTGATGTATGATATGACCCATGCTTCCCTCGAAAAGACAATGTAAAAGTATAAAAAATATTGAAAATAATACATTTTATGAAATTTTTCAAGATTTTTGAACTTAAACTATTTTTAATAATTCAGGGTTATATTATTCCTGGATTTTTATTGTAGATTCGTGTGTAGAATGGGGAGAGGAAATTTTTGATATATAATTTGCCTATGCTACCCACATTAATACCCGACCTACCCCCTGATTTTTAGGCCAAGACCCTATTT
>WPAE01000461.1:713-1361 GCA_009773205.1 Ignavibacteria bacterium
CATATACATCAAAAAATAATTTTATTTTAATACTTTTAAAAATATTGAAACTTAGAAAAATAATTAGGAGAAATAAATAGAAGTATACAAAATGTATTATGTTGCCTGCTTATATAGGCTGGCCGAGGGGGGGGGGTCCTATAGGAATTTCATGGGGGGGTCCTATAGGAATTTCATGGGGGGGGGGGCTCCTATAGAAGTTCCAGAACTAGTCGTACTAGTACTACTTTTCTCCAATTTGTATATTTACTCTGTCAACGTTTTCCTCATTTTCAAAATTTCCCTTTTGATCGCCATCCAAGCCCTTGCCTTCTCTCTGAATGTCAAAAACGCATTCCAAAAATAAAACTTAAGTGTCACTATCCTCAAGTTTTGAGATTGCAGAATTCTGTTTTGAAATGTAGACAAAATTAATAATCTTCTAATGAATGATTTCAATAAATTGGAGACAGTCGAAAAATCTGTATGAAAATGTTAGCGAAAAATTGTTAAAATATTCAATAACCACAAAATATTAATAAGCAACATCGCACTCTGACATAGGCCTCAAGGACCGAAATCTACTAAACAGCTAATTTCTAATAAGTCACAAGTAGTACTAGTACGACTAGTTCTGGAACACTTTGTACTTTAAGATTCCTATAGGAC
>WPAE01000135.1 GCA_009773205.1 Ignavibacteria bacterium
AAAATTAAAAGGGGATCTTTGGTACCCACCAGTCATATTGGCATCAGAAATCATAGCGAGAATAATGAGATCAGGGAGCTTACCTTGATACACATTATCGAACTCAACCTGCGATGTACCAGTAGGAATCGTCAAAGTTTTAGTGATGATACGAGTGTATGGAATAGAGTAATTCGTTGATTGCAACATTTTCTCATGAGCAAGAATGAGATTAGGTGAGATTTCCTTTGTACGAATAAACAAACGTGCAGATGCAATATGAACCTTATAATTTACTTGAGGATGTTGAATATCGGCAGGCACGGCAGTTTTAAGAATGAATGCATGCGTGTTTGGGAGGAATCGAAGTTTGAGATCAATATTTGCAGGGATTAGTTTTTCCTGATGAAAGAGATCAAGATGAGGGCGACCAATCAAAGTATATACACGGCTCGCTGCGAACCATGCAGCTCTAGCTGCAAGCCCTTGATTATTGCCAGCGGGGTTCGTAACATCAAGATGAGGCGAAGTATCTTTTTTCCAACCCTCAGTAAGCATACGAGTGCTAGTTACTTGCTGAGTATAGTTAATTAGATTTTCCACAATTGCGCGAAATGCATATTTGGTATTCGGATCAGTAATCAATACACCAGCCATTTCCATTTCCACAGAGAGAAAGAGGGTATTAAGCAGATCATTAATAGGGCCTACCGCAGCGTCGTTGGGAATATCGTTTCCATTTTCGAGGGTAATTTTTACTTTCAGTTCAAGCTTGCTATTGTTCAAATCCAAATACAAGCCATCTGCTCCACGAATAAAAAATTCAAGAGGGCCCCCTTGTACAATAGTTTGGCCAGGTCCAAACACACGATCATATTCTGCATTTACACTTAGCTGCATAACTTGTGGTTGAAAATAATCAAGTTCGCTAAGAAGGCCCTCCATTTTGCTTTTATTTTTTAAAAATTAAATTTCGGAAAATTAACTGCAATTTTTCGTTTTTTGCCTTTGTGCTTTTTGCCTTTATATACCCTCTTTTTACCCTTGGTGCGATGCTTTCTTTTTCTCTTCTTTTTGCCCGAACCATGTTGAGAAATTTCTTCTGCTGCTTGATTTAGTGCAGCTTTAGCTGCAGGAGCTAAAGCACTTTTTGCTGCTCCTGTCCAGCTACCAGTTTGATTATGATTTTGAAGCAAATCACCCAAAAATGTTAATGCTCCTTTTGAGACAATTGGGAAAACGGATCGAAAGATTCCGCGCAAAATATCTCCAAATCCACTTCCATATTGAATAAATCGTGCGCCTCGAAACACCGGGAAATTCCCTCCCTTTTGATTGTAATGATCGTAATAAATGTTAACCCGAGAATCATCCATTTTTCAATATGCATTTGAGGGAATGAATAAAATTTCGTGGAGCAAGAAATGAATGCTTTATATACTACACATTACCATACACTACGATGCCTTTTAAAATGCAATTGAATTATAACTCTGCCGCTGGGATCAAACGGAACTAAATCTCCAGTATCTGTGCAAATTCGAACTTCGATTGTGGAGATAGATTTTTGATTTAAAGGAATATAATAGGGCGGATTAAAGCCGCAGAATATTTGATCACCTGGATAACCCTGAACAACAAGTGTGGAGAGCAAAGGCGCTTGAGTATCTCCAACAATTTGAAACTTTACAATATCACAATAAATATACATTGTGTTTAAATACTCCATTTGAGACTTAATATCTTCTGATTTCCCAGGTTCACTAATAAACAACTTATTTTCCCAATTTTCTGAGGAAAGTCCAATTGAATTATGAAAGCGAGGGCTTAATGATAAAAATTGGTATTTCTTTAAAAAGCGTCCACCAAAGGTAACGCGATTTAAAATTGTATCATAAAAACACTCAATATTTGGCTTAATTCTTACCTCTCTTGAACGAACTAAATATCCTTTATTAAATAGATTCGCTACATATTTTGCAATATCTCCATTAATGCGATAGAAACCTGTGGGCAGTTTCACAATTTTTACAGGAGGTGGGTCAGTAATTGCTCGTCT
>WPAE01000136.1 GCA_009773205.1 Ignavibacteria bacterium
ACATCGAATATGAATATTCATTAAAAGGCAAACCAAGTGTAAGCCACACTATGAGGTAAATATGGATAGGTTCACAGAAACAGTAACAAATGACATAATCTTAGGAAAGAAGAAATCAGAATCAGAAGTAAAGGCATTCCTTGACACCCAAGCCTTAAAGAACTGGGCTTATTATAACGAGGAATATTATACTATTCTGCAATTTATCAATTATGGATTAGGGCTAATAGTTACAAACAAAGTAGCCTTAGAAGCAATGCAAAGAGTTATCGTCAATGATATACCTCAAATGGTGGACAATTTGTGTTTGGTTTACCAGAACCAACCTACAAGAATTTACACTAAAGAAACGCTAAGCGAGCAACAAAACGAGGTATTAAATGCAACTTACCAATACTTCAAAGAATTCCACAGATTAGCGAAAGTAATGAACACGATTTTAGTTCGTCCGATATGGAACGAAAAGACCAAGCAATTCGACTTTGTGAAATTAGGTCGCCACTTTGCGACTGCTATAACTTCAGACGATAATCAATATGACTTAGAAGAATTAGTTTACGGTAGAGAAGTCAAGAACTCCAAAGGTGAAAATGAGATAGTTTATTTCCACTGGACAGAAGATAATGTTTGGGTAACAGATGAAAACGAAAACGAAATAAGCATTTCTAAGGTGTTAAATGACGAGAAAGCGACTAATGATAATCCTTATAAGAGAATCCCGTTTAGTGTATTGAGACTAAAAGAATCTAACGACTTCTGGGGCGATGGAATGACTATTCCGGTAAACGCAACAGAAGCAAACAACCTAAAGCTAATCGATGCTTTTTATAAAGAGTGGCTTAGCTTTGGTTATCCGGTAGGAACTAATTTAGGAATATCCGCTAAGGAGTTTAGTATAGCCCCATACGAACCTATAATGGTGGACAATGTTAAACAAGACTCTTTGAACCCTAACTTACAATTCATTACACCAGATCATAAAGTAGAGCAAGACAAAGCCTTAATAGACTGGACTCGCAAAGCTACTGGAACTTCACAAGGTTTGAGTGCTTCGAGTATGTCACAAGATGAAACTGCTATGAGTGGGTACGCTAAGACTATCGACAATTTGCCTTTGCTAAGACGCAATAATGACGATATAGAAAAATTAAAAGTATTTGAAAAAGACTTATTCGAGATGATGAAGCTGGAAAGCAAAGTAAGCAAGGGGGTTTCTTTAGATGACATATCACTAAAGGAGGTTATTTATAAGAGATATGAGTTCCCCAAATCGACAGACGAAATATGGAACGAGAGAAGAAATAAATATGAGTTCAATTTGGAGAGTGAAATCGACTGGCTAATCCAAGAAAGACCGGAACTGACAGAAGAACAAGCAAAAGAGATACTAAAATCTAATAGACTTCTTAAAATAGAGTTAGGTCAATCAAGGCCTACATTATTTGAACAAGTAAATACGACACCAAACGCTTGATAGATAAGTTATTTTTGTAATAACGAAATGAGAAAATATGCCAGACGGTAATTTACCTAATTTCTTAGATTCTGAATTAACTTCACTTGAAGAACGATTCCTAAAGCGTTTTGCTATTTTAAATAATCTTAGCTATTCAGAGAGGATACAACTTGCAACGGAGTTAGATTTCTTTAAGGTGTTAGAATCTTCTGGTTTGACTAAGGTAGTCGAGAAAATAGAAAAAGAATACTCCGGAATAATTAAGGATTTAGCTTCATTCAAGACACAAGGCATTTCTGCTTTAACTCTACAAGATTTAGACTTGGTTCTGCAATTAGACCAAAGAAGCCTATTAAGAAGTGCCGAGAGTTACGCTTCACAGTTCCAATCAAGATTAATCAAAGGGTTTATATCTGGCGAAGATACAACCGAGATTGAAAAAGATTTAAGGAATATCGGACTTAGAACTAATCAAACTATTTCAGCGATTAATACAGCGAGAGATCAATTTAACGCTGTTGCGGTTGCTAAGTTATTTGAAGATGAACCAGAGACGAGGTTTAAGCTATCT
>WPAE01000137.1 GCA_009773205.1 Ignavibacteria bacterium
TCGGCCCGTATGGCAAATTTTCCTAATGGAAAATTTGGGATTAACAATAGAAGGTCACTGTTTTCATGAATAAAGGCAAATGCCTTTATTGGTTACTCAGCCCGACCGCTCCCGACAAGTCGGGATCAGTCGTAAGTTTTCTGGTTTGGTTTTTCAAAGTTAGTTTGTTGTTCAAAGTTGATATGTAAAACGAAGTTGATTATAAAACAAAAAAGGTAGTTGCCAAAAGCGTCATTGTAATTATTGGCGGCGGTTTAGTTGCAACGCTGTTAGGCACTTGGTTAAATTGTTCTTTGAGAGAATGAATGTTTGTAGGTAAGAGATTATTCGGACTTTATCAATCCGTTTAAGATTATTTTGAACATTTTGTTATCCTGGCCAATCATGCAATCAATTGATGCCTTGATATATTTATTATCACCATCTTCAATTTCTAAGGCATCTTGATAATTAATATACTCGTAGCCATTGAAAGTAACAATCATATCAAAAAACAATCTTGTTATTCTTCCATTGAATTCAAAGAATGGATGGAGAGCAATTAATTCACACATGTAATAGGTAAGTTTTTGGGCAAATTCTTCTTTTGACTTTGTTGAATAATTTTTTAAATAATTATCTGAGGATAACTTTTTAAAAATCTCTTTTGATGTCTGTTCTAGAAATCTAACTTGACAAAATGTTGTATAACCCTTTGAAATATTGACGGTTCTGTATTTCCCGGCAAATTCATATAGCTTATTGAATGTTTTCTTGTGCAGTTCTTTCAAGTATATTTCATCGAAGATAGTTTTCTCGGAAAGGTTGTTGTGAAAATACTCATAACTTTTCAGAAGAAGTTTTCTCTCTTCTTCTTCAAGGATTTTTTGATCTCGAATGTTGAATTTATTTATTGGAATGTTTGTGTTTTCGTAATAGATATAGTTTTTGTCTTGTGTATACTTTGACATTAGCTTTTCGCTGTTGATTTAGCTCTTTTAGCATTGTTTGTTTTTATTCGCGGGATTTTGTGTCCTTCGATTTTTGAAGAAATTATAACCGCTTTTAGAGCTTTATCTATATGAAATTTTGATTTATTCATAATGTTCTCTTTTGTTGTAAAAAATATACTGAATTTGACATTGATTTTAAATTGTAAAATCGTGCCTAACCAGCCGCTCAACACGGACAGCCCCTCGGCAAGCTCTGGGTAAACTATTTTCAGTGCGGCATTTGTGTAATTATAAAATTGTGTTTGCCAAAATTAAGTTGCTCTATAAGGTAGTTAATTCTCAAAAACATTTTTATCCCGCAAAAAGCACGGGACAGGTAAATAAAAGTTGTTGTTGCTATTCGGCATTCTTGTTCTGGGCTGCCCCCGCAATAAAACAACGGGGTAAACTATTAGCGGCAACGCTGTTATGACTTGTGAGTCGTTTATTGAAAGTATGCAAGGTTAAAGCTATATTAATACCAAAATAATAGAAAGTTGTAGGTGAATATGGTAACGAGAGAAAAAATCAAACGCGAAATAGATCGTATGCCAAACGATTTATTAGAGAAAGTTCACAAATATATTGGTGGACTTACACCTAAGAAAGCAAAAAAAAAGAAATTCCATACATATAAGCTCAATGGACAATTTGACAATATGAATGTTCGAGAAAGAGCATATGAATAATGTTTTGTTGGATACAAACATATTACTCTATGCCATTGATGAAGAATCAAAATATTATAAATCTGTTCATAGATTGTTAAATACGGACACTATTAATTTTTTCACAACATCAAAAAATATATCTGAATTCCTTTCAGTAATTACTCGAATTCCAAATTCAAGTATATCTGTCGAAAAGGCTCTTTTTATACTTAATGATTTTCAGAATAGCCTTAGAATTTTGTATCCCACCGAAGAATTGTCAAAAACCATTTTACTCCCCAGTCCCAGGTTCACTTCATTCCTCACCTTAAATGTAAAGATACCGCTTTTATTTTTTCATATTAAATGCCTCCTAAGCGTTTTGTTTTTTAGGGATATTTCTT
>WPAE01000138.1 GCA_009773205.1 Ignavibacteria bacterium
CATAACTACCTACTAAGCCGAATTTCTTATAAATAAGAATTAAAGCCCAGTTCATTTAATAACTAAACTATGAGTAAGTGTTAAGTGAGGGCAAACTGGGCTAAAATTAAGGGTGAACATGATTTGTAAAAACTGCAAAACAGACATCGATTTATTCTTACTAAGTGGCAAAGATTTATATTGTCCGAAATGCTTCTACACGATCAGACACGAAGAAAAAGACATCATAATCAAACGCAAAGACTACAGACCAGAAACTAATTACGAACCAGATGAAGAATGGATTCCAGATATGCTTGAAGAAGAAGCCGAAAGAAAGCAAAAATATGAACGTGAGAAAAGGCAACCTAAGACGAAAACGATTACTAATTACTTATCACAATTGACTTTTCTCTAATTTAATTTTATCCCGACTTCAATAAATAAAATAATTTATTATTTTTGCAGTTGATGAAAAAGAATAAGCTCGGAGAGGTCTATCTTAGACGGAAAATATTAGAAAATGGCGAAATTCAATAGCTCACAAAAAGGGAAGAAAAAGACTGGTGGTAGGAAAAAAGGTTCGCTCAATAAATCAACTATCACTATCCAGCAACTACTTGAAAGCGAAAGAATCTCGCTTTTAGAAGTAGCTATAAAAATGGCAAAACAAGGGAATACTGGCATAATGAACAAGTTACTTGATAAGCTGCTGCCAAACGTGCAACCCGAAAAAGACACAGAACCAACGCATAATGGTGCTTCTGATTATTATAAAAGGTTTATAGATGCAATTCACCAAACAGCAAATTGATTTCTTATCTGATTGGTTATCTGAACAAATCGCTTTTGTAGGCGGGTTTGGTTCAGGTAAAACTTTTTCTGGCTGCCATAAGGGGTTGGGTCTATCATGTGCCAATCCTAATACTGCAGGAATGTTAGTAAGCCCAACTTTCCCAATGTTAAGAGATACCACACGCAGAACATTTTTAGAGGTATTAGAAACTGAAGGTCTTTCTTTCGACTTTAAGGCAACCGAAAACAAAATAACAATAAAAGAACCTAATTCAGAGGTTTGGTTTAGAAGTGCCGATGATCCAGATAGAATGAAAGGTTCAAACTTAGCATGGGTAGGATTAGACGAAGCTGGTCAAATGCACGAAGATGCTTATATAATAGCCTTATCAAGAATAAGAGAACCTAAAGCAAGATTCAGACAATTATTTATTACAACGACTCCTGAAGGGTTCAACTGGTTATATGAAAAACGTGATAAAATAAAAATGATTAAAGCCTCAACAAAAGACAATCCTCACGTTCCCGAAAGTTATGTCAAAATGTTATTAGAAAACTATGATGAGCAATTAGCAAAACAATACATCGATGGAGATTTCGTATTACTTAATAAAGGTCAAGTTTATTATTCATTTAGCAGAGACAAGAATTTAACCAACGTAGAATATGACCCTAATTCTCCAGTTATTTTATGTGTAGATTTTAATATAAATCCAAGTTGTTATGCAGTAGTGCAAAACTTTAGAGGCAATGACTATGTAGTTGACGAAATTGTACTTAAAAACTCCAATACTGAATTAGCCAGTAAAACATATAGGGATAAGTATAAAAACGCTGCTACAATCGTTTATGGCGATTATTCGGGCAATCAAAGACATACTTCCAGTACTACAACAGATTACGAAATTATTAAAAACATCATAAACCCGATTGAAATTAAAGTAAAGCCTAACCCTCCAGTAGTTGATAGAATAAATGCAGTTAATTCAAGACTATGTAACGCTAACGGGCAAAGAAAACTATTTGTGAATCATAAATGCAAAACAGTTATAAGAGACTTTGAACAAGTTGTATATAAAGAGGGCAAAAGAGACATAGACAAAACAAGTTTAGAGTTAACTCACATTTCAGATGCAATCGGCTATTACATCGAATATGAATATTCATTAAAAGGCAAACCAAGTGTAAGCCACACTATGAGGTAAATATGGATAGGTTCACAGAAACAGTAACAAATGACATAAT
>WPAE01000462.1 GCA_009773205.1 Ignavibacteria bacterium
GAGCTTTATCCTTTCGTTCGATCGAGTATTCCTCTCACGATATGACATTACTGTTACCAGTTCTTAGAGTTAACGTGTGGTTTAATTGTCGACTAAGATTTCAATACTATAAAACATCATAAAATTGATGTAACAGTATGAGAAAAAAATCTGACAGCATTTTTTAAAAATTAAATAACGTTTAAATTTCATCAAATCAATACTACCTTTTAATGTCGTCAAAATTTTATTATTATTAATTTAATGTATTTAAACATTTATTATTTAAAAAAAAATTATGTGCCTCTGGATGGATTTGAACCATCAACCACACGGTTATAAGCCGAATGCGCTAACCTATTGCGCCACAGTGGCTAGCAATATAGATTAACAATTTGAATATAATATTACAATTGCCGTTAATTTTATTAGAGTAGTTATTTCTATAAATTATTAAAGTTAAAGTTAAAATTTATTTCGTCAATAGCCGATTCTCCGAAGTAGATAGAAGGGGTTTCTATGGAAAAAAAAGACTCAGCATGAAATTCTCTATCAGATAGAGTGAAAAAACTTTTGCCCCACTAAAATCATTTTGAACCAAAAATTTAGCGGTCTAAACGCCAGCCCAACCAGTATTTCATGAATAACTTTTTAACTAAAGGAGATAGCCTAGGGGTTCCTATGGGCAAAAAGACTCACCATGAAATTCTCTATCAAATAGAGTGAAAAAAAATTTTGGCCCCAAAGAGTCATTTAAGCCTAAAAATTTAGCACCTAAATATCCGCCAAACCAGTATTTCATGAATAACTTTTAAACTAAAGGAGATAGCCTAGGGGTTCCTATGAGCAAAAAGACTCAGCATGAAATTCTCTATCAGATAGAGTGAAAAAAATTTTTGGCCCCAAAGAGTCATTTTGGCCCAAAAAATTAGGGGCCTAAATGTCGGCCAAACCAGTATTTCTTGAATAACTTTTTAAGTAAAGGAGATAGCCTAGGGGTTCCTATGAGCAAAAAGACTCAGCATGAAATTCTCTATCAGATAGAGTGA
>WPAE01000054.1 GCA_009773205.1 Ignavibacteria bacterium
TCAATTAGCTGGACTGTTATTTTTACACGGCAATAAATTAACAATAGAAGGTCACTGTTTTCATGAATAAAGGCAAATGCCTTTATTGGTTACTCAAGCCGACCGCATCTTCGATACGGTCGTTTGAAGTAAAAAGATAGTTAGTTTGGCAAAACTTAGTTGCTCTTTAAAGTAGATTAGTAAACGATGTAATTAATAAATTATTGGCGTTGGTTTTACAAAGTTGCATTGCTATGTTGTTCTGCGTTTTAGTTGCTGCATAGTTATGTGCAATCCGAAGATATTAGTTGATTAATTGAATTGGAATGTGTATAATATTCCCAAATTATACACATAATAAGGAAAAACAAATGAGAACAAATATTGCTATTGACGATAAATTAATGAAGGCTGCTCTTAAAACTTCTGGTCTTTTAACAAAGAAAGATGTAGTAGAGGAAGCGTTAAAGCTGCTTGTGCAAGTCAAAAAACAGAGTAAACTCAAGAAATTACGTGGTAAACTAAAATGGGAAGGTAATCTTGATGAAATGAGGACTAAAAAATGATTCTCGTAGATTCATCAGTATTCATAGATTACTTCAATGGAATAGATAATTGGCACACAGATGAATTAAACACATTACTCGGCAACGAATTAGTAGTAACTGGAGATTACATATTAGCAGAGGTTTTGCAAGGATTCAGAAATGATAAAGATTATAAGGCTGCAAAAGAAATAATGCAGTCTTTTCCCTGTTTTAATATTTGTAACGAAGAATTAGCAATAAAGAGCGCTGATAATTTTAGATATCTTAGAACAAAGGGAATTACTATCAGAAAAACAGTGGATCTAATTATAGCGACATTCTGTATAGAAAACGACATAGAATTATTACACAACGATAGAGATTTTGATCCAATGGTGCAGTACTTAGATCTGAAAATTAGAGAGTAGGTTCAGCACATAACCAGACAATCAAGGCGGACAGCCCCGCAAAAAACTGCGGGGTAAACTAATTCTAGAGCAGCGTTATTCTAATTTTGTGTTTGTTAGAAAACCAAGTTACTCTTTTAAGTAGATTATAGAAGAAAAATAATTAAAAATTATTGGCGTTAGTTTTTTTAAGCAGCATTGCTATCCTATGCGGCGGCTTAAAAACAATGCTGTTAGGTTACATAATTAACAAGAGGTTAATATGAAGACAAAAATTATTCTCTCCATGTGTTTGCTTACATTTTCCTTTGTTTATCCACAAAAAAAGAATATTACAGATTTAGGTGAATTTGAAGTGAGTTATTTTAATACCTTACAATCAATTAAAACGATAAAGGATATTAATAAACTAAAGGTGTATTACACTAACACGACAAAAGAATCTGATATATGGCTTGATTTAGGTAACCTTTTACAGGAAGTCCTTCCCTTTTATAAAGAAGCTAATTCTATGTGGCTGGAGGATGTGTTCGATAATTGGTATGATAGTGTAAAGGTCTACTTTGAACACTTAGATATGCCTAAAATTACAGAGTCGAATTTTGAATATAATTTATATTCCTTAGTGCAACTTAAAGAATTTCAAAAGACTTTTATAAAATATTTTCACTATGCTTTTGGTGAACATTCTATAAAATTAATACCAAGCTGGGTAGATTTTAGCATAGATGCGACGAAAATAAAATCTCCTAAACTAAATGTAGAATGCTATGGGTCAGTTGGTAAAACCAGGCTATGGTCCGATTTAGTTAAAACGTCAGATGGTAGTTGGAAATTGAAATAATTTCTACTACGAAAATTATATATACAACTTAACGCGCATTTCTAATGAACTCACTCTACCTGAGTGATTAGAGTAAGCCCAAAACGGTGGGCTTGTATGTGTTTTTTTTATTTGCCGTTCTTTGATTTTTAATTCATAGTCTTTGACATTGATACCTAGTTCAACAAACTTAATTCCTTTGGACGCAATATTAAAGAAGCTAACGCCCATCTTTTTTATTGATGAGAATTTAGTTAAACCGCATTGGGTAAATCATATATCAAACGAAACACTAAAATTGGTTGGTATTCTGAATTTTTTATATTGGCGGTTGCAATAAAAACACAGACGCCCGAAAGCGGCTTCTGTGTTTTTAAGCTATTACAATACTCTACTTTTCAATTTCTATAATAAATTCATTGCCTTCATTATAAGCAGAAGTTGAATATGGATGTGTTTCGATGATAGGATATTTTATAAGTATTAGCCACCTACAACTCAAAATTTGCAGTTAATCTGGAAGTTCCCTATGCACACACAATAACAACCGATTATGATCTCAAGAATATTTTTTGCTATAAGACATCCAGACAGGTAAGAAATGATTATACGATTAATCTATCTGGTGGATATATCCAACTACTGAAGGGAAGTTCTCCGCTGCCAATACCTAAGCAGAATGTAACTATCAGCAAATAGCTAAATGGTGAGATGCACATTTATTTTAACGGACAAGAAATTAAGGGCATCTCTAAAAACTATCTTTTTAAAAAATGGAACCTGCCTGCGGCTGGCAGGCGCGGATAAAACGCCAGCCCGACTGCGTCGTTCGAGGCGGGGATTAAAACTGATTCTCACAGATTATTATTCCTGCCCGCCACGTTCAGCGCTATGAGGCAGGCGGGGAAGTTATTAGAGATGCCCTTAATTTTACTCATCTTGATAACAAACCGGCGAAGAAGGGATATAAAATTCATCATTTACCAATAGATCACCCGTGGAGAAGACAGAATCAAAAATTGAATAAGGATATACAGCGGAATTATTTTACCGCAGTTTTAGGGTAGACCCAGACTGCCTTGTCGGCAGACAGGTCGGGCGGAGTTTATCCCGAAGTAGCGGACCCCTCCTTCCGTTACTCTAAAACAAAACTTAAATTAATGGATTTACTAATTTACTACTGTCATTCTATGGAGTTTTAAGTACTGACATTTTTAAAGAGTTATTACAGGATTCCAATCTGTGCAAGTTGTTGCGGGTAAACGGAACTTTTTTTATGATAAACATTGTTTATAAATTTAACAAAAGGAAGTACTATGAAAATCAACCAGCTACTTAGCTTTATTACCAGCATCTCTGTTTTACTCACTTCCTCAATTTTTGCTAAGGAGACTTCTTCTTCAAAAGACGAAACTTCAGAAAATATTTTTGATTTAACTGTGAAAGACATTAACGGAAAGGAAGTAAAACTTTCTGTTTACAAAGGAAAAGTTTTGCTGATTGTTAATGTTGCCAGCAAATGCGGCTATACAAAACAATATGCCGGTTTAGAAGCTATTTATGAAAAGTACAGAGACAAAGGATTTGAAATTTTAGCTTTTCCTTGTAACGACTTTGGCGGACAAGAACCGGGCACCAACGAAGAAATACAAGAGTTTTGCTCTTCTACTTACAATGTAAAATTTAAACTCTTCGATAAAGTAAAAGTACTGGGCGAAGAGCAAACTCCGCTTTATTCTAGATTAACAAACAGTAAAAATGTTGAACCAGGTAATGTTAAGTGGAACTTTGAAAAGTTCCTAATTAACAAAGATGGAAATATTGTAAGCAGATATAGAAGTAAAGTTACACCGGAAAGTGAAGAATTGACTAAGGCGATAGAAAAAGAATTAGCACATTTACAAAAGAAAATTTAATCTCGTTATACTTGCTTGAGTAGAAAGTTAAAGCGTTATCAGGCTTAAAATGCATTACGGCAACAAATTCAATAATAAACAAGAGCAGAAGTTCTAATACTTTGGCTTTGATCCTTTTGGTAACTCTTAGGTTTGCAGATATAAAAAAGCCGCTTCAAAGAGCGGCTTTTAAAAATAGCTTATGTTGTTAATTTATTTACCAAATACATCAACTTTTCCGTTAATATGTTTAGTCGGGTCAATAATTTTTCCAAGAGAGTTTACTACACCAACATGGCATGTTGCACAAGATTTTAGAGATTGTGCCTGATGCCCAGCAGGCGGTAATCCATGGCAAGAACCACACTTTGCTTCTGTTCCATCCACTTTTGTCCACTTTGGTGAATAGTTGTTACCTGTCATTTTATCAGCAGTATAAATAAAAGGATATGCTGATGCAGCTTTGTAAGATTCAAAGTTGCCGTGACAATATGTGTTTTGACAAGTGTTGTTTGTTCTGTTATAAACTGCTCTCGATGGCCCGCTGTTTGTAAATGTGCCAAAGATAACTTCTGCCTTAGGAGAGTTATCAATATGTCCGGCTGAATTAAATTTTTGCGGTACTATGTGGCATTCATTACATTCAACCTTTGGCGCATCATTTATTTCAGAAAGATGAAATGTATGCGCACCTACACCGGGGTCAGTTGTATTAACAGCGTTGTTCAACGCTCTTGGCGGCGCAACTCTTAAAGGATTTAAGAAATCTCCATGGCAAGTGTTACAAGCCTCAGGTCCGCCCGGTTGTTTATGGCAAGAATAACAAGTGGGGCTTGAAATACCTCCAGCAAAATTTTCAGCATGGCATTGAGCGCATCCTGTCATATCCCAGTTCATATTTGCAATATACTTGCCATGAAACATATTAGAAGTAGGATTCATAATGTTAGCGGTATGAACATGTATAGTTGGATGGCAGTTTGAAGTTGCACAGCTAACTTTAGTAGTTCCGCCGGTTAGTTCTTGAGCATGACATTGGCGGCAATTATCAAAGCTAGCGCCAACTAATTTTTTCCCGTGGAAAGAATCGGCAGCTTTAACAAGAACATCTGGTCCGTGTACGCCAATTTTTGTTGGAAGAGTAACATCATTTTGCAGCTCGCTGCAGCCAAACGAAAACAAGCCAACTACTAATAAAATAAAAGAATAAATTTTTATAGATCTCATATCATTTCCAGAGATTGTTTGCGTCTGTATGGCATGAGTAGCAAACTGAATTTCTATCTGAATGCCAATCGCCATTACCGGTGCTTCTCATAAAACTTGTTTTATGAGTTTTCGGATTAGTTCCTTTAATACCATCGTTATCTACGTGGCACATAATGCAATTTGCATCAGCGCCCTGAACGTCATGACAAGAAGCACAGCGTTCAATATCTCGGCGTGCTAAAACAGCATGTTGTCCGCCACCGCTTCCAACTCCAATTGTAACAAAGTTTGGCATTTTATGAGAGTGCGGAGTCATACCTTCGAGTGCATAATCGCCGCCACCTGAAGTATGGCATTCGGCGCAGAATGTTTCTGGCTGATGGCATGTTTGACATTCTGATGTTTTACCTTTTAAATCAATTCCGTGTGTAAAACGATAGTTAAGATCGTGAACACGGTTAATGTTTTGTTGTTTCGTATTATCAACAAAACTGTGTGGAGAGTAAGGAGTTAAAAAGTTTCTCGCAGTATTATTCTCATCAATCATAGTAGATGCAGCATGGCAAGATTCGCAGAATGAATTATCATGGCACATCTGACAGTTAGCATTTGCTTCGGAAGATTTGAATTTGTGAGTTTTCATAAAAGAAACACTTTTATGATCTTGAGGAAGCAGATTAACGGTTGAAGTATGACAAGTTTTGCATTCGTTGCTGGCAATCGCTTTATCGCTATGGCAAGTATTGCAAGATACCATAGAAGGATTTGCTTCTTTTGCCTCGCTGCTAAATGCTACTTCGGTAAGTCCTTTGTGGCAAGATTCGCATGTAGTGTTAGGATTACCTAAATGCAATTTATGATTGAAAAATAATTCTGACTTCTTGATCATCAATGGCTCGTAAATTTCACCTATATGGCACATCGAGCATTGTTTATCGTCATTAACCTCGTGGCAAGTAGCACAAACTGCTTTATCAGGAAGCAGTCTATCGCTCAGCGAAATACTTTCGGAAGCTTTTGTATGGCAGCCAGCACAATCTGTTACATCTTTGTGAGCTGCATGCGAAAACTTGATGATATCTTTATTAGATTTTTTACCTTCGCTTCCATCTGCGCCAATTGCCGCAATAGTTAAGAAACTAATTGCTATAATTACAAATGCAGCATAAAAATATTTTATCTTCATAATTTTCTAAAAGTTAGTATTGAACCAGTGGTTTATTTTTAACAAAAATCTGTAATCATTGTGATAAATCTTATTGTTGAAAAACTGTGCTTGTACATCAAATGACCAAGTTTTCCAAGGGCGAAGATTAAATCCTGCAAGTATTGCAGTTATGTTGTTCTTTTCGGCATCCTTTGCGAGTTTATATGATGTATATGATACACCAATTGAAGGAGTGATAAGTCCTTCTCTGTAACTTTTAGCAGCGTAAACAGAAATATTATCAAGCTCTCCAGCATAGCCAAAGTTTTTTCTATAGCTTATGCTGCCAAGATGTGTTGTTGCGCCAAAAGTTAAGCGTTGAGAATCATCGCCTTCGTATTTAACATTACCAAACTTGCCAAAGACTGTAAAACTTTTGTTGATTTTATAATCAATTCCGCCTTCATATTCTTCTGTATGCCCAAAATTGAACACAGAGAATATCGAATTATAGCGGATTTTAGGTTCGCGCCAATTATAATAACCAGTAATTCCCAAATCTCTGGTGATCCAAACCCTACCATTTGCTTCAATTTTAGATGTTTCTTTGTAATTCAAATCATGTTCGTAGGCAGCATTTATATCAAAGATCCCGGGCATTTCGTAAGAAGCTTCGCCGGAAAGAAATTTGAACTGATTTGATTTTTGCTGTATAATAACGCTTATTGGGTCTAATCCTTCATCTAAACGAAGCGCATCATAATCCATAGTTTTATAATTTTTATCGTAATAACTAACTGCAAGATTAAGATGATCAAAAGGGTTTGCATCGAAGCGGGCGCCCATTACATAATTATCACTTAGGTCTTTCAAGAATTCCAATTTTTGATAAGCCGGAAGGTTGCCTCCGTAGAAGCCGGAAATTGAGTAGCCTGCATACTTAAATTTCAAATTCACACCATCAAATAAGCCTCCAGAAACAGGAGTAAATAAAGGCTGACGTCCAAGTTTTATGGTTGCAAAACTTAAAATGTCTCTTGCCTCAAGATATAAATTATAGAAACGAAGTCGTGGGTCGTTATCAAGTGACGCGCCAATGTTTGTCTCAAAATTCATTCTAGTGCGCAAAGAGAGTTTACTATAGTTGAAATTAAGTGTTAAGGCTTCTGTATTACGAAGAAAGGCGTCTGATTTCTGTAAATTATCAAAACGCTGGAATGTGTAGAAAGAGGAAGTGAATCTGCCATTTAGATTCTGGGCAGTAATCAACAATGGCAGAGCAACTAAAATACTAACAATAAATTTTTTCATTTGTTATCCCATTGAAAGAATTAACCTTTCGGAACATTATGTTCAATTTTCTTATACATTTCTTCAAAGTTAAATCCTTTGAAAGTTGGGCTTTCTGAATTATGGCAATCTGTACAATACTTTGTTTTGTCTTCGTAAAATACCATGCCCTTTTTAATAGATTCTTCACGGCTTTTCATAACTGCCATAGGTTTATAAGCAGAACCTGGACCATGGCAAGTTTCGCACTGAATGCCATCTTCAATTTTGAATTTAGAGCCTAAAAGTTTTTTATCTACATCATAACCCGATGCGTGGCATTTTAAGCAGTCTTTAGTTTCTGCTGCTTTTGTAGAAAACCCTTTTTCAGCAGCAATTTTATCTGCTTCCGGTGTTTGCAAAGTTTTAAAAGCTTTGGCATGAAGACTTTCCTGCCAAATTTTTAATTGCTGCCCTTGTTTTTCAGTTTTATGACACATAGCGCAAACTTGTGTGCCTTCGTAACCGTATGGCTGTGCATAACTTGTTGAAGGCATTACTAAATAAGCCGCAACAACAAGTACAACTACAAAAAATAACTTCTTCATTTTTCCTCCTTGGAATATTGAGAAAGTGGAGCTAATAAATTGTATAAAAGAACGTAGAACTCTTGTTTTAATATAGCCGAATTGGCTCAAACTAACAACTTTTCTTTAAAAAGTCTGATTCAAATTTTATGCTTTTTCTTCTTTTTCTACATGAGGATGAAGTTTTTGTTCTAACCACGCCCTTAGCTCGTGATCGTTATCAACTTCATGCTGAAATATCGAATCCGGATTTAGTCCATTTTTTTCTAAAGCGGATGTAAATAGCAAAGTAGAATTACTTACCTTCTTTAATTCACGTTTGCCTTGTTTATATTCATTCCATTCCAAAACAACTTTTCTAAAGTGCTTTTCGTGGTGATGACGGTAATTATGCAAAGACATTTTACCATCCATCCATGTTAAGCTCATTGGATACTCTCGCGGGTGGAAAATAACAAAGAACCAATGCCATACTACAATTGCTAATGTTGCTAAAATA
Organism: Ignavibacteria bacterium; assembly: GCA_009773205.1. GTDB lineage: Bacteria > Bacteroidota > Ignavibacteria > Ignavibacteriales > Melioribacteraceae > Stygiobacter. The sequence goes on from WPAE01000054.1 coordinate 8,343, forward strand.
GCTTCGTAGAAGTGGATTAATTCGCTTACTTTTATTAACCAAACAGGTGCCCAATTACCAACAATTGTTGGAAACCACAATATGATACCTGTTACACCCATAATTATTGTTCCCCAAATTAAAGCCCAGTATTCTGCCTTTTCTGTGTAATCATATTTATCAAATTGAGGCTTTTGTTTCTTTATTTTTAGATAGTAAAGAATGTTATCTCTTGCTTCTATTATATCGCTAAATTTTGGCAGCAGATTAATAAGTACATCTCTTCCTCTTGCTGTAAAAAGCAGATAACCAATATGATAAATTCCAGTAACCATCATAATTACTGCGCTAACTCTGTGTATGTTTTGTCTAACTGTTTCAGTCATTCCAAATACTCTAAGCATTTCTGCCCACCAGCTTTCGGAATATTTTAACGCAAAACCTGTTATTGCAAGAATTATAAATGAAGTGAGCAAAAATAAATGTTGAATAACTTCATTCTTAGTAAATCTTGGTATAGTTATCTCGTTTTGGTGGCGTTTTCTTTTTTTCTTTATTTCGTAGAAGAAGATTAATAAATTATGTAGTATCATTGCGCCAATTACAGAGACAATTAACCAGAAATAAATATTTGCTACTAAGTTTTCAACCTTTGAAGCATGCTCATCTTGAGTTGTGTGTGAATAGCTTTTTGAAAAAACTGTTGTTGCGCCAGGATGACATTTTTGGCATGTTGATGTTACGTTTTGCTCGGAGACAGAAGACGCCGGATGAGATTTTGGAAGTATATTGTGAACATTGTGGCAATCAACACACATTGCAGCATCTTTATCGCCACGCATAACTGCTAAACCGTGATAACTATCTTGATATGATTTTGCTTCAGTGCCTTCGTGTCCAAACCGCTTAGCAATCATTGGGTTTTCGTGGCATACTACACATGTCTGGTCCTGAATTTTTCTCATCTCTTCGCGGTTGTTTTGGCTCATCGGAGAAATTGAGTGCTCATTATGGCAGTTTGAACAAACTGGAGATTCTCTAAATCCTTGTTTAGCTCTAATCCAATGAATTGATTTCTTGAAATCTGCTGCAATTTCTTGATGGCACTTTCCGCAAGTTTCCGGTTCGCTAAAAGCAGAGATTTTGGAGTCGGGCTGAACTTTGTTTTTAATGTTATGTACTCCGTGGCAATCAGAACAAGTAGGAGCGTTGTTGTTTCCGGATAAAACCAGCTTGCCATGCACAGATTTTGAGAAGTTGGCACCGGGATTAGCAATTCCTAAATCGAATTTTTTTTGAAGCTCGGGGTTATCGTGGCAATTTGCACAAGTAGCAGCTAAGTTTTTTGGATGCACTTTGCTGAACTCATTCTTTACTTCTTTTATATCATGAGAGCCGTGGCAATTCCAGCATTTTGCGGCTTCATCAACGCCTTCTATTAAAGATATTCCGTGAATGCTTTCTCTATGTTCCTTAGCAATATTACTATGGCACAAGTAGCAATCCGCTTTTTGGCTGCCATTTAATTTTTTGGTGTGCTTAGTTAGGTTATTTGCAATGTAATTGTGGCAGTCTGCACATTCCAAGTTCTTATGAACAGAAGAGGGAAGCGTTAATTTTACATCTGCTTTTTTGTGGCAGCTTAAGCAGTTGTTTTTAGATAAAACCTGCCCGTGATAATTATTTGCCACAACAATATTAGTATGGCATTTGCCGCAGTACTCTCTTGCTTTATCTGAGTTTAAAGTTGGCGTTTTCTTAACATAATGATTTCCGTGGCAGCTTATACAAGATGGTGAGTTTTTAACTTTCAACCTTGAGTGGACATCAAATTTTTTTGCTTTTACTTTATCATCGTGGCAGCTTCCGCAATCAACTTTAGCAAGATTTTCATTATGCGGAAGGTTTGCCGGGTCAACATCGGAGTGGCAGCCAATACAGCTAATTGAAGAGTGAACAGAAGAAGCGAATTTACCGCCTTCAACAAATAAAGATATTTTTTTGCCTGCTTTGGTTTTGCTTAAAGTCTGGTCAGAATGGCAATCCAAACATACTTGGTCTTCCTGGCTTTGAGCTTGTAATTGAGTGATTATGAAAAGAGAAAATAGTAACCAAAAGAATTTTTTCATTATTAACCTGCTTAAAATCATTTATATACAAAAATATTGTTAGAATTTTTCTTTTTTTTGCACTTTTATCCCTAAAACAGATAAAAGACTTGAATATCCTTTCACAAAATATTTAGTTCGGAGATTATATGCAAACCCAAAATTGTGTCAAATTTTACAAATGATAGAGACTTCTGAAATATAAGGCTAAGTAATAGTGATCTTCGACAAGCTCATGACATGGCTTGCCGAGGCGGATTCCGCCGTGGGCACTTACGGCGGGCGACTTGCTCAGCTTGCTTGCTGCAAGCAAGTCTAAAACACAAAGCACAGCATCGTAATTTTTCAGAGCACTTTATTTATTAAAAAATTCTCCAGTTACTACATACCAATTCTTTTCATCTAACTTTTCTATCTCGCCCCAGTACATATCGTCACTCGTATTTTCGTCTTTAAGAATTTCTTTCATTTGCTTAATAAAGCGTTCAATTTCTTCTTGATAATAATTGACAGCATTTTTCCCGATTTTTAATTCGGCTAATTCAGTATCCAATTTTTCTGCATCTATGGTACAGAACCAGTTCTTTTCGTAAGGAGAATAATCGAGCGCATGTAAATCATCGTGCAAATCGTGGTTAAGTTTAGATACCACACCGCTAACCGGAGAGTTGAAGCGAGTTGTTCTTTTCCCTTGCTTAATGCTAAATAACGGCTCACTTTTCTGTATGCTCATTCCAAGATTAGGGAATGAAATATCATCAATCTTGCCTAATAGTTTTTTGGCAAAATCATCAATACCAACTTTTACAGTTCCATCTTGGGTAACAGCAGCCCAAGTGTGTCCGGGCGAAATAAAAACTCCGCCGGGTATAGCAAATTCGCCTACGCTTAGTTTTTCTGATTCGGAAAGATGAGTTATATGAACCCGCGGTTTCAATTGCTTTTGAATTCTATCTAATCTCTTTACTAAAGATTTTTTTGTAAACTCAAGTAATTCATCTTCGGTAAATGGTTTTTGAACATAATCGGCAGCGCCATATTTCATACACTCGACTGCTGTTTCAACAGTTGCGTAACCGGTTATAATTACAACATCAATATCTGGGCGCAGATGTTTTACAGTTTTTGTTACTTCAGTTCCAGACATTTCCGGCATCTTTAAATCTGTGAATAAGAAATCGTAATGGTTTGTTTTAATAAGATTAAATACTTCCGGACCAGAATTAACTGTATCAACAGAATATCCATCGAGCACAAGAATTTTTCTGAAGCTGTCTAAAATTACATCTTCATCATCAACGCAAAGAATTTTTGCTTTTGGGTTAGGAACTTCAGTACGTTTTAATGATTTGGCTTCTGTAGAAAAATCTACTATTATGCTTTCGTGGAGAATAGTTTCGCGTTCCTTGCGCAACTTTTTTTCGTTAATAGATTTAATTGCATAACGAATGATAATATCGGCAAATATAAATAAAATGAAAGCAAGAATTAATAATGTGAGTCCCATTTTTGTCTCCTTAGTTTGATTACATTTATGCTCTATCCGAACTGCACGGGATTAAAAGTTTTGTTTCACATTCGAGTTCGGTTGGAATAATTCTATAAAGCCAGCCGTTGAAATATGGATCTTTTTCTATCAGTTCAGGCAGTTTAATTACTTTTTCGTTTCGCTCTTTTATGTTTCCGCTAAGAACAGAATAAAGCGGGTGAGAGTGTTCATCGCAATTAATAAATTTGGCGCAAGCGGAAGCCTGCCTAAGAGTTTCACCGCAGTTTATTAGTTCTACTTGTTTAATTGGCTCAACTGTTTTGATGAAGAAATCTGTAGCGCCAATTATTACGCTGCCGTCTAACTGGATATTCATCCAGCACGAATATCCAAGCCGAAAATATCTTGCCGGACAAGGAACTAACAAAACATTACTTGCTTCATTTCTTTTAGCTTCAAGAAGTTTGCTATATCGCATACCGCGATTGATTAAAGCGATCATTTCATCAATTGTAAAAGGTTTTGGAATAAAATCTATGGCGCCTAAGTAAAGTGATTTAACTGCATTCTCAATTGTTGAATAACCGGTAGTCATTATCACCGGGCTTTCAATATTTCTTCTGTAAAGTTCATTTAAAATTTGAAAGCCATCCAATTCCGGCAGCATTATATCGCAAATGATCAGATCAAAATCTGTCTGCGAAATTTTTTCAAACGCATCGCTTCCAAGTAGTGCAGATTCTACAGAAAGATTTTCAAGACTGGCAATTTTGCATATCGAATCTATGATTACTTGCTCGTCATCAATAACTAATAGGTTGCAGTGTTTTTTCATAATGCAAATGCTTTTGTGCCTTCCTGAGGCAGTCTAATTGTAAATGTAGTTCCTATTCCAACTTCGCTCTGAACCGAAATCACTCCATTGTGATTATCAATTATTCCCCAAATTACAGAAAGACCTAAGCCTGTTCCTCGCTGTCCTTTTGTAGAAAAAAACGGTTCAAAAAGTTTATTTAGGTTTTCTTGTGGAATGCCGCATCCCGAGTCTTTAATATCAATTTTTATAAACTTCTTTTCACCGGCACTATCAACATAACTCCAACGCTGCCATTTATCTTTAAATGAAGCGCAGCCTTCAACAAATCCTTGATTTGGAGATTGAATTTTATAAACTGGACCGGCGCATTCAGGGCACTTTGAGTTTTTGTCAATTAACAAAAAATCGCATGCTGGGCAAGATAGAGTTACGTTAGAACCTTTTTCAAAGTTAATACCAAAGTAATGTCTATGGCTGCCGTAAACTGGGTCAAGATGAACAAACCCATCGTTTCCTTTAGATTTAATTTTGATCTTGAGTGATGCCATTCCTCCAATTTTATGCTGCTGGTCTATTAGACTATGGTTCCTTCCGCACACAGCATTTTTGATTTGTGTAATTCCGCGTGGTGATAAACTTGTATGCGAAGTAGTTACTACAATTTTTCCATCTTGACCAATTGCGTCTATTGCGTTTACAAACAAATTGAGAAATACTTGCTGTATTTGATTTGTATCTGCGGTAATCTCGGGTATCGAAGTATTGCCGATTCTTTCAATCGAAATCCTTTTTAGCTTCAGTTGATTGTTTACAACTGCAATTGCACGGTCTATAATTTCGTTTATATTACATATACTTTTCTTTGGATGTGATTGGCGAGCAAAATCAAGTAAGCCTTTTACAATATCGCGGCTGCGTAGTGTTTCGCGAACAATTACATTTAAGTCTTCTTGCAGTTGCGGATTGTCTTTAGTTCGCTTTAGCAAGAAACTGCTGTAAGTTAATACACCGGTTAATGGATTGTTTATTTCGTGCGCAACGCCGGCAGCTAACTGTCCAAGCGATGCCATTTTTGTGGATTGATATAATTGCTGGCTTGTTTCATCAAGTTTTTTAGTCATATCATTAAAAGAAGCGCCGAGCTTGCCTAATTCATCATTGCCTTGTTTCATAATCTTATAGTTGAGATTTCCGGCGGCAACTTGTTCTGTTGCGTTAACTAATTCTCTTACCGGCTTATCAACATATTTTCTTACAAAGATTCCTATAATAAAACCAATAGCCACAATTGCAACTACAGCAAAAATAACTCCTTGTATTTCATTAGAATCAATCTGATTCTCAACATCCTTCAACGAAATAGTAACATCCAAAACACCAAGAACTTTAACCTCTGCCGGATGAGCGTGGCAAGGTGCTTCGGAACAAGATGGCTCGTTGTAAATTGGATTAATGATTCCAAGTATTTGTGCAGAATCAGGATTAGCTGTAAAGATTCTTGTGCGGTTGCTCATCGGTAGTTTTTCTAACGGCTTATTTTCTGCATGACATACGTAACAGCTTTCGGCTTGCTTATCGAGCATTTTGCCAATATCGTTTGGGCGTGAAGAATAAATTATTGCCCCTTCTTTGTTCAAAATTTTTACATCGTTTATTGCAGGGTCTTTTCCAATTCCATCTATTATTTGTTGTATGTAGTCTCTCTCATTTTTTAGCATAACAAAACGTGTTGCATTCTTAACAGTTTCACTAAGTTGATTAGCATGTCTTTGCACTTCAGAACGCAAAACTTCTGTTTGTCTTTCTATGTTGAAGTATGTGAAAATACCAATAATTAAAAGCGCCGTTATACTTACAACAAGAGTTAGTTTTGTGCCAATTTTTCTAAACATTTTTACACTTTAATTTTCTTTTTATGTTGTCTTAATGTTCTGTTGTTCCTTTAATGCAATTCCACTTTGCGAAGAGGTGTATTTTGCAACCAAATGTCTTGGATGATTTGCTATTAAATCGCCAAAAACTTCTTCTGCTTTAGCTTGGTTTTTTAGATAGTATTTGTAAACCAGTCCTTTTTCATAAAGCATCTCACATGTTAAATCTTCATCTACGTTAACATTTTTCATTACAGCATCTGCCACTATTTGCAAAACTAATTGTTCTTATACTGTGGGAAGAGAAGTATTTATTGATTGTGGCTCTCTGTTCAAGTGTAATGAAATTTTGTGTTGCAATAATTTTATTATAGTATTCTCCATCCCACTCTGTTATGCTTAAAGGTAAATATTCAGGTTCTTTCGGATAGTATTCACTACTAATGGCACCTGTTATTGTTGGATCGAATGTTTCAAACATATATGCGTGGTAACAGTTTATTAAATGTGCTAATTCATTGCTTACAGTTCCTGAAATAGCTTCGCCAATCCTTTCTACTGTAGCATTTATTCCTTTCCATTCAGAAGGCTTTGAAAAACTGCCACTATAAATTTCACACTCTGCTGAACCATTAATATAACTACCGATTCCGCTAACAGCATCACCCAAAGCTGTAGAATCATCTGAATGAATTCCAATTTTAGCTATTAAAGAGCCCGACGTTGTTGAAACTGGTATACCAAATTGTGCGTAATCAGCTACAACTCTATCTAAAATAAACGTTTTAACAAGGTTTTCATTAACGTTTGCCCATGGCTTTCCTTGTTGAAACGCTGTTGAAAAGTTATGTTCAAAAACTAATTTTATTGATACATTCTGTCCTAATGAAGTAAAAACTAGTAAAAAACAAAGCAGCTTTGCGCTCTAAAAGTTTGGTAGCCCCTATCACTGGTTGGGCTATAAAATCCAAATTCACCATCCAAAAATGGATTTACAAATCGAAGATTGGCGAAGTATATTGTTGTTAAATTTCCAAATTCTCCATTTAGAGCTATTGTAAAACAAGAACGCGGACATGTCTTATCAATATTGCGTTCGCCAATTTTATCAAAGAATACTTTGCCTTCAAAAACACTATCTCTCCTGGTAAAAATTATTTTGTTCGGTATATCCAACGCACCCAAACCCAAAGGAGACTTCCGATACTCCTCGATGTTCTTGCCATCAATTGTA
>WPAE01000463.1 GCA_009773205.1 Ignavibacteria bacterium
CGATTAAGCTAAACATTTAAAAACTTATCTATAATTTCGCCTGTAATATTATCAAATCCGATCATCAAATCATTGTAAGACTGGTATTCTGAGTCGAGCCAACTTCGAAAATCTTTTTCCGAGCTCAAATATTAATAGGAGTTAAGATATATATTTTGAAATTGTTAAAATAAAATATCATCGGTTAATCTAAACATTTAAAAACTTATCTATAATTTCGCCTGTAATATTAACAAATCCGATCATCAAATCATGCTCAGTCTGGCATTCTGAGTCGAGCCAACTTGGAAAATCTTTTTCCGAGCTCAAATATTAATAGGAGTGAAATATATATTTTGAAATTGTTCAAATAAAATATCATCGATTAATCTAAACATTTAAAAACCTATCTATAATTTCGCCTGTAATATTATCAAATCGGATCATCAAATCATTGTAAGTCTGGTGATCAGAGTCGAGCCAAATTGGAAAATCTTTTTCCGAGCTCAAATATTAATAGGAGTGAAGATATATATTTTGAAATTGTTCAAATAAAATATCATCGGTTAAGCTAAACATTTAAAAACTTATCTATAATTTCGCCTGTAATATTATCAAATCCGATCATCAAATCATGCTCAGTCTGGTGTTCTGAGTCGAAATCCGATCATCAAATCATTCCCAGTCAGGTGATCTGAGTCGAGAAAACTTGATACATATTTTTCCTAGCTCAAATCTTAATATGAGTGAAAATATATTTTGAAATTATTCTAATAAAATACCATCGATTAATCTAAACATTTTCAAATTTATCTGTAATTTCGCCTGTAATATTATCACATCCGATCATCAAATCATTGAAGGTCTGGTGACCAGAGTCGAGCCAAATTGAAAAATCTTTTTCCGAGCTCAAATATTAATAGGAGTGAAGATATATATTTTGAAATTGTTCAAATAAAATATAGAGATTAAGCTCAACATTTAAAAACTTATCTATAATTTCACCTGTAATATTATCAAATCCGATCATCAAATCATTGTAAGACTGTGGATTAGAGGCGAGCCAAATTGGAAAATCTTTT
>WPAE01000464.1 GCA_009773205.1 Ignavibacteria bacterium
TTTCGAAGATTTTCTCAAAATTTCCTATATATTTTCTTTTTAGTCCAAACGCGCAAAAGATTAACGCATAGTTTCTTAAATTTTGTGAAAAATCTGCTAAAATAATGCATTTTAGCAATTTTCTTAAGAAATCAATTTGAAATTTTCTCAAAGTTTCCCAACATTTTGTGTTTTTCGTCCAAACGCGCAAAAAATGACGCAGAGTTTGTTAACCTATTTGAAAAATATGCTAAAATAATGCATTTTTAGCAATTTTCTGAAGAAAGCTTTTTAAGATTTACTCAAAATTTCCAATGACTTGTCTTTTTCGTCCAATCGCGCTAAAGATTAACGAATGGTTTGTTAAATTTATTGAAAAATATGCTAAAAATAATGCATTTTTTGCAATTTTCGAAAATTTTCTCAAATTTTCCAATAAATTATCATTTTCGTATAAACGCGCAATAAATAACGCATGTTTTGTTAATTTTTTAAACAATATGCTAAATAATGCTAAATAATGCATTTTTAGCAATTTTCTAAAGAAAATCTTTAAAAACTTTCGAAGATTTTCTCAAAATTTCCTATATATTTTCTTTTTAGTCCAAACGCGCAAAAGATTAACGCATAGTTTCTTAAATTTTGTGAAAAATCTGCTAATTTTCTTAAGAAATCAATTTGAGGTTTTCTCAAAGTTTGCCAACAATTTGTGTTTTTCTTCCAAACGCGCAAAAAATGACGCAAAGTTTGTTAACTTATTTGAAAAATATGCTAAAATAATACATTTTTAGCAATTTGCTGAAGAAAACAATTTGAAATTTTCTCAAAGTTTCCCAACAATTTGTGTTTTTCGTCCAAACGCGCAAAAAATGACGCAAAGTTTGTTAACTTATTTGAAAAATATGCTAAAATAATGCATTTTTAGCAATTTTCAATAATGCATTTTTAGCAATTTTCTGAAGAAAACTTTAGAAGATTTACTCAAAATTTCCAAGGAATTGTCTTTTCCGTCCAAACGCGAAAAAGTGTAACAAATGTTTGGTTAAATTTATTGAAAAATATGCTAAAAATAATGCATTTTTTGCAATTTTCGAAAATTTTCTCAAATTTTCCAATAAATTATCATTTTCGTACAAACGCGCAATAAATAACGCATGTTTTGTTAATTTTTTAAACAATATGCTAAATAATGCTAAATAATGCATTTTTATCAATTTTCTAAAGAAAATCTTTCAATATTTTCGAAGATTTTCTCAAAATTTCCTATATATTTTCTTTTTAGTCCAAACGCGCAAAAGATTAACGCATAGTTTCTTAAATTTTGTGAAAAATCTGCTA
>WPAE01000139.1 GCA_009773205.1 Ignavibacteria bacterium
ACCAACCCTTCTTTGGTAAAACCAAAATCTTTATTCAAGAAAAAAAGCAGCTGCTGATAAATTACCACCGAAGCAAAAATTAAAGCGGTAAAAATAATCATCTGTATAGCGATCATTATCTTTCTAAAAACAGTTTTATTTGATCCTGTAGTTATTTTATTTTTAAAAATATCTAAAGGATTAAATTTTGAGAAATAGAGTGATAAATAACTTCCCGAGATGATTCCTAAAAATACAGTTATCCCCCAAAAGATGATCAAGTATTTCCAGTTGTGGTAATAACTGCTGGAAACTTTCTGACCAATAAGCTGGCTTATTACAGGCAAAAATAATTCAATAAGGATAATAGTTAATGGCAGCGCTAAAAGGGTTATTATTAAAGATTCAATGACGCTTTGTTTTAAAAGATCAACTTTGCCGGCTCCCACCGTCTTTCTTACGCCTATTTCTTTTGTACGAAGACTAGCTTTACCAATACTAAGCATTAAGTAAGTAATAATAGAAATTAAAAGGTTTAGAAATGCAACCCACGAATAAATATAAATATTCGAAATATCTCCCTGCGGGAATTCATTATTGATCATGAAAGAGGAATGAAAGTAAATGTCCTTAACCGGGAATAAAACATAATTCACCGGGCTTCCGCCCGAAGTACGCTCCGGATTATTAGAAAATTTAATAAGTTTTTTTTGAAATTCTTTTATGTTAGATGTGGGGAATAATAGAATGTAGGTATTGACCTCCGGAAAGTCCCATAAAGTAAACATATTCGGCGGCATTTTTGCCCTTCTTTGCTCTCTATATCTTTCAATTATTGATAACGGCAGAATAAAATCTGCCACAAAGGTTGATGATTTAGGAATATCTTTAATTACAGCTGTTACTTTTAATAGATAATCTTCTCCCTTAAAATTAACTTGAATTATTTCACCTATTGGATTCTGTTCTCCTAAATATTTATTTGCTGAAGTTTCAGTTAAGATTATTGTGTTATCTTCGGCAGAAAAAGCAGAGACATTACCCGCAATCAAGGGCAATGTAAGAATATTGAATATGGTAGGGTCAGAGAAGATACAATTTTCCTCTTCAGAAACTATCTCCTTGTATTTTATAGTACATGTTCTTCTAGCCCACCTTGCATATTGATCAATTTCAGGGAACTCAGCTTTTAACGTAGTAGCCAATATTAATGGAGAAGTAGGTTCTGATACCTTAGCATATAAATTATCATAATATACTAAGTATATATCATCAATCTTCTTGTTATAGTTATCAAAATTGAGCTGATATGAAATATATAAATAGATAATAAAACACGAGGCTAAACCAATTGCTAATCCGACTACGTTTATAATTGAATAGGTTTTAAAGAGCTTAAAATGCCTAAAGGCAATTATGATATAATTTTTAAACATGCTCAACTCCATGAAATAACAACCTTTTTAGATTAGACTCATATATCACAATAAAATGCTGTGGTTGATTATCAATTATAACATGCGCAATGCAAGGCAAATGTTCCTTTATTAAATCTTCATATTCACCGGAAGCGCCGAATGCATCAAAGCCAATCTTTTTAGCGGCATTAACTAAATCAAGCATAGTAGAACCGCTTACAGAAGTGTTGGTAAGTTCACGCAATTGAACAAGAGAAGTATTCCCTCCATAGAATTTTAGAACAGAAAGCAGTGCAGCCGGCACGCAATCTACCTGATCGTATTGTTTTATCAGGCTGTATTTTGAGTAAAATATTTTTTTATAGAAAGGCACAGAGCAAAATGTATTAATAGTTTAACTTTAATATACGGGGGGGGGGGCAAATGTCAAGAAAAAAATGGTGAAATTTTTTAAACCCAAATTTTCCGTTAGGAAAATTTGCCCTTTGGGCCGACAAGCCCGCCTGCTACGGCAATGCTGTCAACTTAAGAAAGGGCCATATTCTGTACATTTAGAAAGCTCTCTTTTTATTAAGTGGATATTTTAAGTTTCCCTTTTTCTTTCTTGGAT
>WPAE01000140.1:0-2003 GCA_009773205.1 Ignavibacteria bacterium
TCAATTAGCTGGACTGTTATTTTTACACGGCAATAAATTAACAATAGAAGGTCACTGTTTTCATGAATAAAGGCAAATGCCTTTATTGGTTACTCAAGCTGACTGCGTGCCTCCGTTTGGCTTTTGTGCCATTGTTTAGTTTGGTTGTATCTAAAAGTATCTTGTTCAAAGTAATTGCACTATGAAAATTTTTTATAAATCATCGGCTTTTTTGCTTCTCATAAGTTTCTTGTTCTTGGCAGCAGCTTAGCGGCAACGTCGTTAGGTTGCATTAAATTATGGAGCTATAAAATGTCAGTCTTTTCAAAAAAGCATAGAAAGAAATTGATATCGGGGATTATAACACTTGTCATTTTGGTTCTATCATATTTTATAAAAATATATTTTGAATCTCCCATAATTGGCATACCAACGTCTAGAGATACATTGAATGTTATTTCCCAAAAACCAATCATCAATAGTAATCTCTCTGATTCAGCGAGACAAAACATAACTGTGAATCAAGTAAACCAAACAAACTCGAATAAAGGTGATGTAAAGAACGAATTTATTTCCGGTAATAAAATCATAAATCAAAAGACCGTTTATATTAATCCTGAACCAGAAATCAGAAAAGTTACTTCCGACGATATTGATAAAATAAAAAAGCAAGTATCAAAGAATTATATCATTGAATTATTGTTTTCTTCTTCAGATAAAGAATGCTACAACTATGGGATTGAATTAAGTAATAAATTAACATCAATTGGTTATAGTGTTGAAAATAGCACATATGGAATTTTAGGTAGTAACAATTATAGTCCACGATTCGAGCTTTCAATTGATAATAATAATCATAGGGCGAAGATTTTGATTTTCCCTTTGAGAAAATAAGCAACCTAACCAGCGCCTCAACGGCGACCGCGGTGAAGATGCGGTCTAATTGAGTCGCATTAGGTTTTTGCTTTTCAGAAAAAGTTTGTTGTTCAAAGTAGGTTTAGTTAACAAAATAGATTTATAAAACAAGTTGTGTTGACAAAACTGTCATTATTGTTCTTGGCGGCGGTTTAGTTGCAACGCTGTTATATTGCTTGAATTTAGCTAAAGAAGAAGAGATTTATAGTTTCTTGCACCGTGAAGCATTCTATGAATCAAAATTGTTTTTTTTTCTATTGTATAAAATATTAGGTAGTTCTCAATAATCAAATATCTGTATCCAAGTAGTTTGAGATCAGAATCACTTGGAGATTTACCTAATAAAGGATTATCAGAAAGTAATTCTAAGTTCTTTTCAATTTTGTCAGCGAGATTTGCAGCAGCTTTAGAGTTGTCGGCAGCAATGAAAGAGATTATTTCAGTAAAATCTTCTTCGGCAATTCTAAGTAACCGAATCTGATATTTATCTATTGGCATTTATAGAACTCCTAATATTATTCATAACTTGCTTTAGAGTTCTACCTTTGTCGCCTTCTGCTTTTTGGTTTTGTGCGACAGAAAGTTTACTGAGCAAATCAAGTTTTAATTGAAGCTTAGAATAATGAGACATGGACATAACAACTAAATCACCTTCGCCATTTTTTGTTATGAATATTGGCTCATTCGAGTTGTTTGCAAGTTCAGAAATTTTGTTTGATTTATTTCTTAAATCGGATATTGGTTTAATAATTGGCATTTAGTGTTTCCTTTATTGTCTGTGTCAAAATTATATCATTATTCTGATAGATTCAACAGAAATATAAATCGCAATATAACCCGCACTTCAGCCCGACCGCGTCTCCGAATCGGTCGTAGTGAAAAGTAATTGGGTTTGTCATTTCAAAGTTTGTTGCTATTTAAAGTAAGATTGTACTAATAAATAGATTAATAAATAAAGTTGTGCATTTCAAGCCGTCATAGTTGTGTTGGGCGGCGGGCTAAGCGCAACGCCGTTAGTTTACTAAACAAGTTTTGTGTAAGTGGCGGCAGCTTAGCTGGTAAGCTGTTTTGGTTTGGTTTTTCATTTTGTGTTAAGAAGTTGTTTTTAC
>WPAE01000140.1:2054-4207 GCA_009773205.1 Ignavibacteria bacterium
CGGTAAATGTTTTACAAAGTTGGTTGCGCTGGTTGTTGTTTTCAAAATCGTTACGTAATTAAAATCCTAAAACTAACCCGCAACTCAAAACCGACCGCTTCTAACGAATCGGTCGTAGGGAAGTGGTTCTGGTTTTGCTTTGCAAAGCTGGTTATTCGTTAATCTGTGATTGACAGTAACGTAGTTTTTTAATAAACAAAAAGCGTTGACATTACTTAGCCGTCTGTTCTGGGCGGCGCGTTAGGCGCTTAATTAAATTTAATAAAATGGAAATAATATGGCATCATCACTTGAAAAAATTATAGCTTCAATAAAGAAGTTAAAAACACAAAATGTAAATGAAGCTCAGACAAAGGATTGGTTGATTCGTCCATTTTTTGAAACACTCGGTTGGGATTTTTCTAATCCAGATGAAGTTGTTCCTGAAGATGATGATAGTGCTGGCAAAAGAACCGATTATTGTTTTTATGTAAATGGAGAAGCCAAGTTACTTGTTGAAGCTAAACCTCTCTCTAATCCATTAGCTGACAACAAAATGATAATTGAGAAACTGAATTATTGCGCTAATAGAGGTATATCTCTTTTAATTATCACAAATGGGGACGCTTATAAAATATATTATTCGGAATTAAAAGGCATAGGTAAAGATAAATTGTTGCAAGAATTTACCCTTTCTGATAATGTTGATGAAGATGTTATAGAAAAATTGAGTAAAAAATCATTTGAAAAAGACCTTTTGCTTAATTATTCAAGAAATATTTCCCTATTTACTACAATAAAGAAAGCAGTAGAAAATCTTTTCCAATCAGCCGATAAAAAATTTATTCGCATAATAAATGAATCAGTGAAAGAAATTCTTGGTCATAAGTTTGGTGATGATGATATTGAAACGGCTTTAAAACAGTTTACCTTACAAATAAGTACTGATTTACACGAAAATGTATATGCAACAGATACAACCGATGATAACAATGATGAAGGAAAATCTTGGACGATTGAAAATCAGTTTAGAGATGGGAAATGGAGCGAGAGTTTTGAACAGTACAAAAAGTTAAGAAAAGAATTAAAAAGTGTTGGAATAACATTCGCAGAAAATCCAACGAAACGCTATATCAGTTTGTTACAAGATTCAAAAAGTTTCTGCCAAATCTGCGGCTTAAAATCTGGTTTAAAAATATGGATTAACTTAGAAATGAATGAGTTAACAGAAGAAGAAAGTTTAAAAGTAAGAGATGTTTCGAAAATTGGGCATTGGGGTATGGGAGACATTGAATGTTTTTTTGAGAATGGTTCTGATTTGGAATGGGTTGTTAGTTTAATTAATAAATCATTTAAAAAAGTCGTAAATAATTAAAAGCACACTAACCCGTGCCTCAAGCCGAAAGCGCTTTCGCATTTGGCATTTTATAAATTTTAGGGTTAGTCGTTACGTTTCGGCTAACTTGTTCAAAGTAGTTCTATTAAATAACATTGTTGCAAACTGCGCTTACGATGAAAGTTAAGCACAGTTTGCTAAATTTTCGGCAGTTGTTTTCAATGTGGCATTCCTGTTCTGGAGCGCCGCTTATCGGCAACGTCGTTAGGCTTTTAATTTGGAGAAGAAATGGAAACATTAACACCTGTTCAATATTGGGGATTGATCTCAATTATTTCAACAATTGGCTGTGTTGTTGTTGCCTTGGGTTTAGTATTTGGACCACTTGCTTTTATGGTGGCATTGACAGCTGGTAAACAATGTCCTCAGTGTAAATTCTGGGTTCCAAAGGATGCAACAGTATGTGGGCATTGCACGAAAGAAATAAAGTAACACAAGTGAAGTTCGATTAGAATATTCATTTATGTAGAATAGTAAAAAGTATCAGCAGTTAAAAAAATGTATTTCTTTCAGTAAATAATTACTAAGCATCAGCTTTTGTATAGTGTTGAAATGAAAGCAAGGTTATATTGTAAATAGTCTGCTAGCAATAAATTTTATAATAACGATAGTTGTTGTTGAAAAAATAATTCTATGAATTAGTATTTTATAAAATGCTTGAAAAAAGCCTAACCCGTGCCTGCCAATGACCACTAAGTAATCATTGGCAGAAGTTTGAGACCGAGTTGTTTAGCTTGAATATGTAAACGTTTTAATTGTTGTTCTTTGACTTTCTGTT
>WPAE01000055.1 GCA_009773205.1 Ignavibacteria bacterium
TGTCTTTATAAATTAAAAATCTTACATAAGTTATTTACTATAAATGACTTAATGCTTGTCGGCCCGTATGGCAAATTTTCCTAATGGAAAATTTGGGATTAACAAAAACATTAAAAGCGAGATTAAAAACAAAAATGCTTTAATCAAAAAAACTGATGTGATGATCTGCGTTACTTTTGTCGGATTGTTACGATTAATAGAAATTGATCTTGCAGCAGAAAAATTAAAACCGAAATCTACAAGCAAAGAAAAATATGCAATAAAGGCAGCGGCAAAACTAACAATTCCAAACTTTTCCGCACCCAAAACTCTAACAACGTAAGGAACTGTTATCAGCGGAAATAGATAACTCATAAACTGTAAAAATGAGAGCGCAGTTATGTTTTTAAACAGTATATTATTCTTGTACAACGAAATTTTATTTCCCAATTTTGTCTTATTAAGAATTAATTATTCTATACACTATATAAATAGACTTAAAACAACAATCAAGCTGCACTATTTTTCCTGCCATAGTTAGAGTACCAAATAGTTGTGGTTTAGGCATGCGCCCTTGCCCGAACTCTAACAACAAAATAACCAGTAATGAAAAAATGATGACTCTGATGCTGCATATCGTTAGGGAGCTATGCCAAATATTTAATACTACCTGCCATACTCATAAAGTTTTTCAGTTGTTATTTCTTTGCGAGATTACCTATTCTCCGGCTAAGCGGTCAAGAACACAAGGAGAAAACATTAAGCACGCAGAGTGTATAATCTGCATTAGGCGATATTCTAAAAAAAATTTTCCTAAATTTGCCACCAGATTGAAGAGGAATTATGAACGGTAAAACTTTACTAATCACGGGCGGCACAGGGTCATTCGGTAAAAAATTTATTGAAACAGTACTTTCACGTTTTTCACCTAAAAAGATAATAATTTTTAGCAGGGATGAACTGAAACAATTTGAGATGCAACAAAACCCTAAGTACAGAAAAGATGGGGTTTTGATGCGCTATTTTATTGGAGATGTAAGAGATAAAGAAAGACTAACCCGCGCTTTAGCCGGTGTTGATTTTGTTGTGCACGCAGCTGCGCTAAAACAAGTGCCCGCAGCAGAATATAACCCTTTTGAAGCTGTTAAGACAAATGTTATTGGCGGACAAAATGTAATTGATGCATGCTACGAAACCGGTGTTAAGAAAGTTGTTGCGCTTAGCACAGATAAAGCTGCCGCACCGATTAACCTTTACGGAGCCACAAAATTAACTTCCGATAAACTCTTTATTGCAGCAAACAATTACCGTGGAACTCATGATATTAAATTCTCAGTAGTTCGCTACGGTAATGTTATGGGAAGTCGCGGCTCAGTTATTCCTTTCTTTTTAGATAAAAAGAAAGAAGGCATACTTCCTATTACAGATGAACGTATGACCCGATTTAACATTACTTTGCAAGAAGGAGTAGATTTTGTTTTATCTGCTTTCGATAGAATGTGGGGCGGCGAATTATTTGTTCCTAAAATTCCATCCTATAAAATTCTTGATCTTGCAAAAGCAATTGCACCGGATGCTAAACTTGAAAATGTCGGAATACGTCCCGGAGAAAAACTTCACGAAGAAATGATTACAATTACAGACTCTATTAACACTGTGGAGTTTAATGATTACTATGTGATTCTTCCATCAACACAAGTTTGGGATATAGAAAAGTTCAGAGTGGAAAGCAGTACAAATTATGGTAAATTTTGTGAATATGGTTTTAGCTACAACAGCGGTACAAACGAAAAATTCTTAACCGTAGATGAGATTCGAGAACTGATAAAAGTAAACGTAGATGGAGGCAATGCGGTTTATGGAGATTAATGCAGGTTAAATAGTTCTTCTTTGTTTTTAAAGAAGAAACTCTTCAACATTATCAATATTTATTGTTTTTATTTCTGTAACAGAATAAGACTGTAAGAACGTTTTAGATATTCTGGCTTTTGATTTACTTGAATATTTTATCTCATAAGCCTTGAAATGACCCAAATTCTCTTCTATATAATCAATCTCTTGTTGCTGCGTGGTTCTCCAAAAGTACTGCGTACAATCTTCTTTTCGATATGTTAATAATTTTCTTCTCTCACTTATACAATAATTTTCCCAAAGAGCGCCTGTATCATTTCTCGTTTCCAGCGGCGTAAAATTGTTTAAGATGGCATTACGTACTCCATTATCAACAAAATATATCTTCCGCCCTTTTTTTATCTCATTTCTAACATTTTTGTTTAATGATGGAAGTTGAAATACTACGAAAGCTTTCTCAAGCAAAGTAATATATTTTTCTACAGTTCCTCTATCTGCATTAACAATCTGACTTATTTCAGTTGAGCTCACTTCAGAACCAATTTGTAAGGCAAGTGCTTTAGTAATTTTTTCAAGCAGCTCAGGATTACTTACGGTTTCAAGAAAAGTTATATCTCTGTATAAATAACTGCCTGTTAGGAGTTTTAATAAATCTCTCCCTTCTTCAGGTTTCATAACTATTTCTGGATATGAACCGTAAAGAATTCTTTGACGCAATGCTCTTTTCTCATCAAGAAAACTATTATGAGCTACTATTTCTTGAAATGAAAGAGGATAAAGCACATACTCGTATGCTCTGCCAGCTAAAGCTTCTTTTGTTTTTTCTGCCAGCATAAATGAGGAGGAACCAGTAGCTATTACTTGTACCCCCGAAATCCTATCTACGATAATTTTTATCGCTATACCAATTTCAGTTATTCTTTGTGCTTCGTCTATTATTACAACTTGCGCATTGGCAATAATGTTTTGGAGCTTCGCAATATTAGGCTTTTCAAACAACTCTCGTGTGTCAGTATCATCACCATTTAACAAAATTGTTTTTTTGTTAAGCCCTATTATTATTTCATTAACTAGAGTTGTTTTTCCAACTTGCCTTGCACCATAAATAATTATTGCCTTCCCTTTGAATAAATTTTCTTTTATCCTGCTGAATATTAGTCTATTAATCATCACAACCTCAAATTCATACAACAACATAGCAATTTGTGAATCAAATCGCAAATTATTATAATAATTTGCGATTTAATTCACGCAAAATCATAATATTTTGTGATTTACTCTATGCAGTTTTTTGTGCCAGGTATTTTCCCTTACTTAAGGGCATCTCAAAAAATATCAATGAGCCTGCTCCAAAAGCCATGAGTTTTCGACTTACCTGCCCGCCATGTTTGGTCTAAAGAGGCAGGCGGGTTAGATTCGGCTCATCAAAAATTTTTGAAATACTAATTTTTATAGATGCCCTTAAGATTTCTAACCATCTTCTTACTGTCCCACGGCGCAGGCAGACCGCCCAAATACTTATGGAACCACTCAAGATGTGCATTATAGTACAGCGGCATTGATCTCAAATTGTTTGGCCAGTGTCCATCATTCTTAAATACTATCAATCTGCTGTCTATTCCCTTGTTCTGTAAAACAGTAAAATATCTTATGCTGTGCAGATATGTAACCCTATAATCTTTCTTGCCTGCAATAATCAATGTTGGTGTCGAAAAGTTAGCATCGTATTCACTTGGAGACATCTTTTGATAATCTTTTCTTCCTAAATCCCAATTGGAAAACCAAAGCTCTTCTGTATCTTCTTTAAATTGTCTCAGATCATAAATTCCCATCATAGAAGCAAGGCATTTATATCGTTTAGTTTTCCCTTGGATAAGATTCATAAAATAACCGCCGTAAGACCAGCCCATCGCGCCTATTTTGTTTTTATCCACATAAGGAAGTGTTTCAATATAATCTGTAACCTTCATAATATCTTCATAAACTTTTCCATCCCAGTCATTAGAAATTGCTGCCGTGTATTTTTGCCCGTAGCCAGTAGAACCATGCGGATTTGGATAAACAACTACATATCCAGAACCGGGATAAATTTGCCAATCGCCTCTAAAAGAATCCATCCATTGCATTTGCGGTCCGCCATGCACATTAATTACTACCGGATATTTTTTGTTCGGATCGAAATTATACGGCTTAACTATAAATACATGAACAGGCGTTCCATCTGCGCCCTTTACCCAAACTTTTTCTGATGGGCGTACTTCAATTGAATCTGTAAACTCCTTATTGAAATGAGTAAGGTCTTTCATTTCCTTTGTAGCAAAATTAAAACGTGCAATTTCAACAGGCTTATGTGTATATGTATAAGTAAAAACTGCAAAATCATTGTTTGGAGAAATATCAAAACTTGAGATCGCAACATTTTCAATCAGCTTCTCTATTTTCATATCAGCAATGTTAATTCTGTGCAATGGAAGATAGCCTTTTTCTTGTACAGTGAAGTAGATAGCTTTAGAATCTTTAGACCATGAAAACTCGTTTACCCAATTATCAATTGATTCAGTAAGTATTTTGCTTTCTCCCTTTTTTCTATCATATAGAGCTAACCTAATTCTATCGGATTCATAAGTTGGAGTAGTTTGCGTTAAGTAGGCTATATACTTTCCATCGGGCGAGTACTTAGGATCGTTGTCAGCACCCTCATTTTTGCTCGTAATATTTTTTAATCCTGTTCCATCAATATTTACAGTCCAAATATCGCTGTTGGTAGAGTTCTCCGGGTCTTCAACTCTCTTAGAATCAAATGCAGCTTCTTTTTCATCTGGAGAAAGTGAATAATTGCTGCTTCCGCCTGGAGCGAAAGTAGGAGAGTTGAAATGCCCAGGTGTTAAATCAATTACTTGTTTAGATTCTCTGTTAAAAAGCATTACGTGCGAATACCGCCCTGTTTCATATTCGTTCCAATGCCTTATGAATAAGCTGTCTGCTAAATAAGCTTGGATCGGTCCCGTTTCGGTTGAACTGGAAATTTTTGTATTACATTCTTCGTCAGCACCACACTCAGGATAAACCAATGCACCGAACAAAAGGTTTTTCCCATCGTTTGAAATTTTAGGAGAAGAAACTCCGAGCAGATAGTTTGTAATTTGTTCGGCTTCACCGCCATCTAATCTTAAATAATAAACTTGATCTGAACCGTTTCTTGTAGAGTTAAAATATATGCCTTTGCCATCTTTACTCCAGATTGGAGAGTAACACGAGTAATCATTAGATGTTAATTGCCGCAACGCAGAGCCATCAGAATTCATTAGATAAATTGAAGTGCTGGTTTTTACTTTTTGTAAATTTGGAATAGATACTACAAATGCAACCTTATCTCCGCTTGGAGAAATTACCTGCGAGCTAACACTCTTAATTTTATATAGCTCTTCGATTGTAAAAGGCTTCTTCTGTGCAATTAACAATGAGCTAATAACAAGTATAATTATGAGTAGTTTGTGTTTCATAGTTTTACCCTTTTTTTAATCTAATAAAGTAAATTTCTTTGGGGTAACTTACAGGTTATTCTGCATTCAAAATAGTGGAAAAAGAAAGAGAGAAAAACATTTAAACTATATGCTTTCTCTCTAAAAGAAGCCAAAAAGAAGGGACCCTAAACTAAGCTAATTTATTTTTTCGGAGAATCTCTTAAAATTCTCATAGTCGGGTATTACAATTGACGACCGATCAATTTTTATTCTCTCATTTTTCTGAAGCGCACTAAAAGTTCTGCTTATAGTTTCTCGTGTAGTGCCAGCCATTAAAGCTATTTCGCTTTGAGTTGGTGCATGTTTAATTTCTACTGTATTACTTTTTACGTAACCAAACTCTTCTGCTAAGAATAAAATAGTGTTCATAATCTTTTTTTCAATCCTGAAATTGCTATCTCGGATTATTTCATAACTTCTTTTTAATAGCTCAGCAATTTCTAAATTAATATTTAGCTGAAGCTGATGGCACTGCTCTACAATTTGCAAAAAACATTGGCTCGGAATTTCATAAACTTCGCAATCAGTTAATGCTTTAGCCGAGTATGAATAATTTTGCCCAAAGAAAATCTCAAATATTCCAAGCGGATCATGTTTTGAGAGAGTGGTATAAAACACATCTTCATAATTATTGTTTGTAAAAACCAGGTTAATCATCCCCTTTTTTACAATAATCGTATTGCTGATCTGATCACCTTGTGATGCAATAATTTCTTTTTTCTTGTAATAACATATTTTGCTTGTAGATTCTAATTTAGATACTATTTCTGGTGAAAGCCCATTAAACATTGGAATTTTGGTAAACAAGCTGGTTGAAGATGAAGCGGTAATCAATTTGTCCTCCCTATTTTTTTCTGAAAGAATGCTATTTAGAAGATTTACTTTTTAAATAGCTACAAACACATCTTAATTGTAAAACTTAATGCAAAGATTTCTAAGATACAGTCGTTTCAAAAAACCCTGTATAGAACTCAATCTATACAGGGGAAAATAATACTAATAACATTACTACTAAAAATGAAGCATTGATACTAATAATACTATTACTACTACTCGTAACAACATTTTCTATTGTTACAAACCGTAATCTAAAATAAATTAAGTGAAAGTCAAGAAGATGTTACAAAAGATTTTAAATGATTTTCAAATTACTTGTAAAACTCATATTCGTACAAAGATTGAAATGCTGCTTTCTCAGAATTATCGTACCGGGTTTCATCATTTTGTAATCCATTTTTTAGGTAGCTGAATACAACACGGTATTGTCTTATACCGTCCGCCATAAACATTTTGTCTTCTAAAATGTCATTATTGTTGTTATAAATAACAAGGCGCTTAGTTTCAGGCGTTTCAACTTCGGAAACATTTCCCTGTGAATCATAAGTATACTTTACAGAATATGAATTGGATAACTGCTTAAAATCTTCTCGTATTAATTTTCCGTCTGAGTTATAAATAAACCAAATTTCTTTTTGCACATTTCCATTTATACCGTAAACAGTAGTTTTTTTAGCTTTGCCATTTTCAAAAGAATTTTCATAGCGGCTAATCATCTTTTTGTTTTTATCGTAATTCTTCGTTTCAATTATGTTACCTTCTTTATCATAAGTGAAAACGACTCTCATATTTCCGCGTCTATTTTCAAAAAGCTTTCTCTCAATCTCATTGCCTGCTTTATCATACTTCGATTCTCTCTTGCCTGTTATGAAATTGCCAGTATTCCTTGTCTCCATTTTTATTAATCTGCTTTTAGCATCATATAGAAATGTATATTTTAGATCAACTATCTCATCTCCCACATATCTAATTAATTCCTTTCTGTTGCCATTTTTGTCGAAAGATATTTTTTCAACAAGCACTTTTTGTTGAGGCGTTATTCCATCAACATCAAAAAAACCAGCATATCTTAGTCTAGTTTTTATTTTAAACTGCTTTGCTTTACCCAACTCTTTAGTGGATTGTTCTACAAAATCGTTTTTCCCGCTTTTGAATTCTTCTAAACCTTGCGCTATAGAAAAAGAAGAGATTAGCACAGAAAAAACGAAAGTGAATTTAAGCCATTTGTGAACCATATTACTCCTTAAGAATTTTTTATAAACTATAGAACGCCTCTAAAAATATCAACATCCTTTGTCCCGCCCTTCTGCATTAAAATTTTTAAAATACTAATTTTAAAAGTGTCTATGCTTTAAATGAATCTCCTCGCCGCAACCTGCCCGCCGCTTTGCTTTGGCAGGCGGGGCAGCGAGGTTTCTGAAAACAAATTTTATTTATTCGCCTCAAGAGATTTGACCCTCGTCCGCCTCTGGCGGATTAAAAAAGCAAAGCAAAAGTTTCATCTAAGCGGTTTTTTAAGATTATGTTTTTCTCTATAAAGCTGCCCAATTTCTGCGCCTACTATAAACAAACATGCCGAGTAGTAAACCCAAAATAGTATAGCAATTATCAAAACAAAAGCACCATAAATGGGATTTGTTCCAATAATGTTGTTAATATAATATCCAAAACCAAATCTAGCAGCTTCCCAAAAAATTGTAGTCCAAAGCGCACTCATAGCAGCAACCTGTTTTCCAAGTTGTTCGTAAGGAATTAAGTAGTAAAGAGCAAAGAACAACAAAAACATTAAAAGTAATGATGAAAAATATACCATCGTGTTCCAAATGGGTGTAATATCAAGTCTCTGTAAAAGCGTGGTGTTTTTGGTAAGTTCATAAATTATATTGATTGCTGGGAGTATAAATGTTGAAAGTGAAATCAAAAAAACAAGCAATACTACCATTACGATGTCTCTTATCATTCCATATATAAAACCACGTTCAACTTTAACATCATAGATCTGGTTTAAAATTGTACGAATACTGCTGAATATCCAAGTAGAAGTAAAAAGTAACCCGCCAATACCAATATAAAATGCCGAGGTTTTATATTCGATAACCTCCGGCAAACGAGAGCTGATTAGTTTTTTAATATAATTGGCATAAGCAGGATAAGGAATGGATTGATCTATAAAATTATTTATTTGTGTTTCAATAACTTTTTGATCGAAAACATTTCCGAGAATAGAAAAAATTAGAAGTATAAATGGAATCATACCAAGAAAGAGAGAGAACGAAATTCCAGCGCCTGCAAAAAATAGATTATGCTGGTCCATCCTTCGGAATAAATTTATAAAGTAGTAATCAATAAAATCGAATACTCTTTTTACAGTAGTAAGCGATACATAAGATGCAATTTTTTTTAATATCTTAAACTTTAGCATGCATTACTCTTGAAATTGAATTGTAATACAAATCAATTAAGTGAGTAAGTGAAAATTCATATTGGTCATTCAAGCAAAGATTTTTGCCACCTGTAACTCCTAAAAGCGCGAAAGGTGTAAAACTTTTTGAAGCATTTTCTTCAAACTTTTCTTTGTTTTCTTCTTTAACAGAAACAATTACCCGCGATTGGCTTTCGGAGAAATACGAAAAATCTTCTCTCTTTTTAATTTGCAAATGAACTTTTGCGCCAATTGGTTTTTCTGCATCTAAAATACAACACTCAGCCAGTGCGCATAATATACCTCCATCGGAAACATCGTGAGCAGATTCTATTAATTCGGATTCGATTAGATGCAATAGAGTTGTGTGCAAATCTTTTTCTGTTTGCAAATCAATTTTGGGAATTTCTCCGGTAACAAGATTGTGAACGGCTTTTAGATATTCACTTCCTCCAATCTCTTCATAATCTTCGCCAAGAATGTAAATTAAATCTCCTTCGTTCTTAAATTGGGCGGTTGTTACATTTTCAATATCTTCAATCAAGCCAACCATTCCAATAGTTGGAGTTGGATAAACAGCGGCTTCGGGGCTTTCGTTATAAAAACTAACATTTCCGCCGGTAACCGGAGTGTTTAAGTAACGGCACGCTTCTCCCATTCCTTCTATTGCTTTTTTGAACTGCCAATAATTTTCTGGTTTATACGGGTTGCCAAAATTTAAGCAGTTTGTAATTGCTAGCGGAATAGCACCAGTGCAAACAACATTACGTGCAGACTCTGCAACTGCAATTTTTGCTCCTTCTTTAGGATTAAGATAAACATAGCGTGCATTGCAATCAGTTTTTGCTGATAGAGCTTTGTTAGTTCCTTTAATAAAAATTACTGCTGCATCAGAACCGGGGCCAACAATTGTATTTGTACGCACCATTGAATCGTACTGCTCGTAAACCCAGCGTTTGCTTGCAATATTGTGTGATGAAAAAACTTTCTCGAACGAATCTATAATAGAATCGGGTTCAGGAATTTTTGTTAAATCAAATTTGTTTGTTTTGCTCAAGTATTTAGGAGCTGCTGTTTCGCGATTATAAACAGGAGCATTGCCGCCAAGAACTAATTCTACTGGAGCAATTTCAGCTTTCCTTTCACCTTGATAGTTTATAATTACCTTTTGTTGATCTGTAACGAAACCAATAATTTCGCAATGTAAATCCCATTTTTCAAAAATTTCTTTTACTTTTTCTTCGCATCCTCTTTTAGCAATAACTAACATTCTCTCTTGGCTTTCGGAAAGCATAATTTCGTAAGCGCTCATTCCTTCTTCACGCAGCGGAACTTTATCAAGGTCTATTATCATCCCGGATTCACCTTTCGCGCTCATCTCAGAAGTAGAACAAGAAATTCCCGCAGCGCCCATATCTTGAATTCCAACAACCAAATCTTGTTTGATGATTTCAAGTGTTGCTTCAAGCAAAAGTTTTTCAGTAAATGGATCACCGGCTTGAACAGAAGGACGCTTAGCCTCCGACTTTTCTGAAATTTCTTCGCTGGCAAATGTAGCGCCGTGTATTCCATCTCTTCCTGTTGAAGAGCCAACAATCATTACCGGATTGCCGGCACCTTTTGCAACTGCCGAAACAACTCTTGTAGTATCAACCAATCCAATTGCCATTGCATTAACCAACGGGTTTGTTCTGTAGCATTCATCAAAGTAAACTTCTCCGGCAACTGTAGGAACTCCAAAGCAGTTCCCATAATCACCAATTCCTTTTACAACGCCTTCAAATAGATATCTTGTACGAGCATCATCCAAAGAACCGAAGCGAAGCGAATTTAAGCATGCAATAGGTCTTGCGCCCATCGTAAAAATGTCTCGCAAAATTCCGCCAACACCTGTTGCAGCACCTTGGTAAGGTTCAACCGCCGATGGATGATTGTGACTTTCAATCTTAAACGCAACTGCTAAACCATCTCCAATATCAACAAGCCCTGCATTCTCTTCGCCGGCGCCAACAAGTAACCTTCCGCCGCTTCTAGGCAAAGTTTTAAGTAACGCAATCGAGTTTTTATAGCTGCAATGTTCGCTCCACATTACCGAAAAAATGCCAAGTTCTGTGAATGTTGGAACTCTTACAAGCCGTTCGCAAATCCAGCCATATTCTTCTTCTGTTAAGCCATGTTCCAGCGCTAATTCTAAGTTTACTTCAGGTTCTTTCATTTTTCTCTATATTGATTTATGGCGCAAAGATAAGAATTTTTTAATTTGAGCATTAATAGATTTTTGGAGTCAAACTTCTGACCACCTCACAATTGTATGTGTAGCCAAACCTTTCTATTTTACAGTCGTCTTAAATGATTGAGAATAATTTCTGTGGATGCCCAAATGAATAAAAATATGAACCATCACAAATATTGGATTTTAGCTTCGATAGTTTCGTTGATTGCACTTGCCTCTGCTTTCCTATCCTCTTCTTACCAAAACAACACAATGAATACAACACGACCAGAAGCTATTAAAATTGCAGCAGAATTTTTGGCCAATAGAGAAGTTAATACTGATGCTTTTCACAGTGAAGCATTTATTGATGCATTCATGGTTCAGAATAGATATCTCATCAAAATATTAGGCGATAAAAAATACTCCGAGTATTTAACTCACTCCAATTTTCCACTCAGAAGCTGGGATGTAATGTTCCATCAAAACCTAAGCAAAGAGATACCTCAATACAGTTACTTTGTAGATGTAAGCTCCAATGGCAAAGTTATTGGCTTCAGGTATGTTTTGCCGGATACTGTTTCACTTCCATCATTAAGCGAAGATGATGCACTTGTTCTTGCAAAAAAATACTTAGCCAATGAACAGAAAATTGACACTACAAAATTTGCTTATAAAGAGAGCAAGCAAGACAACTTCAGGAACCGCATTGATTATTTAATTCGGTTCGATAAATTCATTCCAGAGCTTAATGCTAAAATAGAATTACAAGTTTTTGTAAAAGGGGACCAGATTGGCGGTTTTTATAGTAATCTCGAAGTTCCTCAAGAATACAAAGAGTTCTTCAACGCAGGCGAATATTTGTTTGGAACTTCATCTGCAATCTTAATTGTCTTTTTGATGCTCTTTGCTTTCTTCCTTTATTTAAAAAAATATCATCAAGGCGAAGTATGGATGAGCGCTGCAAGAAATTTATTCCTCATTTATTTCTTGATAACTCTTTTATCTCTTGTTAACTATTGGCCTGGTTTAGGGCAAGGACTTTCAATAGGAAATCTTGCATTCTTTAACACGAAGTTAATTCTTGTTCTTACAAACGGATTAATTGTTTATTTCTTTTTGTCTTTACTGGTTTTTGCAACTTGGTCTGTAGGTGAATCATACGCAAGAAGTCTTTGGCCCGAAAAACTTAGAGGAATTGATAGTTTTATAAATGCTCATATCTTTTCTATTCAATCCGGCTCTGCATTAGGCAAAGGCTGGGTACTCGGTATCGGGTTAGCTTTTGCTTACGTTGCAGCAGCCATTTTGTTAAACAAGCCAAACGCAAATATGTTTATAAACACAAGCCGCAGTTTAGAAATCTTTGTAGGGTTTGCACCCGCGGCTACTGTAGTATTAGATTCTATGGCCGCCGCGATGATTACATCCATAGCAACTGTTTTTTTCGTAATTAATATTTCATATCAACGTTGGAAAAGGAAATGGATAAGCATAACTCTTAGCGGAGTTGTTACTGTGTTTACAATTGTCATTTCGGATACTCCGCCATCACTTAATAATTTTACAGTTGGATTAGTAAAAGATTTCTTGTTTGGCTGCTTACTTGGCTTCCTCTATTTCAGATTTGATTTACTTACAATTGCAAGTATGCTTTTCACGTGTGGAATGATTACACGCAGTTTTGCTTTGATAAATTCCGAAAATGCTTTTTATCAATTTAATTTAATTCCGATAGCGATTGCACTATTAATTCCAGCTCTCATCTATGTAATTAGCAGATTTAGAAAAGAAGACTACATTTTAGAAAGTTTTGATTTGCCTTCTCACGTTAAGAGAATTTCTGAAAGAGAAAGACTACGCAAAGAACTTGAGATTGCAGCAAAAGTGCAGCTTTCACTTTTGCCTAAAGAAGAGCCAAAAATTCCGGGTTACGATATTGCAGCAATTTCTATTCCAGCAATAGAGGCAGGAGGAGATTATTTCGATTTTGTTAAACTTAGCGGAAATAAACTCGGCGTTGCAATCGGCGATGTTTCCGGCAAAGGTGTTGGAGCAGCAATTTACATGACTTTAACAAAAGGAATTCTTCAAGCACATGCAGAAGAAGATGCATCTCCAAGAAATGTTTTGGCAAAAGTTAACCGCTTACTATATAAAACGATTGAGAAAAATTCTTTCGTAAGTATGTTCTATGCAATCCTGAATATCAATCAACACAAAATGATTTACGCGCGGGCAGGTCATAATCCTGGTATTTTAACTAGCCAGCAAAGCGGGGGGACAAAACTTTTGCTAAGTAAGGGAATGGCTCTCGGTTTAGAAGAAGGACAAATTTTTACTTCAACACTTAACGAAGAAGAATTTATTATTAACCAAGGCGATGTTTGCGTTCTATACACAGATGGTTTTACTGAAGCAATGAATGAAAAGCAGTTACTATATGGCGAGGACAGATTAATAAGCATTATAGAAAAAAATAGAAATGCAGGCTCGCGCGATTTAATAAACATAATTCTTAAAGAGGTAAATAAATTTGTAGATAACTATCCGCAGCATGATGATATGACTATTGTTGTTGTTAAGCGGGTTTAAGATTTATCATTCTACTTTTACTGGTAGTATTTTTATGGGTTTAATATGAAGAAAATTTTTCCCCTTCTGCTGTTAATTTACCTACCAATTATAGCAGCAGATAAATTCGATTACAACTTAATGCAAAACAAAATTGATGTTTTGCATTATTCTATCCAACTAAAAATTTCAGACACCTCTTCAGAAATTTCAGCATCAACAGAAATTACCTTTAAAGCGGTAACCGATTTGCGCGAATTAAAATTCAATCTTAAAGACTTACAAGTAAGTATGTGCATGATAAATAACCAACAGCTTCTTTTTGAACATGGAAACGGAATTCTTACTATTCATCTACAAGAAATAATTACAAAGTACACCATTCATAAAATATTTATTGAGTACAATGGGGAACCAAAAACCGGCTTATTCATCGGCAAAAACAAGTACAAAAATTTTGCGGCATTTAGCGATAACTGGGCAAACTATGCAAGCAGCTGGTTTCCATCAATAGACCATCCATCCGATAAAGCCTCAGTTTCTTTTTTTGTTACCGTTCCTAAAAAGTATGAAGTAATCTGCAATGGTGATTTAGTTGAAAGGATACTCGTAGAAAATGAAAAAGTAAAGTACGTTTACAACATAAAAGAACCAATTCCAACTTACTGCATGGTTGTTGGCGTTTGCGATTTTGCAATTACAAAAACTAAAACCAAATCTGGGATTCCTGTTTATTACTACACCTATCCAGAAGATAGTTTGAATGCTGTAAAAGGATTTAACCGTGCCGCAGATATGCTTACATTTTACGAAGAAATAATAGGGACTTTCCCCTTCTCACGGCTTTCAATCGTTCAATCTTCAACAGCGTTTGGCGGAATGGAAAACAGCAGCGTAATATTCTTTGCAGAAAAAAGCTCATCATTCACTGGTGAAAAAGATAACGAAGAAACAGTTGCGCACGAAATTGCTCATCAATGGTTTGGTGATGCACTTACTATGTCCGATTGGTCGGAAATATGGTTAAGTGAAGGTTTTGCAACTTATTTTACTGCTTTATACTTTGAAGCACGCGACGGGAAAGAACGCTTTGAAAGAATTATGAATTCTTATAAAAACACATATAGACAGAATACAAATTGGAAAACTCCAATCTTATATAAAGACTATAAGCGAATTTCGGAACTTCTCAATGTAGAAACTTACCAAAAAGCTGCGTTGTTTCTTCACGAACTAAGACAAAAAATTGGTGATAAAGATTTTTTCAAATCAATAAAAAAATATTACTCGAAATATCTACACTCTAACGTAACTACAAAAGATTTTAAAAAAATTGTTGAATCTGTTTCGGGTAAAAACTTAGATTCTTTATTTGCACATTGGCTTTACTTCCCCGGATTACCAAATTAGAATAAAGAAAAAAACCCCGCTAAGCGGGGTTTTTTTATATGAATTATCTTGTTAACAAGGAGATTTCATTTTGGAAATTGCTAAATCCCACTTTATTTTTTGGTCAGAATCAAGAATGTTTCTCACACCATCAAGTAAGGTTTTTCTGACAGCACACATTTTTCGCTTAACCTCAACAGTAGCAGGGTTCGTTTCTATTGCATTACGAACTCTTTGATTCAGTTTTTTAATTTCTTCAGCAGCTTCTTCTTTTGTTAAAGTTCCGGCTTTAACTTTTTCTGCAAGCTCTTTTCTTTTTGCATTAGCGCTTTCGATAATCGTTTTGTTTGCTTCGGCAAATTCTTTTACCAAAGGCTTCATTGCTTCGTGATACGTTTTTACAAGAACATCAACTTCCGATTTTTGGTCATCGGTTAGTTTGAGTCTTTTGAAAATTCCTCCAAGATGCTTGTTCCAATCGTATTTAGCTAACCAGCTAACCGTCATGCCTCTTAACATTCCTTTGCCAGGTGTAAAATCTGTAGCATTTACAAAATTGTAGGAAAGCATAGTATGATTGATTGACATATCAGCATCCATAGTTGCATCTTCAACTGCATTCTGAGTGTCAAAGTAATCAATCAACAGGTATTGCGAAGAATTATAGTCGGCTTCAGGCGATGTTATCTCACCTAGGTCCTTGCAGCTTGAAAGTAACAAAACCGGTATTACTGCTGCGGCAAGTAGTAAACCTAATTTAAGTCTTTTCATTTTTTTACCTCATTTGTGTTTTATAGTTATGACATTTAGAATAATTCTATGGTTTAAAGTGCAAAGAAAATCACTAGTTTACAATACTTTTTTTCTGTAAAAACAAATAAGTGATTCTGCGCAAACGAAAATTTTCTATGTAAATAATCCTATCATACTCGAATGAGCCGCCTATCGGTATCAGAACAGCGGGACATTAATCAAGCATCCATTCCAAATACGTGCAAACATTTTTTAGATTTCTACTTCAATATTAGGGATGACGGTTGGCTTTGGCCAATATGCGTAACTTGAATAAATGAGTCCGCTATAAAAAAGGTATTTCTGATGAAAAAATGTTTTGATTATTGCTCAAATTCAAAGCTCGAAAATTCAATTTGAGGCTTTTTAGAGCGGACTCATAAATAAAAATTTTATATATCATTTCAGCTCAATATATTTCGAGTGAATACAAACAAAATATGAGATTAGAAATGAAGTATTTAATCAACAGAATTGCAGTTAATACATTTGGACTGCCTTCCAATAAACCTGTAGTTTTCATCCACGGCTTTCCTTACGATCATTCCATGTGGCAAAATCAAATTGACTGTTTGAAAGAAGAATACTTTTGTGTTGCTTACGATGTACGCGGATTAGGTGAAAGTGAAGTTGGCGATGGACAATATATTCTTGAACATTTTGTTGATGATCTTTTCTCCATAATTGATGAACTAAAATTGGTTAGCCCTTTTTTGTGTGGACTTTCGATGGGTGGATACATAGCTCTTCGTGCAGTAGAGAGAAATCAAGAATTGTTTGGCGGCTTAATTCTTTGCGATACCAAAGCAGAAGCAGATAATGACTCTGCAAAGATTACAAGAGCCAACAATATTAAAATGATTAACACAGATGGTTTGGATA
This sequence comes from Ignavibacteria bacterium, assembly GCA_009773205.1. Lineage (GTDB taxonomy): Bacteria > Bacteroidota > Ignavibacteria > Ignavibacteriales > Melioribacteraceae > Stygiobacter. Next base: position 16,463 of record WPAE01000055.1, read on the forward strand.
AATTTACCGAAATGTTTGTAACCAACTGTTTTGCAGATGAAACACCTAAGCAGCACGAAAAGATGTTTTCTTCAATACTAAAGAAAACACAAATGAACAACCCAGTTGGTGTAAAAGGCTGTATTATTGCTATAATGAGCAGAACAGATACAACAAATTTTCTTCAGCAAATTAATCTTCCAACACTTGTTATATGTGGTTCTTTTGATAAGCTAACACCACCTCAAGTTATGCGCGCAATGGCAGAGCGAATTCCAAACTCAGAATTTGCATCTATTCCGTTTGCAGGACATATGTCTCCGCTCGAAAATCCAGATTGCGTTAATGATTTAATGAAAGGCTTTTTAGCTAAAAACTTTATTTCTTAATTACTTTTTCTATTTCCTTAAAATTTGGATTGGGCTGAATCTTTTTCTTAACAGAATCCATTTTAGTTAAAGGAACAACCTTTTTAGAAACTGCTTTAGTTTCTTGAGCAGTCCTTTCTATTATCTTTTCAACTGGTGCAAAATTCGGATCCGGTTTTTGTTTTGCCGCGGCTTGTGTATTTGCGCGCGAAGGAGAAACATTATCTCTTGCTTCTTCTGTGCCTTGTTTAGGCGCTTGATGAGAACCATCAACAGCTAACATAACGTTTACTTTTTTGGGCGCATGTTTTACAGAACCACCGTTTGCGGGTATTTGTTCTTCATTAATTATTTCTTTTGAAGATTTAGACGTTACATTATTATCGAATGAAACTTCTGTGCCCTTTCGTGGAGCTATTTTAGTATTATCTACAACACTATCAACGCTTAGGAAGTGGTTTCTATCTGGTTGCTTCTGTTCAACAGATTCAATTATGTCTTTTCCCTTTTCAATTAGGTCGGCAGCTTTCTGCTTGTAGGGCAAAATTGAATCGGCAACGCCGCTAACTCCAACCATTAAAAACATTGTAAGTATAACCGAAGCTGTTATAGGCAATACCTTGGCAAGAAAGATTCTTAAAGTTCTTTCCATAAATTTATGGGCTGTGTCTTCTTTTGCAGCAAGTGCTTTATCAGCAGAATTGATTCTGTTTACAAAAAACCAGAGCGAAACAGTAAAAAGCCAGCTTACAATAACAGCGGCTACAAGAAAAATCATTGCAATTTCTTTTTGCGAAATGATTAACGAAACGACAATTGTTCCAATAAAGAAGAAAAGGAAAAATTGAAGCCTTCTTTCCAATTGATTCTCTAAAAATATTCTTTCTTGAAATGCGTCCCAACTCATTTTATTCTCGCCACTTAATAAAAATTTACTTCGTGAGAAACATATTTCCCGTTTTCATAAATAAATTTTGCAGAAAAATATTTGTCTTCAAAAAGCCAAGGGATAAATATCTTGTCGCCATCCCAAAGATTTAGATTAACAAGCTCATCATTAGGAATCCACTCAAGTTTTCCTTCGTTAGAATCAACAAGCTCGCCTCTGAAATTCTCGGTAGTGAAAAGAAAAACATACCAATCTTTTTTGTTGTCAAACATCGGAAAAGTAATAATGCCTTTCATCTTTGGAGTAATCATTTTAATTCCGCTTTCTTCTTCAACTTCT
>WPAE01000141.1 GCA_009773205.1 Ignavibacteria bacterium
TTACATTTCCGTAGGCAGCGGGGCCCATGGTAATTAATCCCTATATAAACACCAACCGGATACCAAATTGAGCTCTCAAATTAAGCCAAATGGATCCAGATCAAGAGGCATTTTACTTCAACATTTATCAACAGCGAGGTGGTGGTTTGCCTCTCTTTAAAGGTGCTCGTTTTATTCAATATGGAAATGGATTTGGGGATGTATTACGCAGTACTACACGGCATGTGGTCCCAGTAGCCCGAAAATCAGAAGTGCCCCAAATAGCTGAAAATGATCCTCCATTAACACCACCGTTGATGCCAAAAAGAAAGGTCAAAAAACGTAAAAAGAAGAAGCATACTTTCAAACGAACGACAGTATATAAGGCCCCGAAAAAGAGAACGAAGCCCAAGGAAAAATCCTCAAATAATTCCAAGTTAAGAAAATATAATTTCTAAAAGGTATGGAAGGACTATTAAGCGAATTGGACTATTTTGAACCTCGTGTAATACAATTAAGTGTTACAGGGGAATATGACAGAGTATTTGGTACGGGCCAAACGCTTGTTCAAGGAGGACCAATGGAGTTTTTCGTCAGGGGAGCGGATGGACTTTATTTGGATCTCAATAATAGCAAAATTGAAATCAAATTAAAAATTACAAGAGAAGATGGCCATGATCTGGATCGGCAAGATAATGTGGCCCCAATTAATGATATATTAAACGCCTTATTTATGAGCATGGAAATGGAACTTGGCGGGGTTTTAGTCACCGACCCAAATACCAAATATCCTTACAGAGCAATAATTGAAAATTTGATCAATTATAACAAACTAATTTCTGATACTCGATTGGTTGCAGAAGGGTGGAAAAAGGACACTGCTGGACATTGTCAAGTAACAGATCCGAATGGAGACAATATTGGTCTTAACGATCGTAGCGCTTGGTTTACCCGGAGTCGTGTCGTTACTCTTATTGGGCGCCCTCACCTGGATCTATTCCACCAGGAAAAGCTGATCCCTTCAAATATCGACTTTAAGCTCAAGCTTATTCCCAATACAAGTGCATTTCTTTTGAAAACTGCTACGCCTGACGGACATGGACAACTGAATTATAAGGTTCACATTACCTCTGCTCGCCTATTTATTCGTACTAAAGAAATTTCACCTAGTTTGATTCTTGCCCAAGAAAAGGTGTTGCAATCCACCAACTATTCTATTCCCTTTCATAAGATCATAACGAAAACTCTTACGGTGCCTACAGGCACGTCTCAAATAGAATTTGATAATATCTACCAAGGTAAGCTACCAGACCTAATAATTTTGGCTATGATTTCCGATGCGGACATGAGTGGGGGATACCAAAGAAATCCATTTCATTTTCAAAATTTTGGAGTTAATTATCTTTGCATGCAAGCTAATGGGATCCAAATTCCTAGGCTGGCTTATCAGCCAGATTTTGCTAATGGGGACTATATAAGAAGTTACTTTGGAGTTCTTGAGGCCTTAGGCTTTGATATCGGTCCAAATTGCTGGGACTTAACTCCTGCGGAATGGGCTAATGGATATAATATTTATGCTTTCAAAATTACTCCTGGCCCCATTGGAACTGTTAGTACACCTGCTCGTGTCGGCGGTATTCGCTTAGAGTTAAAATTTGCAGCAGCAACGCAGGCAAATATTAGTGTTCTCCTGCTCTCCCAAAGCTGCGCTGAAATTCAGGTCGACAAGTACAAAAACATCTTCGCTAATAATTAAAATGAACACCACTCAAATCCTCCGTGTTTTGAATCACCTACTTGCTAATTCCCGTATTCATTTTCTTGGTGTATTCGCCTCAGATAAATTACCGTCACTCACCGCAATTAAAGCTTATTCTCCCTGTTGCTATGTTGCAAATACTGATGAAACAGGACAGGGCGGGTCCCATTGGGTTGCATTCTTTCATCCCAACCCCAGAAAGTTGGAGTTTTTTGATAGTTTTGCTAAACTCCCAAAAGAATTAGGTCAAGTTCAAGGAATTGGATCCGAGGTCTGTGGCCAGCTGTGCATTTACTTTTTGTATAATAGGGCGCAGGGGATTCCTTTCACTCATATTATTTCTAAACTACAATCACTCTCATTATCCGCATCCGATGCACATGTTTATTCTTTTGTACATCGTATAATGAAAAGACTAAAAATAAATTAATGAATTGGAACTATCGAAAAACGTGTAGGAAACGTGGTCTTTTCCCGGGCGGGCAAGCTCCGAATCCAGTTTGAGAATGCGGGTGCTTATTAGATTTTTTATCTAAGTGAGTAAGTGCGTTCAAAGTTTCCCTATTAGAAAACATGTCAGACCTAGCATTTAATTCATATAGCTTTTTATGAAATTGCTGGGCACCATTTAAATTCATATCTTGGTTACGGACATAGAGAGAACGAACTAGATCAGGAAATGAACTATCGACTACTGCTTCCCCATCTAGAACAATTTCTTTTTTATCGTTAGAAGAAATAACATTTTTATGATCTTTCAAGAATTCTTGAAAGTGCACAAACTTTTTCGCAAAATGAGCTGGAATATTTGCATCTTCAAGAGTAGGAATTACTGGGCCTAGAGGTTTTTCATCCCCATCTTCCTCCTCCCCTTCGTTTTCTCCCTCGGAGTCGGCGTTTGGAATTGGAGCAATTTGACTTTTAACTTCAATTTGAAGGGGCTTAGCCTCAGATGCTTGGCCTACTCCATTAGAAGAATTTTTGTAATGAGCTAAATTTACCGAAAACCTTTCCTGCAAATGAGAAAGAATCTTACATTTTCCTTCATCCGAAAGTTCTGGGTCATCAAACAACTTTTCAATTTGTTCTTGAATTTGCCCCAATGACCTCAGCGTTGGATTATACTCCTTGATTTGGCGCTGACGTAATCTGTCCAATTCTGCTTCCTCCACCAACGCCATTCCCTTATAATGTTTCCCTTCCATTATTTGGTAATAAAGCCGGTGCCCAAGCTAGAGATAACCGCGCCCAAAATTGTTGGAATAATTAACCCCAGTACGTGTCCACCTGTTTGCTTTAAAATTTTTCTTTTCTTTGAGGCCGGTTCGCCTTTCTGCACGAGGCGCTCAA
>WPAE01000142.1 GCA_009773205.1 Ignavibacteria bacterium
TGAAAATTTTTGCAGAATTCTTAGATAATTCTTTTAAAAATTTGGTAATTTTTTCAAGGTTTTGCTATTTTACCATACTGTATCAAAGACTTTTGAGTATATCTAATAGATATCGGTTCACATATACGTAGTTTAATACAAAACAACATTAGACGATCATAAGACCTTATGGATTAGAAAATTTTTAGAAAAGAAAACAAAGTGCTGATGAAGATTTAAGCGATTTTTGCATTTTCTGGCTTCAGTTTCTACTGAAAAATCACTATCTCACCTGAATTAATGGAGAATCGCCCAAAATTAAAATTTAAATTTTCGAGGGTTGGGGGGGGGGGTCAAGTCACCTTTTTCAAAACTTGGGGGTGTCTGGGGAGGTTGGGGTGGGTCTGTATAAATCACTGGGTCCAAGCCTTTCAATAAAAAACCTTATTTACTTGCAATATCCCTAGTTTAGCTGGATTTAGGACCAGCCGAGAAAAACCAGGTTGATGACCGATGTCCTGCGTTGATCTCATATTATACCCGTGTAGCTTAGCACTGATCTTTCAATAAATATTATAGTGCATTTAAGTAGATTCTCACCAATTGCGGCGCAAATTGGAAATTTCCTGGTACGGCAATAGTCGGTAGTTGATGTCTCATTTGCTCTGGCTGTGCTCGAGGAACGGTTTGCCTTGGCTGTACTTGCGAAGCAGTAGTCTATATTTGTTGAGAAAGTTTGCAATTAGACAGAACATAAAGTAGCAACTGGAGGGGGAACGCCGGAACGTTCCCCTCTTGGCTGATAATCCACCCATCTGCTCGACATGGCATCAATTCATAAGAATTCATGGCACAATATTTAAATTTAAAATTAGATTTTCACATTGGATTGAAATGGCTTACCTTAGTGAGTTGTAATTTTGGCATTTCAAAATTTTGGGCATGATTGCCACCGAAGTCAGCGTAGTCCTGCAATTTTCTTGAGTAAAATAGCCGAAGCCACAAATTTTTCGGGCATTCTTTCATTATGCCGTTTATATAGCATCAATATTTTAAAGAAATAATGGAAGTTTTCATGGTCGTTAAATTCTCTTCTTAAATTGAAAATTGTCTCACGATTTATTAACCATTATCAAAAATTATATTTCCCAAATTGTACTATTGTCAAGAAAATCCTCCTCATTGCAACTGCTCGCCAACTTCAGGAGGCATTATGATAAGGTTTCAAGGACTATCTATTGAAAAAATTGCAAAAATTTCAGAAACAAGAGAAAATACATAAATTCATATAATTGCACGAGAATGTAATAGTCTTTCATGAAGATAATTAGAAACGATTGAAATATTCTCCGGCCACTAGTGCCCGCATGCGGAAGGAAGGAATTCCCCGGTCCAAGCGAAAACCTGTTGTAGAAATATGTTGTCACTTTCAAATTCTGTATAAACTGAAATTTTTCTTGGAAAGTGGACAACATTGCTTAATCCAATTTTTCATTGACCCTTTCTAATAAAAACCAATTATTCTCGCAACAGATTAATTATGAATTGATTTTAGCCCAAACTCGAAGGTTTTTGCCTCTAAGATTCGCACTTTGTTTTGGATTTACTTAGAACATTCTTCAACTCATGAAAGATCCTTAAGAAGTGTTTTATTTGTGTCTGAAAATCAAAAATTCTCACGTGAATTATGAAACTTTTCAAATAATTTCAAGTTTCCTTTTATTTTCCCCATTTTTGATAAATTTCATCAGCTTCCTGGGGTGCTCTTTATAGGAGAAATCATTTCAAACACGTGGGTGGAACCTGGCAAATATTTTTGCGAAAACTTTCGGCAAAAAATTAGAGTTAATTTTTAAAGATTTTCGAACAAATAAAAAAGCTTCAAAACTATGGCCTTAGTGATAGCGTTTCGGATGGACTCTCGTCATTTTTCGAAACTATCGTAACTATGTAGTCAGTGGCGTCGGGAGGGGGGGGGGAACGCCGGAACGTCCCCCCCCCC
>WPAE01000056.1 GCA_009773205.1 Ignavibacteria bacterium
AGTAGAAAAGATTTTTGTTGCTATCACAATAAAGGAAAATATTTTCTTCATTTCATCTCCAATCAAATTTATTCTGCGACGTGCAAAGATAGCTTATGCAGTATAAAGAAATAAAAACACAGTGAGTTTTCGAATAATTATTTACTGTAATTCTAAATTCCGTATTCCATTCTAAATTGTGTTAATCATTTAATGGCGCCTCTAAAAATATCAACATCCTTTGTGAGCTTTGCTTTTTCTTTGTGAACTCCGCGTTAAAATTTTAAAATACTAATTTTTAGAGTTGCCCTTAATATTGCAGACACTACTTTATCAGAAAACTCATCTATCAATTTTTCGTGGTATGATTTCGCTTTCGTTGCTAATTCTATCTACTGCAGTAACTGCAAAATCTGTTAATTCAAGCTTTCTAACTTGCTCGTTTCCGCTATCGCTAAAAAATTTATGTTCTGCGTCAAGCGGTGCTTCGTAAGAAGTTTTGTCTTTTGTTAATATTTGATAACTCCATCTGCCGCCATACTTTTTATAAACAACCCAGTTGAAAACAGATTCACGCTTTTCGTGCGTCCAGGTAATTTTTGCTTTTCCGTTTTCTTTTTTCACAATTACAGTAGGAGCAGAAATAGGCTCGCTTTTAAACCAAGGAGTTGCAGGAATTAAAGCTTGTTTTTTGTAAGGTCCTTTAGCAATTGTATCAGCCAGTTCTTTATATTTTAAAAGCGGTCCAACACTCCAAAAAACGTTGCCTGGAGATTTTGGAAGCATGCCGCGCACAGTCATAATCTGATTAATAACTTCCAAAGAATTAGCTGTATTATTTCCTCTATCTGTGCTTATGCCCGGCCAATAATGTTTGTTCTTAAGATTTTGTTCTTTCCACCAGTTTAACAGTACAGGAAAGCTTTGCGGATATGTACTTATTTTCCAGTAAAGCTGAGGAGTCCAATAATCAACCCAGCCCTCGTTAATCCAAAGCTTTGCATCGGCGTAAAGCTGATCGTACTGATCAAAACCTTCTATGGATTCCGGATTGCGCGGGCGCCAAATACCAAAAGGACTTAAGCCAAATTTTACATTAGGCTTAACTGATTTTATACTATTGTAAACATTACGAATAAAAGTATTAACACTTTCTCTACGCCAATCGCCTCTGTTTAGTTTACCGCCGTTTTCTAAATAGCTCTTCCAGCTTTCATCATCCGGAAAATCTTCATTATTATTATAAGAAGGGTAAGGATAGAAATAATCATCAAAGTGAATTCCATCTACATCGTAACGCTTAGCTATATCAAGCACAACACTTAAAGAATAATCTTGCGTTTCTTTCTTGCTCGGATCAAGCCAATAGTAACCGTTTTTAAGTTTAACAACAAGTTCCGGTCTTTTCTTAACAACAGAGTATTCACTCACTTCGCCGCCGCTTGTATGGTGCGCTCTGTAAGGGTTTAACCAAACATGAAGTTCCATTCCCCGCTTGTGAGATTCTTCAATCCAGAATTCAAGTGGATCGTAAAAAGGCGCAGGCGCTTTGCCTTGCTTTCCGGTTAAGTAATAAGACCAAGGTTCAATTTCGCTTTTGTAAAGCGCATCGCATTGCGGGCGCACTTGAAAAATTACAGCATTAAAATTAGCGGCTTTCATTTTGTCCAAAATACTTACGGCTTCCTTTTTCTGCTCCTCTGTTGTAAGATCTCTTTTACTTGGCCAGTTAATGTTAGCAACTGTTGCAATCCAAGCAGCTCTAAACTCTCTTTCCACTTTTGGCAAATTAGAATGAGATATCTGCTCAGTCGTTTGCTGCCGTATAATTTCTCTTGAAGTACAGCCAGATATTAGAAGCGATAGAACAACAGCTATAGAGTAAATATTTTTATTATTCATATCAGTACCGCAAAATTTTGGTTTAAAAATTCGAGAATTGAAAATGGCTCATTTTCTGTGAGCCATTTTTAACAACGCTCGAAAGTAATTAAGGCGATATTAATCCAACTACATAATTGGGTGGTTTATTAAAAGTGATTCTGTTCAATATTTTGCATTGAATATTGATAGTACTGTGTATATGTTAAAACTAACAAATTTATAGGTGTTCGGTGTTAATGGGAAAAATTGGATTGAACCGCTTCGTTTTCTTATATATATCTTTATTCCCTTCATTAATATTTGCACAACTCGATACTTTAATAAGCTATGATGTTAAGACAAATAAGTTTAACATTCTTGATATAAAAACAACAGTTAGTCCTTCTAATTTCGGCTATACCACGTGGAATTATGGAAAATCCCCTGGCAGAGACTTGCTTACATTAACTCCGCCTTTAAATACTCATGGAAATTCCGGTTTTACCTATATGTCTCCAGCAAAGAATTTTTTCAACGTATCAAATTATCCGGCAAGAACGGCTGTTAAAATTTTTTATGTCAAAAACGATTCAATTAAACAGAAGTGCTCAGGCATTCTGGTAGAGAAAGAATATGTTTTAACTAACTGTCATTGTATAGGGAGTTACGACAAAAATGGACGAATTGAATTCTATGATAGTCTGCTATTTGTCCCGGCTTATGATAATGGATTAGAAAATAATTTATTCAAGAAAAGTTTCGGAGTTTCCTATATAACTTTTAAGGAACATATTACTAACAGTTGGAACCCTGATAAAGATATCGCGTTAGTAAAATTAGAGCAAGATTTGGGTACAAAAACAGGCTGGGTTGGTATTGCCTATGCGAAAGACGAAATGTTTTATAAAAATAATATTTTTCACAAGTTTAGTTATCCTGGAGTTACAGCATTTGATGACAGCACAAAAAAGTTTAATGGTGATACACTTTATTACAATTATGGGAAGCTGAATTTAGTTACAAAGAATTGGTTAGAGTTTAATATCTATGGCGTACCTGGTCAAAGTGGCAGTTCTTTGTTTTATACGGACAATAGTGCTTTCTATTCAGTTGGGACATCGGTTTGGTCATCCAATTCAGCTCATCTCAGAATTACTCCGGAAATATTCTATGCATTTAAGTCTATCTTAGAGAAGGATGCTTCAAACATTACTAATAGTAATCTATTACCCGATAATTATCACTTAGCAGATGCTTATCCAAATCCGTTTAACCCGAGCACTACGATTAGTTATTCAATCCCTAAAACTGAACATGTTACATTGACTGTTTTTGATATGCTTGGCAGGGAAATTGTCAAACTAATAGATGAAGTAAAACAAGCCGGCAATTACAAAATAACATTTAACGCTCGGCAGTTCGAACAGAGTAAAGAATTATCCAGCGGTGTTTACTTTTATAGATTACAATGTGGCAATTACAGCAGAACAAAGAAAATAATCCTAATGAAATAGATCATGCACTCAAATTTTTCCTTTTATCTGTGTATTTTTTACAAGAGTTAATTAGAAATTCTAATCTTAAAAGCAGATGCCAAAGACTTGAACCACAAAGCTAAAATACTTTTTCTATCAACACTCATACTTATCTGCATTTCTGTAAGTAATGCGCAAACTCCCCAAATTGTGTTTGATAGAATAGAGAACGATCAAGGATTAATACCCGGCAACGTAAACGACATAATTCAAGACAGCGTTGGTTTTATATGGATGGCTACAGAAAATGGTTTGTGCCGTTACGATGGCTACAATTTTATTTATTATAAACATGAATTAAACGATGCTAAAAGTCTGAGCTACAATCATGTATTCAGCCTTTTGGAAGATAAGAAAGGAATAATTTGGGCGGGTACTTTGGGCGGCGGATTAAATAAATTCGACAGCCGCACCGGAAAGTTTAAGCGGTTTAATCACAACCCAAATAATGATAATACTATAAGTCATGATGTTATTTACAAATTGTACAGAGATTCAAAAAACAGAATTTGGATCTCTACACTTGGCGGCGGGTTAAATCTTTTCGATCCGGTTAGAGAAACTTTTGTTCATTATAAATATTCTGCCAAAGATTCAAACTCGATAAGCAGCAATATGGTTAGCGCCATATACGAAGATAAAAATAAAAATTTGTGGTTTGGCACATTTAACGGTGGAATGAATCTCTTTGATGAAGCAAAGCAAAAATTTACCCGCTTCCAAAATAAGCCGGGCGATAAATACAGCCTCAGCCATAATCAAGTTATGGATTTTTTGGAAGACAGTTACGGCAGGTTTTGGGTTGCAACATTTGGCGGCGGTGTAAATCAGTTAGATAGAAAAACCGGTAAGTTCTCAAGCCTAAAAAGCGATTCAAAATTTTTGTTTAAGCCTGATAACTTAAGTATAAGAAAACTTTTTGAAGATGATGAGAGCATTTGGGCGGCAACTTACAGCGGTATGTTCAAGTTTGATAAGAAATCTTTTCATAAAACTTCTTTTTACTCCAATCCTAATGATGAAGGCACAATAAACGATAACAAAGTAAGAGCTATCTTTAAAGACCGAACGGGCGTGCTTTGGTTTGGCACAATTGCGGGCGCAAACAAATTCGATTCGATGAAAAAGAAATTTCAAATAATAGATTTTAAGCAGAACTACAAATCGTTTTTAGATAATCAATTTACCGTTCCGCAAAAATTTATTACAGAAAAAATACTTTGGGCTGGCCCGGGCGAATCAATTATTACAAAAAGCAGCAAAAGAAACATCAAGTTTTTTGGCAATGTTGATACAAAAACCGGTTTTCATACAAACCGTTCTTCCAATTTTTACTTTGATGAAAAAAATTATATATGGGTAGGAAGCTACAATGGACTTCACTGCTTCAACGTAAATATAAACGAATTCAGCGCAGTTCAGTACAACGATGATGGAACGCCGCAGCAAGGAAATAATTTTGTAAAATGGTTTTATATAGATAAAAAAAACCGTTTTTGGACAGGCACTTTAACAGGCGGTATTACAATCTTTGATCCGCAAACCGGAGCACTTAAGAGGTATATTCATCACGAGCCAAATCCAAAATCTTTAGGCGATTCGCGTGTAATGTCTGTCTTTGAAGACAGCCACGGTGTTTTCTGGATTGCAACTTTTGGCGGGCTGGATGTATTTAACGAAAAGGATGAAACATTTAAGCATTATACAGTTTTGCCAAACGACAGTTCTTGTATTTCTAACGATAGAATTTATAATATATACGAATCCAAATCCGGCGATTTATGGATTGGTACATATCAAGGATTGAATAAATACAATAGAGAAAAGGACAACTTTGAGCATTTCACTATAAAGCAGGGTTTAAGCGATAATACTATTTACAGCATTCAAGAAGATGAAGCTGGAAATTTGTGGATCAGAACTAACGATGGAATAAGCAAGTTCGATCCAATAAAAAAAATATTTAAGAATTATAACGATAAAGACGGTTTGCCAGAAATGGATTTAAACGGCAACATATTCTTTAAGAATAATGATGGAAAAATGTTTTTTGGCTACTCTAATGGTTTAATTGCTTTTTATCCGGAAGAAGTTGTAGATAATCCATATAAACCAAAAGTAGCTTTTACCAGACTTTCAGTAATGGATCAAGAGATTAAGTTTGAAGAAAATTCTCCGCTTGAAAAACCGCTTAACGAATCTGAAAAAATTGAGCTTTCCTACAAAGACAAAGTAATAAGTATAGAATTTGCGGCGCTTCATTTTGCTATTCCATCAAAAAATAGATACGCTTACAAATTGGAAGGATTTTTGGATGACTGGATTTTTGTTGACGCAAACAACCGTGCTGCTAAGTTTACTAATTTGAACCCAGGTAAGTATGTTTTAAGAGTTATTGCATCTAACAATGATGGAATTTGGAGCGATGTGCAGCGCTCCCTTACTATTGTTATAACGCCGCCTTATTGGGAAACTTGGTGGTTCCGAGTTCTAATGTTTATGCTGCTAATTGGATTAATATTTGCCTTTTATGAAATGAGATTGAACCGGCTTGTTGGTATCGAACGCACGCGCTCAAAAATTGCAAGAAACCTGCACGATGAAGTTGGCGGCACACTTTCAAGCATTCAATATTTTGTACGAGCTATCGAAAAAGAAATTAATGGCAATAAATCTGAAGACATTTCCAAATACCTTAGATTAATATTAGAAAGCTCATCGGATGCGCAGGATAATATCAAGGATTTGATTTGGACAGTAAACCCGGATGAAGATGGTCTCGGGAAATTCTTGATAAAGTTTAACAGATATGCTTCAGATCTTCTCGACTCCAAAGAAATTAAATACAGCATCGAGCTGCCAAATGTAGGTTTAGAAAAATCAATCTCTATGGAAAACCGGCAGCATCTCTGGTGCATTTGCAAAGAAATCTTAACTAACATTGTACGCCACTCATTTTGTAAAAATGTAAAAATAAAATTGCACTATAACGGCAAGTCGCTCGATTTTTCTATAGAAGATGATGGCGTTGGCTTTGATGAATCATCAAAAAACTACAGCAACGGTATTGTTAACATTAAGAACAGAGCAGAAGCTCTAAAGGCATACTACCGTTTGGAAACTAATCATGGGAAAGGAACAAAATGGTTTTTCTCTCTTAAATTTTGATAACTACCTTAGTGTGTAGTTTATCTGATTAACAGATTAATAATTTTTACAAAAAAGAATTGATGATGGTAAAGATTGCAATAATAGAAGATAATGTTTTTGCGCGCACGGCTTGGGCTACTGCCTTAAGCGCCGAAGAAAATTTTGTTGTGCTTGAATCATTTTGCTCTTGCGAAGAAGCTATTGAATCCGAGGTAATTAAAAAATGTAATGTTATTCTGTTGGATATCAATCTGCCCGGAATTTCTGGAATTAAAGGCGCAGAAATATTAAGCGGAATTAACAGTAACGCATTGATAATTATGATCTCAATTCAAGATGATGATAAAAGTATTTTTGGCTCGCTTCAAGCCGGAGCAATTGGTTATTTACATAAATCTGTTTCTCCTGAAGAACTCATAGAAGCTATTCATCTTGCAGTAAAAGGCGGATCGCCAATGACGCCCCAAATTGCAAGAAAAGTATTGAAATCGTTTCATAAGTTCAGTCCAAAGTACGAAGACGATAAGCTTACAGATAAAGAAACGGCTATCTTAAATTTGCTTGCAGAAGGAAAATCTTATAAAAAAATATCCGAAGAAATTTTTCTTTCCGTTGATGGCGTTAAGTATCATATTAGAAGCATTTACGAAAAGCTGCATGTACACAGCAGAGCAGAAGCAGTTAGCAAAGGTCAAAAACTCAGAATACTTACTAAATGGTAATGAGTAACTTTAGCGAATTATTAAATTTCTGATACGTTTATAATTGTTGATAATGCAGGCTTTATAACCAGAACTACACATTAAGGTAGTTGAAAAAGCACTTTAGTTGTCAATTTAACCGAGTGTTTTAATCCGCCAGAGGCGGACGAGGGTCAAATTCCCCGCCTCTTGAGACGAATAAATAAAATTTGTTTTCAGAAACCTCGTTGCCCCGCCTGCCAAAGCAAAGCGGCGGGCAGGTTGCGGCGAGGAGATTCATTTGTTACTCTAAATCTTAAAGATCAGGTTAATTATGAGAAAAAATTTTTACTTGTTGGCATTTATTTTTTTAGCGATATCAACTTTTGCGCAAACCTCAAACCCTAAAAGAGAATTTAGAGGCGCTTGGATTGCCAGCGTTGTAAATATTGATTGGCCCGCTTCTACAGGAAGATCTGTTGAAACTCTAAAACAAGATTTAATAGATTTACTAGATAACATTAAAAATGCCGGCTTGAATGCGGTGTTTTTCCAGGTTCGCCCAGAATGCGATGCTTTGTATAAATCTAATATTGAGCCTTGGTCTTATTGGATAACCGGCGCTCAAGGGCAAGCGCCCGCCGGAGGTTTTGATCCTTTGCAATTTGCAATTGATGAAGCCCATAAAAGAGGACTCGAACTTCATGCTTGGTTAAATCCATACAGAGCAAGACAGTCTTCAACTTACACACGTTCATCTAATCATATCACAAACACTCGCCCAAACTGGATAATGCAATTTGGCAACCTTCATATCCTTAACCCTGGATTGCCTGAAGTAAGAAATTATAATGTTAGCGTAGTGGAAGATATTGTTAAGCGTTATGATGTAGATGGAATTCACTTTGATGATTACTTCTATCCATATCCTCCAGATAATATGACTGCAAGCGCAAGAAACGATGCACTTGATGACGCTGCTTATCTTGCCGATCCCAGAGGTTTTACAAATAAAAGCGACTGGCGAAGAGATAACGTTGATATTCAAATGAAAATTATAAGCGATAAAATAAAATCCTTAAAACCGCACATTAAGTTTGGCATCAGTCCTTTTGGAATTTGGAAAAATGGAGTTCCATCTGGAATTTCCGGAATGGATGCTTACTCTGCAATTTATGCAGACCCTCTTGCCTGGCTAAAGCAAAAAACAGTTGATTACTTAATTCCACAATTATATTGGAGAATTGGAGGCAGCCAGGATTATAATAAACTAATGCCTTGGTGGGCAGATTCTACAAAGAAATATGGTTATCATTTATATACCGGAAATATTTATGGAAGTAATTATTCTGCTGCCGAACTTCCAAACCAGTTAAAAGCCAACAGAAATAACAGCAAAGTTGATGGAATAGTTTTATTCAGCGCTAAGCATATACCGGGTAACACTCATACTTTTACTGATTCATTAAAAGCAAAGTATTTCAGAACACCGGCTTTAGTTCCAAGTATGAATTGGAAAGACAATGTTAAACCAAATGTGCCAACAAATCTTAAATGGCAAAAATTAGCCGCTGCAAGAGGCGATGGTTTATTTTGGGATGCGCCGGCAAAAGCGAGTGATAATGAAACAGCGTTTATGTACGCAGTTTATAAATTCAATACTACAAACCCGCAGCAAGCTGATATTGATAATTCTTCTAATTTATACAACATAGTTGGTACAAATTTCGCTTCCTTGAAAACTGCGGATAATTCATCTAACACGACAATGTATTTTGCAGTTTCTGCTTTAGACAGAAACTACAACGAAAGTGGAGTTAGCAATGTAGTTTCTATTAAAATTACTGTGCCGGAAAAGCCTAAACAAATATTCCCGGCAGATTTGGCAGTTAATCAGAAAGACACAATTAAGTTTATTTGGGAAAACACCACTCATTCAACTATTAACAGATTTCAATTAGCCGCAGATAAAAACTTTAGTAATATGATTGTTAACCAGAGCAATATTGCCGATACGTTTAGAACCGTAACTGGAATGAAAGGACAAACTACTTATTACTGGCGCGTTACAGCTTCCAACTTAGCTGGAGAAAGTGTGTTCTCCGATGTAAGAAGTTTTACAACAGGTTTTCCGGTACCGCCACAGTTAGTTTCTCCGGCTGATAAAACTACTGAAACACCTCTAAACCCAATGTTAGCTTGGAAAAAGACAGCCACTGCTAACAAATATAGATTGCAAGTTGCCGATGGTTTATCAATTCTTCCTTCTATAATAATTGTTGATTCAACACTTACGGATACAACTGTTACACTGAAAAAACTTAACATAAACAGAATTTACACTTGGTCGGTAATGGCTCTTAATCAATACGGTAACAGCGGTTTAGCAGAACCATTTAAGTTCAAGACTGTTGTGTCATCCAATATAAATTATGAAACCGTTCCAAATAATTATGCACTTGATCAGAATTATCCAAATCCGTTCAATCCGAGTACAATTATAAGCTACAAGCTACAAGCAGCGAGCCACGTAACTCTAAAAGTTTACGATGTTTTAGGAAGAGAAGTTGTAACACTTGTTGATGAATTCAAACAAGCCGGGACGTATAAAGCAACATTTGATACACGTCATGCTGAGCTGAGCCAAAGCATACCAAGCGGGATATATTTCTACAGATTAACCGCCGGAAGTTTTACCGAAACAAAGAAGATGACACTGATGAAGTAATTAGTAATGAGTATTTATTAGACAAAAGCTCCGGCCTGTTAATCCTTCGACTGACGGATGGAGCGAGTTTTTTAAATTGTTGTACGTTAATCGAAGACCTCAAATCGTGATGTTCTTTGAAGAGAAGCTGCAATGTTAGTTGATGAATACAAACCGGCTAGAAATCACTCTGCGTTCTACACTCTTCGTTCTTCGTTTTCACCCGCCTTAGGCGGGCAAGTTCTACACTCTTCGTTCTTTTTTTTATAAATGATGAATCTCCTCGCCGCAACCTGCCCGCCGCTTTGCTTTGGCAGGCGGGGCAGCGAGGTTTCTGAAAACAAATTTTATTTATTCGCCTCAAGAGGCGAGAGATACATTTACCAACTACCCATAAGTGTAGTATAAGACAAAGTCATTAAAAGTAATTTCACTTGTGTATCCTACAAAAAAATGAAAGCGCAGTTTACTTTATCGCAATTAATTATTAAATACAGTTACAAATTTTCTAATTCATCATTTCAGTTATTGATAGATGTATTTTGATTATCATATTAAACAAGTTAAATCTATTAAGCACTTTATCCGAAACTAAGGAGATTTCGAATATGAGAAAATTGTTACTTCTCTCAATTCTTACCTTGCTGTTTGCTACTCAAATAACAGCGCGCACATCAGGAAAAATCTCTGGATTAATAATTGACTCTAAAACAAAGGAAGCGCTTGTTGGTGTTTCTGTAATGCTTACCGGAACCAACATAGGAGCCTCTACAGATGTAGAAGGCTACTTTGTTATTTTGAATGTTCCTCCAGGAACATACACCGTTAAGGCATCTTACATAGGATACTCACCTGCAACTATTACAAATGTTAGAGTTAATATTGACCAGACAACCAACCTAGATATTTCGTTAAACGAAGAAGCTGTTTTAGCCGGCGAAGTAATTGTAGTTGCTCAGCAGCCTATTGTACAAAAAGATGTTTCTTCCAGCCGCGTTAACTTGAGCGTAGAAGAAATTGAAAACTTACCAGTGGCAAGTGTTGCGAGCGTAATTGGTTTGCAGGCAGGTGTTGTCAGTGGTGCTTCCGGTCCGCTTATTAGAGGCGGCGGAGCAGATCAAACTGCTTTTGTTGTAAATGGAATGACTCTTCGTGATGAAAGAGATAACACACCTTACACTGGAATCAGCTTTACTTCTGTAAAAGAAATTCAAGTTCAGACAGGCGGATTTAATGCAGAGTTTGGAAACATTCGCTCCGGACTTGTAAACGTTGTTACCAAAGAAGGCGATAAACAGAAGTACACTATTTCATTTTTAGGAAGATATCGCCCTGCTCAAAGAAAGCATTTTGGCGCTGCTGTTAATTCCATAGATTCTTACTGGATTAGACCTTACGTTGATGATGCTGTAGCTTGGACTGGCACAGACAATGGCGCTTGGGATAGTTACACAAGACGTCAATACCAGCCGTTTAGAGGATGGAATTTAGTTTCGCAGCAATTATTATCGGATAACGATCCCACTAATGATCTTAGTCCTGAGGCAGCTCAAAGATTATTCTTATGGCAGCACAGAAGACAGTTAGATATTGTAAAGCCCGATTATGATGCAGATGTAAGCTTTAGCGGTCCTGTACCGTTTGTTGGCAAATATCTTGGCGATCTTACTTTTATTACTTCTTACAGAACAACTCAAGATATGTATTTCATTCCTCTTTCAGAAGATGCTTACAGAGATTATAACTTTCAACTAAAGGTAATTTCTGATTTGAAGAATGGAATGAAACTTACTATAGAGGGACTTGCCGGTAAGCAGTGGGGAACAGGAAGTTCTAGAAGCGGCTTGCCCGGAATTTTTAGATCTGCTGGCGGAATTGCAACTGAGTTAGATATTAGAGCAGGCGCTAGCTATCTCGATTCAAGAGTTTACGCTACAGATTATTGGGCACCTTCTCAAAAATTCAGTTCCGGCTTCGGCTTAAAATTTACGCACGTAGTTAGCTCCAACACTTATTACGATATAAACATTAGCCAGTTTGGTACAGAATATAATACTAATCCAGGAACGCAAAGAGATGCCTCTAAAATCTATAACTTTGGCGGCGTACTTTACGATGAAGCTCCATTTGGAAACTTTAGCGGTACAAGCGCCGGCATTGGCTCTTCTATGAATATGGGTTTAGGATTTAGTAACTCAAGAGACAGCAGCAAAGTTAGCGTTTGGACTGCAAGAGTAGATTTGGTCAGTCAATTAGATAAATATAACAACTTAAAAGCTGGCTTCGAGTTTATTTTTACAGACAACAACGTAAACTATGCTTTAATAGAGCCTGCGCTGCCAAGCAACAATACACACTCCAAATGGCAGACCTATCCAATTAGAGGCGCATTTTATATACAAGATAAACTAGAGTTTGAAGGTATGGTTGCTAACCTTGGCGTTAGGTTTGATTACAGCAACGCTAACGACGATTGGTACGTGCTAGACAATCCTTACACTAAAGCATTATCAGGAGCTTTATCCGGCGGAATTGATACACTTTTGGCTAAAGAACCTACAAAAGCAATTCTTAATATTAGCCCAAGAGTTGGTATTGCTTTCCCAATTTCTATTGATAGCAAGCTATTCTTCAACTATGGTCATTTTAGATCAATGCCAATTCCAGAAAATTTATATTTATTAAGAAGAAGCTCCGTAACCCAAGCAGTAACAAGGTTAGCCAATCCAAACAACCCGCTGCCAAAAACAGTAGCTTACGAATTAGGATACGAGCACAATCTCTTCGATGAATTTATGGTGAGATTGGCAGGTTATTATAAAGACATTTCTGAGCAGCCAAGATTGGTTACTTACACAAGCAGAGATAACTTGGTAAGTTATTCTATACCCGAACCAGAAAACTACCAAGATATTAGAGGTTTTGAAGTTACCATTAATAAGAACAGAGGTGAATGGATTAGAGGATTTGTAAATTATACTTATCAAGTATCAACCAGCGGTAATTTTGGATTGCCAAACAACTCTCAAAACCCGGCAATTCAAAGAGAATATGAAAGAAATAAAGCTGATTTCGAGCAAAACAAACCTTTGCCGCTGCCTTATGCAAGAGCTAACATAGATTTATTTACACCTATGAATTGGGGACCGGAAATATTTGGAGTAAAACCATTAGAAGATATAAGGGTTAACATTTTAGCTTCTTGGTCTGCTGGAACATATTTCTCTTGGACTGGACCAGGCGGAGTAAAGCCATTGTTCCAGAATAACATACGCTGGACTGATACTTACGCGCTTGATTTAAGATTCTCTAAGGCTTTCGATTTTGGTCCGCTCAACATAGAATTATTTGCTGATGTTTATAACGCTCTTAATTTGCAGCAAATGAGTTACAGAGCAGGATTCTTTGATTTGAATGATTATGATGACTATATGAAATCACTTCACCTGCCCGAAGAATACCGCCAGTTTGCAGGCGGTTACACTTTTACAGCAGGTAATGATAAGCCTGGTGATATTAGAACCGGTCCTTACATTCCTTGGGATGAAAACGCGAGCCAAGCGCAAAAGGATGAATGGAAAAAGAATAAATCTTACATAGATATGCCTAATTTACATTACACAACATTTTTGAACCCGAGATCAATATTTTGGGGAATAAAGTTTAATTATGATATTAACTAATAAATTATTAGAAAAGTTTGAGGGAAGAATGAACTCAATTTTTTGCAGAAAGAAAAACCTTCTCCCGTTGGTAATTATTTTATTTCTCGGAATGCAATTGGTTACTTACGGACAATTTAAAAATGTTTGGATGTCTGCCGGCTCTTTACATAACTGGTACTGCGAGATCGGTTCCGAACTTGAAGAAGCCGGTTTCTTAAGAACTCAACAGTTTGGTATGCAATGGCCTGCAATTTACAATTTTCAGGATGCACAAGCCGCCCGCGGTATGTGGATTGGCGCTAAAGACTTTACAGATGAAAAAGGACAGTATTTTCCTTTTAAGGTTTGTACTGTTGGTCCACGTGCACCGCAATACTATCCTTTTTATCCACAGAAAATGGAATTGAAAGCTAAATTTGCCGCCACAAACGTATTTGTTAATGGAAATCTTTCATATCAGAAAAACGTAGAAATTGATAAAGTAGATGCGGCTTTACCTTTTGATAGAACCATTGATAATGTTATCAACTCCCAGTTAGGAATTACTGTAAGCCGCAAAATACACCAGTTTGCTCAGCAGTATAATGATAATTACATTGTTTACGAATACACATTTACTAATACAGGCAACACAGACTCTGACCCTGAAATAGAGCTGCCAAACAACACAGTTAAAGATGCATACTTTTGGTTTACATACAGAAACTCTGTAAACAAATCAGTTAGATTTGTTATTGGCAACGCTTCCGGCTGGGGAATTAATACGATGAACGACACGAGAGGCGATGGTTTGAAAGTTGACCCGGTAAACGAAAGATACCGCGCTTCTTTTTCTTGGCATGGCTTCTTTCCAGGGAAAGATGTTAGTTATGATAATATTGGCGGACCTATTTGGGCGCTTAATAGTACTGCTGCTCCTTTTAATGACAGAGCCGATACGGTTGGCAGACTTGGCGGAACTCAATTCTTAGGCACTGTTACTCTTCATGCAGATAAATCTGCAACAGAAAAAGTTGATGACCCAAACCAGCCAAGCACTACAGATTATGCCAATTCCGATCATCCACTGCTCTTAGCCGGCGCTAATGCGTTGAATACAGATAGAATGACTCAAGAATATGCTTTAATGGCTTTCGGGCGAAGATCTCCAAGACACGCTGATGCAGTTGAACCAAGCGGAGATTTTATTAATCAAAAGAATGCACCAAATGTTGGTAATGCCTCCGGCGGTATTTCTTACAATACCGGTTATGGACCATATACTTTAAAACCAGGCGAAAGCGTTAGAATTGTTATTGCCGAAGCGATGAGCGGTATCGGAAGAAAACTTCAAGTAGATACCGGTGTTAGATTTAAACGGGGACAGATTACTGCTGCCACAAAGAATCAAGTTGTTTTTCAAGGAAGAGATTCTTTGTTCCAAACATTTAGAAGAGCAACAGAAGCATTCAAAGCAAATTGGAAAATTCCTCAGCCGCCAATGCCTCCTTCAGCTTTTGAAGTTAATTCCGGTGGAGATAGAATATCGCTGAAATGGGATGCCCCGGCTAACGATCCCAATCCTGCAGCTTCTTACAGAATTTATCGCGCGCTCGGAAATGTTGATAGTTCATACAAAATGATTTATGAAACTAAGAGTGCCAGCGAGCGAAGCTATGACGATAAAGAACTTGTTCGCGGATTTAATTATTTCTATTACATCACCGCAGTTGGCGCAAATCAAGCTGGCGGACCCGGAACTCCAGCCGGAAAGTTAGAAAGTGGAAGATATTATACTCAAACTTACGACCCGGCTAACCTGCAAAGACAAGCCGGCGAAAAGTTAAGAGATATTAGAATTGTTCCTAATCCTTTTAACGCTTCTGCTGGTGGTAAAGTGCGCTTCCCTGGTACTATAGACCAAGATAAGATTGCTTTTTATAACATCCCCGGCGAGTGTACTATTAGAATTTATACCGAGATTGGCGAACTTATTAAAACGATAGAACACACTAATGGAAGCGGCGATACATATTGGTATCAGGTTACTTCATCCAATCAAATTATTGTTAGCGGTATTTACATTGCAGTAGTTACGGATAAGAAAACAGGTGAAAATCATATAGCCAAATTTGCTATTATCAGATAAAAAAAATTCTGGGTAGATAAATGAAAAATTACAAAATAATTATTGTACTGATTTTAGGATTACTAATTCAACCGGCAAATGCCCAGCATAAAAAGCTTGCGCAAACCGGTATGAAGTTTTTAAGTGTCTCTACCGATGCAAGAATTACAGGATTCGCAGAAGCTGTTACTTCGGTGGATTTAGGCTCTGCATCGGCAATCTTTTATAATCCTTCTACATTAGCTTCAATTAAAGATTTTACTTCGGTTTCGGTTGGTAATGTTGGATGGATAGCAGACATCAAATACCTTCACGGTGCAGCAGCGTTTGCTCCTTTTGGTGGTAATTACGGTGTCTTTGGCGTTTCTTTTGTTTCTGTAGATTATGGCGAGTTTAACAGAACAATTGTTGCTGGCAACGAACAGGG
This sequence comes from Ignavibacteria bacterium, assembly GCA_009773205.1. Classification (GTDB taxonomy): domain Bacteria; phylum Bacteroidota; class Ignavibacteria; order Ignavibacteriales; family Melioribacteraceae; genus Stygiobacter. The sequence goes on from WPAE01000056.1 coordinate 16,114, forward strand.
TTTCTTAGATGTTGGAACTTACTCGCCAACTTCTTATGCTTTTGGAATTGCTTATGCAAAAGAATTATCAACAAAATTTTCTGTAGGCGGTGGAATTAGATATGTTAAGCAAAACTTAGGGAGCAGCATTATCAATGTTGATGCCGCTGCTGCCGACGGCTATTTATGGGAAGACAATGCTAAAAGTGCAGTAGCTTTTGATTTTGGCATTCTATACAGAACCGGTTTCGAAAGCTTGAACTTTGGTATGAGCGTTAAAAACTTTTCTACAGAGTTAAAGTACAAAAGAGAAACATTCCAGCTTCCGCTTACTTTCAAAATTGGGCTTTCTATGGATGCTTTAGATTTGATTGATGCCGATAAAAACACTCATTCGCTTTTGGTTGCAATTGATGCTTCTCACGCAAGAGATTACAGCGAACAGTTGTTTATGGGCGCAGAATACACCTTCTTAAATACTTTTTCTTTAAGAGCAGGGTATTTTTCCCCATCAGATGAAAATCATTTTACAGCCGGCTTTGGAATAAAGAGGAATCTTGCCGGTGTTAATTTAGGTGTTGATTACGCTTATCAACCGTTTGATATTTTTGAAGATGTTCACAGATTTACATTCAGCTTCTCATTTTAGCCGAATGCAAATAGTTCATTTAATTGAAAAAAATATTGGTACAAATATGAAAAAGATAATAAAATATTTTCCTTTAGTTATAATTGCAGCATTCACCGCCTTAATTGGCGGCTGTAATCAAGTAGCCGAACCAAGTCTCTATCAAATAGAAGACAAAGGCGCAACTCCTTCGATTGCAAGTATTTTACCTGATAAAGAAGCTTTAGCCGGTGTTTCTGAAGTAACTATTAACGGTTCAAACTTTGCTTCGGCGGCAGATGACAATTATGTTTATTTTGGCACTTCCAGGGCAGCGGTTTTACAAGCCAGTCCTACAAAACTTGTTGTTAGAGCGCCTGCAAGAATTGCTAATAACTTAGACACAAAAGTTGCTGTGAAAGGTGTTGAAAACTTCAGCAATATTGTTAAGTACAACCTGCTGGAAGCTGTGGGCGTTTACTATGCTTTCTCAAAAGGTATTGATGTTCCTATGACTGTAACTACAGACAAAAATGAGAACGTTTACGTTTACCTTAATAATAAAGGCGTTAAAAAAATTACTACCGATGGCAAAATTTCCGATTTTGCACCTAAAGGCGCAGAATCTTTCTACTTTGATATGAAGTTTGGTCCAAATAACATTCTGTATGGCACGAGAAATTTGAGAGCTGTTTTTCAACAAGCTGAAGGACAAGCTCCATCTACCTATGCAACTTTTCCAACCGGAATTGCAATAGTAACACTTGATTTTGATGAGAACAAAAACATGTGGGCGGCAGGAAGCGGCGGCAGCTTTTTCAGCATAACACCAGCAAGAGTTGCAACTGCATTTGCTATTGATTTCGACATCTCTTCGTTAAGAGTTTTTAACGGATATCTTTATGTGGCTGGTAAAAAAGTTGGAGAAGAAGCTGTTTATCGTTACAAAATTAACTCTGCAACTTCACTTGGTAATAGAGAAAAGTACTTTGATATTGGCGCAGCTTACGGTCTCGGAAAAGTAAACGTAGGCGCTATTACTTTTGCCGCCGATGGCGAAATGATTATTGGAACGAACCAAACAAATGCTTTTATTTCTGTTAATACTGCTGGAGCAGCATCAGTTCTTTATACGGGATTAGTTAGTCCTTCTGTAAGATCAGTGGCTTGGGGAACAAAGAAAAATATGTTTTATGTAAGAGATTTCTCAGAATCAATCAGCACTGGATTGCTGCCGGTTAATTTCTTAATGCGGATTGATATGCAAAAGTTAAGCGCACCATATTTTGGAATTCAATAATTATGTCATTTTTACAATTTTTAAATAAACACAAACCAAATAATAAGGAGGCATCATGTTAAAGAGAGTTACACTATTGTTTGCAGTAGTATTAATATTTGCAAGTGTCAGCAAAGCACAATGGGGAAATCAAGGGCAATGGCCTACTACAGCGCCATTTGTAACCGGTCAAAATCACTCAATGGTTGTTGACCCAGATGGAAAAGTATGGATTGGCAGATGGGCAGCTGTTGCAAAACATGGAGTTGCTCCTGGCGATACATTAAAGAAAAGTGTTTACCTTAT
>WPAE01000143.1 GCA_009773205.1 Ignavibacteria bacterium
TCGTGGGTGAAAGAAGAAGATTGTGATTATATTCGAAAATCAAAAGATGATGAATCGGAGTGAGGAATTCATGCTAACATTACCAAGTAATGCAAGCACAAAATACTACCCGAGCAACAAACCCAATTCATATAAGGTCCTTCTGCCAGCCACTCTTGATTTGGAGGGAACATGGGAGGTAGCAATTGTTAATATACAATATCCCTTTAACTGGCCAAATTTCAATGAGGAATTTGTTGCTTTCATGGTTTCAGTGAAGGAATGCCAGGCCGAGAAGGAAAAGCAGAAAGAGCAACAGGCAACAGAAGGAGATAAGTAGTTAGGGATTTTAGGCACGCTGCCCCACCTAGGCATGCTGCCCCACTTAGGCATGCTGCCCCACTGAGGCATCCTGCCCCAATGAGGCGAGCTGCCCCACAATACATTTGCATTCCATTCAACAAACACTTTAGTTAGCAACCAAATTACATTTTAAAATATAGTGGAACCTTACAAATAAAGCAGAGAGAAAATTTCCATTATAGCATCTTCAATTATTTACAAAAAAGAACAATGCATTACTAATGATCTCAAATTTCTGGTATACAAGTTTCATAAAATTTTTAAAATACAAAGACCTTAAAAATTCTTAAATATTCCATGAAATTAGTTTAGTGATGTTTTATTTGTATAAAACGAAACGGTTAAAAATATTCAAGAATCACGCGTCTAATACTTTGCATTAACATTCTCAAGGAGAAACGATAAGGAAAATTTGAAAATCGATAACTAGAATGCAAAATATATCGTTGTTTTCTGTTCAAGCTGTATTTAACAAATTACTAATCTGAATAGATGCACAATGACATGCATTTTTTTCCCTGAAAGCCTAATTGAAAACACGCGCTGATACTATTTCTGAACATGTGCAATCATTTGAACTTTTTATATTATGATAGTCTTTTTAGAAATTACAAAATTTGTTGCTTATCATTGTGCATCTACGGATGGAAACTGTTGAAAAAGTCAATCGCAAAGAAAGGAATTTAGAATGGAATCTTCTTTCTGATGGAAAAACACAACATGTATTTAAAACCTGAGATTTATTTAGGAAAATGGAGTTCTATTTTATTCTGAGTAAAAGTTTTAAGCGATCCCAATAAATTTCACGACCATCTTTATCATCAAATACATTTGCAACCAAGTGTAAAGAATTTGATCAAACAAGAAGAAACTCCATATTCCTACAAAAGACAACAAGGTATAGCCTATCTGAATTGAATTTAATAATAGAAAACCTTTTAAACTTTTAATGGTAACCATAAAGTTTTTGCTTTAATAAATCTTAAACGAATCATGCTCATAAAGCAACTGAACTGTAATAAGAAAAATAAGAAATTCTTGAAAAGGTTATTGTTTAGATTTATTTCTTTCCAAACCATAGAGAGGCGGAGGAGGGAACACTTGAAAATTTTCAATAAATTGTTAAAATAGAGGAGAATTGTATAAAAAACTGCAAAAATACACTATTTTAGCATATGTTTCAAAACATTTTTCAAAGCCTGCGTTAGATTTTGGCCTTTAGAGGAAATAAACTGTTCTCATTAATTCACTGAGTTATGAAAAGAAATTAATATAGAAAAGAAAAATTACTCGCATTTTCAGCAAATCTCTACAGAATTTTTTAAAAATTTCCATTGTAAAATATTTGAAAATTATCCAATGTTGTTTTCTTTTAAAGTAAGTATAAGTGCACCTACACCTGCAAATAAAATCATAGGAAAATATTATTCACGTTTTAAAATTTTCGAAATATTCGTAATAATTTCTCAGGCGTCCAAAGTTATGTTAAAATTTCAAATTTTCTCTCAGGTCCTTCCTTCTCCGAACCCCATATCTTGGTTGTTAGCGTCGAGGTTCCCACCTCGAAACATCTAAACCATAGGCGCCGCCAAGGTGAACACAAAACATCCCCCTCAAAATTGAAAAATCATTGGAGAAATGTTATTTCGGAAGGCTCTATTTTTAGCAACAACTCTTTCAACATCAGTAAAAATTCGATGTTCCTAATGAAGTTTTATCAAAAAATTACGCAAAATTTACCAACAATGTTTTTCATCCAAACGCGCGAAAAATTATCGCATACTTTGTTAAACCTTTAGAAAGATATGCTAAATGCAGTTTTTTAATTCTTCTTAAGACTTATGAAAATTTTTCAAAATTTTTCAAAATTTCCCAACAATTAGTCTTTTTCACCCAAACCCACAAAAAGTAACCCAGGTTTGTTAAGGTTTTTAGAGAAAAATGCAAGAATATCTTTGAAAATTTTCTCAACATTTCCCAAGAATGTTTTTACGACCAAACGCTTGAAAAATTAACGCGGGATTTTAAAACATTGTTCAAAATAGGTTTAACATGCCATTTTGCTATGTTCTAAAGAAAATTTTCAAAATTTTCTCAAATGTTTCCCAAACAATTATGCTTTTCATCCAAACCTCATAAATTTTAACGCAAGGTTCTTGTCATTTTTTGGAAAATGGACTAAAATTGTACATTTATTGTAATTTTCAGAAATTTTCAATATTTTCTAGCGTTCTAGGGCCCCCACTCCTAGGCCGACCCCCTACAATGTTCCCCCTCGATAAGCAAAATCCCAACGGCACCGCTCTTGACTTAAGATCATTTTCAATGCATTTTGATATTTTTGGTAAAATTCACATCCGAAATCTATACAAATATTTATATCTTTCCAGTCTCGCCCTCCTCTGGGCCTGTTTCCGAAAAGTTAAAATCAACTTAAGCAAAAATAGAAATCCTCACTCGATTAATATATAGTAATATTTTAAGATTTTCTTGAGTTCCGATTGTAGAAATCATCGACCTTTCTGATGGT
>WPAE01000144.1 GCA_009773205.1 Ignavibacteria bacterium
GTCATTGCCGGCAATTGAACCACACGTTTCTCTCAGCACTGTTGACATTACTGTCATAGCGTGAAAGGAGTACCCGGTCGAACAATTGGGCAATGCTAAGGGAACTATGCCGAAGACAATACCCCAGCTTCCTAGACATCTGTGTTTGGCTTTTCCAGTAACTGCATGAGTGATTTGTAGTCACTCTGGTTTTACCATGACGTCTTTCCGATTGCGCAAGTTATGTCTGGTTTTTTCAGAACATGTGTAAGTGAGTACATTGCGCAAGATGTGTCTGGTTTTTCCAGAACATGTGTGAGTGAGTACAGTTCAGTCTGGTTTTTCCAGAACCACATGACTACAATTCACTTTGGTTTTTCCAGACAGGCATTAGTGCATGTCATCATGAATCTGGGTTTACATATGATTGCGCAATTGAAAGAAAAAATTTAAGGATGGGAAGGGGTTTGTCTTTGTTTTTCATCATACATGCAGGACAAGATTTTTAATGCATATGACTTTTAGCATATGTCAGTTCTTATACTGCCATGAGGCGGGATTTGAACCGGTGTCCTGTGAGCTGCATAGTCTGCAGTACTACCGCTAGTCTACCTGGACACCGGCAGTATTCCTACTAGTTTGCTTATTATTTATGAGATGCGAATAGAGGATGCCGCATGCAGCACCCCTATTTTTCCAATTGTACATCACAGGGTAGAGTCGCTGAGTCACTTTAATTATAAGAATTTTTTTAATGAGTGAAAGATATAGTCAAATGCAATTAATGTAGCAATTTGCAATATAATAAAATATGATAATGCAGCAGGAGCAACTATGAGTGCACATTATGTGCTTGGTTTTACTCATGTAGAAATAGGATTGCGTAAGAAGTGTTTGGTTTATCCAGTCAGACATGCAGGATGAGTCATCAAACTGGATTGGTTTTTCCAGTGAGACCTGCATTAGTTGTCATCATACTGGATTTTGATGAGATAACTAGAGTAGGTTTGAGAAGGACAAGAGTAATTTTAGATATTTTTATTTATTTTAATTGAGGTACATACTAAATAATTACTGAGAAAAAGACAGAAAACACAAAGAAAAATTCACAAAACACAAAGAAAGAAACTTATACTCTGAAGAGAATGAGAGAAACTTATACACTGAAGAAGATGAGAATGAGTAAATGAGTAAGATAGTGAGGAAAAGAGTTAGAGTTAAGAAGGAAAGGAATGAGGTAAGATTAATAAATCAATTCTGGCAGCTAAAAGTCGTCAGCTGCCAGCAGTCGTCGCGCTAATCTCCAATCGCATGCCCGGACCTGGTATAATCTATTTAAATAAAGACAAGATAAGAAATCATGTTTTGAGCAAGAGTGTGTTAAAGAGTTAAAAACAAGGCAAAATTATTTAGAATATTTGAAGTGATAATATACTTAGAGTTCTTCTAGAGGAGGCATGTCTAAACCATCCGGCCCGTAAACATCAGCGATTGGATCCATTTCAAACATCGGATTTCGTAGAGCAATGAGATGCGATATATTCTATTAATAAAAGCACCAGTTTGGATAGAGTATTGACTAGATATTGGTGTTAGATATATTAATGTTTAAAAATTTGGAGAACAAAGAATTAAACATGTACTTGATCTGTAGGAAGATCGCGTGTATCTGCATCTATGGCTAGGGAAGCTGATACTCCCAGGCCATCTGTCGCAACAGCAACAGCATTGCCAGCAGCGATTGCAGGCGCAGCAGTGGCAGCGGCTCCGGCAGTGGCAGCAGCTTCGGCAGCGGCTCCGGCAGCAGCAGCGGCTCCGGCAGCAGCAGCAGCAGTGGCGCCAGCAGCAGCAGCGATTTTAGCATGCTTCCGCTGTAGACTCACTCGCAGTAAATCGTCGTGCGCTAGGACTATCAAACCCGCGTCAGCCGGGCCATTAGGATGCATGTCGATTGCGATGTGTTTTGCCGGTAT
>WPAE01000145.1 GCA_009773205.1 Ignavibacteria bacterium
TTATGATGTAGTTCAAAAGCGGGTTGTTGACAGCTTAAAATGGCGCTGGAAAGACTGGACTTCAGAAGCAACAAAAGCTGAAAGACCGCGTGCTTTAGCCTTTAGCCCGGATGGAAATACTGCATACATCGGTAGTTTTGGCATTGGTACAACTGATCTGGTCCAAAGATTAACTGCCCCATCTCTAATTCCTACTCCATTTTTACCAAGCGATAAAGCTGTCGACGTTTTATGTAGTCCAATCATAAAGTGGAATGGATCTTACATGGCAAGGAGTTATGCTTTACAAGTTTCAAAAAACGATACTTTTTCTGAATTAGTATATAACCAAAACGGAATAACGTCAAATAGTCAACAAATTTCCGGCTTAGATTATCAAACTCAGTATTTTTGGAGAATTAGTGCAAATGACACGCCAGATTGGTCTCCTGTGTGGTCATTTACTACTGTTATACCTCCTCCAGGCATTCCAACTTTGTCATCGCCAGGTAATGGAGTCAGTGAAGTTTCATTATCACCAATACTCTTTTGGAATGTAAATCCAGATGCTACAAACTATTCACTTCAAGTATCTTCAGATAGTTTATTTAATAATATTATCTTTGAAAAAGAGGGGTTGTCGAATACAAATCAGCAAATAAATGGATTAATAAACAATAAAATTTATTTTTGGCGCGTTAGTGCATCAAAAAGTAATAGCCCTTCAGATTGGTCAGCTCCATGGTCGTTTAAAACGATTGGTACAATACCACAACCTCCTACATTAAATATACCGGTAAATAATGAAATAAATATTTCAACAGCACCAACATTTACTTGGAGTAAAAGTGAAAATGCTCAAAGCTATTCTATACAAATTTCCAAAAATACTTTATTCACTGAAATAATATTTAACAAAAGCGGTATCATTGATACGAGCATTGATATTATTGGATTAAATAATTCTACACAGTATTACTGGAGGGTTAATGCTTCTAACAATTATGGAACGTCAAATTGGTCAACTGTAAGGAATCTAACAACTATCATAACTTTTCCACCAATGCCTAGCTTAGCTTACCCTTCAAATGGTCAAATTAATACTTCAAAATCAATTGTATTGTACTGGAATCTTAATTCTTATGCTACCAGTTATAGTATACAAGTATCTACCCAAAGTGATTTTTCAAATTTCGTTATTAATCAATCTGGTATTGTCAATACAAATTATACAGTCAGTGCTCTAGAGAACAATTCAAGATATTTTTGGCGAGTAATCGCAATAAACAACTACGGTAATTCACTTCCATCATCAACTTGGTCATTCACAACTGGTCCAAAATCAGAAACAGCGTGGACAAATACAGTTACACTAACAGACAACGGCAGCAAAAAAGCTGAAGTTGTATTTGGCTTACACCCTCAAGCGACAGATAATATTGATGCGGCACTTGGAGAAATAGACCTTCCGCCATTACCACCGGCAGGAATTATAGATGCAAGGTTTATACTTCCCAATAATGTCTCATCTACAGCAAAAGATTATAGAGCCTCAACACAAACACAAGTTGAATGGCTGCTTTCGTTTCAGCCTAACAGCGGCGGCTACCCAATTACCTTTAGCTGGGATAAAACACAACTTCCCAAAGGTACATTTATTCTAAAAGACCAGATTACCGGCACTATAGTAAGTATAAACATGAAGGGAACAAACAGCTACACACTTACCAACTCAGCAATTACCCGGTTAGTAATTAAATATTTAGAAACAGTATCAAAAGATATTCAGCTAAACACAGGCTGGAATATGGTATCTGTTCCGGTAAAACTTAATGATATGAAGCCATTGCCAATTTTCCCGAATAAACAGTCTTTATTGTTTGGATTTAACGATGGTTATAAAGTTGATACAGCATTTGTAAATGGCAAAGGTTATTGGCTGAAGAATTCTAAATCAGAAGTAGTGCCT
>WPAE01000146.1 GCA_009773205.1 Ignavibacteria bacterium
TAATGCATTTTTCACAATTTTCTTAAGAAAACTTTAGAAAATTTTCTCAAAAATTTTCGGCAAATTGCGTTTTTCGTCCAAACCCGCAAAAATTGACCCATTGCCTCGTTAAATTGTGAGAAAACTATGCTAAAATCATGGGCGACGTCGATAAAGTTTCTGGTAACTGGTAACATTTCTGGTAAACATTTTTTTATTCGTTTGCATATTTTTTAAAGTTTTAATTTATTTTATAAATTGACCTTACTAATTCTACTCATAATTGCCATAAAATAATTTTCTTTATCAAAAATTGCATCTGATAATTGATTGATTATTACTGTACGAATGTTACCAGAAGTTACCAGAAATGTTACCAGAGATTATTAAAACGATATTTTTATTGTAAAACAGTGAAAAAATTCTACGATTTTGATTTATTTGAATGTGGCATGGCAGATTTAACCAAAATGTTATAAAATATTTACAAATATAATATTCATTTTAATGAATGTTCTCAAAACGAGCGTTTACCAGTTACCCGCGTTAAAATGTTACCAGTTACCAGAAACTTTGCGGACGTGGTGAACAGGAATTAACTGTCGGGAAGAAATATAGGGTTTACCTTGTTTATCATTGCTGCAACCAGCTTATATTGCTTCTCGGAATTAATTTGCACAAATTCCTCCACAATGAACGATATAATCCAGATTCCCAGAATATTCGTTCGCCAATCTTGTAGATCGTAAATTTTAGGCATATAAACCTGAAGAATCGTTGTTGAAAGGAGGATCAAGAATGCGATGTAAGAATAAAAATTGAGATAAAATTTCACAATAGGCGCGGTAAAGAAATATTTGATTCTCCTTGGAACAATCGTTTTCCAGCTTAGTTCTTCCACGGAAGTCAATTGATTTCCAATTTCCAGGTGGAGATCGAGTAACGGCTCCTTGGTCAATTTTTTTTCTTTCGCATATTGTCCGAGCGTATGTTGGATTTCGAAAGAATATGCAGAGATGTCTTGCTATAAATATGGAAGTGAAAATACTAAAATATTTAGACACCGCATCATTTATCCCATATCGGGAATTTTCAGAAATTTCAGGAGACGGGTCAGACTAATTGGCTGGATAGCTTCCCTCATGTTCGTAGGGCAAAATGTTGAAATACATGCTAACTTCTAATATAGCATGTACTAATAGTATCTACTTATAGTGAATAAAGCTTTCATATGGTATAGGGACGAAGCCCAGATCTATACATAGATAAAGACATTATATTCGAAAAAGTTTCAAAAGTGTTGATTCCAAGAGGAACATGTACCTCTATTGATAAGTACCAGGATTTCTGCTTAATTTTTGCTTCTTCCCGAAAGCTTCCTCGAAGAATTTGAAAGAATATCAGGGGAGGGCAGAGTGCCGCCAGAACGGAAATTATTGGGTACTGATCAATGCCCCGACTGCTTATTTGCCCAAACCATATGTGGTCCATCAAGGTTTTACATGTTGGGTGATTGAAAACCTTCATCAAGCGTGCCTCCTTCGCAAGATTTAAACAGTTGAGATTGCTTAATACAGGGACGGGCCGTTGCAATAAAATATGAACTGGGCAATCTTTTGGATCTGTCACTTTCTTTAAATAATCCAGAAATGAAATGGCCAGCGATTCGAAGTCCGATTTCGCTCTTTCAAAGGCTTCTTTTGCTGCTCTATTCCGAGTCGAGTTGGCCAATGCCTGAAAGACTGCACAGGCGAACATCGCGCCAGCTAAATTTTCCTATGAGAAGTTCAAGTATAAACTTTATAGAGATATGGAAGCTTCCATTACTTTTCCAATGCGATTATACAATTAGCATAGATAACAGTACTCTAGGAATTGCTCCTAGAGGAGGCTCGCCTAATTTTGGGTGATGGTAAATTATTTCGCCGAGGAAATATGATCAATGTACTTCTGTTAGCAACTATTC
>WPAE01000057.1:0-19102 GCA_009773205.1 Ignavibacteria bacterium
GCTATATAAAACATAAGTATAATACATAACCTCCAGCCAGATTTCGCCTTCGGCGAATAAACAACCTTTATCGGCTTCAGCGGAACTCCTGCAACTCTCTTTTTCAATAAACTCGGTGCAAATATATTAATATTTGTCTTTTGGAAAAACCAAAGAGCTACGTTATAAAATTTTATATCTTAGTAGTATTATTTTCTAACAGGAAAGATGGCAGAGTGGCTGAATGCGGCGGTCTCGAAAACCGTTTCCCGATTTTTCGGGACGGGGGTTCGAATCCCCCTCTTTCCGCAACAATTGGGAAAAATTATGAAAACAATATTTGCCTTGCTTTTTGTATCAATATTTACTTTTTCACAAACTGAGAACTGGATTTTAGTTAGTTCTGAAAAAGGTAAATCTATTTACTTAAATTCTGTTGGATTAAATATTTATCAAGAAGGAGATATTTTCTTATGGGTACAAGAAGTCTATAATGATCCGTTGAGTATGGAAGAGGTTGAGCAGAAGATTTTCAAAGTTAAGTCCTACTTCATGATCAGTAGAGAGTTGCAAAAGTATAGTTTGGTGGAAGTAATTTATTATGATGAAGATAATAATGTAATAAAATCATACCGTTATAATCGCGATTATGATGACCCGCAATTCAAGTATAGTTCACCGATTATTAAAAATACGGATATGGCAAAAATTTTTGTTAAATGTGAAGAGCTAATAAAACAGATAAAGGATTAATGAGCCGAATCTAACCCGCCTGCCTCTTTAGACCATACATGGCGGGCAGGAAAGGTCATTTTGACAATTTCTGGTTACGATTTCCTGCCCGCCAAGATTAGACTGATGAGGCAGGCGGGCTTGTCCGCCGTTTTATGGAGGGCCCGCCCGCCGTTTTGTGGCGGGTTGGGCGGGTAAGTCGAAAACAAAGTTTTTTAATAATGATCATGGCTTTTTAGAGTAAGCTCATTAATAATTTATTCCTTCGTTTAACATTTTAACACCGCCAATTAAATTCATTTGCTCAAGAATATTAGCCGTTCTATTTAGCAAATATTTTGTTGATGCTTTAGGATTTCTCTTCTTTGGGTTAGGTAAAATTGCAATAATAGAAGCTGCTTCAGAGGTAGTAAGTTTTATAGCTTTCTTTTTATAATAAGTATTTGCAGCAGCTTCAATCCCATAAATACCATTTCCCATTTCTGCAATATTTAAATAAACTTCTAAAATTCTTTCTTTACTCCACAAGGTTTCAATCAATAAAGTGTAATATGCTTCAAATCCTTTGCGTATGGTTAGTTTAGTATTCCACAAGAAAAGATTTTTGGCAACTTGCATCGAAATAGTACTTGCACCGCGAATTCTCTTTCTGCGTTTGTTTTCATCAATAGCTTTTTCAATTTGATCAAAATCAAACCCGAAATGCTCAAAAAACATCTGGTCTTCAGAAGCAATTGTAGCAAGAGGAACGTATTTTGACATCTTCTGTATAGGTACAGATTTCTGTTTTATATCTTTCCAAGAGAATAAACTTTTTACTGGGTCAGAATCAGAAAAGATGAAGGAAGATGCCGGCGGAGCAATAAATCGGAAAAAAAGCAGCAGTATAATTACAAAAGAAGAATAGATTAGACCAAAAGAAGCGATGAATTTTAAAACTGCTGCTAAATTTTTCATACTAATATTTTTTTGAACTTGTTTAACGAAAATTGTACAATTGATATGTAAAAATAAGAATCTACATTATAAATTTGAGAACTTAACTTACAGAATTAATGTTGTAAGAGTAAGAATTTGAAAGGATAGTTTCAAAATTAACATAAACCTAATAAGGAGAAGAAGAAATGATTTCGGAAAAAATGCAAAAAGCTTTGAATGACCAGATTAATGCAGAAATGTTTTCATCATATCTGTATCTTTCAATGGCTGCTTATTTAGAATCACAAAATTGGAATGGAATGTCCGCATGGATGAAAGCTCAATCCGTTGAAGAATATCAGCATGCTATGAAATTTTATGGCTTTATTAATGAAGTTGGCGGAACGGTTGTTTTGGAAGCTATTGAGAAGCCCAAATCAACTTGGAATAAACCGCAAGAAATCTTTGCAGAAGCGTATAAACATGAACAATATGTAACAAAGAGGATTCATGATTTAGTAGCTTTAGCAATTGAAGAAAAAGACTACGCAACAAATCTCTTCCTAAATTGGTTTGTAACCGAGCAAGTTGAAGAGGAAGCAACGGTAGTATTGATCAACCATAAATTTAATTTAATTGGAGATAACAATACTTCCCTTTTTCTTTTAGACAGAGAATTAGGAATGCGTGCTGAGAAATAATTAGCAGTTATTTTCTTCAGCCCCAAATCTTTTAATTAAACCCAAATTTCCCCAAAAGAAATTTGGGTTTAGTTTTTACAAAATGTATTTTTTTATTACATTTGGCAACCAAAAAATGAATGAGGTTTCTTAAATGGCAAGAAAATGTCAAATAACGGGAGTTGGTCCGGCAAGTGGCAACAACGTATCGCATGCTCATAATAAAACCAAGAGACGATTTCTACCTAACTTACAAAAGAAAAGAATCTGGGTTAAAGAACTAAATAAATTCGTTACTGTTAAAGTTACTACTGGCGCATTAAGAACAATCTCCAAAAACGGTACTGCCGAAATTGCAAAATTAGTTCATGCTGGCAAGATTAAAGTTCGTTAAGATTTCTAAATCTCAAAAATCCCTCTTGGAGGGATTTTTTGTTTTAAACATTCCTTCGATTGCTCCTCACTTTTACAACAATATTTTGACCCAAAATTAAACCCAAATTTTCCATTAGGAAAAATTGGGTTGAGAAAAAAAAAGAGACACATTTCTGTGTCTCTAATTATAAAAATACCCTAACGCCTTCTTTCCGGCGAGCGTGATTCACTACTGCTTTCGCTGCGCCGTGTTTCTGGTCTTTCGTTATTACTTTCTCTTCTTCTTTCTGGCTCAACTTTTCGTTCAGTCTGCTGTCTTTCGTATGAGCGACTTCTTTCAGGCGAGCGTGATTCATTTCTGCTTTCACTATTACTTTCTCTTCTTCGTTCCGGTTCAACTATTCTTTCAGATTTTTGTCTTTCGTAAGTGCTGCTTTTTTCTCGGTCAGATTCGCGGCGCAGAATTGCTCTTTTTTCAGATTCATCACGCTGCCGTTTCATTTCGATTCTTTGAGCTTCCCTTTTCTCACTTTCTTCTCTTTCTCTAACAGATTTTCTTTCTTCTGTTTCTCGTTTCTGTAATTCTTCACGCTCACGATTATTTGTTCTATCCCTTTCTGTCTCGCTGCGGTTTCTTTCAATTCTACCTTCTTCAGTATTTCTATTTCTGCCTGTATCTGATTCGCGTGATCTTTCAATATTTCTTTCGCTGGCTCTGGGAGTTGCAATTTTATCTTTTTCAATTGCAATCGAGCGTTCGCTTCTTCTTATTTCAAATTTTTCATCATTTCTTATTCTGCCAGTTTCATTTTCAGAAGGTCTGTAATTGTAAATTCTGTTACTGTCTCTTTTACGTAAACGATTGTAATCATCCCTGCTTTCAACAGAACGGATTTCGCGTTCAGCTATTCTATAGCCTGCTCTATCTTCCACAAATCTTCTGTCAATTCCACCATTAACTATTCTGTCTCTATCATAGTAGTAATTGTTTCTATACTTGGTGGTGCTAAAAATTCTAGAAGTTCTTCTGTAATCAATGATATAGTGATTTACTCGATAATCACAAAATCTTCTGTAAGGAACAAAATTCCACCAGTTATAACTTGCGCTCCAGCCAATCGAAAATCTAATTCCAAAATCACTATGGAAACTTGCGTAAGGCGGCAGCGGAGCCCAGCCAATGTAATTATCACTGTAGCGCCACTCTACCCAAGCTGGTCCCCATTCATAATCCGGAATCCATATCCATCCGTAATAATCATCGTAATGCCAGCGCCCGTAGTGATAAACTGCCCAGCCAAATGGCTCGTAAGAATCCCAATACCAGCCGTGTCTTGTCCAACTCCAACGTCCTTCTCTATATGGTTTCCAATTGCTGCTTACGTGCATTGGACGCCAAGCATATAAATCGGCGTCAATCTCAATCCATTCTCCGTATGGACGAAGAGATGAATAAAAGTAATTGAATGAAATTTCGGGACCTGGTTTAGCAATCAAGTCAGAAGTAACAATGAATGCCAATGCGAATAAAATTACTAATGCCCTTTTCATGGTTCACCTCTTTTAGTTTTACTTTGGTATCCCAAAGTTAGTGCCAGAAGAATAGTAAGAATATTTGGAAAAATTGATAGTTGATTTGATTTGTGTCTATTCTACTCTACAATTTGATTTAAATCTTGTACAGAATCAAATATGGGATTTCTTCATCTCACGTAAGTTGATAATTTTGAAAAACTAATAGGGAACATTTATGCAAAATTTTTTCTCGGAAAAACGTCCTCATAACGGTTTAACTTATGAAGAATACTATGCAGAATTGAAAAGTAAATCGGGATTGACCGATTACTCTACTTATCCAAAAGAAGAACATGAACATCTAAAGATTACTAAAATTAATTTTCAGCGAGTAAATAGAATTCATAAAACTTTTTCTGCAAGCCGTGAATTAACTGAAGTTGTTACCAAAATAAAAGAGCCTCAATTGTGGATGGTAATTTCTGAAGATTGGTGTTCAGATTCTGCTCAGATTATTCCATACTTTGCAGAGATTGCAAAACTTAATACAAATATTAATTTGCGGATTCTACCAAGAGATAAGAACTTAGATATTATGGATCAATACCAAACAAACGGAACGCGCGGCATACCAAAACTTGCAGTTTTCGATTTAGATGGGAATGAATTATGTAAATGGGGACCGAGACCAAAAGCTGCTGTAGAACTTATTGCAAAACTAAAAGCCGAAGGTAAAACAAAAGAAGAATTTCTTGAGCAGCTCCATTTATGGTATGGAAGAAACCGCGGAATTGAAATTCAAAAAGAACTTCTTGAACTAATTAAATCAACGCTCAGTGGCGTAACTAAAAGGAAAGCTTAAAACAATTTTTGCTTCAACCGGTTCACCTTTTTTTAGAGCCGGATTAAATTTACTTTTTACCAAAGAGTTTTCAACAAGCTGATCGCAGCCATAGCCAATTCCGTCAATAATTTTCGTTTGTTTCAGATTTCCATCTTTGTCAACAAATCCTTCAATTATTATCATTCCTCGTAGTTTGAGAGCTTTAGCAACAGTAGGAATTTCAAACCGGGAATAAATTGTAGCAAGATCATCATCCGGACGCGGACACCTATCGGCTTCACAAATTACGGAAAGATGTTCTTCAAATTTTCTTTCGGGCTTAGCAGCCTCACTTTTGGTTTCATATTTAGCAATTACAGGTTCATCTTTTAATTTAGGAAGTTTAAACTCAAGAGCAATTGGAGTTTCAGATAAAACCGGTGTATCATTTTTGATGGAAGCGTAAAACCTACTTTTCATGACAGCATTAATTGCTGCTTCATCGCAGCCCAATCCAATTCCTTTTTTCACAAGTGTTTTAATTGGAGTTCCGGTTTCATCGACTGTAACAACCAATTCCACCATGCCTTCAAGTCCATATTTTAGAGCGTGTTCTGGATAAACAATTTTACTTTGCACAGCTTCAATGCCGCCAATAGGAAAAGCCAGCTTTATATTATCTTCTTTAACTACATCCTGTTTAACGTGTTGAATTTTTTCATCAGTTTTTATTTGCACATCACTTATAACCTGGTCTGTTTCAAAAATTTTTCTAACCGAAGCAACTCCATTATTATAAGTTATTAGTTCATACAATTGTCCATTTTCTGCATAAAGTTTTTTGTCTCGATCTAAAACACCATCTTTAACAAAAAAAACTTCTTTCAGATTTCCGTTAGCGTAATATTCTTTTATCCAGCCGTTTAGAATTCCGCGGCTGAAATTCTGCTCCAATTTTATGTTACCATTTTCATGATAATACCTAACAGTTCCGTCAAGAATATCATTAACAAAGCTAAGCTCGCTCTTAATAGCTCGATTTGGATAATAAGATTTAACAATTCCATTCTGAGCAGAAATAAAAGATAAGCTGAGCGCGCAAAGAAATAAAGCAATTTTATAGCAGTGCAATTTGTTCTCTAATTTTGGATCGAAATTTAGGAAAAACATTAATGAGCCGAATCTAAAAAAGGTAATTTTGACAATTTCTGATTACGATTTCATGCCCGCCAAGATTAGACTGATGAGGCAGGCGGGCTTGTCCGCCGCCGTTTTATGGAGGGTCGGGCGGGTAAGTCGAAAACAACATTTTTTAATAATGATCATGGCTTTTTAGAGTAGGCTCATTGATAACCGATGTTACGCACTTTGTGATTTTCCTGCCTTCCAAGCATTTCTACATAGCCGGTGTGGCTAATAAGTTAAATCATGGTGGAAAGACAGACAACAAACAGAATTTTTTCTAACAGCATCACTAAACCAGATTTCTGCGTAACGTAACTTATTAAAACTAAAACTCCTCTTTCACTGTTGTTTTTATTGCTCAAAATTCACTTTATTATTTTTTTAGGAGACCATAAGTAGTTGACTTGAAATAGATATTGTGTTTAGTGAACATTGAAAAAACGAGTGGCAGAAAAATAACTACATATAAAGCTGAAACAATAATTCCACCTATAATACTTAAGCTAAGATTTCTCCAAAATGTAGAATCATCACTCAATACAAAAGGAATTAAAGCAGTAAAAGTTGTTAGAGTAGTTGTTAATATAGCTCGCAATCTTGTGGTTGATAATTGTATGATTTCTTGAGTGGTAAAATATTTTACATTTTCGGAGAGATAATTAATCATCACAATTGAATTACTAACCGATAAGCCTATCAGTAAAAGCATTCCGGCATAAGCGCCGCGTTCTATGCTGTAATTGCCTAACCAAAAAAGAAAAACAGAACCAACTAAAGCAAATGGTATCGAAGTGAGAATAATTAGTGGTTTCTTAAATGATTCAAATAGAGCGGCGCAAATCATTAGTATCACAAGAATAGCAGCAGCAAAAACGATTAGAAGATCAAGTTCCTCTTTTTCGCCAAACATGAAAGTAAATTCAGCAGGTTTTATTGAATATCCTTCATGAACGTTCATTGAAGCTATTGATGATTCGAGAAATTTACTTCCAAACTTATATGGTCCCTTGAACTCAAAAGAAATGTTTCTTACATATTGCTGGTCTTCTCTGTTGATAGCTGACAAAACTTTCTGCTCTTCGAATTTTAGCAAGTCTTTTATTTTGAGATTTTCATTCTTTCTTTCGTTAACAACCAAGTTTTCCAAATCTTTAAGCTGTACATTATCATAATTGCTGAACTTAACGCGATAATCAACTTCATCATTATTTATTCTAAATCTTTGGTAGCCAATATTTCCGCCGCTGTTTTTAGCAACAATCGAAAACAGTTCGGCAACAGAAATATCATAAGCTTTGAGCTTGTCTCTCTCTATCTTTGCAACTATCTCATAAGTATCATCGCTCCAATAAAACTTAGAACGATCAATATCTACATTATCAACCCTTGGATTGCGTTTAATCCTTTCTCTAAACTTTTCTGCAATTTCTTTAACACGTTCATAGTTAAATCCTTTAACGGTAACATTAAACATACTGCTTGAACCGCCTCCTGCATTAGAAAAGCCGGGGCCAAATCCGTAAACATAAGAATCAACACCGCCAAGCCTAGTTGCATAAGCTGTAACATAATTTTTAAGCAGAAATGGGAATGCAGTATTTGCTTGTTCTGGAGTAAACTCAACTTTTAAGTAAGCTGTTTCTTCGTCTATTACATTAGCAATTAGTACTTTTATGTTTTTTTTGTAAGAGAGAATTTCTTTTTCCAAATCGTGGCATAGTTTATTTATTCTTTCAATTTTATTTCCGTTCGGCAGTTCAAGCCTAATTGAAAGATAAGTTTCTTCTCCGTAACGCCACATTTCACCTCGGCTGACGTGGTTGAAAAACAAATTAAGTCCGCCGCCCAACGCATAATTTAAATAAGGTCTGATTTCTTGATATGCTTCCGAATCAAAAAGGGAATTGTAAGCTTCAGCTATAAAACTCTCTTTCTCTATTCGTGATGGAATTTCCCAAACCGGCATTCCAATAACCAAAATTAAAAATGCGATACTTATTTTTTTATGCTTTATAATTTTCTCAACCACATAAGAATAAAACTTAGCGCCTAGATTTACCTCATCAGACTTGTATTTAACAGCTTTATTTGAATTATAAGATATCCTAAACAATAATGGCACAACTGTAAAAGAAACAACTAACGAAGCGAATAATGTTGAAGCAATACCTAATGCAAATTGAACAAAGTATAATTTTAGTTCCCCGGTTAAAAACACTAGCGGAATAAATAACGCAATAATTGTAAAGGTTGATGTGAATAATGGCAGAAATATTTCTTTTAACAGTACTGTAAGCCGTCTAATTCCTTTACCATCATAATGTTTTTCTAAATAATCGAGAACGACAATTGCGTTATCAACTTTAAAACCAAAGCCAACTATAAAACTTGCAATGGTAATTATATTTAGCGAAATATTAAAAATGAAGAAGAGTATAAATGCTGATAGAAATGAAAAGACTAACGACGAAAGAATAATGAATGGATATTTTTTGTCTCTAAATATTATTAGGATAACTAAAAATATAATTATAACCGAGTACAGTCCGTCTCTGTAAAGTTCGTCTAAATCTTTCTTTATGTCTTCACTTTTATCAATTTCTTTTATATAAGTATAATCAGTAGGAAATTTTGAACCGAGTTCATCCATTTTTGTCATAACTGCATTTGCAACAAGCAAAGTATTTGAGCCGGGTTCTTTGCTGATATTGATAGTAACAGTTTCTTTTCCATTTATGCGGTAATAGCTCTGAGGCTCTTCAAAGTCATCATTAATTTTAGAAATATCTCTGATACGTATCGTTTGTCCATTAGGTAATATTTTAACAATCTGCTCTTGTATATCGAGCGGATTTGAGATTGAATTATTAATCTTTAGAAATATTTGACCTTCTTGGTAAATAATTTTACCAGCAGATTTAATTATCTCGGCTTCATTAACAGCGTTAGTAATTTCTTCATTCTTAATATCAAGCGCTCTTACTTTGTTATAATCCAGAATTATTTCAATGAGACGATTATTGCCTCCTCTAATTTCTACGTTTGATACTCCATCAATTGCTTTTAGAGGAAGCAGGACATTTTCAAGCAAATATTTTCTTACTTCGTTTGCAGTTCTGTTTGCCGAAACAGAATAGGTAATGAATCCTTGCAAATCTCTAAAGTCTTTTGGCACATAAGGAGTAACCCGCGGCGCCGAGACACCATCGGGCAATGAATTTCTTAAAGAGGAAAGCTTTTCATTTATCTCTATCCGTGCAAAGTTAATATCTGTTTCAGGGTGGAAATCTATTGATATACTTGCATTCCCTTCTGTAGAAGTAGAAGATATTTTCTTCACTCCCATAATTGTTGCAAGCTCTGCTTCAATTGGAGAAGTAAGATGAGCTTCTACGGCTTCTGGCGAAACGCCACGCCACGAAACAGTTATAGATAGACTTGGATATTCTACGTTCGGAGTTAGCTCGATTGGTAAGTTGAATGCAGCTACAATTCCGATTACCAGAACGCTTAAGAAAAACATTCCGGTTGTAACCGGCTTTAATAAAAATAAGTGAAATACCTTTTTCAACTAAGTACAATTTCCTCAAATAACTTTTACATTACCAACTACATTTTATAATTCTAGTGTCAATTCATAATTCATAACTCAAAATTCAACATTATTTAACCTCTTTCACTTTCGCATCATGCGCCAATGTGTATTGACCCTCTACAATTACATTCTCTTTTGGTTCTACACCGTTCAAGACTTCTATAAACTCATCGTTCTTCTAACTAATAAAGCTTCTTTTGGAATGAGAACTCTGTTCTGAAGCATATTTGTTTCAAGTTAGGCTAAACTTTTTATTCTTAAGAATAGGTATACTGAATTTTTGTTATATATTTTTAACATAATCTCTTTTTTTTAATGCAATGAGAGATTACTATAATTAACTGAATTCGAACCAAGAATTACTATTAGTTTAGTTATTTAATTTCAGAATAAACTTTATTCAATTCCACATCTATATTATTCTCAAGAAACAATACCTTTATAATTTTATTGTTTTTAATAACAATTACCAACGGATTTTTATGATCGAGATTTTCATTTATTATTGAAGGGAATACATCATTACTGACGATAAACGAGTTGGCTTTCATCTTATAATATTTTATTAATGAGCTTACAATTTGATCATGAGATTTCTGAATTACTAAAAATATTTTTTCTTTATCATATTTTGCAGATATGGAAAGTATTGTTTCAGTACAAGCGCCACAAGAATTGTATGGGATATAAATCAACAAGTAATCTTTCTTATTAAGAGTATGTTTAATTAGCGGGCGAAACAATAAAGAAGACTTTCCAATTAGTTTTTCTTTTATGCGCTCCTCCATTACATCATCTTGGAAATAATTACTAGTTGCTGAGATAGTACAACCATGCAAATGATCATTATATATTAACAACAAATATCCAACAAAGAATATCGGTAGAAGCAAGTTGTACTTAAACGAAGTAATATTTCTCATTGTACTCTTTCCCTTTTATTTATGTGAAATCGTGACTATTTGTATGAATACACCTTAATCTTGAAATCGTCGGTAAGCAAGTAAAGTTTTTTCTTAGTTAAATGGAGCTGAATAAATTTTGAGTTTGGCATTAGTTTTATTGAGCTGATATATGTTCCGTCAAGAATTTCATATACGTCAAAAATAATACCATTATCTATTGATGTGGCGGGGACACTTAAAATATAAAGTTGTTCCCCTAAAAGAAATGTACGCAAATTGGTATCATAATTTCTCAAAGCTCTATCTTTACTTCCCCCACCTTGCATATTGAAACTCATTTCCAATTTTGGATTTGTTTCTCTATCAATAGTTGTTATTGCACTTTCAAGTCTACCTTTGTTATAAAAATAGATATGATTAAAATAACGAGGGATATGTACAAATCTATCATGTTCGAGATTTATTAATTCCCCGTCTAACACAGAGCTAAATGTAAACGAACCTTTAGGCTTACTTGATTCATCAATAATGCTACTAACTGAATATTTATCTTTTTCCCCAATAGTATAAATATCTAGTAAATCTATTTTCCCAAAGTCGGACTTAAGACAAATTATTTTATTATTACCAATTGGACAAATTTTTAAAGGAAATGATGAATTTGATAATTGGAATGTTGAAACTTTCTTCCCAAATATGGTTACTCTTTTTGCTGAATTGTCTAGTACATAAATATCACCATTACTTGTAATACTAAATTCTGTTGCGAAGTTAAATTCCCCAGGCCCATTTCCTTTTCTTCCATAACTTCCTATAAACTTGCCTGATTTGGAATATATTTTAATAGACCTTGACATTTGGTCAAGAAGATAAATATTGCCAGAAGCATCTGTACTAATTCTAGTGGGAAAGTTCATTGTAGTATCATCTTCCCCACCAAATTCAAATTCTTTATTAATTTGTTTTATTAGTATTTTTCTTTCTCCTATTTGTTGTTTAGGTTTTACTTTGAAATAGATTTTTGTATCTACTTCGTTAATGTTTAATGTAAAGAAAGTAAAACCCTGTTGTCCATAGCATTCAGTTACATTAATTGTAAAATAAATAAGAGTTAATAAAAAGATTGCATTCACAAAACAACATTTTATCTTCATGTTAATTCTCCACAATTGATAACAAAAGCGATATTATTAAATTTTCTTAAAAGCTGTTTTTTACTAAAGTTGGACAAAATTAATAAAGAGGAGTTCTAAAAATCTTCTCAAGAACTCCTCAAGACAAAGAATTAGCTCATTAAAAAAACAACTTTAGTTATGGATATACAACCGTTTCATAACATGCGTGAGAGTCATTTGAGCCATCTAAATAAAATACATATGCCATACCGCACTGATCAGCACCATATATTGAACATTGAGTTTGGCTAAGGCATTGATACATCCAATCTACTTGTTTCTTTGCAAAGGTATGGTTGTAGCTAAAGAATACAGCCAAAATTAAGCTACAAAACAAAACGCTTATTGTCCTTTTTAGGACAACTCTTCTTTTGACAAATGGTTTTTGTTCATTGCGACCTCCATTAAGTTGTGATTAGTTAGTAGCACAAATTATTTTTATGTTTAATAATAGGTGCATTTTATTTTATCACTTTCACTTTCGCATCATGCGCCAATGTGTATTGACCCTCTACAATTACATTCTCTTTTGGTTCTACACCGTTCAAGACTTCTATAAACTCATCGTTCTTCTGTTCTGAAGATTGGTTGTTTCAATGTTAACTTTAACAAACATTCCCGGTTTTAGTTTGCTTGAGGCATTTAGTATTTGCACAGTTACTTTACATGTTTTTGTTTCTTTATCTATGTAAGGACTAACATTTACAACTTTGCCAATAAAGTTCTGTCCGGCTAACGAAGGAATTTCAATCTGAGCGCTTGAGCCTACACTTATTTTTGTTACATCACTTTCTAATACTCCAACATCAATTCTCAAGGTAGAATTATTAAAAAGCTTACAGAGCTTTTGCCCGGAGTTTATTCTTTGACCATTTACCAAATCAAAATCCCCAACAACGCCTTTAAAGGGAGCAGTAATTCTTGTGTACTCATAATTAAGTTTAGCTCTCTTGTAAGCATTAATTGCCGTAGTAAGCCCGCTTTTGTTTAGCACAACTTCTTCCCTTTTAGCTCCGGAGAATAGCAGTTTCATATCAAGTTCGTCTCGCTGCTCGCTATATCTCTTATCGTCAATTTTATTTGTTTTATAATCTTCTTCAAGTCTATCAATTTGTTTTTGGATTTCGAGCGCTTGAGTATTATCTAACTTTTCCGTACTGTTTTCTTTCATCAAAAAGCCATATTCAATTCTTGCGTCTGTAACTTTTGCTTTTGCGTCTGTAAGCGCCAATTCATATTCTCTATCATCAAGACTGATTAATAGTTCTCCTTTATTTACAGTTTTGCCTTCATAGATATTTAGATTACTTATAATGCCGCTGACGTTGGAAGTAATTTCCAATTCTTCTGATGCTCTTACTATTCCATTAGCGTTAATATATAGAAGCAAATTTCCTATGATAACCGGTTTCGTTACAACATCAAAGACAACTTCATCCAGCTTATCATAGTTTATATCTGATTGATCTTCTGTTGCAGTTTCAGCTCCGCCAGAGAAAAGAAACAATCCAACTACAACTAATAAAGCTATTACGATTACTGCTGCAAACCATGTTTTAATTTTCATTTTTTCCTCCGAATAAATAGAACGCGGATACAACTGATTAAACTGAGAAAAGCAGATTTATTTACCAAACTTTTTCTTAGAAAATTTTTCTGCATAAGAATATAGCACTGGAACAATTATTAATGTTAAAAATGTTGAAGAAATTAATCCACCAATTACAGCTAAAGACAATGAAACACGAAGCTGTGTTGCTGCTCCTATTCCGATTACCATAGGTATCATACCAAACATAACGGTAAGACTGTTCATAACAATCGGTCTAAATCTTTCTTTACCGGCAGCAACTATTGCGTCGTGAACCGATAATCCCTCTTCTCTTTTTCTCATTATAAATTCAACTTTAACCACAGCGTCATTATCGGCAATACCAACGAGAATTATTAAACCCATGAGCGATATGATACTAATACTTTCACCAAATAGGTATAAAAAAAGAACACCGCCAATTAAGCCAAGCGGAACAGAAAACAAAATAACAAAAGGAAATACTAAGGACTCAAACTCCGATGCGAGTACCATAAACATTAACAAAACTGAAATTATCAATGCGATGTAAAGCGCAGAAAACGCACTGATAATCTCTTCGTTTACGCCGCCAGTAGTAATAAATTCTTCGTGTGATTTAGGAATTGTTCCAATAACATTTTCAATCTTACTAATAACATCGTCTATATCTGCGTTATCTAAAGAAGCAAAAATGTAAAGTGTTCTTGCTTGGTCTTCCCGCCATATTTCGTTGTAATTGTACCCAAATTTATAATCTACTAAATTTTTTAGCTGGGCATTTGAGTTTGTTCCTTTAACATAATTATTTAGAACCTTATCAAGATTATCTCTTTCTTGCTCGCCCGTTCTAACATTTATTCCAATCTTCTTATCAAAATCTGAAAAGTAGGTTGCAACATTTCCCTTAACCAAACTCACAATTTGATTTGCCGCAGCGCTTACACTAACTCCATTAGCAAGGCATTTTTCACGGTTAATTGTTAATGTGTATTCGGGTGTTCCTCTTTCCAAACCTATTCTAAGTTCTTTTATCCCTTCTATATTTTGTTTATTGATTTTAGCGACAATTAATCCAGCTTTTTCAAAAGATTTATCCAAATCTTTATTCTTAACCTTAATAGCTATATCATTTTCGGAAGGATTGATTAGTATGGAGTAAGATGTTTTTACATCCTTAAAAGCATATTTAATTCCTTTTAGCGAAGCGAGAGTATTTCTTAGCGAGGCATGTACATCATAATAATTTTCGTAAGAATCTAATTTTACAATGAGGTTGGTTTTGTTTACACTTATCTGTTCTTTGTTCATAAAATCAAATTCATTAACCCTTCCAATGTTTGAAACAACTGCGCTTACGTGTGGCGTGTTAAGAACTGCTTGTTCAATTTTTGAGGTTAGTTCAGCGTTGCCGCGTAAAGAAGTACCCGCCGGATATTCAATGTCTATAATAAATTCTTCTGCTGCCCCTTTAGGTATGAACTCTTTTTTCATATCAATAAGGGCAAAAACAGTTATAAGAAACAAACCGCCGGTAATTAGAAGTACTTTCTTTTTATTATTGAGAGCCCATTCAAGCAAAATTTCATATTTCATTATCAGATTCTCAAGCTGCTTATCCGTAGCCTTGAAAAAACGCTGCATTTTAGGGCTAATAAGCGAAGCAGTTTGAATATAAATTAACGCAAAGAGATAAATAAAAGACTTAAAAAGAATTTTGAAAGGAAGTTTAATCCACCATGTAATTTTTTTGAGAAGACTAACATTAATTGGTTTATGAATTTCAAGATAACCATTGAAATATTTTTCTCTGTTCTTAATAAGCGTATAACTTTCGCGGCTATCTAACATTGGAATTAATGTAAGCGCAGTAACAACAGAAGTTGCCAGCGAAAAAGCAATTGCAAGTGAATTGTCTCTAAAGAGTTCGCTTACAATTCCCTCAACAAAAATAAGAGGCAAAAAAACCGCAATTGTTGTAAGCGTTGAAGCTGCAATCGGCATAGAAACTTCTTTTGTCCCCTTAATTACTGCCAATCGGTTACTAAATCCAAGCTCTCTATAGCGTGTATTATTCTCAATAACTATGATGGCATTATCAAGCAGCATACCAACTCCTACGGCAAGCCCGCCAAGAGAAATTATGTTGAAGTTAATATCAAAGAGATAGAGCAGAAGTATTGTAATTATTAACGAAGCAGGTATTGTTATACCAATTATTAAAATGTGGCGGATATTGCCGAGAAAGAAAAAGAGTACTATTACAGCAAGTATTCCACCGTAGAAAATTTCTTGCTTAACATTGCTTATTGCGTTTTCAATAAAGCCTGATTGATCGCTTACAATCTGCAAATTGTAATCGGGATAATCTTTCTTTAGCGATTCTATTGTTTCCTTTACTTCTTGAGAAATTGTTACAGTGTTTGCATCCGGCTGTTTATATATTAGCATGCCAACACTTTCGTTTCCATTAAATCGAGTCAGCCCTTCGCGCTCTTTAAAGTTTTCCAAAACTTCGGCAACATCTTCAACTAATATTGTGCTTCCGTTTATGTTCTTCTTAACTACAGTTTTTTTAATGTCTTCAACTGTTTTATACTCGCCTAGTGTTCGCAGTGAGTAGCGGAACAATCCTTTCATAATAGACCCTGCGGGCATATTTAGGTTAGCTCCTTTTAGCGCCAAACCAATTTCATCAAATGTTAAATCTAATGAGTTTAGTTTTACAGCGTCAGCATTTATTAAAATTTCTCTTTCCAATCCGCCGGTAATTATTGCTTGAGCTACACCTTCTATCTGCTCAAGCCGCCGCTTAAAAACAACTCTTCCGGCTTCTTTTAAAGTGATGAGTTTTTCTATGTCGGCTGGATCGGAAGAATGATCGATGTATAGTGTAGAGTGTAGAGTATTGAGTGTAGAGTTTGAATCACTCTTCGTTCTACGTTCTTCACTCTTCACTCGCTTGCTTGCTAGTGTTAAAGTCATTATCGGCGTAGCAGAAGGATCCGAGCGGATGATTGTTGGTCTGCCCGCTTCTTTGGGTAAAGCAAAACTCATGTTGTCTAACTTTTCTCTTAGAGAAAGAAGCGCGTACTTCATGTCAGTTCCCCAAACAAAATCTACAGAAATAACAGAAACACCTTCTTTAGAAACAGAAGTTACCTTCTTTACACCGGTAACTGTACCAACTGCGCTTTCTAGCGGTTCGGTTATTTGCTTTTCTACCTCCTCAGGCATTGCATTGGGGTAAGTAGTTTGAACCATTAAATGAGGCAGATTAACATTAGGCAATAAGTTTACACCAAGATTGCTAAATGCAAAAATGCCAAGCAGTGTAACAGCAATAAATATTACTGTTACTGTTATTGGGCGGCGGATAGAGAAAGATAAGTTCAAAGCATTAAGGAATTATTTTTTAAAAGACTCTTTGTCGAACACAATTTTTATATCAATTACAATACTGTTTTTAATATATAAAACTACCGGCTTATTTAGTACTTTATTTGACAACAATATACGTAAAACAAAATTTTCTTCTTCAGGTAAAACCTTTGGGAATAAGTTATAGAATTTAATAAGTCCTACAACTGAAGGATTGGGATTTTTAGCTGTTATATAGACATATTCTTGACTATTATACTCATTAAAAGTTTCGATAAGATTACGAAGGCAACTGTAGCATGTTTCACTAGGAATATATATTACAAAAAAATCAGCCGATTTTGTTAAAGTATTATAATTCCAATTTAGCGACCGAAATGATTTTCCTACTAATCTCGTTTTAAGAGAAGATATAACTTGATCTTCACTTGAATATGTTGTTTTACTACGATTGTATACATTATTTTGGTATAAAAAGTAAGTAAAGAGTGAACTAATCACGAATAAAAGCACTAATAATTTCTTATTCATATGAGTAAATTGCAACTTTCATTTCAGTAGTTATTAGATAAATTTTATTATCGGTCATATGTATAATATAAAAATCCTCAGGTATAGGTATTCGGATTGAGTATTTATAAGAACCATTTTCACTACTATAAATATCAAACATAAGCTTCTTGTTCTTTGTACCCGGTTTACTTAACACATAAATGTCATTATTAATAACAAATGAGTTATGATTAATCTGGTATTTTTCTAAATCATTGAAATTAAGAATCGATCCTTTACCTCTTGATTCTATTTTGAACAGCGGATTTGATGGACCATCTACAGTTGATGTTATTCTTTCTATTTTGTTTTCGTTATAAAAAATTAATTGATTATAATACTCTGGTATGTGTACAATTCTACTTGATGATAACCTCAGTATATTACCCGCTATAATATTTGCCAAATAAAATGATTCTGGAGGAATAACCTTTTTCTCTAACAAATTTTCAAACTTACTTAATAACTTACCGTTTATATTTCTAGTTTCCATTAGCTCGACAGAATTAGGTTCTCCTTTTAATATTATTATTTTCCACTTAGAAATTGGGCAAAACTCTATGAATAACCCATTGGTAGTGTTAAACTCATAAATTTTTTCAAGAAATGCCGTTAACTTCATATTCTGGTTATCATAAACATATAAGCTATCTTGCACGTCCAAGTATATTCTGAATGGAGTTAAAAATTCACCTGGTCCTCTTCCAGAACGACCGTATTGTTTTATTAATTTGCCGTTAGTGGAAAATTTCTTAACAAACCTGCCGACATAATCTAATATAAAAATATTGCCTCTTTTGTCGGTTTTGATCCCCGAGGGAGAAAATAAGAGTGAATCTTTTATACCTCCAAACTCAATAATCTTATTTATTCTTTTGTTGTATATTTTTCTTTTTTGTAACTGAACAACAGATGATTTGGAAAAGTAAATTTCTTTTTCAATGTTGTTTATTTTCAACTTAATAGAAAGTTTATCACTTTGAGCACACACACAGTTACAAAACATTAATAATAACAATAAGACAATAAATTTATTTAACATTTTTACCCTCATTCAGAAGATTAAAAATTAAAAATGAGCCTACTCTAAAAAGCCTCAAATTGAGTTTTTGCACTTTGAATTTGAGCAATAATCAAAGCATTTTTTCATCCGAAATACCTTTTTATAGTAGTCATTTTATCCAACATTAATATTGATAAGATGCACAATCTCTGCCGTGCATCCATCCTATCTTAATTAACGTGCAATTATGTCATCATACTTATGGCAAAAACCATATTCACCACCACCCAGATGAATAGTTGCACAATTTTTTGGCCCACCATAACAGTCGAAATTAGTGCAGCCCGCTGGTTCTCTTGCAGCCTCTATATTCTTAGGCAACAAAAGAAAGTTTACAACAAGTACTGCAAAAAGAAAAAATGGCAACAAAACAACTCTTACTTTTTTCATTATACACCTCATTTTATTGGTTTATTAGTTTGTTTTTGCCCGGCGCCAGGGCATTTATTTTCAATCTTTTTTGTAACTATTATGGATATAGTAAGTAACACAGCATTCCTCACAATCATCATCCAATCAAACTCACTCTTAATTATTTTTCCGTAACAGCCGCAGTCTTCATTTATGCCAATAGCTGTTCCGTAAACTGCAAACAGAAAGAAAACTAAGAAAAGTAATACGGTTATTCTCAGTGCGGTTTGTTGTTGTAACTTT
>WPAE01000057.1:19168-19584 GCA_009773205.1 Ignavibacteria bacterium
AGTAAATTGCTTTTCTAAAATTTCTTAGCTTATCAGTTATTGTGTATTCTATTGTGGACACTGACATAAATTTGTAATAGTTTATTAATTTTGGTGAGAAATATACGGTACGGACATACGTAAAAACATCAGTATAAACACTGATTTTTCTAAGTGTTTTTACTGATTTTTCTAAGTGTAAACACTTAATTTTTAGACGTGCTCTCTTTTGTGTGGCGAATTTTGACAAATTTTCGCAGTTCACGAACACTTGTCAGTCCCATCTTATCTTTAATATGAAAAAGATGAGTTTCAACTGTCTTTTTACTTACATACATTTTCTCTGCAATCTCTTTGTTGGTTAATCCTTCAGATAAATGAATAAATACCTCAAGTTCCTTGTTACTGAACTTATCATCAAACAAATCATTGCTAAC
>WPAE01000465.1 GCA_009773205.1 Ignavibacteria bacterium
CAATGTCCATATAGTAGAATCTTAGCGAGGTGGGATGTTAGAGATAAATACGGTTTAAGTATCAGGATTTATGCCATACTAAGGTGCTGCAATCGGATTTGAAATTCTCCGTTCATCCCTAGAGATAATCCTCTGGCAAAATAGTTGCAAGTAGTAAAATAATTAAAACTTCCAGAGGTACAAGGTCCATATAGTAGCAACTTAGCGAGGTGGGATATGCTGGAGATAAATAGGGTTTAGTATCAGGATTTAAGCCTTACTAAGGTTTTGCAATCGGATTTGGTATTCGCCGTTCCACCCTGGAGATATTGCTCTGGCAATATTTGCTAGTAGGAAAATATTTAAAATTCCAGAGGTCCATGGTCCATATAGTAGAAACTTAGCGAGGTGCGATATGCCTGAGATAAATAGGGTTTAAGTATCAGAATTTAGGCCATACTCAGGTGATGCAATCGGATTTGAAATTCGTTGTTCCTTCCTGGAGAGATTCCTCTCGCAATATTTGCTAGTTGGAAAATAATTAAAACTTCCAGAGGTACAAGGTCCATAGAGTAGAAACTTAGCTAGGTTTTATTATTGCTAGAGATTAATAGGGAGTAAGTATCAGGATTTAAGTATTATTGCTAGAGATTAATAGGGATTAAGTATCAGGATTTAAGCCTTACTAAGGACTTGCAATCGGTTTTGAAATTCGCCGTTCCTCTCTGGAGATATTCCTATGGCAATAGTTGCTAGTAGGAAAATAATTAAAACTTCCAGAGGTACAAGGTCCATAGAGTAGAAACTTAGCTAGGTTTGTATGCTAGAGATTAATAAGGTTTAATTATCAGGATTTAAGCATTACTAAGGTTTTACAATCGGATTTGAAATTCGCCGTTCCTGCCTGGAGATATTCCTATGGCAATAGTTGGTAGTTGGAAAATAATTAAACCTTCCAGAGGTACAATGTCCATATAGTAGAATCTTAGCGAGGTGGGATGATAGAGATAAATACGGTTTAAGTATCAGGAATTATACCATTCTAAG
>WPAE01000147.1 GCA_009773205.1 Ignavibacteria bacterium
GAAACAATGGAGACAAAGTTATCCGGAGACAAATTTCATGAAATTCGGTACAGTGTACACTAGCGCCAACGGGAATTTTTGGGGATATCGAAGTCCACCAGCGAGGGGCTTAAAAGTGGGGCCGCCACGTGATGGGTGCAAAAGCGGAGCATAATTTGACATGGTTCGGGGGTCTGGGACGGGAATTAATTTGGGCCAGGCAAAAGGCTTGGCAGGGGGCGCCTGGTAGGGGGTCCGGTGATCGCCGGACATCGTGCCAAAAATGTCGTCGAAAATTGATAGAAAAAAGAAAAATTTCAACTAAAATTTAAAAGAATGTGCGAAAATTTTCGAGTTTTGCAAATTTTCAGACAATATTGCAGAAATTTAAAGAAAAATTGGAAAAGTGACGCAAGTTTCCTCTATGTTGAACAATCTAATACGAGTTTGAGATTTCTCGACAAACATAATGAAAAAGGTTAACAACCAATAGCATCCGCAGTGATATTCCGCATGAGGGAAAACGACGTCCACCACGGGAGGGCGTAAAAGGGGGCCGCCGCGTAGGGGGTCCGGGGGCATAGCCACCCCCCGGACGCCGGAGAAGTTTATAAAATTTTTTTGTTAAAAATCAATGAAAAAATACAATTTAGAGGGAAAGGTTTTCAATTTTTTGATAATTTTAATGATGATTTTTCGAATTTTTAAACAATTTATAGAATTCGCGGAAATTTGCTCAAAATTGATAAAACTTAGAATTTTGCATTTGTAGGGGGTTTCAGGGGGCGGCCGAGCCACCCGAAGCTAGTTTATTAAAAGCCTTGCCGAAAAATCAACGGAAACATGCAATATTCTGAAATTTTCAATAAATTACGAGATATTTTTTGATTTTCAGAAGCCATTTTAAATATAAATAAAAGTAACTGTGATGGTTTATTGAAAATCTATGCGAAATCTAAAAGGAATTAAGAATCTTAGCGTCAAACCTTTGAGCCTTTGGGCTAAAAATCAATAAGTTATGCAATTTTTCAGAAAGTTTTTGGTTTTCTATTACAAAATCTCCTCAATGGAAAATTGATTTTTGACCATTATTTCTCCAATTTTCTAAGGTTCCGGAGCATACGTTGACACGGTCCGGGGGAGTTTTTGGACAAGGCCAAAGGCTAGACGGAGGGTCGCCGCGTGGGGGGTTCCGGGGGGCGGAGCCCCCCGGACGCCAGAGAAATTTTCCAAATTATATATTAAAAACTCAATGAAAAATTACAATTTTAGTGCAATTTTTCCAAATTTTAATGAAAATTGTAAGGAAACCTAAATACAGATATGATATCTGGCCCGAAGTCCGTTTATTCGCCCAACAAGAATGAAAGGAATTGGAAAGTTTGAGGCTGCCCACGGTAGTGCTATGCTAACACCATCTAGACTTAAGATTCGCAACTGAAATGAGGTTGCAGACATGAATCAGAGATTTTCTCGCTGAAAGGATAGAAATAGAAAATAACACAATAATTGAATAGGAAATAACGAAGGAAATATATTGACGCGTCGCGTAGTTGTTCCGGCGAGTCGAAGGTAATTAGCGTGAAGAGTATACGTACTCGAGGGAAAGGACTCGAAGGAGGAACAATGGACCGTCGAGTAAATCAAATTAAGGAAGGATAGATATAACTAGTTCATGTTTGTATTATAAATAGAGCTGATGGAATGAGCATTAAGTCTACGTATATGAAGGAATTAAGTCTCACCCTTTAAGAACGTAGAAAATAGGTATTTCGACTTAGCTCTTCGAGGGAATTTGAACAATAAGAGACAAACGATCGGAATTAGGCATTTAGGAAAAGGAACAACTAACTAATGAGAAATGAATTAGTCATAGAATGATATAGCAAATATATCAAACCTGGCCAAGAAATTACCAAAATAATTCGAAGTAATTCATCGAGT
>WPAE01000148.1 GCA_009773205.1 Ignavibacteria bacterium
GTGCGTGCTCCCATCCCTCACTGCGCCAACTCCTCTGCAACTTTCCCTTCGCATTCATCTCTATCGCAAGCTGCTCGGTGATTATGCGCGCGAAGAACTGAGGTCCCTCAGCATAGTTGGTATTGATGATTTAGTTGCCCTCGCTGTTCGTAGCATTCAGCATCTTGGTTTCACTTAGCTCGCCTATATAAAGCACTGCGAACACTTGCAT
Source organism: Ignavibacteria bacterium (assembly GCA_009773205.1). Lineage (GTDB taxonomy): Bacteria > Bacteroidota > Ignavibacteria > Ignavibacteriales > Melioribacteraceae > Stygiobacter. The sequence goes on from WPAE01000148.1 coordinate 212, forward strand.
CTAGCATTCTCATTTGAACATTCATTTTCATTTGCAATGGACATTTCCTCATCTCCACGCAAGGCAGCCTCATATAGATCATTTTTCAGTAAACCATTGTTCTATGGATCACTTCGTCACATGCCCACAATTCAATATAAAAAGCCTACTATGAACCAATTTGAATATTTGAAACAGGTGATCGAACTATTAGAAATATACTATGAGGATCTGAAAGTAAAGTTAGAACCCTTTAGGGAACTTTTGACGATTCTTCTAGTAGCCGCCCTTGTATTCTTTGTCACCTACTCGTTTTGCCAGAAGGAGGAGGAGGAAAAGGGTCAAAAACAAGTACAGGAAAGCCAAAGTAGTTGCTCTATTCCCTTGTTGTTTGCTCAATATCTGCAAGCATTTAATGAAACATACTATGGGGGAGAGCTCCTCAGAAGAGCAAATATCGGCTGAGCTTGATAAGATCTACAACAGCCCCGAGGATGCTGGTTCCTATGGTGGGGTGGAAAAACTATTAAGTGCTGCAAAGGAGAAAGGCCTCAAGGTTAATCGGAAAATCATTAAAAAATATTTGTCAAACCAAGCAAGCTATAGCTTGCACAAACAGGCACGCAAGAACTTTACAAGGAATCCCACAGTGGTCCGAGGAATTGATCAGCAATGGCAGGGGGACTTGGCGGATATGCAAGCTATTTCTACGGAAAACAAGGGGATCAAATTTCTTTTAACTATTATTGATGTATTCAGCAAATATGCATGGGTTATTCCAGTGAAAAATAAAAGCGGCGAAGAAATACTCGGTGCATTTCAAGAATTATTACAACAAGCGTCCCCACGCAAACCAGAAAAAATTCAAACAGATAAAGGGAAAGAATTTTTAAATAAAGACGTTCAGAATTATTTGAAAACAGAGGGAATCAAACATTTTTGCTCGGATAGCGATAAGAAAGCTGCTGTGGTGGAGCGCTTCAACAGAACCCTGAAAACAAAAATTTGGAAATACTTTACGGCTAAGCAAACCTATACGTATATTGATAAATTAAAGGATTTTGTTAAAGCATATAATTACTCTTATCACCGGTCCATCGGAATGAGGCCATGCGAAGTTACCAGAAAAGATGAGGATAAAATATGGGCTAAACTTTATGGGAGCACAAATAACCCGGGGAAAAAGAAGGTTTCTTTGGTATGAAGAAAAGCCAGGATAATATTTGGTGCTTGCAGTACTGGGTAGAGTTATAATTGATTCGTCGCTCATTTTAAATATCCTCTACGTCCTCGTCCTTGACCCAGGAATTAAACTTTGCAGGCCACCCTTTCCACTTGACAAAACACTCTCCTTTTCCTTCTACCTTTCGCCTTTTCAATACCTTCTCAATTAAATACCGATTATCCTCAATAGGTTGAAGTTCCTCCTCGTAGAATTGTCCTTTTATATCGTCTCCCAAGTCGTCCAGCAGCTTATATACCGGTTTCCTCTTACCCAGCCGTTGCTTAACATGAAAATGTTCTTCGCTCCAATTCGGGACATATCCCTTCTCAAAAACCCCCTTAACCTTACTTAACCTTGCTTTGCTTCCAACCAAAGAAACCTTCTTTTTCCCTGGGTTATTAGTGCTCCCATAAAGCTTAGCCCAAATTTTATCCTCATCTTTTGTTGTAACATCGCATGGCCTCATTCCGATGGACCGGTGATAAGAGTGATTATATGCTTTAAC
>WPAE01000149.1 GCA_009773205.1 Ignavibacteria bacterium
GAAACAAACGAAACTATAACAACAGATAAGAGCAAAAAATTTGCTCAATCTAAAGGCATTGACAAACCAGTTCCTAAAACATTTCACCAATGGGCTGAGCAATTTGTCAATAAAGGAAACTAACAATGGCAGACTTATTCACAGTCATTACTGACAAGGCAGTATTAGATTATTCACAAGTCGAAGATTGGTCGGCTGGTGTGATTATCGCAGCAACAGAACAAGCAAACTTTTTACCAGGTTCTCCGCTTATTTCTCAAACACAAAGAGGAAATTTCTCAGTAGGTACATTTATTAAATTTGCTCAAAATTCAGCTTCTACTTCTGCATTAACAGACGGTGAAGAAATTACTTCAACAGCTATCACAGACACAGAAGTTAATTTAACTATTGCTGAATACGGACATGATATTACAGTAACAGCATTAGGACAAAACGCCTCCGGTGCAAGAGCTTTCGCTGGTGCTTCAAGAATCGTGGGCGATAATTTAGCTTCAACTATTGACACATTAGCAATTCAAGCCTTAGAAGCTGGTTCAAATGAAACAATAGTAACACAATTAGCAGAAACAGCAATTACTGCTTCTGATATTATCACCCCAGCTTACGTTCAAAGAATGTATAACAAACTCCGCAGAGCTAAACAACCGAAATTACTTGATGGTTTATATGTAGCAGTTGTTCACCCAGATGTTATGTATGATCTAAAAGCCGCTACAGCAGCTAATTCTTGGACTGACGTAAATAAATATAACAATGAAATACCAGTACTAAGAAATGAGGTTGGTATTTACGGTGGTTTTAGATGGATTGAATCTGCTAACGTATCAGTAAACGCAAATGCTGGTAACGTTGGCGTAGATACTTATCATACTTTATTCTTGGGCTATAACTCTTTAGGTATGGCAATGAGCGCACAATTCCCAGTTAGAACATACATGAACGATACTAACTCAAAGATCCCAGGCCGTTTCACTCACTTAGGCTGGCATGGATTATTCACATTTGGTATAGTAGAACAAAGTGCAGTTCAAGTTCTTACATCAGCTTCAACAGTTGGCGCTAACACTTAACAATTGGGGAGTGAGTAACTCCCCTTTATATATGAGAACAAAATGGCAAAAGAAACTAAAATAGAAATTAAACCAGAAATTAAACCAGAATCAACAGAACCGAAAACTAAAAAAGTTGTTTTTGTGAAACCATTCTCCGGCAGTCTTAACTACTTCTATGTTGAGGTAACTAACAGACAAATACAAACCGGACAAGCAGAAAGAGAATTACCTCTTCATGTTTACAAATGGATTCAGAAATTCAAGGTGTGCAAAGATGCTTAAAGCAACAGTAGTAACTTCCGATTTAACAAAGTACGAGCCAATGTTAGCAGATTATTATCGTACTAATCAAACTGATTGGTCAGATATACTTACCAAAGCCCACGATTTTTTAGAGAACGATATTAAAGCAAGGGGTTTATTGCTTCGTAGATTATGTAAGCCTTTAAGATTAACAGATGCTACTAAATCTAATGAAGATGAAATCGAAAGAACACGATTAACAATAACATTAAGCGGTACAGTTGGAACTACTACTTTTGCTTTTCAAGGCACAAATGACGATTCAAACGAAACTTGGACTTCTATAACAACAGTTGACACTTTGAGTTACACAACAACTGGAGAAAAGACTACAACATTTTCAGACACTTATAAGTATTACAAAATAACTAAAACCGGAACAGCGACTGCAGTCATTAACTTGATTGAAAGAAGTTTCGAGATGCCTAAGACATTCTTAGCTATTTCAATGGCGTTAAAAACTTTACAATCTCAAGTAAGCGACATCTGGGAAGATAAATCAAAATACTATTTAGAAATGTATTACGATTTAATGAAGAACTTAAATTATTCCTATGA
>WPAE01000150.1 GCA_009773205.1 Ignavibacteria bacterium
CATGCAATTAAGACACGATTGAGAGGTTAGCGTGACAATCTAGAAGCTTTATTTACGATCGATTATTTATCAAAAATATTTCCCAGTTACGTGAATACAAATGCCACTGAAGCCAGCTGCTATAATTTATTTTTTCATGGAAAAGTTTCACCGAACTATTTTGTGAACATTCGCTAATGAATTAGTTACGCAAAGATGAGTTTTCTTTGCAAAAAAGATCAATTAATTTTGATTGGCTATAATACTCGATGTGATAGATAATCCAAAAACAGTAGTGTCGGTATATCCACCGGTCGGTGTATCCACCGCATCCCTTCAATACAGCTTTAGAATTTGAGTTTTGTTAATAAAAATGGAATGCAATTCTGCCGTTTTATTTAGAAACCAAGCAAGTCCATTCCACCGCTCTCTCGGAGGAACACACTGAGCAACACTAAGAATGGACTTACTAGCTTTCCCAATAAAACGGCAGATACTCCGTTTGTGCGAGAGTACTGCCGTTTTATTTAGAAACCTAGCAAGTCCATTCCACCGCTCTCTCGGAGGAACACACTGAGAAACACTAAGAATGGACTTGCTAGGTTTCCCAAAAAAACGGCAGAATTCTGCTAAGTTTATTCAAGGAAGTCAAGGAGGAACGCAACTCGTTTATGGTGTCTTTCTGTACACAAGATTTCGAGTGCAAGTCAAAGGAACCGATTGGGAAATTCTCTATTTTGTGACAATGTTGGTAAATTATCCGCGGTGGTAAATTATCCGTTGGTAAATTATCCGGGGTGGTAAATTATCCGTTGGTAAATTATCCGGGATGGTAAATTATCCGCGGTGGTAAATTATCCGTTGGTAAACTATCCGGGTGGTAATTATCCGGGGGTAAATTATCCGCCAACCCATTCTTTGGGTAAGCCTCATTCCATTCATTCAAAATTGAAACAATTAACTACTATGAGTTTCTTTGATATACAATGTCTATATAATCAATGTTTGTCTAAAGAATTAAAATGTAAGATTGCACATACTGTCTCTGTTCGTATTAATGAAATTATATGTACTCGAGTCTCGAATTTCCGCTAAAATTCCAGCGTTGCTAGTCTTTTCCTTGCATGCGGTGATGGAAGCATCATGTGACGCTACGTTGCTGGTTGCAAAGTAAAAGCACATATAGGTATTCAGATCTTGCCGAAAATCAGACGCGCAGCCTCTTGTACCTAAGCATTAGAGAAATTAGAGATTTTCATTATTGCAGTCGCTTATGCTGGAACTCGATGATCTATCAAGGAAATATTTGCGGTTTCATTAATAATCATAGATTCAACTCTAAAATGTACTTTAAAGGGGATCGAGCAAAGCAAATGGATGCAGAAACCTTAGCGGTTTCAGCTAAATAAAAACGATTTTTTTAAAATTTCGTCAAAATTCTAAATTATCATATATGAATCCTATGATTTGCGGTGGATACACCGACCGGTGGATATACCGACTGGTGGATATACCGACTATAATCCTTCCTATCACTCATATTTGAGCAAAGTCAAATATGTAATTCTATGTACATATATATAAGTTGCCATTTACCATTTCTTTTGATTTTTTCATTCATATTGCAAATTTCATTTTAGACACCAGCATGTGGAATTCAATAAGAAATGACTAATGAGTTGACATTTACCAAACTCAATTTAGGTGCCAAAGGTGAAATAAATCTTCTTTTTATTTTTCATTCATATTGCAAATTTCATTTTAGACACCAGCATGTGGAATTCGATAAGAAATTCAATAAATAAAATTCAGGCAATTAAGACACGATTGAGAGGTTAGCGTGACAACCTAGAAGCTTTATTTATAATCAATTATTTATCAAAAATATTTCCCAGTTACGTGAATACAAATGCCACTGAAGCCAGCTGC
>WPAE01000466.1 GCA_009773205.1 Ignavibacteria bacterium
TAAGTGAAATCTAAGCAGAATACCATTACGATAGCCATTTTTTCTTAAGGTTGCTTTCAAAAACAATGATTAATTTTCTTCTGTAGAGTTGCAAGGAGGAAGGGGAGAAGTGTGCGAAATCTTTCCAACACTGATTTAACAAAGTTTTAAAAATAAATAATATATGTTTTACCGCCATTTTTCAAAATTTTCTCATATTATCGATTTTTAAGAAAATTCTTCAGTGTCAGGGAGGATGCTGCCGCCAAGTCTCTTGATCCATTGACTACAACCGAAACAAAGTGCTGCCCATGGGAAATTCGCACTTGAGCGATTCGCACTTGAGCGATTCGCACTTGAGCGAATCGCAGTTGAGCGAATTCGCACTTGAGCGAATTCGCAGTTGAGCGAATTCTCACTTGAGCGAATTCGCACTTGAGCGAATTCGCATTTGAGCGAAAAATCAATTGTATCCACATAAACATGTTCCAACATTCAATTGTATCCACATAAACATGTTCCAACATGGACAATTGCAATTCAAAATTCGAAAAACATTTAACAGATAGATCTTAAGGATTAAGAAAATTAATATTAAATAAAAACCCTTTGCAAAGAGTAGGTTTTTCTAAATGAGCTGACTTTGTCAAAACATGTATGGCTATTTTGGTCTTCAGTACAAGGTAAATATTTTAAAAATGGAATTAATACATCATCAAGCCACATATTAGTTCTTCGACAAGGAATTAGAGCTAGAGGGCATTTGAGTAGCCATTTAAAATAATAATTGAGTAAACAAAGTAGAATTTAAAGAAAAGAGAAAAATTAAAATAATTACCAAATCTATTTATCTTACCTGTATTTTTGGTATAGACTTGAAATATTAATTTCAATATTAAAAAATTATTTAGGAATAAATTAAACGTAAATTTTAATTTCGTTTTTGAAGGTTCTTTGCCGTTAGGAAGCTAATATTTATATTAAAAGATGTGTAATTAATCAAATTTTTATTTCACTGTAAAATTAAAAGCATAGGCGCCGCCAGAGGGCCACAGAAAACTCCCCCC
>WPAE01000467.1 GCA_009773205.1 Ignavibacteria bacterium
TGAATAGAGGCGGGTATTCGTGCAGACATTTTGTGGAGATTGTAGAAGATGCCAATAATTGAATTAAAGAACATACCGAAATTACCCGTTAGCTTTTGGCGAGAGATAGGACAAAAGGTTGCTCAATGGATTAGAGAAGATGCAAAAGACGGCTTAATGCAGAACGATACAAGCCATACTTACAGAAGCGAACAATACAAGAAATATAAACGAAACGATATGAGAAGATACACCAAAGGCGAGGGTAAAGTTTTTTCCGATGCAGAGGGCTATTTCTTTGGTAAAACATATTTCAACAACAAGAAAGCAAAGACTAAGAAGGGTACAAACCACACGACCGGAGACAGATTAGAAGGTTACAAGGGAGTAAGTTTAGCAAGCAATCAAACTTCTTTCGTAGATATGACATTAACTGGCCGAATGTTTCGAGGGCTTCATGTAGTTAAAGCAGACAATATTTCCGTTACATTAGGTTATCGTTCATATCGTTCAGAGGACAGAATGAAAGTAATAGGCAATAGAGATAAATACAACCGAGACGTGGCAAACTTAAACGCAGACAATAGAGCAAAGGTAAAGCAAGCAATCTTAGAACAATTCAACGAGAATATCCGAAAAGAATTAAAAGATATTACTATCAACGTGAGGTTTTGATGGAAGATATTACAGTAAAACAAGAAATGGAATACATAAATGAACTTGACGGTATTATCCAAGACTGGCTAAACGCTAACGAGGGGGTAGTTTCCTATTATACTTTCATTGGATATTTAGAAGAATTAAAAACCAGATTACTTACTGAAGAGGACGAAGAAAATTAACCCGACTTCATATTAATAAAAAAAGTTTTATATTTGTAGTAGAAAATAAAAGATAGTTTTAGTTCTTAAATAAATTATTAGGCTTAGTACTTAGATAGAGAGTAAGCCCTCTAATCTAATTGCTAAGCCTTTTTTTATGCAAATAATTCATTAACAAAAGGGAAAACATGAACGAAGAA
>WPAE01000468.1 GCA_009773205.1 Ignavibacteria bacterium
AATACACTAACCATTTCGATGATCTATAAATAACTTTCCGCAGAATTCCTCTTACTGCCTTAATTTTTCTTCAAATGCCGGAGGAGCCTTTCGATGATACAATGTGCCATTTCTCTCCCTCTCAGTCGTATTTTATGGAGGTATCAATAGGAGATTGATACTATCGGGAAAATGGGAAATAAGGGGATATACAGTAGAGTAAGTTTCAAATTTTAAACATAAGTATAAATAAAAATATACATATTGAAAGAATATACCATTAAAAGGGGCCATGTACGAAAATCCACACTTTGCCAGTGTCTCGATGGTGTGCGGCCGCTGTACCAAACGGCCGATGCACCAAACGGCCGAAGTACCAACAATAGGGTGAATAGTATTATTTTCTTAATCATGACAATTAAGAAATAATGAAAAGAGTGATGTGAATGAGAGTAAGAAAGTGTCAGCTTCGGAAAATATTCAATTAAAACAAGATAACATTAAATCTATCGTAGTTAAAGTATAGTATGTACAACGCACTATGAATAAGTAATTTATGAATTGAAGATTACATAATTTATTAGAGATTTAGAAGTATCTAATAGGGTGATTTTAATTCTAAGATTAAGAGATTTAGAAGTATCTAATAGGGTGATTTTAATTCTAAGATTAAAGGCCAGTTCATACTCGAACCGCATCCGCATCCGCATCCGCAAGGTAAACAAAAAATGTATTACGCTGCCAATCATTGATGAACCGCATCCGCATTCCGCATCCGCATCCACATCCGCACCCGCAACCGCAATCCGCATCCGCAATCCGCATCCGCAACCGCATCCGCAATGCGGATGACGATCCGCATCCGCAACCGCAATGCGGATGACGATCCGCATCCGCATCCGCAATGCTCATCCGCATCCGCAACCGCATCCTCATCCGCATCCGCAACCGCATCCGCATCCGCAATGCTCATCCGCATCCGCAACCGCATCCGCATCCGCAACCGCATCCGCATCCGCAATGCTCATCCGCATCCGCAACCGCATCCGCATCAGGAGGGGGATTCCACGCTACTATATATAGTACAAGTATTCAGAAATAATTTAGAATACTAAATTCAGAATAGCCATGGGAAGCGAGGTTCACGAAGGGAGGGGGTTCAACAATTTTTTTAAAAAAGCAACGAAAAATTTGCAAGTTTTCGCTAAAAATTTTTCAAATTTTTCTCAATTTTTTCGCGAAAATTTGGAGAAAACTTTCTAAAAAATTAGAAATATGAATTTGAAGAGGGGTTCGGGGGCGGAGCCCCCGAAGATAGCCAATTTATTAAAATCTTAGTCGAAAAATCAATGGAAACCTGCCATCCTTTGAAAGTTTTAATGGAAAGTTTGCCATTTTATGAAATTTCTTTCGAATATTTTCAAATTTTTAGCAAA
>WPAE01000151.1 GCA_009773205.1 Ignavibacteria bacterium
CCCTAAATCCAAACTTCAAACCATTTTCTACCACCACCACCCCCCACCACCACCCCCTCCGCCACACTTAAGGCAGTCATTCAACCATCCCCAATCATCATCGATGAGTCGCAAGGTGAGGAAACGCAAGACGCTGAATCTAGCCCATCAAAGAAAAACAAACTCGATGATAGGGAAGAACCCGAGTCTTGCTCGCAAGATTCAGATTTTGAAGGCTGTTGAATCTTCTAAATGTCTTAATGAGAAAAATCTTAATAGTTTTAGTATTAATTTACCAGCTAGATTAGAGCTCCCAAATTTATTTGATTTAATCCTAGACACATTTGAAAAGATTATAGTGCCTACTTCATTTGGTAACTCTTCCAATTCACTTCAATCTCAGATACATCTTCATATTGTACGCACTTTACTCTCTCATAATATACAACAGGTACTTAATTCACTTACATCTCACAATCATTCAGATTTCTCACTGACAAACATACTTCAACTTGTTTTTTATGTGTTTAAACTTTCTGGTATTACTATATAAATAAACAAAACATTATAAATCTATTTTGAATTGACTATGAAAAGAAATTCTCTTTTATTTAAGAAGTTAGAAAAAATCTATAAGAATCCAAAGGATTGTGGATCTTTAGGAGGAGTAGATAGATTATTTGAGAGTGCAAAGTCACAAGGGATAAAGGGTCTAAATAAGAAGTTGGTCAAAGAATTCTTATCTGGGGATAGAGCATACTCACATCATAAAAGGATCATAAAGAAAATAGCAAGAAATAAAACAATAGTAAAGGGAATTGATAGTCAATGGCAAGCAGATCTGGTTGACATGCAAGCATTTGCTGAAGAAAATGATGGAATAAAATATTTATTAACTAGTATAGATATATTTAGCAAATATTCTTGGGTTGTTCCTATAAAAGATAAATCAACTAAAGAAATGATAATAGGTTTTAGAAAGTTATTTACAATAAGTTCTCCAAGAAAACCAGAAAAGCTTCAAACGGATAAAGGGACTGAATTTTTAAATGAAAAGATTCAATCTCTTTTAAGTAAGGAATTTGGAATCAAACACTTTACTACAATGGGGGAAACAAAATGTTCATTAGTAGAAAGATTTCATCGAACAATTAAAGATAGAATATGGCGTTTCCTAACAAATTCAAGAACTACTAGATATATAGATATTTTAGATGACATTATATATTCCTATAATAATTCATATCATAGAAGTATAAAAATGAAACCAGTAGATGTTAAAAAATCAGATGAAACTCTAATATGGCGGAGATTATATGGAGATGGTCAAGAGAATGGAAAATCCAAGTTCCAGATTGGAGATATTGTTAGGATTCCAAAATGGAAAGGTGAATTTGCAAGAGGTTATGAACCAAATTGGACTGAGGAGGAATTCAGAGTAAAAGAAATTTCTTCACTTCAACAACCGAATGAGGTATATAAGCTTGAAGATATGGATAATGAACCAATAATTGGAAGTTTCTATTCTAAACAATTGCAGAAAATAAAACCAAGTAATTAATACCTCATTGAAAAAGTTTTAAAAAGAAGGACTGATCCTAAAACTAAACAAAAAGAAGCCTTAATTAAGTGGAAAGGGTGGCCTGAAAAATTCAATTCTTGGATTCCAGAATCAAAGGTTAATGAATATGACTGAAAGATTTGTTACAGTTTTTAGTAATTCTTGTAAAAGTATATACCCGGAAAATACAATGGCAAATTTTAAAAATTCACTATTCATTCCTTTAAACTTTGATGGTGACTGGCAAGTATCTTTAACGCAAATCTCATTTCCTTTTAAATGTTACAATGTGGAACCGCAAAGAATTGGTTTTCTTGCCTCAATTCGAAACAACGAAATG
>WPAE01000002.1 GCA_009773205.1 Ignavibacteria bacterium
AACTGTGTATAAATATTCTGCCATCTGCGGCGATAATTTCTTAAATGCAAAATCATCAAGAACAAGTAAATCAGTTTTGTATAGTGTTTTTAGTAGAGTGGTGATTCTGCCTTCGATAATTTGAGCCTGAAATTCAATTTAATCATCGCTGAACAAAAAAAATGATTCGTTTCTTATTTTAATCCATTATAGGTTAAAGATGATTATGTATCAGTTGATAGTTCTTTGTTTATTAGCAAGAGAACAAGATTGCAATACTTTCTCTGTTGTATATTAATATTTTAATGCGCATCCAACCAATTATCACCAATTCCGGTTTCAACAACAACAGGTACATTTAGCGGAAGTGCAGTTTCCATTAATTCTTTAACAAGCGGCTGTAAATCTTTTAGCTCATCTTTGTGAACATCAAAAACCAGCTCGTCATGAACTTGTAAAACCATTTTGGAAGTAAACTTATCTTTCTGTAAAGTGTTATGGATTTTTATCATAGCGAGCTTAATCATATCAGCAGCAGTTCCTTGAATAGGCATATTAACAGCAACTCGTTCTTCAAATTGTCTAAGAATTCTATTGTTACTGTTTATGTTTCTTAAGAATCTTCTTCTACCCAGAAGCGTTTCAGAGTAGCCCTTATTCTGAGCGATCTTTACAGCATTCTCCATAAACTGTTTTACATTCTTGAACGACATGAAATAATTATCAATTATTTCTTTAGCGTGATGCTGCGTAATACCTAAACGGGTTTTCAGGCCAAATGGACCTAAGCCGTATAGAATACCAAAATTTACTTCTTTTGCCTTGCGGCGCATATCTTGAGTAACATCACTCGGATCAACACGAAAAACGAGCGAAGCCGTTCTTTTGTGTATGTCATCATTATTCATAAAGGCGGCAACTAAAGTTTCATCGTTACAAATACTTGCCATTATTCTTAGCTCTATCTGGCTGTAATCAGCCGAGAGAATAACATGGTTTTTATCTCTTGGAACAAATGCTTTCCGAATTTCTTTTCCAAGATCTGTTCTAATTGGAATGTTTTGCAAGTTCGGGTCGTTGCTAGATAATCTTCCGGTTGATACAAGAGACTGATTATAAGAAGTATGAACTCTTCCGGTTTTGGGATTAATTAAAGTTGGTAAAGAATCAGCATAAGTTGATTTGAGTTTAGATACTTGCCTGTAATCAGAAATCACATCAATAATTTCGTGTGAGCCGCGCAAAGTTTCTAAGGATTTAGCATCGGTTGAGAAACCGGTTTTCGTTTTTGTTGTTGGCGGAAGCAGAAGTTTATCAAAAAGAATTCTTTGTAGCTGCTGAGTGCTGTTTATGTTAAACTCTTCTCCAGCATGCTTATAGATTTTGCGCGTGTAATTATCTAATAGAATCTGTAAATCATTGCTAAATGATTTTAAGATATAGTTATCAATTCTAATTCCTTCTCGCTCCATATCTTCTAAAACTGTAACAAGAGGAAACTCAACTTCGAATGCGAGTTTTTCTAATCCTTCTTTCTTTAGTTCTTTGCTTAAAATCTGGTATAAGCAAAAAGTTATATCAGCATCTTCGCAAGAATAATCGGCAAGTTTCTCCGGCTCAACTTCAAATATCTTTTCCGGTGTTTTCTTAGAGCCAATCAAATCAATTAATGGAATTGGTTGATAGCCGAGATATTTTTTAGAAAGATCATCCATCCCATGTTTTTGATCTGGATCAATTACATAACTTGCAAGCATTGTATCGAAAAAGAAATTTTCTAGATTTATGCCATAAGTCCTTAGAACCGCAATATCATATTTTCCATTCTGACATATTTTCTTGCTCTTAGCATTTTCAAAAACCGGTTTGAAAATTCTAATAAACTCATCAATTGGAATTCTATCCGAAAGGTCAGTTGAGAAAAGGGAAGAAGCTTCTCGAGATGGATTTGTAGCAACAAAATAAGCTTCCTTTGGTTTCATAGAAAAAGCGCAGCCGGCAAGTTTTACATTAAACGTATCTAAGCCGTCTGTTTCAGTATCAAAAACAAATAAATCTGCTTCAATTAGTTTCTTAGCAAGAGCTTTTGCCTCTTCAGCAGAAACAATCAATATATATTTTACTTTAGTAGGATCGAAAAAAGTAACTTCATTTGTTTGTGTGGTTTCAAATTCACCCTCATTTTGAGGAACAATTACATTTTCATTTTCAGTTGTTACCGCATCAACAAAAATCTTTTTAAGCTTTCCCGGAAACGATTTGAATTCGAGCTCAGTAAACAAAGCTAAAAGTTTATCGAGATTTGGTTTCTCGAATTTTGCTTCTTCAAAATTCATGTGGAAAGGTGTATCAATTTTTATAGTAGCAAGTTCTTTAGAGAGAAAAGCATTCTCTTTGTTTTCTAACAATTTGTTTCTGATGTTTTGCTTTTCAACTTTATCAATGTTTTTATAAATGTTTTCTAAAGATTTGAATTCTTGAATTAGCGGTACTGCATTTTTGGGACCAATACCTGCAACTCCTGGAATATCATCGCTGGAATCTCCAACTAGTGCAAGGTAATCAATCATTTGTTTCGGCTCAAAACCTAATTCTTGACGCACTTTGTTTTCATCAATTATCACAATTTCTTCTGTAGATTTACCTGGTTTAACAACACGAATATTTTCGGTAACTAACTGAATGTAATCTTTATCTGGTGTTATTGCATAACAATCGAAACCAATTTTAGCTGCTTCTATAACTGCTGTTCCAATTAAGTCATCGGCTTCGTATCCAGGTAAAATGTATATCGGAATGTTGAAAGCATCTATAACTTCCTTAATTCTTTTAATCTGAGGAATCATATCTTCCGGCATTGCTTGGCGCGAAGATTTGTAATTTTCGTAAAGCTTATGCCGAAACGTTTTCTCTTTTGAATCGAAGGCTACTGCAATATAATTTGGCTTTGTGTCCTCAATAATTTTGAATAACTGATTAATAAAACCGTAAACCGCAGAAGTCGGTTCCCCTTTGGCAGTGTAAAGCGGACGCGAAATAAAAGCATAATAAGCCTTGTAAGCCAAAGCCATTGCGTCTATAATTACAAATTTTTTAGAAGAATTTTTACTCATAGTTCCCTTAAGTAAAATTGTTTTTTAGTTATATTTTGTATCGAAAATATGAATTCATTACTACAATAAAAAATTGAGAATTATGAAAGCACTCATATTCAAATTAATTCTGGCTTTGGTTTTCATTCCACAAATTCTTAGCTGCCAGACAGAAAAGAAAACAACTTTGTACGTTGCTTCGTTCAATGTAGAAAATCTCTTTGATGCCGTAGATGACCCGGAAAAAGATGATGCGGAATTTCTGCCCGAATCTGAAAAGTTTTGGACTGACGGGAAAATTAATGTTAAGCTGAACAATCTTGCTAAGGTTATTAATTACATGAATAATGGTGTTGGACCAGATGTCTTAGCAATACAAGAAGTTGAAAATTTTAATATGATGAAACTGTTGTGTTATGCGCTTAAAGACCGAGAGTATATTCCTGCACATAGAGAATCTAAAGATCCACGCGGAATTGATGTTGGTTTGCTTTACGATAGAAAGCTTTTTGAGATAGAAGATTTGAAAGCGATTGAAATTGTGCTGCCAAACGGATTTCCAACACGCGATATTTTGCATGTTACGCTAAAACATAAAACGAGCGGCGAGGTTTTTCACTTCTTTGTTAATCATTGGCCATCAAGAAGAGGCGGAAAAGAAAAATCTGATATTAACCGCCAAGCTGCTGCAAAAATCTTAAAGTCCTTGCTTAATGAATTATCAGATAAAACTCCAGAAGCTAATGTTATTATACTTGGTGATTTTAACGACAGCCCTTTCGATCCCTCGATATCAAAAGTTTTGAGTGCGTTGGATTTTGAGTGTCAGCCGAATCTAGTTAAAAAGGAATTACTAAATCTTGCATACAAAAAAGCTGATCAAAAAGATGGTTCTTACCTGTTCGCCCGTAATTGGGAGATGATTGATCAAATTATTGCAAGTCCAAATTTTATAGATGCCAAAAGATGGGAATATGAATGTAACTCTTACGAAATAATAAAGCCGGAGTTTATGATAATTCCTTCAGGCGATAGAAAAGGCGGCGCTTTACCTACTTATATGGGAACAAAATACATAGGCGGTTTTAGCGATCACTTTCCTGTAGGTGCAAGATTTTATTACAAAGATGAAAACTAATTTAGAGAGGATACTTTGAATCTTAAAGAAAAAATTAATAATGATCTAAAAGAAGCAATGAAGAGCGGTGAGAAACTTCGTCTCGAAACAATTCGTTCTATACGTGCTTTAATTTTGGAATTTGAAAAAAGCGGAAGTGGAAAAGAATTTTCTGAAGAAGAGGGTTTGAGAATTTTAACTGTTGCTGCTAAAAAAAGAAAAGAGGCAATAGAGCAATTCAAAAATGCAAACCGTAATGATTTAGCAGAAAAGGAAGAAGCCGAGCTAAAAATAATTGAATTATATCTTCCTAAACAGTTAACCCCGGAAGAAATACTTATTGAAGTAAAAAATATTGCCGAAGAAGCTGGAGCTAAAGGAAAAGAAGATTTTGCAAAAGTAATGCCACTTGCTGCTAAAAGTTTAAAAGGCAAAGCTGATGGTAAAGTGATTCGCGAAATTCTTGAAAAACTTTTGAGCGGCAATTGAATTATCTAGATTACATAATTCTCGTTATAGCGCTTATTGGGTTCATACTTGGTTTTAAGGATGGGCTTGTTCGAAAAATAATTGGGTTACTTGGGTTGATCTTAGCTGTTGTTCTTGCATTTCAACTTGGTGGTAAAGCCGGAGAAGTACTTACCTCTTTTTTTATTGAAGATGATTATTTGGCAGCTTTGATTTCTGGAGTGATAATATTTTTGGGCGTTATGCTTATCTCTTCAATCCTTAAAAGAATTATTCATCCAGCAGATAAAGTAAATAATTTAATTAACCAAACTCTTGGCGGACTTATAGGCGTAATTCAAATACTTTTTTTTGCAAGCACAGTTTGTCTTATCTTAAACATATTTGGCTTTCCTAAGAGCGATGATAGAAATAATTCTACTTTCTATAATTCTGTTCTTAACTTAATTCCAAAAACAACTGAGTTTCTAATTGGCAACCGTTCAAAAGCAACAGATGTCTTTAATGATTTTATAGAAATGAACGATATTGATTCTTCTGGACAAACAGATTCAAATACAATAAAATGATTACAAAAGATATTTTAGAAAAATTAGAATACCCAAAAGTCGTTGCACAGATAGAAAAATACTGCTTTACAGATAGCGGGAAAAAGATTACTTCTGAATTGCTGCCTATGTACGAAACAGAGGCTATTCAGTTAGAATACAAACGAGTAAATGAAGCAAAAGAAATTTTAATAAGAAACGAAGAACCGCCTTTCGAATACTTACCTGACATAACGGAAACCTTATCAAGAAGCAGAATTCAAGGTGTTATTCTTGTATCGAAGCAAATTATAGAAGTTTATAATTTGGCTCAACTATCAAGAAAGCTATATCAATTTTTAAAATTAAAAAATGATGCTGTTGAAACTAACCTAAATGATTTACTTACTCTGTTATTTGTAGATAAAGTATTTGAACACCACTTTACAAAAGTATTTGATGACAATGGCGAGATAAAAGATACTGCAAGCGTAAAACTTAGAGACATTCGTGTTGATATTAGAGAAAAAGAATCTGCTCTTCAAAAACTTGTACAGAGATTGTTAAAGCAGCTAAGCGATTCTTATTTAGTTCAAGAGGAATTTGTAACTCAACGCGATGGAAGAATTGTTTTGCCAATTAAAGCCGAACATAAAAGGCATGTTCGAGGATTCATTCATTCGGAATCTGCAACTGGACAAACCGTTTACATTGAGCCAGAAGAAACTCTTGAGATGAACAATGAAATTCTTTCTCTTCATTTTGCAGAAAAAAGGGAAATAGAAAAAATACTTCGTGGGCTAACAGAAAAAATTGCCGAACAGAATATTGCGCTAAAACAGTCTTTGTTTGCTATTGCACAACTCGATTCCATTTTTGCGCGTGCAAAGTATTCTATTGCTGTAATTGGATCGCATCCAAGTTATTTTCTCAACAAACCGTTTGAAATGATTGATGCAAGACATCCTCTTCTCTTAAAGCGTCTTGGCCATCAAAAAACTGTGCCGATGAACCTGAAGTTAAAAAATGAGAAAGTTGTTCTTATTACAGGACCAAATGCTGGCGGTAAAACAGTAACGCTTAAAACTTGCGGCTTATTAGTATGTTTGGCTCAAGCGGGCATTCCGGTTCCAGTATTCCCCGATTCCAACTTCCACATTTTTGAAAGTGTTTTGGTAGATATTGGCGATGCGCAATCTATTGAAGATGACTTGAGCACGTTTAGCTCTCATTTAACAAACATTAAAAATATTATAGAATCTGCAGATGATAAATCTTTGGCTTTGCTCGATGAAATTGGAACTGGAACTGATCCGGCAGAAGGTTCGGCAATTGCTGTCGGAGTTTTAATTTCATTACGCGATAAAGGAGCAATAGTATTAGCTACAACTCATCACGGAAGCTTGAAATTAGTTGCAAACCAGCTTGAAGAATTTCAAAATGCTTCTATGGAGTTTGATACCGATTTACTAAAACCGACTTACAGATTTAAGCAAGGAATGCCCGGCTCGAGTTATGCTTTTGAAGTTGCTCAACGAATTGGTTTTGATGATGAGTTTATAAATCTCTCTAAGCAGTATCTTGATACCGATAAAACTAAAATTGAAGAATTCTTAGTAAGCTTGGAAAAGAAATCTCAAGATTTGCGAGATCAGTTGAACAAAAGTGAGATTGAAAATCTTCGTTTGAAAGGATTAGCAAATCTGTATCAAAACAAAATTGAGAAGTTAGAACAGCAGAAGAAAGAAATTCTTTCCGATACTCAAGAGAAAGCACAAATGTATTTGAAAGATGTAAATAGACAGATTGAAGATACAATTAAGAACATTCGTGAATCTCAGGCAAAGAAAGAAGTTATCAAACAAGAAAAAGAGAAAATCGAGCAGTTAAAGAGAGAAACAAAAAAGATAATTCCACAAAAGCAAAAAGTAGTGCTTGAGAAAAAAGAATTTAAAGTTGGAGATTATGCTTCAATTGTAAACACTTCTACAGCCGGCGTTATTCAAGAACTTGATAATGATAAAAATAAAGCTCTTCTTCTTGTTGGTTCGTTGAAAATTAAAACTAAGATTAGCGAGCTGCAGACGGCAAAGAAAACCGAAGCTGAGTTAGTTTACAAAAAGAAGTATGAAAATGATTATCAGAATCTTAACTTTAGATTAGATTTACGCGGTATGAGATATGAAGATGCAGAGTTTGCTCTTATTAAATTTTTAGATGAAGCAAATATGAATGGAGTTGACCGAGTAGAAGTGCTTCATGGAAAAGGAACCGGTGTCTTAAAACAGCTTACTCTCGGAATTCTTAGAACAAATCATTCAGTTAAAAATTTCTACTTTTCTGGAATAGAAAGCGGCGGAGAAGGAATAACAATTGTAGAGTTTAAATAAGTGTTTAAAAAAATATTAATTGCAAATAGAGGCGAGATAGCTCACCGCATAATAAAAGCATGCAGAGAGATGTCAATTACATCTGCAGTAATTTATTCTGAAGCTGATGTAAACGCTTTACATGTGCGGAGAGCTGATGAAGCTTATTTAATTGGCGCCGCACCGGCAAGTGATTCATATCTCAACAAAGAAAAAATTATTGCACTCGCAAAGCAAATAGGCGCAGATGCAATTCATCCCGGTTACGGCTTTCTTTCTGAGCGAGCAGAATTTATTAAAATGGTTGAAGACGCCGGAATTACTTTCATTGGACCATCATATAAATCTGTTGAAATGATGGGTGGAAAAACAGATGCTCGCACTTTAATGAAAAATCATAATGTTCCTATTGTGCCTGGAACAACCGAGCCGATTACAGATATTGAAGAAGGGAAAAAGACTGCAAAAGAAATAGGATTTCCAGTAATGCTAAAAGCAGCCGCAGGAGGAGGCGGCAAAGGAATGCGCAAGGTTTTTTCCGAAGTGGAATTTGAGCCGTCATTTCTCCGGGCTAAAAACGAAGCGTTAAAATTTTTTGGGAATGATGCTGTTTATATTGAAAAGTTTATAGAGCATCCCAAACATATTGAGGTCCAAATAATTGCTGATAAGTATGGGAATTATGTTCATCTTTTTGAAAGAGAATGTTCTGTTCAAAGAAGACATCAAAAAGTAATTGAGGAAGCGCCTTCAATATCTGTTGATAATGAAACACGAATAAAATTAACCGAAGCCGCAGTTAATGCTGCAAAGGCTTGCGGTTACTACAATGCAGGCACAATAGAAATGTTGATGGATAAAGACAAAAGTTTCTATTTCTTAGAAATGAATACTCGTTTGCAGGTAGAACATCCGGTTACAGAAATGATAACAGGTTTTGATATTGTAAAAGAGCAGATAAGAATTGCTTATGGGGAAAAGTTAAGTATCACTCAAGACGAAATTAAAATTAATGGGCATGCTATTGAGTGTAGAGTTTACGCCGAAGATGTAGATAACAATTATGCTCCTTCGATTGGAAAAATTACGCATCATAGACTTACTTCCGGTCCAGGCGTTCGCATTGATAGAGGAATTGATGTTATGAGTGAAGTGCCGATTTACTATGACCCGATGCTCGCAAAAGTAATCTGCTGGGGAAAAGATAGAGATGAGGCAATTGAAAGAATGAAACGCGCTTTATGTGAATATCAAATTTGCGGTGTAACTACAAATATGCCAGCTTTTAATTGGATGCTTAAGCAAAAGACTTTCGTAGATGGAACATTCGATATTAATTTTTTGGATAACGAGTTCTTACCATTAATACCAGATAAATGGAAAGGACAATCAGCAGAACATTTAGAAGATGTTGCTGCTGTTTTAGCGGCGTTAATTAAAAATGTTGAGTCTGATGCAACTCTTACAGAAAATCATAGTAACAGAACGAATAACTGGCGGATTCAACTTTATGAATGAATTTGTGATTACTGTTAATAATAAAAAGAAAACCGTGCGAGTGAATGATGACGGCACTGTAAATTTAGATGGTAAGTTACAGAGTGCTTCTGTTACTAAAATTAGTAATCACTCATACTTACTTAGGTTTGGGAATAAGATTTATGAAGCTGCGGTAAACAAATCTAGTAATGGCGAATTTAGATTTTTGATTGACGGATGGTATTTTGATACTAATGTAAGAACACGCCTGCAAGAAACCGCTTACGAGTTACTGAGAAACAAACAAAAAACTTATCACCATACGGAAGTAAAAGCGCCAATGCCTGGCTTGCTTATAAAAATAAAAAAGACTGTTGGAGATTTTGTTGAATTAGGCGAGCCAATTTTAGTACTTGAAGCGATGAAGATGGAAAATGATCTTCACTCTCCATCAAGCGGAATTATTAAAGAAATCCATTTCCAAGAAGGACAGACGGTTGAAAAAGGCTCTGTTATTTTAATAATAGAATAATAATTCTTTTTTGCTTTTTATCTTCAATTATTTATTTTGTCCACGAAATTTCATTAACCCAAAAGGAGGATGTGTGAAGAAGTTAATTACTTCGTTTTTAGCTTGTTTTCTTTTAGCAAGCGTTTTATATGCGGGCGGTTTTCAAACAGGTACACAAAATGCAAGAGCAATGGGAATGGGAAGTGCTTTTGTTGGTATGGCATCAGATGCATCGGCAATTTATTTTAATCCCGGCGGATTAACAAACGTAAAAGGATTGAGTATTCTTGCTGGTACAACTCTTATTATGCCTACTTTAGATTTTACCGGACCAACTCCATTAACTGGAAAAACTTCTTCAATAGAAAGAACATTTACTCCAATTAATTTTTATGCAGCCTATGGTATGGGAAATGGCTTTGCATTTGGTGTTGGTGTTAATAATCCGTACGGTCTTGGAACAGAATGGCCGGCTACCTGGATAGGAAAAAGATTGGGTGTAAAAACAGAATTGAGGACATTCTACATTACTCCTACTGTTTCTTATCAATTAAGTGATAATTTTTCAATCGGCGCTGGTTTTTCATACATAATTTCTGATGTATTATTTAATCAAGCTGCAGATTTTCCTGCAATACCTTTAGCGCCAGGTGTTAGTTTACCAGCAGCTAAAAATGTTGGAATAAATTTAGAAGGTAATGGCGATCCAGCTTATACATTTGTTGTTGGCTTATTATTCAAAGCCTCAAAAGATTTATCTTTTGGTGTTTCATACAGGCACTCAGCAGAAATAAATTTTAATGGCGATTTAACATTTCAGAATTTACCAGCAAAACCAACTGGCTTTCCTATTGGTCATTCTAACTTATTCCCAGAAGGAAAAGGAAAAGCGAGCTTAACTATGCCTTCCGACCTGCGTGCAGGTGTTTCTTTTAACGCAACTAAGGATCTAACCTTCAATGCAGATTTAATGTACGTTGGCTGGGATAGTTACAAAGAACTAGCAGTAGATTTTGAAAAAAATTCTGCTGCTTGGACAGATATTAAGACAGCTAAAAATTGGGAAAACGCATTTGGCTTAAAAGCTGGCGGTGAATATAGAATGGATCAACTGGCTTTCCGTGCTGGTTATGTATTTGACGGCTCTCCAATTCCAACAAAATATATGGACCCAACTTTACCTGGTTCAGACAGGCACGAGTTTACACTTGGTCTTGGATATGAAATTATGCCATGCCTTCGTGTTGATGCTGCTTTCCAATATATTTCTTTTGAAACAGAAGTTAAAGATTCCGCTATTCCATTTAATGGTGTTTACAAAAATTCAACAACACTATTTGGATTTAACATAGCTTACAATCTAAAGTAAGATTCTTCGGGATGGCTACTGAGCCATCCCGTTTTTTTATTCCTCTTCTTTCCCCATCATCTAATTAAACTGAACTAATATTATTTAGTTTTATTAAATTAGCATTGTAGCCAAATTAATATTATTCTTGAGTATAAAATGACTAAAAGAAACTTGGTTTTATTTGTTCCTTTAATAATCCTATCTGCATGTATTTCAGCAGAACATACAACTGAGCAGACAGAGAATAAAGAACCAGAAGTTTATGTTTTCGATGATATTAAAAAAGTTGACGAACCAAAATTGGATACTGTAATGGCAAAAACAGCAGTTAAGCATGTTGAACCAGATAAATTAGATTCTGTTGTTGCAAAAGAAAATACTGCGATTAAAAAATACACAGTACAGTTTGGAGCTTTTACCTCAAAAGAGAGAGCGGATTCTTTCATAAATGAAAACCAAAGCAAAACTTCGCTGCCGATGCTAGTTTCGTTTAATGCAGCAACTAAATTGTTCGCTGTACAAGTTCCACCTTATAAAACTAAAGGTGAAGCAGATATAATAAGAGACAATCTCAGAAAGTTTCCCGCTTTTTCAGATTCGTTTACAGTTTTAGTTGAGAACTAATGAACCTTGCTTTATATAAGAGCGCTTCAAAAAGCTACAATTTACTTGGCGTTCTTTGCATTAAATTTTTTAAACAACGGTTTTTAGTAGTGCCAATATGTTTTAGCGGTTTGTATTTTACTTAAATAATGATAAATTGATAATCATAATCAAATAAAAATAGAGAGAATTAAATGGCTTTTTCACTAAACAGAATTATGTTGATCGGTAATCTTGGTCAAGATGCAGAAAATAGGTTCACAACAAATAATGTGTCTGTTACCACATTTTCTCTTGCAACAACAAGAAGCTATAAAGGCAAAGATGGAAATTGGGTTAACGAAGCTACTTGGCACAATATAGTATCTTATAATCTCCCCGATTTTTACAAAGAGCAGCTTAAAAAAGGTAAAAAGTTTTATGTAGAAGGAAGACTTTCAAAAAGAGATTATACTGATAAAGACGGTATAAAGCGCTATATAACCGAAGTAATTTCTGAGCAGTTAATTCCTCTTGAAGGCAGAGAAGGCGGCTCTACAGGAAGTAGTAATTATTCTGAAAAAGCCACAACTTATAACGATCCAGAACCAGCGGCTAGTACAGATGATGATCTTCCTTTTTAAATGTTATGTTGAACAATGTAGGAATTTTTAATAATTGGAAGTTGACTGGTCGTTAAATTTACTCTTAATTCTTATTTCCCTTTTTACACTTGCATTTTTTTCTAGTGCCGAAGCAGCTTTATTCTTACTAGATAAGAAAAAAATAAAAGAGCTTTACAAGCATAATAGGTTAATTGCCGGTTATATCGAATCAATGCTAGGTAACCAGCGAAGATTGCTTGTAACAATTATGCTTGGTGCAACTTTAGTTAGTGTTGGCGCTTCGATTGTTGGTGTTATATTAGCTTTAGAAGCCGCAAATACTATTGGAATCTCTGTAACATTAGCCATTTCTGTACAAATAGTTATCCTTTCTATTCTAATTCTTTTTATTGGTAAAGTAGCTCCTAAATTGTGGGCAACCAAATATCCGGAAAAGGCTGCTAAGTTAATTGCTGTTCCAATGTATTGGATAAACTTTGTCTTCTATCCAGCTTCAAAATTATTAACCGATGTGTTAGGAATGCTGACAAAGAACCTTGAAAACACAAACTCTAGTACGGCTTTGCAAGAAAGTGAAATTACAGAACTTGCTAATCTAAGTGTAGAGCAAGGCACTATTGAAGAAGATGAACACGAACTTATACATGGAATCGTAAGTTTTAAGACTGTGATGGCTCGCGAAATTATGACCCCACGAGTAGATATTGCTGCTGTATCTGTGGAGGAAACGTTTGATGACTTAATGAAAGTTATCAATGAATCAGGACACAGCAGAATTCCTTTGTACGAAGATAGCCTCGATAGTGTAATTGGTATTATTTACGCTAAAGATTTGCTGCCATATCTGAAATCTCCAGAACTTAGAAAAAACTTACTTTTAAGAAGCATAGCAAGAGATGTTATCTATGTTCCTGCTACAAAACTCATAAATGATTTACTACATGAGTTCCAAGAAAAGAAAATTCATATTGGTGTTGTAGTTGATGAATATGGCGGTACTTCCGGACTAATTTCTTTGGAAGACGTTCTCGAAGAAATTGTTGGCGAGATTAGAGATGAGCATGATAAAGATGAAACTGAAATTACCAAACTTAGCGGAACGAGCTATTTAGTTTTGGGAAAAGTTTCTATTGATGAAATTAACGAAACGCTTGGAAAGAATTTTTCTTCGGAGAATGATGACTATGATACACTCGGTGGTTTTATTTTGAACCAAGCGGGTAACATTCCTAAGCAAGGATATAAAACAGAGCACTTCGGCTTTGCATTTACTGTAAAGGAAGTTATTAACAACAGAATAAATAAAATCTTAGTAGAGAAAATACCGACTTGATGAAAAAGGGCTGTTTCCTTACTACTATAACTATTGTTACTATTTTAGTAATGATTGGAATCTACGTTTACAAAACTGAATCTGAATTAATTAAAAATTTTGGTAAAGATAAACTTATCGCAATAGCATCAAAAGAAATTAGTGAGCAAATAAAAAATCTCGAATACACTCCTTACAAAGATTCGTTACTTTTTGTTCTTAGCGAAAGAGCCAAGCAAATTAAAGGTCAAGATTTTGATAGCACATTGAAAAAGTTCGGAGTAATTGTAGAGAATGTAAAATTAGTTATCAACGATGGCGTTCTCGATTCTACTGAGTTCGCGGAAATAAAAAAACTGGTGAAATCACATGAAAGATCAGAGAAAAACAGAAATTAAAGTTGGTGTAACAGTTATTGTAGGAATTCTGATTTTGCTTTGGGTTTTTGGCTGGGCAAAGAATTTAACTATTGGCGCCGAAAAAAAAGAACTTTCTGTTATATTTAGTTCTGTCGCCGGTTTAGAAATTGGAGATCCTGTTACTATAAACGGAGTTCGGAAAGGTTACGTTAAGGACATTGCAATCGAAAATGATGTTGTTGTTACCAAGCTGAATTTAGATAAAGAAGTTTCACTAAGAAAAGATTCTAAGTTTTCTGTAATGATGCTCGATCTTATGGGCGGCAAAAAAATTGAAGTTCATCCCGGAACTGCTCCTGAAGATATTGATTATTCTAAAATGCAGAATGGCGAGTTTGTTGGAGATATTGCTTCTGCTATGGCTATGCTTAGCTCTGTGCAATATGATTTAGTTGATGTTATTAAAGAAGTCAAAATTTCTCTCGCTTCTGTTAACAAAACTTTAACAGATCAACAATTTAACAACGATTTGAAGAGCAGTGTAACAAATCTTGTTCAGCTAACAGAAAACTTGAATTCTTTGATACAAGCAAACAGCGGCGAAATTAACAAACTTCTTAAAACTGGAAACGAGTTAGCAGTTAATGTAAATAGTTTTATTGTATCTAATAAAGATACAATTACAAATACGCTTTCAGCAGTTCAAGATGTTCTTAAAGAATCCAAATTGATGCTTTCTAAAGCGAATACACTAATTGATCAAACTAACAATAGTGAAAATAATCTCGGTAAAATTTTATACGATCCGAAACTACTTACTGATATAAAAGAATCTATCAGCCATGTCAAAGAATTGACTCGCATTCTTGTAGAGCAGCTAAAAGGAAAGGGAATTGAAGTTAATGCGCACATTTTCTAAAATTATTTTTATTCCGATTATATTCACTTCTTTGTGCTTTGCTCAAGAAGGAAATCCAGTATATGCTAAGAATGGAATGGTAGTTTCTGCAAGCACTTTGGCAAGCCAAGTTGGTGCAGATATTCTTAAAAATGGAGGAAATGCAATTGATGCCGCAGTTGCAACCGGATTTGCATTAGCTGTTACTTATCCCGCAGCGGGAAATATTGGCGGTGGCGGCTTTATGGTAATTCATTTAGCCGATGGTAAAAATACTTCTCTCGACTTCCGCGAAATGGCACCACTAAAAGCACACAAGAATATGTTTTTGGATAGTCTCGGAAATTTTCTGCCAGAGTTAAGTCAGAAAAGTTGGCTTGCCTCTGGAATTCCTGGGACTGTTGCTGGTTTAATCTATGCTCTTGAGAAATATGGAACTATGAGATTAAAGGATGTAATTCAGCCGGCTATTGATTTGGCAATAAATGGTTTTCATTTAGATTACAGATTAGTCAATAGTATTAATTATGAGAATGAAACATTTAAAAGCATCGAGGCTTCAAGAAGGGTTTTTACAAATGATGGTGATAAGCTACAGATTGGACAATCATTCAAACAAAGTGATTTAGCCAGAACTTTAGAATTGATTCGTGATGGTGGTGCTGAGCTTTTTTATAAAGGAGAAATTGCTCAAAAAATTGTTAAGGAAAGTAAGAAGTATGGCGGGATTTTCACTTTAGAAGATTTTGAAAACTATCAAGTTATCGAACGTGCTCCACTAATTGGCAATTACAAAGGTTACGAAATTGTTTCTATGCCTCCGCCTTCTTCAGGTGGAATATGCTTGCTTCTTGCGCTAAACACTCTTGAGCATTTTTCATTTTCGAAAGAAGAATGGGGCAGTAGCAGCTATATTCATACACTTGTAGAAATTTTAAAACAAGTATATGCCGATCGTAAAGAACACATGGGCGATGCTGATTTTTATCCAGTACCAACTAACTACTTAATTTCTAAAGAGTATGCAGAAATAGTTAAGAGTAAAATTAACGATAAAACTAAATCAGCAAACGAATTTTTACCAGCAGAAATTCCAAGATATAAGGAGAGCGAAGAGACAACGCACTATTCCGTAGTTGATAAATTTGGTAACGCAGTTAGCACAACTTATACGTTAAATGGGTCTTTTGGAAACAAAATTGTAATTGATGGATTAGGATTTTTATTAAACAACGAAATGGATGATTTTAGCGCAAAGCCTAATGCTCCGAACATGTTTGGCTTGCTTGGCAGTGAAGCTAATTCTATCCAGCCTAAAAAGAGAATGCTTAGCTCTATGACTCCAACTATTGTTCTTAAAGATTCTAAGACATTATTAGTAGTTGGTTCGCCTGGCGGCTCAACAATCATTACTTCTGTTCTTCAGGTAATTTTGAATGTTTTAGAGCATAAAATGAATGTTTACGAGGCAATTAATGCTCCTCGCATTCATCATCAACTTTTTCCGGATCAAATTGATTACGAACCTTTTGGTCTAAGCCAAGATGTAAAGCAAAATTTAATTTCAAAAGGGCACAAAATAGGAATTGAACGTTTTCTTGGTAGAGTAGAAGCAATCTATATAGATTATGAAATGAATTTTTTATTTGGCACAAGTGACCCGCGTGGTTACGGAAAAGCTATAGGTTACTAAAATGATATTAGGAATCGGTATAGATATTATAGAGATTGATAGAATTAAAAGAAGTATTGATCAATACGGCGATAACTTTCTAAAAAAAATTTATACAAGAACCGAAATTGAATACGCTAAGAGTAAAAGTAACAAGTATCAACATTTTGCGGCAAGATTTGCTGCTAAAGAAGCAATTTATAAGGCATTATCATCTGATACTGTGAAAATTTATAGCTGGCATGATGTAGAAATTTACAATGAAGTTAATGGCTTGCCAAAGGTTAATTTCTACGGCGAATTAAAAGATTATTTGAACGAAGATAAACAACTTAAAATCTCGATGAGCCATTCTGAAAACTACGTTACATGTGTAGCTATTCTTTACAACAAATAGAAGCATACAATTTTATTACTGAATGGTACCTCTAATAACCACTTATTTTAATATTAACATACTGTAAACGAAGATTTAACAGGGTTACGCAGACTATTATTGAGTTTTTAGTGGTACCATGAATGAATAGATTGAGTTAAAAGATTAAAATCACTATTTTCATGCAGGAAAAAGTATAGAGAAAATGGAAACGATTAAAAAGAAATATGTAATTGACGAAAACAACAATCAGGTAGCAGTTCAGATTGATATAAAAGCATATCAAAAATTGGAAGAATTGTTAGAGAACTATGCTTTGGTTGAACTAATGAAAGAAGACAATAGCGAAAGACTCGAAGTACGGGAAGCAAAAGAATTTTATAAAAAACTCCCGAAAGAAAAGTGAAAATTGAGTATAGCAAGAAATTTTTAAGTGAACTATCTCTTGTTCCACTACCAATAATTGATTTGCCTCATTTATAATCTCAAATAAACTTATTCCTTATATTTGTTGTTAGAAAAGTAATATGTAATAACTTTATCATAAAGGAATAAAGAATGCGTACAATTCAGTTTACAGCTTTAATTGAACGTGAGGGAAACCAATACGTAGCTTTGTGTCCCGAATTAGATATTGCAAGTCAAGGCGGTACAGTAGAACAAGCACGCAAGAATTTGCACGAAGCTTTAGAACTGTTTTTTGAAACAGCTTCAAAAAAAGAAATTAAACAACGTCTTCATAACGAAGTTTTTATAACCCGGTTGGAAGTAGCAGTTGGGTAAGTTAAAGTTACTTTCCGCAGAGCAAGTCTGTAAGATTCTGTCTAATCATGGTTTTGAGAAAGTTCGTCAGAAAGGAAGTCATATAATAATGCAGAAGAAAACTGGTGATTCAACAACCACAGTACCTGTCCCAAACCATAAAGAAATTTTAATTGGAACGCTTAAATCAATTATCAGACAATCACAAATACCTGCTGCTGAGTTTAAGAACTAACCTATAATCTTCGTTGTTAATCAAATAAGAAAACAGAAATGGATAACTTGAACGAGAAACGTGTTATAGTTGCTATGAGCGGTGGTGTTGATTCTTCCGTAGCTGCGGCATTACTGCATAAGCAAGGCTATGAAGTAATTGGTATAACTATGAAAACTTGGGGCTTTATGGAAGTAGGCGGCGCGCCGAAACATGAATCCGGCTGCTGCTCTTTAGATGCAATTTTTGATGCGAAGAATGTTGCAAATTCTTTTGACATACCACATTACACAGTTGATTTCACAAAAGCTTTTGAGGAAACTGTAATTGATAATTTTGTTGATGAATATTTGAATGGCAGAACACCAAATCCTTGTGTTGTTTGCAACAGAAAAATTAAGTGGGAAGAACTTCTTAAGAAAGCCGATTCTCTTGATGCTAAATATGTTGCAACTGGGCATTATGCAATTGTGGAGTACAATGAAAAATCAAATCGCTATACTCTGAAATTTTCTCGCGATGCAAAGAAGGATCAAACTTATGCGCTTTGGGGATTGACACAGGAGTCTTTATCTAGAACACTTTTTCCGCTTGGCGAGCTAACCAAAGAAGAAGTAAGAAACCTAGCAGTAGAATTTAATTTGAAGACCGCTAAGAAACCTGATAGTATGGAAATCTGCTTTGTTGCTGATGATAATTATGAACGCTTTTTACGTGAAAGAGTACCTGATTTAATTGATAAAGTGGAAGAGGGAGATTTTGTATATCATGGAAAAATAATTGGCAGGCACAAGGGAATACCATTTTATACAGTTGGGCAAAGGCGCGGTGTTGGAATTGCTTTTGGAAAGCCAATCTACGTAAAAAAGATTGACGAGTTAAATAATGTAGTGGAGTTAGGTGATAAAGAAGAATTAATGGAAACTATGGTACTTGTGCACGATGTAAATTATGTCAGTGTAAATCAGTTAAATGAGAATGAATTTGTTCACGCCAAGATTCGATATGCGGATAAAGCGGCAAAGGCAAAAATAATTTCCTTTGATGAGAACTATATCAAACTGAGTTTTTTAGAACCGAAAAACGCGATAACTCCAGGACAATCTTTAGTTATTTACAATGAACAAGGTTACGTTTTGGCGGGCGGGATTATTTCTAAAGGACATCTCTAAAAACCCAGAGATGATTGTCATTACAAGCTGTTCTTTGGCGAAGTAATCTCGTTTTTCTTTTTATTAATTGGAAGATTGCTTTCCCGCAACAAAACTGCGGGACAATCTTTCGCTTCTCGCATTCGAGCGTGTTGCACAATTAAAGATTTTATAAAATAGCTCCGTGCTTCAGCACAGAGAATATTAGGAAAAATACAATGCGTGGCTTAGCCACATTTCTAAGTTTTATATGCAGCTATCCGAAGGATTTCTATGGAAAAGCCGGAAGATTCCTTTCCTAATTTTCTCCGGCATAAAGAGGCTGTGTGAAAAAGGCAAAAATATTGGTAGGCGCAACTTTTAAGTTGCGGTTTTATAATAGAAACCCAAGCTGACCAGCTTCGCCAAGCGGCTTAGCGCGGCGAGAGCTTGCGGCTACCATAAAGATTTAATATTAACACAGTCTCTAAATGCAAGAGCTATATTAACGGTTGTGCAACACGCTCATCGAAGCGGGCGCTCCCTTGCAATGACAGCAATGATTTTCGAGATGCCCTAAAGACTATTCTTAAGGAGGTATCCAAAATCAAAAATTAAGTATTACTCTTTCATTGTTGCAATCTAATTACGATATTTGCACAAATTAGTTTGATAGACGCTTAAAGGAGGTCAGTCTTCGAATATAGGAACAGCACAAACGGCGCTCTTAATGCAAGAGTTCTACTACTCAACCAGAGTTACGAACCACTTTCCATATGTAATGTTAAGAAAGCTTTTATACTGATGATTTTGGGGAAGGCAGAATTAATTGCTCCAAATGAGAAAAAATTTTTGCGCACGGTTTCTAATTCTTATCCTTGGCCAAGTGTAATCCGTTTAAGCGATTATATACGAGTCCCTTACAAAAAAATTATCCTCACACGCAAAAACATTTTGAGGCGCGATAGCCACAAATGTAAGTATTGTGGTAGAGGTGATTTACCACTTACTATTGACCACATTATTCCCAAATCTAAAGGTGGAGATGACAGCTGGGAAAATCTTGTTGCAGCTTGTATGCCTTGTAACAACAAGAAAGGAGATAGAACTCCTGATGATGCTGACATGAAACTGCGAGCTAAACCATTTGCACCAAATCATATTCACTTCATCACAAATAACAATGGTAGGATTGACGATACTTGGAAACCGTATTTATTTCAATCTTAGGAACGTACTAATTTTTGACAGGTTGTGTTAATTAGATTTATGAGCCTACTCTAAAAAGCCTCAAATTGAGTTTTTGCACTATGAATTTGAGCAATAATCAAAGCATTTTTTCATCCGAAATACCTTTTTATAGTAGGCTCATTTATGAAATTGCCAAAAGAAAGTAAAAAGCAATTATTTAAAAATTTATCAGTGAAAATCATAATATATCCGTTCAATCTGCGTTCCGTTTTATGATTAAATAATTGCTTTTTACCTCATTGAGATTAATTCACACAACGGGTTAATTTTTATTATTTTTACAGCCCATTAAATAAATTGGTTATGCCGAAAAAAAGAATACTTAGCGGAATGCGCCCAACCGGTAAATTGCACATTGGTCATTACGTTGGCGCTTTGGAAAATTGGATTCTGCTTCAATCAGATTCGCAGAACCCTGGCGGGAATGAATACGAAAGCTTTCATTTAATTGCAGATTACCATGTTTTAACAACCGGACTTGAAACGGAAGAAATTTACCAGAATTCGATTGATATGGTGATTGATTGGCTTGCTGCCGGACTAGACCCGCAGAAAAGTCCATTTTTTAGACAATCGCAGATTAAAGAACATACCGAACTTTTTCTAATTTTTTCGATGCTGATAACTACTGCAAGGTTAGAGCGAAATCCAACTCTAAAAGAACAGGTGCGCGATTTGAATATTGAAAACGTTATCTATGGGCATCTTGGCTATCCGGTTCTTCAATCGGCGGATATTCTCCTTTACAAAGGCGATGCTGTTCCTGTTGGAGAAGACCAAGTTCCTCATATCGAAATTACAAGAGAGATTGCAAGAAGGTTTAATAATCTATATGGCAATGTTTTTCCGGAACCGGATGCATTGCTTACAAAATTTGCCCGGCTTCCAGGTTTAGACGGCGATGCAAAGATGAGTAAGTCGCTCGGGAATACGATTTTGCTTTCTGATGATGCAGAAACTGTAAAACAGAAACTACGTAAAGCTGTAACAGATCCTCAGAAAGTAAGAAGGAATGATCCGGGAAGACCAGAGGTATGTTTAGTTTTCACTTACCATAGAAAGTTTAATTCTGAAGAAATTCCAGAGATAGAAGAAAACTGCAAAGCAGGAATTTTAGGATGTGTAGATTGCAAACTAAAATGTGCCGCAAAGATGAATGAATGGCTTGCGCCAATTATTGATAAGAGAAATCATTACGAAGATAATTTGAATGAAGTAAAAGATATTCTTGCTTATGGCGAATCTAAAGGAAGACTTGTTGCACAGGCAACCATGAACGAAGTTAGAGAAAAAATGAAGTTAGGATAAATGTATAAAATTCATTTAAATACTTTTGAAGGCCCGCTGGATCTTCTTCTTTTCTTTATCAAACGTGATGAGTTGGATATTTACGATATTCCAATTTCCCGTATAACTAAAGAATTTATTGAATATCTTCATCTGTTAGAGAAGCTTGATTTGGAAGCAGCAGGCGAATTTATTTTGATGGCTTCAACTTTGATGCAGATAAAAGTAAGAATGCTTCTGCCGCGCGAAGTAGATGCAAAAGGTGAAGAGATTGATCCTCGTGCAGACCTTGTAAAGGCTTTACTCGAGTACAAAAGATATAAAGAAATGTCTGATGAACTTTCCTATATGGAATCTAACCAGCGAAATTATATGTACCGCGGCAATTACGATTCCGACCCAAAAGAAACTCCGCCAGATTACGAAGTTCTGCTGAAAAATATTTCGGTTTATGATCTGATTAAAGCATTCAAAAAAGTTTTGTTAGATAAACCTGCCGAGCCTGTGCATCAAATAAAGAAGTGGAATGTTACAATTGATGAACAGATGGAATATGTTAATGCTAAGCTGCTCGAAAAACCGGAAATGAGTTTTCTTGAGCTGCTAATTGACTTAAATGACAGAATCAAAATTGTTGTTACGTTTATAGCAATGTTAGAAATGGTTAAAGCCGGCACTATTGGTTTGCGAGAATCCGGCGTTCTAAATGATTTTACAATTTACGCGGTTAATAATGGATAATATCTATTACTCGGTTATAGAATCTTTGGTTTTTGCTAGCGATGAACCAATCACTCCGCAAGAAATTATGAATGCTATTAAAGGAATTGATGGACATGACTCGGATGTTGATTCTAATGAGATAGATTCTGCCGTTGATGAGCTGAATAAAAAATATGAAGAAAGCGGAAGTGCTTTTACAATTCTTAAAATTGCACACGGTTATTCATTTGCAACAAGACCAAGCCACGCAAAGTATGTAGGATTTCTTTCCACAGAAAAAAGTAAAAGAAGATTAAGCAACGCTGCGCTCGAAACGCTTGCAATTATAGCTTACAAGCAGCCTCTTACAAAACCGGAATTGGAAATGATTCGCGGCGTAAACTCTGATTATACTTTAAACACTTTATTAGAGAAAAACCTTGTTACAATTTCTGGTAGAGCTGAAAGCGTTGGAAGACCTTTGCTGTATGTAACAACAGATGAATTTCTCAAATACTTTGGGTTGCATTCGATAAATGATTTACCCAAGCCGCGAGAAATAGAGGAAATTATGAAAGATGAAGATTTCTTAGAGCAGAAAAGAAAAATTATGATGGGTAATTTGGAAGAAGAAGCCGAAGCTGCGTTGGAAAGAGAAATTACTCGCGGTACTGATGAAGACTCTGATGAGATCATTGATGAATCTGAAACTGAATTAAAAAAAGAAGAGCAAGAGGGAGAAGTAACCTCGTTTGATGAAAATGAATTAGGAGCAGATGAAGATGAAGGTAAGACTAAATAGATTTCTTTCAGAAGCGGGTATCGCTTCGCGGAGAAAATCTGAAGAGTATATTAAAGATGGACGCGTTACTGTTAATGGTAAACTTATCTATGATCTTGCAACTACGATTGATGAAGAAAATGATATAGTAAAAGTTGACGGTGAAAGAATACGCCCGGAAACAAAAGTTTACTTTTTGCTGAACAAGCCGAAAGGATTTATTACTACGACTGAAGATGAAAAAGGAAGAAAGACAGTTGTAGATTTAATTAAGACCAATGCAAAAATATTTCCAGTTGGCAGATTAGATTACGATACAACCGGTGTTCTGCTTCTTACAAACGATGGAGACTTTGCTAATTTTTTGATGCATCCAAGTAACAAAATTCCGAGAGAGTATAAAGTTGCGCTGGATAAGCCGATTGAAGACGAGCATAGATTCAAACTCACAAAAGGAATAACATTAGAAGGGAAAAAAGGCAGGTTTGAGAAAATATTCTATGCTCATAAAGATCATAAAGACAAGCTAGTTGCAACAACTGTAGAAGGAAGAAATCATTTTGTTAAAAGAATGTTTGGCGCTCTTGGGTATAATGTTAAGAAGCTGGAAAGATTAAGCTATGCCGGTTTTACAACTAAAGGAATTCCAACCGGTTCTTACAGAATAATTTCTGATGTTGAAATAAGAAGCATATATGAACAATACAGCCGCTAAAATTATTCTTCTGCTTTTATTTACTGCTAATTTTGCTTTTGCGCAAGTAACACATAAAGATACATTGAGCGAGAGGAGAACTTCGCCTGCAGTAAATCCATTAACTGAGTTGAAAGAACAACTTGATGATTTCTTTGGCGATAAAAGCTTTAACAATGCGGTTTGGGGCGTTATGGTAAAATCTTTGAAAACTGGTGAAGTTATTTACAGACGCAATGCCGATAAGCTTTTCACTCCGGCTTCTAACATGAAACTCTTTACAAGCGCTGCTGCATTTTTGAGTTTAGGTTCAAACTACAAATATCAAACATCATTTATGGGAAATGGTGAATTTCTTCGAGGAACTCTTAAGGGCGATTTAATTATACAAGGTTCTGGCGATCCAACTTTTTCTAACCGGTTTTATAGCAGCAGCAAAAAGATTTTTGAAGACTGGGCTGACACACTTAAAGCAAAAGGCATTTACGAAATAACCGGAGATATTTACGGCGATGACTCCGCATTTGATAATATCGGTTTTGGAAAAGGCTGGCATTTAGATTACGAATCAAGCTGGTTTGCTTCTCCTTCATCCGCTCTTAGTTTTAACGATAACATAATTGAAATTAGAATTGAACCCAGCGAAATTAACTTTCCGGCTAAAGTAAGTATTGACCCCGATACCAGATTTGTAACTATTCTTCCTAAAGTTCTTACTGCAGATGAAAGTGCCGAATCTAATATTAAAGCTGCTCGGGTTAGAGGCACTAACCTTATTACTGTTAGCGGGCAAATTGCAAAAGGAACGAAAACTATAACAGAGCATGTATCAATTTCGAATCCTTCGCTATACTTTCTTACCGTACTTCGAGAAGTTCTAGAGAAAAGCGGTATTGTAATTCGCGGAAAAATTGTTCGTTTAGATGAAGCTGATAAAAATATTGATCAAAATAACCTTGTTCCAATTTTTAACCATACTTCGGTTCCTTTAAGACTTATAATAAGAGAAATGAATAAGAACAGTAATAATTTTTACGCAGAGCAGATTTTGAAAACTATTGGTTTAGAGGAAAATGATTTAGGTACTGTTGATAATGGTGTCAAAACTAGCAAAATTCTTTTCAACGATATGGGAATTAACTCGGAGAGTATGGTTCTCGCTGATGGTTCCGGTTTATCGAGATTAAATTTAGTTACGCCAAGACAAATTATAAACTTGCTTACATACATGTACAAGCATGAAGACTTTATTAAATATTACGAATCACTACCGATTGCCGGAATTGATGGAACAATGGCAGATAGAATGAAACGCACTGTTGCTCAAAATAATGTTCACGCCAAACCAGGTTACAACGAATTTGTTTCCTCACTTTCTGGTTATTTGAAAACAATTTCCGGCGAGCCGCTTGTATTTTCTATGATTGTAAATAATTACTTAACACCACCGGCTTTAGCAAACTACATTCACGATAATGTATGCCAAAGGTTAATAAATTTTAATAGAAACTAAAACGATTGATTCAAATAGGAGGATAGATTGGAAAATGTAAATATGGAACAAGATATTAATTCTTTGATGCAAAGAAGACTTGATGAATTGCATGAGTTGAATCAAAAAGGAATTCCCGCTTTTGCATACAGCTTCGATGTTGATTCTTATTCAAACGAAATAAAAGACAATTACGAAAAATTTGAAAACAAAGATGTTAAGATTGCCGGAAGAATTATGGCTATTCGCAGAATGGGCAAAGCTTCTTTTGCGCATATTCAAGATCATCGCGGAAGAATACAAATCTATATTAAGAAAGATGATATTGGTGAGTATTACGATGTTTTCAAACTTCTTGATATTGGAGATATAATTGGCGTAAACGGATTTGTATTCAAAACAAAAACCGGCGAAACTTCTGTTCACGCTAAATCGTTCCATCTTCTTACAAAATCTATTCGTCCTATACCAATTGCAAAAGAGCAGATTGATGAAAACGGTAACAAAGTTATTCACGATCAGTTCACCGATAAAGAAATGCGTTACCGCCAGCGTTATGTAGATTTGGTTGTGAATCCAGAAGTGAAAGAAGTGTTTGTTCTCCGCTCAAAAATTGTTACAGAAATTAGAAGATATCTCGATGCAAACGGATTACTAGAAGTTGAAACTCCGATATTGCAGCCGTTGTATGGCGGCGCATCTGCAAGACCTTTTGTAACTCATCATAATGCATTAGATGTTGATTTGTATTTAAGAATTGCTGATGAGCTTTATCTTAAAAGATTAATTGTTGGCGGGTTCGACGGCGTTTACGAAATCTCTAAAGATTTTAGAAACGAAGGAATGGATAGAACCCATAATCCAGAGTTTACTATGCTTGAACTTTATGTTGCTTATAAAGATTATTTCTGGATGATGAAATTTGTTGAAAACATGATTGCTGATCTTGCTCAAAATGTTTTCGGAAAAACAGAATTTGAAATTGAAGGAAACATCATCAACTTCAAACCGCCTTGGCAAAGAATTTCTATGGTGGATGAGTTGAAAAACAAAGTTGGTGTAGATGTTCTTGCAGCTACAAGTGATGAATTAATAAAAATTCTAAAGAGCAGACATGTTGATTTAGAAGGAGGCGAAAGCAAAGGCAAGTTAATTGACATGCTTTTTGAAGTAACTATACAAGGAAGTTTAATTCAACCAACATTTGTTACAGATTATCCGGTCGAACTTTCTCCGCTGGCAAAGAAACACAGAACAAGAGAAGGTTTAGTTGAACGTTTTGAAGGTTTCGTTCTTGGAAGGGAAATATGCAATGCTTTCAGTGAATTGAACGACCCGATTGAACAGAAAAATAGATTTGAAGATCAAAACAAAATGCGTGAAGAA
Source organism: Ignavibacteria bacterium (assembly GCA_009773205.1). Taxonomy (GTDB): domain Bacteria; phylum Bacteroidota; class Ignavibacteria; order Ignavibacteriales; family Melioribacteraceae; genus Stygiobacter. Next base: position 26,418 of record WPAE01000002.1, read on the forward strand.
GGTGATGATGAAGCTCATCAGATTGATGAAGATTTTGTACGAGCACTTGAGTATGGAATGCCGCCAACTGCCGGTCTTGGAATTGGTATTGACAGATTAGTTATGCTGCTTACTAATCAATCATCTATCAGAGATGTTTTGTTATTCCCTCAAATGAGACCACAGAAATAACATGAAAAAATTCTTAAACATTTTTCCTTATATATTTTTAGCTCTCGTAGTTGGCGTTTACTTCGGAATTAAGCTAAGCAGCTATGTTGCTTTTTCTGAGAGCCGAAAGCAAGCCAATAAATTTAGCGAAGTGCTTGAGTTTACAGAAAAATACTATGTTGATTCTGTAAGCTCTGAAAAGTTAGTAGAAGATGCAATAAACGGAATGTTTGAAAGCTTAGATCCACACACAGCTTATGTTGATGTAAAAGAGCAGAAATCTTCGGAAGAAGAGTTCCGCGGTAACTTTGAAGGAATCGGCGTTGAGTTCCAAATTGTTAACGATACTATAACAGTTGTGTCTCCAATTACCGGCGGCCCAAGCGAAGCTGTTGGAATTATTTCCGGAGATAGAATTGTAAAGATTGATGGAAAAGACTGCGTAAAATGGAAAAGTGATCAGGTGATAAAAAAACTTCGCGGCAAAAAGGGAAGTGAAGTTGTACTATCTATCTATCGTCCTTCTGCAAAATTTGTTTCCGAGTACAAAGTGATCCGTGATAGAATCAATCTCTATTCTGTTGATACTGCAATAATGACAGATAAAGAAACAGGCTACATTAACGTTACTCGTTTTGCAGAAACAACTACACAAGAAACAATTGATGCATTAGAAAAACTTACTGCTCAAGGAATGAAGCAGCTTGTACTTGATTTGAGAAATAATCCCGGCGGTTACCTAAACCAAGCTTATATGATTGCTGATCTTTTCTTGAACGATAATAAAATGATAGTTTACACAAAATCACGGAACGAAAGATTTAACGAAGAATTCCGCGCTAACAAAACCTATCCTTACGAAAAAGTGCCTTTAGTAATTTTGGTCAATGCAGGAAGTGCGTCTGCTTCAGAAATTGTTAGCGGCGCAGTGCAGGATTGGGATCGTGGTTTAATTGTTGGCGAAACAACTTTTGGCAAAGGACTTGTTCAGCGGCCTGTTGAACTATCTGATGGTTCTGCTGTAAGAATTACTATTGCAAAATATTACACTCCAAGCGGAAGAGAAATTCAAAGAAATTACAAAGACAAAAGAAAGTATTACGAAGAAATAATGGAAAGGGAAGAAGCCGATAGCAATAATATTAATCACACTGCTGAAAAAGATTCTGTAAAACCAAAATATAAAACTAACAGCGGAAGATTTGTTTATGGCGGTGGCGGAATAACTCCAGATTATATTATTGATGCTGGAAAAATTTCAAACTATTCTTTCGAATTGAGAAAGAATAATATCTATTATCAATTTGTAAGAGAATTCTTAGATAAGAACAACGCTTTAATTAAAAAGAAATATGGAAAAGACTTGCTCACTTTTAATAACGAGTTCTCATTTTCAGAGCAGCAAATGAATGAGTTTGTGCAATTTGCAGAAAGAATGAAAGTTAAATTTGACGCTAAAGGTTATGCATCAGATAAAGAAGCAATTAGATTTCGTTTAAAAGCATTTGTTGCAAGAGACTTATTTAAGAATGATGGCTGGTATTTAAGTTTATTAAGCACTGACCGTCAATTTAAGAAGGCTGTAAGCATGTTTAATGAAGCAAAGAAAATGAAAGGTTTGCCAAAGTAAATGACTAAGTCAGAAAAATTTAAATTTGCCAATCAATACGGTAATGAAGTAAAACTTTTGCCATACGAAAAATCTTTTCCTAAACTTGATGAGAATGTTTTTCTTGCTTCCGGAAGCAAAGTAATTGGCGAGGTAGAAATTGGAAAAGATTCTTCTGTTTGGTATAACACAGTTGTAAGAGGAGATGTTAATTTCATACGCATTGGAGAGAGAACAAATGTGCAGGATTGCTCAATGCTTCACGTAACAAACCAAAAGTTTCCTCTTGTTATTGGAAGTGATGTTACAATAGGTCATAGTGTAACACTTCATGGCTGTATTCTTAAAGATTTATGCTTAATTGGAATGAACGCTGTTGTTTTAGATGGCGCTGTAATCGAAGAAAAATCTATGGTTGCAGCAGGTGCGGTTGTAAGACCAGGTTTCGTAGTTCCAGCCGGCATGCTTGCAGCTGGAGTTCCTGCTAAAATTATACGCAATTTAACCGAAGATGAAATGCAAGAGTTTGAAAGATCATCTAAGCGTTATGTTAAGTACACTGAGACTACTATTGATTCATTAGTTGAGTTTCTGCATAAAACGGATTGTAAATGAAAAAAGTAAAATTGTTCTCTGAAAAGGGAATAAGGCTCGAAAAGAAATGTGTTGATAATCTTGTTGCTAAACTACAAGATGAACTTGAATTTGAAATCGAGTCACTCGAGTTTAACTTTGTAGGAACGAACACAATTGTAGAGATTAACAAACAACATTTGGAACACAATAATGCTACCGACATAATTACCTTTAATTATTCAGATGAAAGCCATACATTTGATGCCGAAATATTTATCTCTGTGCCGGTAGCAATGGATAATTCTAAAAAGTATAGGGTAACGCCCGATAATGAACTTGGGAGATTGATTATTCACGGTATCTTGCATTTGATTGGTTACGATGATAAAACTGCATCTAAGAAAAGAAAAATGAAAAAAACAGAAAACGAATTAACAGAAAAGTACAAAAGATATACTAAAGGACTTCTTAAGAAATGACTTCCAAATTAGTTGATGTATTAGCAAAAATATTAGAAGGACTTAGCCGTAATGTTTCACTCGAAGAAGTTAGCAAAGGTTTAATAAAGAGCAAGCAGTTCGATGAAAACCTTTTAAGCGCAGCATTTTCTTTGGTTTATGATAAAATTTTGCTCAAAACTAGCATAAAAAAAATTGAAGATAACTCAGTAAAGAGAAGCATTAGAATGCTATCCGAAGATGAAATTAGTTTATTAGGATTAACCAATTATAATTATTTGCTGCATCTAATGAATCTTGGTCTAATAGACATAAATAATTTTGAAACAATTCTAAACCAAATTTCATTGTTTCCTGAGCTAATAGTAACACGTAAAGAAATCAATTGGATAATCTTGTTATCTTTGGTTGAGTTTGAAAGTGAACTTTTGCCAGGCAGCAGATTTCTTTTATATTCTTCCGATACAGTTAATTAAGGGCAATTAATGGGCAAAGATTTAATCCTTGTAGAATCACCTTCTAAAGCTAAGACGATAAATAAGTATGTTGGAAAAAAATACACCGTAGAAGCTACCGTTGGGCACATTCGTAATCTTCCTAAAACAAAACTTGGTATTGATGTAGATAATGGTTTTGTTCCTACTTTGCTAAACATTAGAGGCAAAGGAGATTTAATAAAAAAGATTCGAACGCTTGCCGTCAAGTCAGAGAAAATTTATATAGCAACAGACCCCGACCGCGAAGGCGAAGCTATTGCACAAGATGTTGTTGATATTTTAGATTCTAAGCTGCACGAGAAAATTGAGCGTGTTTTATTCAATGAAATAACTAAAAAAGCTGTTACAGAAGCCCTAAATAACACAATTAAAATTGATGAGCATTTAGTTGTATCTCAGCGCGCACGCCGTGTGATGGATAGAATTATTGGTTACAAAGTAAGCCCATTTTTATGGCGAGCCGTTATTGATTCTTCCGGGAATACTCTTTCTGCAGGCAGAGTGCAATCCGTTGCGCTTCGCCTGGTCTGCGAAAGAGAAGAGGAAATTGAAAAATTTATTACCACCGAATATTGGTCGTTGGTTGCTGTCTTTACTACAAAAAATGGAGAAGAACTTACTGCAAAACTTTACGAAGTTAATGGCAAACAGATAAAAATTCCTCCTAAGCCTAAAATGACCGAAGAAGAGTGGAGCGAGTTTTTCAAAACAAATTTTGCTATCCCCGGCAAAGATATAGCAAATAAGATTTTAGAAATCTTGAAATCAAAAAACAATTATGCAATCAGCGATATTTCTAAGAAAGAAAGCAGAAGAAATCCTTATCCGCCATTTATTACTAGCGCTCTGCAAGTTGAATCTTCTCGCAAACTTAGATTAAGACCAAGAAGAACTATGATGCTCGCTCAACAATTATACGAAGGAATTGATTTAGGTTCCGAAGGCACAACCGGTTTGATTACTTACATGAGAACCGACTCAACACGATTAAGCGATGAAATTGTTAATGATGCACGCAGGTTTATTAGTGAACGTTATGGCAGCAATTACTTGCCAGAAAAACCTAAGAGCTACGAAAAACAGAATAAGAAAAATGTTCAAGATGCACACGAGGCAATTCGACCTACTTCGTTAAAATACACTCCGGAGTTTGTTAAAGAATTTTTGGATGATACTCAGTTCAAATTATATGAGCTTATCTGGAAAAGATTTATAGCTTGCCAAATGGAATCTGCAAGACTTGAAACTACTTCTGTTAACATATCAGCAGATGAATACACTTTTCGTTCTTCCGGCACTACTATTCTTTTCGATGGTTTTCAAATACTATATGATGAAACCTCAGAAGAAACCGGAGATAAAGGTGAAAATGGTAGCAGCTTAATTCCTGCAGGTTTACAAGTTAATCACAAAATGGAATTAAAGGATATTAATGCAAATCAGCATTTTACAAAACCGCCAGCAAGATTTACAGAAAGTACTCTAATTAAAGAATTAGAGAATAACGGAATTGGAAGACCAAGTACTTATGCAATGATTATGGGTACTATTGTTGATAGAGGTTACGTGCAACAACTAGATAGAAAACTTATTCCAACTTCACTTGGAAGAAAAGTAAATACAGTTTTAGTTAAAAACTTTCCAGACATTATAAATGTTAATTTTACTGCACAGATGGAAGAAGAATTGGATTTAATTGCAAACGGTGAGACAAATTATCTTAGTGTACTGAATGATTTTTATGGTCCGTTTATAAAAGACTTAAAAGAAGTTGAAGCAAATTTAGAAAAAATTATTTGTGATAAGTGCGGCGGTGAGCTAGAACTTAAGATTGGCAGATTTGGCAAATACTTCGCTTGCAATAATTATCCAGAGTGTAAAAACATAAAATCTCTTAAAGAAATTGCCGGCGGTAGTAACGAGCCAGATTACACAGGCGAAGATTGCCCCAAGTGCAGCAGCAGAACCGTTTACCGCGAAGGCAAATTTGGCAAGTTTATTGGCTGTGAAAAATATCCGGATTGCGATTTTACAAAAGTGATAACACTTGGGTTATCTTGCCCAAAGTGCAATGAAGGTGAAATTGTTACTCGAAGAACTAAACGCGGTAAAATATTCTATGGCTGCAATAAATATCCAGATTGCGATTATGCGAGTTGGACTTTGCCAAAGCCAAAAGAAGAGCAAGAAGAACCAGTTGATTCATCCGAAGATGAATATTAATTAACTAGGATAATTATGAAGCAGCTTGACCTAAAAATTGTTGCTGCTCAAATGCTTACTGAGCTTTCGGGTGTAAACCGTGCATCTGAAAACACAGTCTTTGCTTACACGCGCGATATTAACGAGTTTATCAAGTTTTGCCAAGAATTTGACCTTAATGAAATAGATAAAATTTCTGAAAGAACAATTCGGCTTTATGTAATGAATTTAAGTTCTTGGGAAATTGAAAAATCAACTATATCAAGAAAACTTTCTTCAATTCGCAAATTGTTTGAATATGCTGTAAAAAATGAAATAATTGAAACCAACCCTATCAATAAGATTCCAAATCCAAAATCAAAAAGAAAATTACCGGAAACAATTAGTCTTGATTCTTTTCTGGAAATTTATAAATTGATTAGTGAAGAAAATGATGATATTGCTGCAAAGAGAATTAAAGCTATTTTTGAATTACTGTACGGTTGCGCTTTACGAGTTTCGGAGTTGTGTTCATTAAATATTGGAGACATTGACTTTAGTAATGCTAGCATTAGAGTATTAGGCAAAGGCTCAAAAACTAGGATTGTTCCATTAGGTGCAAAATCATCAGGAATAATTATGGATTATTTAAGCGATTCAGAAAGCAAAAATCTAAACTATCCGCTCTTAGTCTCAGAAAGTGGAGCTAGAATAAATAGATTTGAAGTTTATAATTTAGTTAAAAAATACATCGGAAAAATTTTAGACATTCACAAAAAAAGTCCTCATACACTTAGGCATAGTGCGGCAACACATATGTTGGATAATGAAGCTGACATAATGGCTGTAAAAGAAATACTTGGTCACGAAAATTTATCAACAACTCAAATTTATACGCACGTGAGCATCGAACGGCTAAAAAAAACGTACAAAAAAGCCCATCCAAAATCCTAAAGGAGTAACTATGAATATCAGAATAACTTCCCGCAAGTTCAAAGCAAAAGAATCTTTAAAAGATTTCCTTAGAAGTGAAATTAAATCTTTAGAAAGATTTAATGATCAGATTATGGATTGCAATGTTGTACTTAGTTTTACTCATCTAAAGGATAGTATTAAAACTGCAGAGTTTATCATAAAACTGCCTAAACATACTATTACTGTTTCTGTTTCAAGCGATGAGTTTGAAAAATCTGTAACGCTTGCAATTGATAAAATTGTTAAGCAGCTTGTAAAAGTTAAAACTAAAAAACATAATAGAAAAAAGGTTGAGCCAAAAGGCGATGTAGATGAAGATTGATGAAAAAAATATTTCTAGAAAAGAAAGTATTTCGGTTGAATTCTTTTTTAACAATATAAAAGAGAAGTTTAAACTTACTCATATTAATGAGCAAGTTGATCTTACTAGAAAAATATTTGATCAGAATTTACATAGACCAGGTTTGCCTCTTGCCGGCTTTCTAGATTTGTTCTCTTACAAAAGAGTGCAAGTATTTGGCAATACTGAAATGAAATATTTAGAAGACTTAACTCTTGCAGAAAGAGTTAAGTCTTTAGACAGAATTTTCAAATACGAAATTCCATGCATTATTATTACAAACAATAATCAAGTTTCTAACGAAATGTTAGATTTAGCTAACCAGCATAAAGTGCCAATGTTTGTTACACCTTATGAAACTACAAAGCTCGCTTATTTATTATCAGATTTTCTTGATGACCAGTTTTCGCCGCGGCTTTCTATACACGGCTCTTTTGTAGATGTTTACGGTGCCGGAATGCTCTTCGTTGGTAAATCCGGAATTGGAAAAAGCGAAGTAGCCTTAGACTTAGTAGAACGTGGACATCGTTTAGTTGCAGATGACGTGGTTATCCTAACTAAAAAAGGGGAAGGAATTCTTATGGGCTCCGGAACCGAATTAGTAAAACATTTTATGGAAATACGTGGAATTGGAATTATTGATATTAGAAGCATGTTTGGAGTCCGAGCAATTAGATACCAAAAACGTTTAGAAGTGGTTATAGAACTCGAAATCTGGAATAACCAATCTGATTATACACGCACTGGCTTAGATACTGGTACAATTAACGTAATGGGCATAGAAATGCCTTACGTTAAACTACCTATTCTTCCAGGAAAGAACATAACCGTAATATCTGAGATTATTGCACTAAATTACTTACTTAAACTCTACGGTTACGATGCAGCTAAAGTTTTGCAGCAACGAATTAGTAGTAAAATTCAACAAAAATCGAACAGTTATAACAGATCTGTTAACTATTTTGAACATGATTTTGAATAAGGAGTACTTGTAGAATTTTACTAAGTGTTTTTGCTGGCATTGAAAGTAAAAATTTAAAACTCGGTTACTCCCGTTGAACTTGCTTATACACTTAGAAAATTCATTTTTAACAAAAAGGTGATTAGTTAATAAATCCTTGACACAATTTTGTTGATTTGTTATCTTCGCACCTCTAAAAGCTATGAAAAAATTCTATTACTTTTCTAAATCGAAATTGAAGTTTGTTGAGATACGAAATTTCTACAAGAAATTTGTATTCTTATTGGTATTTTTTGCAATACTTGTTTCTTTTTTTGTTTTTGGTACTTTTTTAGTCTTCCACGAATTTATAAACCCCGATTCTGAAGTAAAAGCCCTCAAAAAAAGCAATAAACTACTTAGAGAAAAATTTGAATTACTTGTTGATAAATATGAGAATTTAGATCAGACTGTTAATCAACTTAACGAAAAAAGTAGAGAACTACGCCTAAAAGCAAATCTTGATCCAAAAAATACTGAGATTGCTTATGGAATTGGCGGTAGTATTTTTGAACCAATAGAATCTTATAATTCTGGTGAAATAACTACCTTCTTAAACGAAATTGATACTTACATTGACAAGGTTTCGCTAAAAGTTAAAATTGAAAAGAATAACTACAGTGAAATAACTTCCACATTAAAGCAGAATGAGCTTCTGTATGACGCAATTCCCGCGATTAGACCTTGTGAAGGAAGGATTGCTGATGATTTTGGTATGCGCTTCCATCCTATCTTAAAATTTGTACGCATGCATAACGGTATTGATATTATTACTGATGTTGGTACAAAAGTTTATGCACCTGGGAATGGCACAGTTGAAAGTGTTGGCTGGAAAGGTGGTTATGGCTTAACTATGGAAATTGCTCATGGATTTGGATACAAAACCTTATATGCTCATTTGGAAAGTGTTAAAGTTAAAGTAGGGCAAAAAGTTAACCGCGGTGATTTTGTTGCGTACTCTGGTAACACTGGGAGATTATCTTCTGGACCACATTTACACTACGAAGTACATCACAATGGTGTTACTTTAGACCCTATGAATTTTATCTATGATGATGTTAGTCTTTTTGAAATTGTTAAAAAATAATATTTATAACTAAAAGGAGTTTTTTTTATGATTTGGACCGTCGAATTAGCATCTTATCTTGATGACGCTCCTTGGCCAGCTACAAAAGAAGAATTATTGGATTACGCTGAAAGAATAGGCGCTCCTTTAGAAGTAGTTGAAAATTTACAAGAACTAGAAGACTCTGACGAGCCTTATGAATCAATAGAAGATATTTGGCCAGACTATCCTAGTGATGAAGATTTCTTTTACAATGACGATGATGAATTTAAATCGTAATTACTATGATTGATTTTTTGGAATTAGTTATAGAGCAAAAAAAAGCAAAAAAACAGTTACAGAAAATTTTAGATTCAAGGCGTGTACCACACGCCTTTATTTTTTCTGGACAACAAGGAGTTGGCAAATTTAACACAGCTATTCAATTTACAAAGAACATATACCAAACTTTCTCTAAAGAAGAAAATAGCAAAAACCTTAATAGAATTGATGAACTGCAAGAGCCTTTAATTAAGCTTATTATGCCGCTTCCAAGAGGTAAAGGGGAACAACTCGATGACTCTGGATTTGATAAATTGTCTAAAGATACGCTTGAAGAAATCAAAAGTGAGCTTCAGAAAAAATCAAAAAATGCATTTTATCAAATTAGTATTGAAGGTGCAAACACAATAAAAATAAGCAGCATTAGAGATATTAAGAAGTTCGTTTCGTTTGCTGAAGATGATAATATAATGCGATTTATTATTATTATCGACTCGGAGTTAATGAACGATCAAGCACAAAACGCATTATTAAAAAATCTTGAAGAACCCCCTAACGGCGTTTTTTTTATTTTGCTCACTTCACAAAAAGAAAAATTGCTTCCTACAATAGTTTCACGATGTAGAGAGATTTCATTTGAACCACTTTCTTATAAAGCTGTATCTCAAATCCTAAGAGATCAGTTTGGTACTGACAATATTACTGCAAATAAAGTTGCAAGATTCTCTAGCGGTTCTGTAACTCAAGCTAACATGCTTATTGGTTATGATTTTCAAGCTATCCAACAAAAGACAATTTCTGTTCTGAGATTTTCTTTTGGCAATAAATACCAAGCCGCTCTAAATGAGTTAATTGATTTCTCGAAAAACAACCCTATTGGTTCAGTGAAATTATTGCTTAGAATGATTAAAATTTGGTTGAATGACGTTATTCGTTACAGAGAATCTTTTGATGATTTCTGTTTTGTTGACGATAAAGAAACCATTGAGAAATTTAACTCTAAACATAGTAAAGTTAAACTGGACTTTCTTTTTGCTAATCTTGATTATCTAGAGTCTCTCATCAACAGAAATATCAACTTGAATGTCTTATTTTTGAACCTTATATTTGAATTGTCATCTGTTGTAAAGAGGAATTAAATTGACACATATAGATATACCTTTCCAGAAAGAAGAACTTCAACTCCAAGAAGTTGATTTTCCATATCAGTGTAAGTCTATTTATGAAAGCATAATCCTAAAACGAATTAATGATAAATGTAACAATGTTAGTTGTTGCATGCATTCTAATTTCAGTCAGCTAGAAAAAATACCAATTGATACTAGAAGTATTATTGAGATAAATTGCTGCGGACTTTTGCCTTCTAATTTTGTGTGCATTCCAGATCATCTTGCTAACACAATTTTTCCAGAAGATTTTGTTGTAGTTACTAATTATGATTCTATTGAAATTGCACAAGTTAAAGCAATAGGGGAATTGGTTAAAAAGAAGAGGCAATATATTGGATTGTATAAAGAAGATTTACTTAATGTAACTAGAAAAGCAACAATAGAAGATTTGGATCGTACGCGTAAGAACATCTCCGATGAGCAAAATGCAGCTCCAAAATTTAGAAGCTCTGCATTGAAATTTAACTTAGACATGAAATTAGTTAGTATTCATTATCAGTTCGATCGTAAGAAACTCTTTTTCTTTTATACTGCAGATGGACGTATTGATTTTCGGGAGTTAGCTAAAGAATTAGCCTCCGAGTTTAAAACTAGAATTGAACTGAGACAAATTGGAGTTAGAGACGAAGCCAAAAAAATTGGTGGTGTTGGTTCTTGTGGTAGGCAGTTTTGTTGTTTCTCTTTTTTAAATAATTTCAAACGTATTACTACACAATTAGCAAGCGATCAAAATATAGCTTCAAATATGGGCAAACTAAGCGGACCTTGTAACAAACTTAAGTGTTGCCTTTCATTCGAAACCGAATAGTTATTAACTTAAACTTATAGAGTAAGAAATGAGAAAAACAGTTATTGTCGCAGCTAAAAGAACTCCAATTGGTTCTTTTCAAGGTTCACTTTCTAGTTTATCTGCTGTAGAATTAGGCGCACGTGTTATTCAAGATATTGTAGAGACAACAAATCTTGATGCTTCAATTGTTGATGAAGCGATTTTTGGTAATGTTATTTCTTCTGGGTTGGGTCAGGCGCCTGCACGGCAAGCAGCAATTTTTGCAGGACTTCCAGATAAAACCGAATGTTTAACAATTAATAAGATGTGTGGAAGTGGATTAAAATCAGTGATGTTAGCACATCAAGCAATTTTTTGTGGCGATGCTGATGTTATTATTGCAGGTGGTATGGAAAGCATGTCTAATGCTCCGTACATTCTTCAAAATGCTAGAAACGGTTATAGATTGGGCAATGCTACTATTTACGATACTTTAATAAAAGATGGCTTATGGGATGTTTATAATAATATTCACATGGGAAGCTGCGCCGAAGTTTGCGCAAAAGATTTTACTATTACCAGAAACGATGTGGATACTTTTGCGATTAATTCTTACAAAAACGCTTTATCTGCAATTGATGCAGGTAAATTCATTAATGAAATTACTCCGGTTTCTATTTCACAGAAAAAAGGAACTATAAAAGTTGATACAGATGAAGAGCCATCTAAAGTAAATTTCGACAAAATTCCCGAGCTTCGTCCAGCTTTTGAAAAAGATGGAGTTATAACCGCAGCAAATGCCTCTAAACTAAACGATGGAGCCTCGGCTCTATTACTTATGAGCGAAGAAAAGGCAATTCAATTAGGATTGACACCTTTGTTTGAAGTTATTGCACAGGCATCTGCTGCTAAAGCGCCTCTTTATTTCTCGACTGCTCCCGCAGACGCAATTATTAAAGTTCTCGCAAAGGCAAAATTAGGTTTAGCCGATATAGATTTGTTCGAGATTAACGAGGCTTTTGCTGTTGTTTCTATTGCTGTAAGTAAAATTTTAAGACTCGATAATTCTAAAATAAATGTAAACGGAGGCGCTATTGCTCTTGGACATCCAATTGGAGCAAGTGGAGCAAGAATCCTTACTACCTTAGTTCACGAAATGCTGAAAAAGAATGCAAATCTTGGTTTAGCATCTTTGTGTATTGGTGGTGGAGAAGCCAGCGCTGTTATTATAAAAAAATACTTATAAGGTGAATTTATGAAGAATATTGCAGTTATTGGTTCTGGGACTATGGGAAATGGAATAGCTCATATTTTCGCGCTAAAGGGGTTTAAAGTTCAACTTTTTGATACGCACCAACCTGCATTAGAGCGCGCTGTTTCAGTAATCAGCAATAATTTAGACCGCCAAGTGAAGAAACAATTCATTACTGCTGACGAAAAAGCAACAGCGTTGAACAATATTAAGACTGAAACTCTAATTTCTAATTTGCTTCCTGAAACTGACCTTGTTATTGAGGCAATTATTGAAAACAAGGCTGCTAAACTTCAGCTTTATAACGAGTTAACTAATCTGATTAATGATACTTGTATTCTTGCAACAAATACTTCATCAATTTCTATTACAGAATTAGCACCTAAGCAAATTTCTAATAGGTTCATTGGAATGCATTTTATGAATCCAGTTCCAATAATGGAACTTGTGGAAATTATTAAAGGGTATTCAACTTCCGAAGCTACTTTAAAACTTATAGTAGAGACTGTTAAAAACTTAAGTAAGAAACCTGTTGTAGTTAATGACTATCCAGGTTTTATAGCTAACAGAATTTTAATGCCTATGATAAACGAAGCAATATTTGCATTATATGAAAATGTAGCAGCCGCAGAGGATATTGATCAGGTAATGAAGCTCGGTATGAATCATCCGATGGGACCTTTAGCATTAGCCGATTTTATTGGACTAGACGTTTGCTTAAATATTCTTGAAGTATTATACAATGGATTCAACGACTCAAAATACCGTCCGTGTCCGTTGTTAAAGAATATGGTAAATGCAGGAAATTTAGGTAGAAAGACTGGTAAAGGTTTTTACAATTACACATAATGTATATTATGTTAACTAATTGATTCATTCAAAAATTGATTTTATATAGTCTTTAGGATCGAATTCTACAAAGTCATTTACTTGCTCTCCTATTCCTAAAAACTTTATTGGTACTTTGTTTGCTAAACACAACTGAAGTACCGAGCCACCCTTTGCTGTGCCATCGAGTTTGGTAATTATTAGCCCAGTTACGTTAACCACTTTTGAAAACTCATTTAATTGATTTTTTGCGTTTTGCCCAGAATTACCATCCACAACTAAAAAAATTTCAATTGATTTTTCTTTTGCAACTTTTTTTACCGCATTCAGAATTTTCTTAAGCTCATCCAATAAGTTTTTATTTGTATGTAATCTTCCGGCTGTATCAAGTAGTACCACATCAATTGAGTTGTTAAGTGCTACGTTACAAGTTTCATAAGCAACAGCAGCAGGGTCTTTAGAAAAATCCTCAATTATTTGGACATTTGTACGCTTAGCCCAAATGTTTAATTGCTCATTTGCTGCTGCTCTAAAAGTATCGCAAGACCCGATAACTACACTCTTATTCAAATTTGAATAATAATTTGCCAACTTTGCAATAGTTGTAGTTTTGCCGGAGCCGTTAATACCCAATAAAATAATGAAATGCGGAGAAGAGTGAGTAAGTTGACTATCTTTAATCAATGAGTTGTACTCGCTGATAAATATTTGTTGCGTAATTTCCTTCAGATTTTGAAGAGTAATCTCTTCCCCGTTTCTAATTTTTTTCTTTAAAATTTCTAATAGTTTTTCGGTAAACTCAATGCCAAAATCGCTTTGGAGCAGTATATTTTCGATTTGCTCCAAGTCTCCTGGTTCAATGGTTTTCTTCGAAAAGACTTCTGAAAGCTTATCTGTAATTTGATCTTTAGTTTTAGTAAAAGCTTGTTTTACTGATTGAAATATTGTGGTCTTAAAGATTCCCATATAGTTTTATTAACTTTAATCCTCTAATTAAATAAACAAAAATTGATAATATGCTTAAAGCCCCACTAATTATTAACATCAAATTACTTAACCAGTACTCTGCTCCCACAAATAATATAGTCAAAAAGTATAACCCAATAGTAAATACTGTAAACTTACCAAAGAAATTTGATGGTGTAATTGTACCAATTTTCTTAGCTAATAAAATGCCTCCGATAAAAATGACAACGTCTCTGGAAAGTAATATGATAAGGTAAATTAGAGGCACAAACTCTAGCATCCAAAATAATATAATTAAGATTGCTGTTAAGAGTTTGTCTGCTAATGGATCTAGCAGCTTACCCATTTCTGTAACAGTATTAGTTTTTCTTGCTACATAGCCATCAGCCAAATCTGATATAAAAGCAATAATAATACATAAAATTAAATAGTAGTTAGGAAAACTTAATTTATTGTAATTAAAGGCAATATATGCAATTGGTAAAGCTAAAAAAAGTCTGAATAGTGTTATGAGATTAGGGAGTAAAAATATTTCTTTGAAATTTAATTTCATTATTTGCTTTAAACTATTCGTTTATAGGTATAGGATAGCTGCCTGAAAAGCAAGCAGTACAAAAATCGTTTTTATCGTGATCCGTCATTGCAGAAAGCATATCTTCAATGCTTAAATATTCCAAAGAGTCTACTTCTAAATACTTCTTTACTTCTACAATGTCTGAATTAAATTTATTGGCAATTAATTCTTCCTTTGATGGGAAATTCATCCCGTAAAAGCAAGGGTGAGTAATCATTGGTGAGGAAATTCGTAAATGTATTTCTTTGGGTTTTGCTTCTTTTAGAAGTTTAATAAGCTGCTTAGATGTTGTCCCTCGTACAATTGAATCATCTACTACAACCACAGTTTTATTTTCCAAAACACCTTTAACAATATTGAATTTTATTTTTACACCAATTTCTCTGTTGTGCTGAGTAGGAGCAATAAAAGTTCTTCCTATATAGTGACTTCTAATTAGCCCGATTTCGAGTTTTGAATTAATATTCAATTTATGCAAGCCAGAATTATATCCAATTGCAGTTGTGTTCGAACTATCGGGCACACTTATTACAATAACCTTCTCATCATCTTTATCATTAACTGGGTGCCTTAGAGCTAATATTTTGCCGAGCTTACGCCTCATCTTATCTACATTAGAGCCAAAAACTTGACTATCTGGGCGAGAAAAATAAATATACTCAAAGACGCAATGTTTTTTAGGAAAGACTGAATTAGGCTCATCAAACAAGCTATAACTTGAAATTTTTTGATTATTTAAGTCTTCATTACTAAGCACTAGAATTTCACCGGGGGCAATATCGCGTATAAAAGTAGCGGAATTAATATCCAAAGCACAAGTTTCTGATGAAACTATATATGCTCCGCCAAGTTTTCCTATGCTTAATGGTCGAATGCCAAATTTATCTCTTGCTGCAATTAACTTACTATCGGTTAAAATTACTAACGAAAATGCTCCTTGAATTTGAGAAAGAGCATCTTTAACTTGTTCGATTTGATCAGTTTTTCGGCTTCGTGCAATTAAGTGTAAGATAACTTCAGTATCACTTGTAGTTTGAAAGATTGCTCCTTCATCAACTAGCTTAGTTCTGAGAGATTTAGCATTTGTTAGGTTGCCATTATGAGCTATAGCAAGCATTCCTAATCTATAATTCACAAAAAATGGTTGAATATTTTTTCTGGAATCAGATGCTCCTGTAGTTGAATATCTATTGTGCCCAATAGCTGAGTTCCCTACCAAATCATCAGTAAGTACTTTAGGGTCTGAAAAAACTTCTGAAACTAACCCCATTCCTTTGTGTATATTAAAATTAGAATTTTGATCTGATGTTAAAATGCCGGCGGCTTCTTGACCGCGATGCTGCAGTGCATGGAGTCCATAATAAGATATTAAACTAGCGTCTGGATGACCAAAAACTCCAATTATTCCGCAATTACATGTAGGTTTATCAATTAGATTGTTCATATAGGGTTATTTTTAGTCGGAACGGCGGGATTTGAACCCGCGACCACTTGAACCCCATTCAAGTACGCTACCGGGCTGCGCTACGTTCCGAGTTATGTTACATAGATGAATGGATAAATAAGAGAAAATTCTTAATATCTTCTAAATCTTTTTTCATAGTTTTTTGCGGCGGAACAATTTTTTTCTTTTCTTCTCCAGTTTCCTCCGCTGCATTAACTATATTCTCGAAATTCAACTCAACTAAAATTTTTTTAGCACCTTCAATAGTATATTTTTCTTCACGGAGTAGCTGCTTTATTTGAATAATTAGCTTGATGTCTTTGTTAGTATAAATTCTGTTTCCAGCTCTATTTTTTCCAGGCTTTAACTGTTCAAACTCTGTTTCCCAATAACGAAGAATGTATTGTTCTAAGCCGGTTAATCTACTTACCTCACTAATTGAGTAGTATAATTTTTTTAAGCCGAAGTCCTTCATTTTGCACCTTCGAGTTGCTTAGCTTCAAACATTTTTTTTAATATAAATACACCTGCAAGATAACTATTTTCTTTGAATCCCGATACATAACCTGAAGTTTTTGATGAAGTTAATTGAGTTTTTCGGAAATTTTCTCTACTAGAAATATTTGATAAATGTACTTCAATAATTGGTCTTCCTGAAGCCTCAATTGCATCGCGGATAGCTACGGAGGTATGCGAAAATCCACCTGGATTTAAGATAATTCCGTCAAATTGATTAGAATCTTGAATGCTATCGCAAATGTCATGTTCAGAATTAGATTGAAAAAAAGTAAAATCATCTTTAGGAAATTCGTTTTGAATTTTTGCTTCAATCATTTTTAAAGTAAGAATACCATATTGAGATTTATCCCTCATGCCAAGTAAACTAAGATTAGGTCCATTTATAACTAAAATTTTCATGTAGTTTCGCTGATTTCTTCAATCACTTCTCTCAATTTAGGAGGAAGGTAAATTTCATTAACGCCTAATTCTTTGAGAGCGCTAGTTAATATAATAATCTTTCGCTGAAGTGATGAAAGTTTATTTATAACAATTGTTTTATCGGTTTTAACTATACAATATCCACCATTAAAATCACCTCTTTCAAAACGAACCTTTGCGCCCAACTCCGAGGCAAGTTGCTTTAGCTCCAAAAGAATGCTTTCAAGTTCCTTTTCTTTTAATTTCATCAGTTCTTAGAGAGAGGTTTAAAAATTGTTAAAAATACTATTGCAAGATAGGAGAAAATTTCGATTAGTGGAAAACTACTAAGAATTGTAATCCGCTCTCTTACGAGGTATAGTATATTCATCGGATCCGCTGCATTTGATAGTATAAGAGTTACTATATGGTAGTCTTTCACCATTAAAAAAAATTCAAACGGAGCAGTTACAGTTATAATGAGAAAAGAAATAAAAAGCCATCCCTCATTCCTTAAATTTCGCTTGGAAATAAATAAATAAACTATGAAGAGTAAGATAAACAGTGGAAACGATATCAAAGTTGTTACAAAGAGTGGCAATATGGTTATCCAAACTGTGCTTAGATTTTCTTGATTAAAAACAGAACGTAAAACTAATCCATCTGGTTCGAATAGTTGATATATTGCTAAATGCCGAGCGATGTAAGTACCTAACCATATTATGAAGGAAGAGACAACTAAAAATAGATTAAACTTGTGGAAAAGGTTATTATTTTTCATAGGTAATTATTTTTTTACAAAAAATATAAAAAAGTTATGAATGTTGCTTCCATAGATTTAGGTTCTAACTCGGTTATTTTGCTTATAGTAAAGTACGATAAAGACATACAAAGCATAATTAGTTTTCGAGATTATTACACAACACCCAGAATTAGTGAGAACGTATCTCAAACAGGTATTATTTCAAGCGAAGCGATATTTAGATTAACTAAAGTACTATCAGATTTCTATAAAATAATAAATGAGAATGAATGCGAGAGCGTTCTTGTTAATGCTACAAACACATTTAGAATTGCAGAAAATTCAAGCGCAGTAAAAAAGAACTTAGAAGATAAGTTCAATTGGAATATTTCTATTATTACTGGCGAAGAAGAAGCGCGGCTATCTTACTTAGGTACAGTAATACCGCTATATAAGAATTGCACTTCCCTATTAATTGATATTGGAGGCGGTAGTACAGAATTTATTGTTGGAGCCGGACTTAAAATACATTTTAGTAAAAGCATTCAACTTGGGGTTGTTACTTTGCATGAGCAATTTCCAATGAGTCTAACTTCAGAAGAGAGTTCTATACAAAAAGCTGAAAAATTTATAATTAGTAAACTACACGAGTTAGATTTTAAAATTGGAAACAATTTAACTGCTTTAGCTGTTGCTGGCACACCTACAACTTTATCGGCAATTGCTCACAATGTAAAAAGTTATTCCAATGAACTGGTAGATAATACTATTCTTGAATTAGAGAAGATCACAGCAATTCGGGATAGATTATTGCAACTCTCTTATGCTGAAATGAGAAATGAATTCGGTGATGTAGTTGCGGGACGCGAAGAATTAATTGCAGGTGGAAGTTTAATCTTAGAAACTATTATGAAGTATTTTCAGATTAAAAAGATAATTGTAAGTACAAAAGGTTTACGTTACGGTGCGGTTTACGATTATCTGATAAAACACAATCTTTACGAAATTAATAGCTGATAACCGAAGATTATAAGAAAAATTATTACTCCAATAATTAATGATGTAATTTTTCTGCCGCCTATTTGTACATAAGTTGTTAAAACGAGTAGTAACAGAACCCATAAGTAAAACAAAAACTCAATTCCGTATAATACATAGCTAACAAGAGGCTTAATTATTAATGGCGGCGGATTAATTGTGTACCAATAAAAACCGTAAAGTGCTATATGGAAAGGTGTAAGAAATACAAAAGCGAGAATTATAGGTGTAAGTGAATAAGTATAGATTGCCAGTATATCTTTGTGTCTGACTTGTATTTTTGACATTTTAAAAATTTCGGTGAGTAAAAAAGAAGCGCCTGTTAAAACTCCAATAGATAGCAACCCGCCTTTAAGAAAAGCATCAGATAATGATACATCATGGTTCAGATAATTGCTAAGAATATAGTAATTGATACTAGATTTAATGAACCAAAGCGATAATAAAAAAAAAACAAAGTTCTTTTTTTCGGCTTGAATAATTTTTACAGCAGTTTCTGTAGGTGAAACAAATAAATTCCAAACAGTATCCCAAAGATCAATATTAGGAACGCGTGCTCGTAGAAACGAATTACAATTGCTACAATAAAGAGCAAAAATTGGATTGCACACGCCGCAGTTATTACAAGTTAATTTATTTATCACAATTAAAACCTAATTTTTAGTGAAAGCAGATAATTACCGCTCACTTGATCGGTTTCAACATCAAAATCGAAAAGGTGTGCATCTACGTATGCATCTACAAGATTTAAGAAATATGTCAATCCAATAAACACGGCAAACATATCTCTCTGGTCTCTGTAAAATTCTCTTTCTTTATAGAAAGATTCTGCAACGCTATTATTAATTAAATTGTTGTAATATAAATCTCTGTATGTTTTGTAAGTATTATTGTTCGCATTCCATTGGTATCCTAAATACCCTAATACTCCCAAAAACAATGGAATTTTCCAATATGATTCATTATAGTATTGACCAAAACCCGGTAAGATAGCACTTCTTAATACTGAACCCCAAGCTGATTTTTGCATAATGAATTTTGATGTATCTGCAAGTGAAGAAATTTTAACGGAAATTGAATCGGTCTGAGAAATAGATTGTGCTCTAATACTTGTAAGAAAAAATAAGCTGCAAAAAGCAAAACAAACAAATATCAAAGTTGGCTTTTTAATTATATCCTCTGCCAATTGTTTCAATAAGTTCATATAAGCGTTCTAGTTCTTCAGTTGAGTAGAACTCAATAATTATTTCTCCGGCGCCGCTTTTATCTTGCTTAAACATAACTTTAGTGCCGAGTAACCTCTGCATCTTTTCTTCAATTTCTTTTTTTGAAACGTCGTTAATTCTACCGTTTGTGGAACTTGTTGAAAGTTTTTGCTTTTTGCTTGGAGCAAAGGTCTTACGAACTGCTTCCTCTACTTTACGAACAGATAGACTATGTTTTATAATCTTTTCAAGGAGGTTTATTTGCAATATTTCGTTGTTTAAATTAATTAATGCACGAGCATGACCTGTTGTAATTTCATCTTTAGCCAAGCTTTGCTGAATCTTTTGCGGAAGCTTTAGCAGCCTAATAAAATTTGTAACTGTTGTTCTGTCTTTACCTACTTTGTCTGCAATTTCTTCTTGAGTAAGATTGCACTCTTCCATCAATCTTTTGTATGCGTTCGCAATTTCAATAGCGTTTAGCTTTTCTCTTTGAATATTTTCAATGAGAGCAAGAGCTATCATTGCCTCTTTTGTATCAACCTTTATAATGTAGGCAGGTATTTCTCTAATCCCAATTTCTTTGCAAGAACGGAGTCTTCGTTCGCCCGAAATCAATTCATAAGAATTGCTTTGAGTTCTGCGAACGGTAATTGGCTGAATAAGTCCATTTTCGAGTATTGATTTTTTTAATTCTTCGAGTGGAGTAGAATCAAATTCCATTCTAGGTTGATACGGATTAGGAGCTATTTTATCTACATCAATTTTGGCTAAAACATCTAACGAAGCTCCGTCATCTTTAGGTAATTCGTTGGAAGAGACTGCTATAGGAGCATCAATCTTATCTTTAATTTTGGGATTTATAAGAGCTTCTAAACCACGACCTAAACCTGGCTTTATCAAATTCACGTAGACACTTCCCTTTTCTGAAAATTATTTCTTTGAATTAATTCTGAAGCAAGCGAAATATAATTTTGTGCACCAATAGAACTTGCATCGTATAAAATAACAGGTTTAGAGTGACTTGGCGCTTCGGATAATCTAACATTTCTATGAATTATTGTTTCATAAACTTTATTACCAAAATATTTTTTTACTTCATCAACAACCTGATGGGAAAGACGAAGCCGTGTATCGAACATTGTTAAAACAACTCCTTCAACTGCAAGTTCTGGGTTTAGATTTTTCTTAACAATGTTAATTGTATTTAAGAGCTGTCCAAGACCTTCAAGTGCAAAATACTCGCATTGAACAGGAATTAAAACAGAATTTGCAGAGCTTAGCGCATTTAATGTTAATAGCCCAAGCGATGGAGGACAATCAATAAAAATAAAATCGTAATTGTTTAGTAGAGGCTCAAGAGATTTTTTGAGTATATATTCGCGGGCTTCTAAGGATACCATTTCAACCTCTGCGCCAACTAAATTTATGTTGGAAGGAAGAATATCTAAAAACGGCATATAAGTGTTTTGAATGCAGTATTTTGCTGGCTCTTCACCAATTAAAACTTGATAAACAGATAAATCGTTGTTCTCAACACCTAAACCGGAAGTTGAATTAGCTTGTGGATCAATATCAATTAATAAAGTTCTAAACTCGGCAGCGGCTACCGAAGCGGAAAGATTAATTGCAGTTGTAGTTTTTCCAACGCCGCCTTTCTGATTTGCAATTACAATTGTTTTTGCCATATTTCTCATAATAAATTAAAGTTCTATTTCTTCGCCAAATTGCATAACTATACTTTGTTTACCTAACTCTTCAACTCTCTTTTTGAAATCAAACGGATCGGCTGCGATAAGAGGAAATGTATTATAATGCATCGGGATAGCAATTTTTGGGTTTGCTAACTCTACGGCTTTTACTGCATCTGTAATTCCCATTGTAAAATTATCACCAATTGGCAGCAGCATATAATCAATGTGAGTTATTTCGCCAATCAATTTCATATCGTAAAAAAGTCCAGTATCTCCTGTATGATATACACTCTTCCCATCAATAGTTAAAATAACTCCTGAAGGTTCTGCAGCATAGTAGTTATCTGGCGTCATTGAACCATGATGTGCAATTGTAAGTTTAACTCTGCCAAATTCAAAATTGTAACTGCCGCCTATATGCATATTATGTGCGTTGAAGCCTTTTTCAGAAACATAATTTGCAAGTTCATTCAAGCAAATAAAGAGTGAATTACAACGTTTAGCAATTTTAAAGGCATCGCCCAAATGATCGCCGTGACCGTGAGTTAGAATTATGTAATCTGCATTCACTTCTTCGGATTTAACCGGAGAAGTTGGGTTATCGTCTAAAAAAGGATCAATCAGAATTACTTTTCCATCAGAAGCCGTTAGCTGAAATGCCGAATGCGAAAAATATCTCAGCTTCATAGCGTTCTCCTTTTATTTGTTGTAGTAATATTTGATTGCAAATTTAGTTATTTCTTTGTTACAATTTTTATAAATACTAACTCTTAGCACCTTGAAATATACCACGTATTCCCCTTTCAGAAGATTTTTTAAGCGACTCGTTAAGTATGCGTTTTAATGAATCTTTTGATAAGCCGGTTTTAAGATTGCCGTTTTCTGCAACAGAAATGCTTCCAGTTTCTTCTGATACTATAACAGAAATAACATCTGCCATTTCCGAAATTCCAAGCCCGGCTCTATGGCGCATACCAAGAACTCTTCCATCTTTCTTTGTCTCGGTAGAAAGAGGCAAAGTGCATCTGGCGGCTTCAATAATTTCGTTGTTAATAATTACAGCGCCATCGTGTAATGGCGATCTAGGGAAAAAGATTGAGCGTAGTAAATTCTTTGTAACTTTCGAATCAACCGGTTCACCAGTTTCTGCAACGCCGCGTATTCCACCAGTTTTTACAATTACCATAAGCGCGCCATGCTGGTTTTGTGCAAGTTCATAAGCTGATTCAGCAATTACATCTGTTATTGTTGTATGATCATTTTTTATGAAATAACTAATTAATGGGCTTCTGCCGATGAGAACTAAAATTCTTCTTATCTCTGGTTGAAAAAGAATGATGAAAGCAATTACCCAAATATCTGAAAGAAGTTTTAGCAGCCAGCCTAAAGCTTTTAAATTAGCTGCTTGTACCAATAGAGAAAGAAGCAACACAAGAATTAAACCGAAGAAAATCTGTGAAGCAATAGTTCTGCGAATAATAGTATAAATTTTGTAAAAGATTGCAGTAACTAACACGATGTCAATTACATCGAGCATTGTAACCGAAAGAAAACCTATGCGAAATAATTCAAACATTTTCTAATAGTTCCGGGGATTCAAAAAATTTGTTTAGTTCTACAGCATATTTTGTTTTTTTTACGTTGTGTGTACGTATAAAACGTGCACAATTCTTTATTGCAATTGTTTCTGCAATTAAAGTTGGGTCTTCCCTTTCATCTATTTGTAAATTTAATGCTTTACCCAAAAATGATTTCTTTGATAAACCAACAAGTATTGGATACCCAATACCTCTAAACTCTTGCAGTCTTTTTATTATTTCATAATTATCAATAACTCTTTTGCCAAACCCAATCCCGGGGTCAATAATTATATTCTTTACACCAACTTTTTTTGCTTGGTCTGCTTTATTTATCAGATAGTCATAAATCTCACTAACAACTTCATTATAAGTTGGATTAATCTGCATAGACTTTGGCTCGCCTTTAATGTGCATCAAAACATAAGAAGCATTGTATTTTTTAACTACTTCTAATATCTGTAGATCATTATTAAATCCGTTTATATCATTAATAATTTTAGCACCGGCTTTAAGCGCTTCTTCAGCAACTTTAGATTTGCTTGTGTCCACAGAAATTAATGCTTCCGGTTTTAGTTTAAGTATTTCATTAATAACAGGAATAACTCTGTTTAATTCTTCCTCATCACTAATAGATTCTGCACCGGGACGGGAAGATTCTCCTCCAATATCTAAAATATCAGCGCCATCGTTAAGTAACTCAATTCCTTTAGTGGCAGCTCTTTCTACAGAAAAATATTTACCTCCGTCAGAAAAAGAATCCGGCGTTACATTTAATATTCCAAAGATGTAAGAATTATTTAACGAGAACTTCTTACCGCCTATTTGAATTTCTAACTCGTTATAACCAATTATATTGTTAATTGTGTGAGTGATTTTTCGGCCGAGATCTTCGTTTCCAATTGCTATTATTTCTTTAGCAAGCTCTTTAAATACAGAATAAGAACCTAAAACCAATAATTCACATTTATCGGTTTGATTTACTGCGGTAGTGTAACAAATCTCTTTGTTGTTCAAGATAATTTTCTTAATAGATTTTGAAAAACGATAATTAAGCCCTCTTATTTCTAAGCCAAGAATGTCTTTCTCGTAAAGGTTTCTGAAAATATTGTACTTAACAGAAAATCTTTTAAATACATCAGCAAAAAAGAGCTCGATAATGTGAACTGTCAAATCGTCCTCAAAAAAAGATTATTAGTTAATTTCTAACTGAAATTAAGAAAAAATGATTTGGAAGTTGTTTCTGCAAAAAAACTTATTAAGAAAGCAGGTTCTTAAACTCAACTGTTGAGGCAGTAATATTATCGTTCTTAAATATCGAGTTACCGATTACAAAAGAGTTGCAGCCAGCTTCCAAAACAGTTTTTACGTTATTAAGGTCAATACCGCCATCTACTTGAATTAGATATTTGTAGTTGCTATCAGTTCTAAGTTTATCTAATTCTATAATTTTATTTAAAGAGCCTTCTATAAACTTCTGCCCGCCGAATCCTGGATTAACAGACATTACCAAAATCATATCAACAATTGGAAGCACTTCTTTTAGTGAAGATACAGGTGTTGCAGGGTTAACAGCTACTCCAGCTTTTGCTCCCAACTCTTTTATTCTGGTTAAAGTTCTATGTAAGTGAACAACCTCTTCTTGATGAATAGTGATATAATCTGCGCCGGCGTTAATAAATTCTTCAAGTAAATTATCGGGAGTTTTAATCATCAAATGAGCATCTAATGGCAGCTTAGTAGATTTACGAATAGCTTTTAAAACAATTGGACCAAAAGTAATATTAGGAACAAACTGCCCATCCATAATATCGCAATGAATCCAATCTGCTCCGCCAAGTTCTACGCAACGAATTTGTTGTGCAAGGTTAGAAAAATCTGCAGTTAAAATTGAAGGCGCTAAAATTTTGTTTTTCATCTTACACCTGTTTTACTGCCAACTAAATCAACATTAACGCTATCGCCAATATTTATCAAAGTGCCTTCGGGTGGGAAATGATTAATAACTGTGTTTGGCAGATAAGTACTTGAGCGGAAAAAAGTTTGAGTTCCAATTCTTATTTGCAATTGCTTTAATATGTTTTCTGCTTCAGAAAAAGATCTGCCAATTAAATCCGGAACGCGAACCATTCCTTGTTGAGGTCCAATACTTATTTTTACATTTACATTAGAACCTTTTGCTAATTCTCTGCCTTGGAAATATTGCTGTTCAACTATAATGTTTGGGTCTGTTTCAGATTCAACAGAATCAATTTCACCCAAAAATAAACCTGCACGTTCGAGTGTAACTTGAGCATCACGAATAGTTTTATTTACAATGAAAGGAACACGAACGAGCTGTTCTCCTCCGCTAACTGTAATGTAAACTCTCCTGCCACCTTTAACTAACTTATTCGCCTCCGGCTTCTGAAATATTATTTTATCTTTACCATACTTTTCATCATAGCGAGTTGTTTGAATAATTGGAGTTAAACCTGCATCGTTAATTAGCTCAAATGCTTTTTCCTTATCAATGCCAATTACATTAGGAATCTTAATTTCACTTCCGCTAACGTAAATTGGCATAATTATCAGATCGAAAATAAATAACACACCAGAAGCAAGAATTAGAGCAGAAACTACCGGCTTCCAAATATTTTTTGATTGCTTTTTCATACATCAAATATATTAAAGAAGGGCTTTCTTGCAAAATAGAAGATTTGAATGAATTTTTGTTTATTCGGTAAGTGTCTTTTTTTTATTTTAGCTTCAACAAACTGAACTAATTATGAAAAAGAATATCTGTTTATTTGAAGACGAAAAATATGAGAATTTGTTACCGCTTGCCTTTACTCGACCAGTTTATGATTTACGCTGCGGGATTTTAACTTTGCGGGAAAAACTTAGTTACCACCTCCCAAATATCAAATTTTGCTTGCATACAAGAAAAATTTTACACAATTCTGTCCAAGAAAGAAATCCAAAATTCAGTGTTAATTATTATGGCAGCGAAGATATTCTCTTCATAAATGGACGGCTGCTTATAGACAAACAGACTGCTAAAGAAATTAAAAAACTTGAGCTAAACTATGCTTTAACTTGCAGCGGAGAAATTATAGCCGCTAATGTTACTTCTAATCTTGTAGAACAATTATTTTCTGATGACTCGGAATTTATTCGCTTTGAAAGGATTAAATTGAACAGCAAAGAAATTTCAGCAAAGCTAATTTGTTATCCTTGGAACTTAGTAAATGAGAATGGTAATCAAATCAAAAGCGATTATTCGCTTCTTGTAAAAGAGTCTGCAACTAGTAAAAAGCACTCGTCTGTTGAGTATTCGAATAAGAAAGAAATTTATGTTGCAAGAGGTGCGAAGATTAACCCTTTTGTTCATCTCGATGCAAGTGATGGTCCAATCTATATTTCTAAAGGTGTGCATATAATGTCGCACAGTTTAATTCAAGGTCCTGTATTTATTGGAGAAGACACAGTAGTAAAAGCTCATGCGTCAATTTATCACGATACCAGTATAGGTGAAGTCTGTAAAGTTGGCGGTGAAATAGAAGCATCAATAATTCATTCACATTCCAACAAACAGCATGAAGGTTTTTTAGGACACGCTTACTTAGGCAGCTGGATTAATCTTGGAGCTAGCACAAACAACAGCGATTTAAAGAACAATTACAGCTCTGTATCAGTTTTGATTAAAGGAAAGAATGTTGATACAAAATCACAATTTGTTGGGTTAATAATGGGAGACCACTCAAAGACCGCAATAAATACAATGTTTAATACAGGTACGATTGTTGGCGTGTCATGTAATATTTTTGGCGCCGGTTTTCCAGCCAGATATATTCCTTCGTTTTCTTGGGGCGGTTCAGATTTTCTACGCAATTACGATATAGAAAAATGTATTGAAGTTGCACGTGTAGTCTTCGGAAGAAGAAAAATTTTACTTACTTATGCTGAAGAGGAGTTGCTGCGTAATGTTTACGAGCTGACAAAACATGAAAAAGTAAAGAAATCTTAACAATGTATAAGAGCTATTTCTACTTACTAAGAGCAGCGCAAGAGTTGAGCTCAATATTGCAAAACAAGAAACTATTGGAATGCTATACTCAAGAAAGAGATAAATTATTTCTTCATATTCCAATTATGGATTTTCCTCATTTTCATTTACTAATTTCTACTAATGCTCAAGAGTTCCATTTCTATTTTAAGATTGAGCAGCGCAAAGCGAAAAAAAATACAGCAAATTTCTTTACTGATTTTCTGCCGCAGAAAATTGAAGCTGTTAAGATTGCTCTTGGTGAAAGGATTATTGTATTAGAAATGGAAACAGGAAGGTTTTATATTCTTTTCCGTGGCAATAAATCCAACTGCTTTTTTAGCGATACAAAAAATCAATTACATACTTTTAAAAAAGTTTCTGGTGAACAACTTACTAAACTCAAAC
Source organism: Ignavibacteria bacterium (assembly GCA_009773205.1). GTDB lineage: Bacteria > Bacteroidota > Ignavibacteria > Ignavibacteriales > Melioribacteraceae > Stygiobacter. The sequence goes on from WPAE01000002.1 coordinate 54,142, forward strand.
ATGAATTCTCGCAGCTATCATTAATATCTACGAGCGAAACAGTTATTGAAAGAATTTCTAAGGTAGAGCGATTCGATGAGCTAAAAGCGCTTCCCTATTTATCTAAAGATATTTTAAAGATTGCAGAAGCAAAAGAACATCCGGCTAATGCAGCAGTTAAGATCATAGAAGAAATAGTGTTTGATAAAATTGCAGTTGGAATTGATAAAAAAACTGGTGAAGCAATTTTTTCTCCTATTTCTATGCTCGATTCCAACAAGGAAATGAATCTGGAACTATTTGAAAACTACTTTGATGCAGTTACAAACTATTTTTCTTTGAAAAGAACTACAGTAAAAACACATGATTCAAAACTAGAAATCGAAAAATTTCTTGGCAATGAACTTGAGAAGATTACATCAAAGCTTAATAAACTTAAAACAAGAATTGAAAACGGTTCTAAAGAAGCTGAGTACAAAAGAAACGGTGAGGCTTTACTTTCGGCTATAAGCGCAATTAAAAAGGGTTCTGCTGAAATTACTGTAAGCGATTGGAAAAGTAATTCTGAATTAAAGATTAAGATTGACCCCAAATTATCAGCGCAGCAGAACATCAATTACCATTTTGATAAAGCTCGCTCAGAAAAACTAGAATATGAAAAATCTACATTGTTGTATAAGAATACTAAAGATAGATTTGAAAGGTTAATTACGTTTAGAGAAAAATTATCTATCGAACTGACTACTGAACAACTGCAAGAAATCAAAAAAGAATTAAAGATGAACATGCAGCAAAACTCAACTGAAGAGAAAAAAGAGAAATTACCATTTAGACATTTTATTATTGAAGGCAAATATCATTTTTATATTGGGAAAGATGGCAAGAACAATGATGTTCTGACAACAAAATTTGCCAAACAAAATGATTTTTGGTTTCATGCAAGATCAGTTGCTGGCTCTCACGGCGTGTTAAGAGTTGAAAACACTAAAGAAGCAATTCCAAAACGTGTTTTGGAAAAAGCGGCTTCAATTACTGCGTTTTACAGTAAATCCAAAACTTCTAAATTGGCTCCTGTTACTTATACTCTTAAGAAATATGTAACAAAAAATTCGCGACACGAAGTTGGACAAGTGTCGGTAATGAAAGAAAATGTTTTACTCGTTCGCCCAGAAATTCCGGCTGACTGCGAGTACATCGAAGATTAGTTTATTTATCTTCTCTACCTCTAAACTTGTGCACACTTTTATGAACACCCATAAGAATAATCATCTTTTGGAAAAGAAAACCATGCAGAATTCCTCCTCATTCTGAAATTAGGAAGAATTTTGTCAGAGTAATTCATTCTTTGTAAATTGTAATAGAAGAATCAAGTATAACTAATTGATTCTGTTTTGCATTTCAATAATAACATGAGCCGAGATTGGAAAGATTTGTACTTCAAAAAAATAAAGTAAAAAAAATTTTAATAATAAAACTTCGCGGAATTGGCGATGTTGTTTGCTCTACTATTGTACTAGACAACTTACGTGAAGAATTTCCAAATGCTCAAATTGATTTTCTCACCGAGAAACCTTCATCGTTAGGTTTACGCGGCTTGAGCCAGATTAATAACGTACTCATATTCGATAAAAAAAGTTTAGCAGAAAGACTTAAACTTGCTTGGAAAATTAGAAAAACTAATTACGATCTTGTCTTCGACTTTTTCTGCAATCCAAGCTCTGCTCAAATTACATTTTTCAGCAGAGCTAAGTACAGAATCGGCTTTCCGTTACGTGGAAGAAAATATGCTTACAATCTATACGGTCCAGAAGAACGAAGCACTTGGCACAACGCTGTATTACATCTGAAAGTACTAGAAAGATTTGGCTTAGAGACAAAACACCAGAATCTTCTTTATTCACTTGATTCAAAAAGCAAATCGTTCGCTGATAAATACTTCGACGATACATTTGAAAAGAACGATTTTGTTGTTGGAATTTGTCCTACCGGCAGTTGGGCATCTAAAAAATGTGATGCTGAAAAATTGGCTGAAATTGCAGAGTTGGTAATAAAAAGGTTTAATGCAAAGATTCTAATTCTTTGGGGAAAAGGTGACGAAGCCGACGGGGAAAAATTATTAGGCTTGCTTAAAAATAAGACCACATATGCTCCGCCAACAAGCATTTTGGAAATGTCTGCTCTTATATCTAAATGCAAATTCTTAATTGCAAATGATAGCGGACCGATGCATATTTCTACTGCTTTATGTACACCTGTTTTAAGTATTCACGGACCTACATCACCACAATTGCAAGGTCCTTTTGGAGCGAAACACGAATGGATCAATTTGCCAGAACTTGATTGCATAGTCTGCAACTTGCTTGAGTGTAAAAGAAACCACGAATGTTTTCTCAACTTACCAATTGAAAACATTATGAAAAAAATTGATTCGCTTGTATTAAAGAATAATCTAATAAGTAGTAAAAGATTTAGATAGTTTGCTTAACTTATTTTTTTGAAATGAGAAATCAATATCAATTAATTCAAAATAGAATAAAAAATAAAAAGCCGCTTTTGTTAAATGGCGCAATAGGAACTTATCTTTCTGAACTTGGCTTTGAACCAGATAAGCACTTATGGTTCTCTCACTTGAATATCTTAAATCCGGAAGCTATAGTTGAACTGCATAACGAGTACATTGAAGCCGGAGCAGATATTATAACGACCAATACTTTTAGAACAAATCCGGCAGCTAAAAAGAAAAGTAACTTAGCAATTACAAACGCAGAACTCGTAAAAAAAAGTGTAAAATTAGCCCTACAAGCTAAAGGAGATTCGGAAATAATTATTGCTGGTTCTAATGCTCCCGCCGAAGATTGCTACCAACGAGAAAGAACTATCTCAGCATTCGCTCTTGAGTACAATCATAAAAAACATATTGAATTACTGTATGAATCTGGCTGCGATATAATATTGAATGAAACGCAATCGCATTTAGATGAGTTAGATGTTATTTGTAAATTCTGCACAAACAATTCAATTCCCTACTCAATCAGCCTTTACTTCGATGATTCGCTGCATATTTTAAGTGGACACACTCTAGAAGAAACTATTGAGCTTGTTAGCAGCTATTCCCCGCAATCCATTGGTTTTAATTGCATTAAGATTGATTATCTAAAATGTTTTTTGTACAAATATTATTTCCCTCATAATTTCGGATTTTATTTGAACTGCGCTGAAAGTAGTGTCACATATCCAGAAATGAACTGCAAGATTACGCCTCAAAACTACTTGGATTTGGTGAAAGAATATATTACAGATGACCTTTTGTTCATTGGCTCATGCTGTGGCTCAAGCCCAAGGCACACAAAGTTACTAAGGGAGCATGTTGATGAAATTTATAGAAATTAAAGCACACGCTAAGATCAATATTGGTTTAGATGTCTTGTCTAAACGCGAAGACGGCTTTCATAACCTAAATACATTGTTTTACCCGATCCTCGATCTATTCGATACACTTTATTTTGAGCGTTCAGATAAATTCGAGTTCAAATGTGATTCTAAATCTATCCCAACTGATAGCTCTAATCTTGTTGTAAAAGCTGTTAAGTTGTTAGAAGATATTAGTGGAAAAAAACTTACTGCAAAGGTAGAATTGCACAAAAAAATACCTTCACAAGCTGGTTTAGGCGGCGGTAGTTCTGATGCAGCTGCTACTTTAATTTCATTGAATGAAATGTTTCAACTTGAAATTAAGTACGAACAAATGTTAGAACTTGCTCTCGAACTTGGCTCCGATGTTCCTTTTTTCATAAAAGCAAAACCAGCTATAGGAAAGTTACGTGGTGAAATTCTTGAGTACGTAGAACTTTTCATTGAAGAGCCGATTCTAATTGTGAATCCGTGTATTAATGTTTCCACTAAAGAGGCATTTTCATACATTCAGCCAAAGGATACTGCAACAGAATTTAAAAATCTAATAGTAAATGAAAAATTAGACTACTCTAAATGTAGATCTGTAGTCAAAAATGATTTCGAGACACCGGTTTTTAATTTGCATCCACAATTACAACAAATCAAAAAGGAATTTTACAATCAAGGAGCTTTATTTGCTTTGATGTCCGGAACCGGCTCTACTATGTATGGAATTTTCCCGGATTTGAGTTCTGCCGAATCTGCAAGATCGAGAATGGATTCATCTTATTTCTGTTTTATGAGTACTCCTCACTTGTAACTGTATCTATTTCCAGTCCAGCTTTTTTATAAGGCAGTTTGATAATTACAGTTGTCCCCGGTGAATCGGCATTTCCAATTTTTGAAGGACTTATGATAGAAATTTCTCCTTGATGTTTGACAATAATTTCGTGAGTAATTGAAAGCCCCATACCACTTCCTTCAATTTCCGATTTCTTAACATTAGTAGCTCTATAGAAATGCAGAAAAATATCCTTTTGCTCTGGTTCCGGAATCCCAATTCCATTATCGCTTATTTCAATAAATAGCAATTCCTTTTCATCGGTTAAGATGATAAATATTTCTCCGTTCTGTCTTGAGTATTTTATTGCATTAGATATAAGATTTGATAGAGCTAATTCCAATAGCATTGGGGCGCCATATAAATCACATTTTTCTTTCCTCTTATCGCTAAAACTCAGCATTATATTTTTCTCTTCAATATCTTCTAAACGAACATCAAGTATGTTTTTTATTAACTCTTCAATTCTAACTAATTCATTATTCTTAATATCCAGCAGTTTGATTCTAGAAAATCTGAGAATATCGTTGATAAGAGATATAGCTTCATCGCTTCTCAGCCTTGCGCGCTGAAGTTTATTAGTAATCTCTAAATTTACCGGGCCTACATAGTTTCCAAGAAGGAGATCAATAATTGATTTAACAGCAATGACCGGAGATTTAATTTCATGAACTACACCAAGTGTGTATCTCTGTTTAGTGTTTTCAGCTTCTTTCAGCTTTTCAAGAGAATCTCTTAGCTGCTGCTCTCTCTTAAACAACTGCCTTGAAATCTTGTTGGTTATGTAAACACTTACAAATAGTGTAAATGAAAATGTAAGAACATATATCAGATCGTATTCTGATGAGAGAAAAGTAGAACTTTGAATAGTGCCAATGATTTTATGGCTTGGAATAATAAATAAATATTCTAAGTACAGCAGAACAACTAAGCTGATAGAAATAATTGCTGCGGCAGTATAAACTAAAAAGCCGGGCAATATCATACTGCCAATTATCATGTGAAAAACAAATAACATAATTAACGGCGAATCAATTGTACCTGTAAAGTAAACAAGTAAAAGCAATTCCATTAAATCTAAAACCATCATTATAAGAGAAGTGTGTAAACAGTTGAATTTATTTGGGCTGCAGCCAATACGTAAACGAAAAACATGAATAATTATATTATAAAAAAGAATTGTTACTGCTATAATTAGTATGGCAACAAACTGAATTTCACTTAATCTGAAACTAAACAGATAGTTTACTATTAACAGAAATGCTATTAAGATTACTACAGCTAAGTATCGTAATCTTATAAACCACAAATTTCTGACCCTTATTGCTCTCCAGAACTCACCGTAATGGTGCGCCCAATCCGGTACAAGCGAAAGCATATCTATCTCAATTGAATGAATGTGCTATTCAAATTATGTTCAATATAACTTATGTACTCACTTTGCGCAAGAGAATCTTAGTGTAGACCCCAAATGAAACAATGGCTTTCTTTTGTAATGCGAGTAAGAAAGAAATTGTATTATAAACTAATTTTCTTTTTGCTACATAAAAAACAGGCTCGGCAATACCGAGCCTGTTTTGTTTTAGGCAATATATCTTCCACGTTTTACATAGTGAGTATGCAGTAATTTATGCGACTTATGACCGCAAGGTCCATCGGTAAAAAATTCTTCATACAATTTAACTACGTTTGGATTATCGTGAGCTTTGCGTACTTGAAGCGATTCATCTTCCGAATAAATTGCTTGCGCACGTTTCTTACGAATTTCTGGTGTTGTTGGTATTGGCTGCCCGCCGCCGCCTAAACAGCCGCCTGGACAAGCCATAAATTCTATGAAATGACATTCGGAGAATTTACCGCCTGCTTTAATATCATCCATAATCTTTTTAGCATTTGCAGTACCGTGTGCCACAGCAACTTTAAGCGTTACACCTTTAAGCCAATCCCAGTTTGGAACTAAGTGTTTAATAACATCGGGAACCGGTCCAAATTTTTCTCCAAGAGGCAGCTCTACATATTTAATTCCTTCGAAACCTCTAACAGGAGTAACGTTGGCATTTGCAAAAGCATCTTCCGTTTTATTGCCGGTTATAAATTCATAGATAGAGCGGATTGCAGCTTCCATAACACCGCCTGTAGCACCAAAAATTAATCCGGCGCCAGAAGCTTCGCCAAACGGAGAGTCGAAATCACTCTTTGGCATTTCCGGTAAATTAATTCCCGCTTCTTTAATCATCCGAGCTAATTCGCGGGTTGTTAAACCATAATCAACATCTTTGTAACCGCTGTCATTCATTTCGGGTCTGTTGCACTCATATTTTTTTGCAGAACAAGGCATAACAGCTACAGAAACTATGTCTTCTGGTTTTACACCAGCTTTTTCTGCGTAAAAAGTTTTTATTAATGCGCCAAACATTTGCTGCGGAGATTTTGCAGTTGAAAGATTATCAATTTGTTCTGGATAATAATGCTCTAAGAATTTTACCCATCCTGGTGAACAAGAAGTGAATTGTGGAAGTGCAACGGGTTCTTTTTGAACTATTGCTTTGTAAAGACGGAGAACTAATTCCGTTCCCTCTTCAAAGATTGTTAAATCAGCTGTAGTATTTGTATCGAATACTTTATCGAAACCAATTCTACGCAAAGCTGTGTTTAATTCTTTTGTTAGAGAATGCCCTGCTTCCATTGCAAATTCTTCGCAGATAGCCGCACGTGGCGATGGTGCTGTTTGAATTACAACATGCTTAGCCGGGTCATCAATAGCAGCCCAAATTTCATCTGATGGATCGTTTGCGCGGAGTGCAGCCGTTGGACAGCGGTTAATGCATTGCCCGCAGTTTATACAAATTACATCAAGCAGAGGCTTATCTAAAAAAGTGCTTATGCGTGTATTATGTCCACGCTCTACAGATTCTAGAACACCAACTTCTTGTAAATCAATACATGTTCTAACGCATCTCTTGCAAAGAACGCATTTACTCATATCTCTTATAACAGAATAAGAAGATTCATCAAGTTCGTATCGCGGCGCTTCTACATGTCCAAAAGTAAAATTATCAACTCCATACTCTTTAGCTAAATACTGAAGTTCGCATTTGCCGTTTCTTAAACATGAATAGCATTCGCCGTAATGCTCACTTAACATCAAATCAATTATATGGCGGCGTGCTTTGCGTACAGAAGGCGTGGATGTTTTAATTTTAATAGGCGAAGTAATTGGATAAGCACAAGAAGCCTGAAGCGTTCTCATTCCTTCTACTTCTACAACGCAAACGCGGCATACACCGGCAACGCACAAATCTTCATGATGACAAAGTGTTGGAACTGTAATTCCATTCATTTTGCATGCATCAAGAATTGTTGTGCCAAGTGGAACAGTAACTTTCTTTTCATTTATCTCTATTGAAATTGTTCCGCCTATGTAAGAAGGATCAACCGGTTTCTCAATAACGAGGGGCTTCTGGCTAACCGGAGCTCTAAGTTTACCTTTATTTTCCATTGTTACCTCCGTTATTGAAAATTTCTTCTTTGAAGTTTTCTAAGATTGATAAAAATGCGTTTGGGCTTGATTGACCTAAGCCGCACTTGGATGAAAGCTGCATTGTTTTGCCAAGTTCTTTTAGTTTGTTGATGTAGCCGAAAGTGTATTCATGCCTCTCAAGCATTTCAACTCCTTCTAAAAGTTTTACATTTCCTATTCGGCAAGGTGTACATTGCCCGCAAGATTCTTCAACAAAAAATTCCATAAAGTTTTTTAACACATGAAGCATATTTCTACTTTCATTAAATATCATAATAGAACCGCCGGTTGCAGCATCTTCGTAGCCAAATATTCTTTCGAATTGAGATTTTGGAATGCAAATACCAGAGGCACCTCCAACTTGTACGGCTTTTGTGTCTTTAGCTTCAACAAGTTTTAGCAGCTCAGATATTTTTGTTCCCCAAGGCAATTCGTAAACTCCAGGCTTATCGCAATCGCCGCTAACAGAAAATAATTTTGAACCGGTTGATTTATCTGTACCATGTTTGCAGTACCAAGAACCGCCTTTAATAACAATATGAGCAACTGAGGCAAAAGTTTCTACATTATTAACGGTTGTTGGCTTTCCCATAAAACCAGTGTTTACTGGATAAGGCGGGCGGTTGCGTGCTTCGCCGCGGTTCCCTTCAAGAGACTCAATCAATGCAGTTTCTTCGCCGCAAACATAAGCGCCGCTGCCAAGACGAATTTTAATGTCAAAATTAAAATCTACTTTGCCGCAAATATTTTTGCCGAGCAAGTTTTCTTTACGCATCGTCTCTAAATAATCTTCTAAAGATTTTAACATGTACTCGTATTCGCCGCGTAAATAAACTATGCCAAGCTTAGCGCCAATTACATAACCGGCTATTACCATTCCGTCAAAAACCAATTCGGGATATTCGAGCAGCAGAACTCTATCCTTAAATGTTCCCGGTTCACCTTCATCTGCATTACATACTACATATTTTTCTTCAGCAGAAGCTGCAGCTACTAAAGTCCATTTTGTTGCTGTTGGAAATCCTGCACCGCCTCTTCCCTTTAGTTTTGATTCGCGAAGTTCAAATAAAATATCTTCACGTTTTAAAGAGACTGCTTTAATTATTGATTCACCTTTAATGTAAGGCGAGAATATTACAGATCCTTCTCTATTTTTCTTTTCCATTCTTCACCTCACTTAATCGCGTTTAATATTTGTACAGCTTTTTCGGTAGATACTTTTGGGAATACTCTTTCATTAACAAGTAATGCAGGACCTTGATCGCACATTCCTAAACAGTTAACATATTCGAGAGTAATTTTGTTATCCTTTGTTGTTTCTCCGAACTTAATTCCGAGTTCTCTTTCGATTGCTTTAGCAACACTTGCTTTGCCTGCTATATCGCAAGTAATTGTCTGGCAGAGACGAACTATGTTTCTTCCTTTCGGGTTAGTGTTCAAAAAAGCATAGAAAGAAATTACGCTGTAAACTTCAACCGGATGAATATCTAGCAGGCGTGCAATTTCTTGTTGAGCGAAATCTGGAACGTGTTTATGCTTTCTTTGAATATCCTGAAGAATTGGTAAAAGTGCCGAACGTGAATTGCCATGTTCCTTAACAAGCAATTCTATCTCTTCAGTCATAGCATTTTTTTCTAGTACAAGCATTATATTTTCTCCCCAACTTTGTTAAGTAATGTTTCTACTTTAGCAACCAATTGCTCTGGAGAAATTGGCTTTTCAACAAAGTCATCCACAGGCACCATTTCGCTCTTGTTAAAATCCATTCCTATTGCTTTAGATACAGAAGTGTACATGAGAATTGGTGTGTGAATATTTTCTCTTCTTAACTTTTGAGCAAGAAAGAACCCATCATCAGGCTCATCCATCATAACATCAAGAATAATTAAGTTTGGTTTTCTTTCCTCAATAATTTTGAAGCCATCCGTTGGGTTAGATGCTGTAACAACATCGTAGCCTTTCGATTTTAACACTAGCGAGCTGGCGTCCAGAATATCTGGATCGTCGTCGATAATAGCTATTAGCGCCATAGCTTTCTCCTTTTTTAGTTCTGATTTATTGGTAAGTGAATTGTGAACGTAGTTCCGTAACCGAAAACAGATTCTACTTCGATTTTTCCGTAATACGACTCGACAATTTTTTTAACTATTGATAAACCTAATCCTGTACCACTAATGCCGCGGGTCTTTTCATTTTTTGCGCGATAAAACTCGTTGAACAATCTGTCTTTTTCTTCCGGCTTCATACCAATTCCGGTATCGCGAATTTTTATAGAGACATAACTGTTTTCTTGATGCGCAATAATGTAAATAGAGCCGCTTTCTTTATTGTATTTTATAGCATTGCTAATCAGATTTGTGAACAGACGGGTAATTTCACTTACATCAGCTTTAATAATCGGAAGGTTTTCTTGAATATTAGTATCAACAACAATTTCTTTTTTCTTCAGTTCAAATTCTAAGAATTGTAAAGTACTCTTTATAGTTTCTATAATATTTACATTTTCAATTTCACGATGCTTGGTTTTCAATTCCATTCTAGAAATATCGAGAAGATCATTAACAAGGTCTGTTAAACTTCTGAGCCGAACCGTAGATCTTGTTAAATATTCTTTCTCTTTTTCCTTATCAACACCAAGAGAATCGTCCAAAATGATATTTATAAAACCCTGAACTGCTGCAAGCGGAGTTTTAAGCTCGTGAGCAACCATAGAAACAAATTGAGATTTTATCAGTTCAATCTTTTTGAACTGAGTTACGTTGCTGAGAATTATTACAACTCCAGCTAAACTACCATCCGGATTTGGAACCGGAGTGCAAGCTGCTTCAATTATTAATTCATTATTAGGAAGAATTTCTATTTGAGTAGTGTAAGTTTTTAGAAGAATTTTTTCTTTAGAGATTATTTTATCTATTATTTCAGAAATTTCTTTCGGGAGTTTCTCAACAACCTTCTCGCCAATTTTTACATCTCTAATATTTAGAAAACGAAGAGCAGCATAATTAAAATAAACAAGCTCTTCGTTTCGGTTTATTACTATAACGCCGTCGCTTATTGCTTTAATTATTGTGTTGAGCCGGGATTTTTCTGAAGCAAGTTCAAGCAGTTTTTCTTCACGTTCTTGCTTAAGCCGCAAAGCTTCAAGAATTAGTTGGCGCTGTTTTAGTCCTTGCTCAATTTGATAAATAAACTCTTCTGGTGTAAACGGTTTTGGAATATAGCTATATGCGCCAAGCCGTGTGGATTGAATGGCAGTATCGTAACTTGCATAAGCAGTTGCTATAAAGCAGATTGTATTAGGGAATGTTGTTTTAATTTCTTTAAGAACTTCCAGACCGTCAATATCCGGCATCTTTAAATCAATCACCGCAACATCAAAATCTTTTGATGTTCCTAAACGAATACCTACTTCGCCGCAATCGGCAGTTTCTACTTCGTATCCTTCGTCCTCAAGTAATCTTTGCGTTCCAATGCGTAAGCCTTTTTCGTCATCAACAATAAGGATACTAGCTTTTTTAACTTGATCAGACATTTATCACATTTTGTTAATTGCTTTTTGGTACAACCTCGTAAGATTCTAACTTCGATAGCAATTCTTCTACTACAACAGGCTTGTTCAAAATACCGTCACACTTAATCCATTCCCTTTCTTCACTTGTAGATACACTAAATTTGTAACCGGTTTCGTAAGTAGCAGAAGTAAGAATAAACACCGGCATTTGCTTTCCGTGTGCAGTTTTTTTGATTTTATAAGCTAGAATAAAACCGGAATCCATTTGTTCCATAATTAAATCTATAATAGCCGCATCTGGTTTCTCTTTCTGGAAAACGTTAAATCCTTCTTCTGCACTTTCTGCACTAACAACTAGAAAACCTTTTGCTTCAAGCAGCATTTTATTTTGTTCTAATAAATCAATATCATCATCAACAAGCAAGATTTTTTTTACATCAGCTAAGTTCATTTCTTATATCCTTTTAATTCAATAAAACGTTTGTATTTAATTTTACCGGAAATTTAATTGTAAATGTAGTTCCTTTTCCTTCAAGACTTTTAACTCTAATATCACCTTTGTGCATTTTTACTATTCCGTAAGTAATAGCTAAACCAAGTCCTGTTCCTTTGCCCATTTTCTTTGTTGTAAAAAAAGGAGTAAATATTTTTGCAACATTTTCAGCAGGTATTCCGCACCCGGAATCAGAAATTTCTGCAGTTAGAAATTCTTCGGTGCGCTTAATGTTAACAGATATTTCTTTCTGTTCGCATGATTCAACTGCTTCTACAGCATTAACAAGTAAATTGATAAAAACTTGTTTTATCTGATCTCCATCGCCGCCTATAATTGCATCTTCGGTAAGTTCATTTATATTAAAAGTTACTCCACTGTATTCTGGATTCAATCTCAAAGTTGATACAATTCCTTTAACTATATCTGCTGCATTAATTGTAGAAATACGGAGTTTACCTTGTCTTGCAAAATTTAGAAGATTAGAGACAATATTTCTGCATCTGTTAGCTTCTTCCATAATTAATGCTAAGTCTTCGCTATTCTGATTCTCGCCGCCCGATTTTTCTAACTTGCGTTTCAGCATTGAAGCATAAAGCATAATTGAACCAAGTGGATTATTAATTTCGTGTGCCACTCCGGCAGCAAGCTGACCAATTGAAGCAAGTTTTTCAGCGCTGTTAAGCTGCTCATGCGTTTCTTTAATCTCTATGTTAGCGGCTTCAAGTTTATCAATCAAATACGGAAGGCACATATCATCTTCTGCTAAGCATTTTGCAATGGCTACTGCATAGTTTCTGCAGGTAGAGTATCCGCAAGAGCCGCAATTTAATTCATCGCTCTTGGTTAATTTGTTAGTACGTAAAAGAATTTCTTTAATCTCTTCTTCACTTGGCATTGGTCTTCTTTGAGGTTTTGATGTAAACTTCCTCTTAAGGTTAACATCTCTTGAGTTAAAGATGTTACTTTGCCACTCTCGCTTATCCAATGAGTTCAAGTTTTCATTTATGTAACAAACTACTTTTTCTCTTCTCGAATAATAGTTCAAATCGGAGTCTATTGCCGGTCCATTTATACAGCCTTCGCAGAAAAGTATATCAACAAATTTCGATTTAAGATTACCATTTGCAATTTCTTCTATAATCTCCGTTACTTTAGTTCTTCCTTCTACAACAATAATATCCTTATGAAGAATATCTTCATTAATATTTGCTGTTTTAAGCAAGCCGCCTACAAGCGGATACGATTTTCCTAAATATGCGTGTGGTTTGTCAAAATCGGTTTCTTCTAGTTCATCGAAATTTATGTTCTGTTCTCGAAAAATTTTTTTCAGCTCTTTAAATGTTAAAACTGCATCAACAGCATTCTCTACTTCTGTATCTAAGTATTCGCTTTTCTTAGCTATACACGGACCAATAAATACAACTTTCTTATCAGCGCCAAAATTATTCTTAAGATATCTTCCCATTGCAATCATTGGGGAAACTACTTGTGCCAAGTTTGGAACTAATTCCTCGAAATATTTTTCAACAAAATTATAGACTGCTGGACAGGGAGAGCTAATAATTGTTTTCTGAGTGTTTTTTTCAAAATAATCTGAATATAAATTACTTACGAGATCTGCGCCAAAAGCAGCTTCTGTAACCATACTAAAACCAATTGCACGTAAAGCTGAAACAAGTTTGTGATATTCATTTGGGAAACTTGCTGGAAATGATGGAGCAACCATAGCAATTGCACCACATTCTTTTAATACTTCAGTAACTACATAGTCAACATCGCTTTTAATTGCTTTAGCATTTTGCGAGCATACTTTTACACAGTGCCCGCAGCTTATACATCTTTCTTCCATAACAAACGCTTGTCCATTTACAACACGTATGGCAATAGCCGGGCATTCTCTAATGCAAGAGTAACATCTCTTACAGCGCTTCCCTATTGTTGTTATGAGTCCGTTTGTCATTGCTATACTTTTTCCAAAATCTTTTTTCTATCAATATAATGAGTATGAAGAATTTCGTGAGCAGTGTGACCATTTGGCTCGCCCAAAAACTCTTTATATAATTTTAGAACCGATTCATTCTCGTGTGATTTGCGGTACTTCATCTTAGCATCAATATCGTATAATGTCTGAACGCGTTTCTTTAACTTTTCTGGTTTAGAATGAATTGGCTGTCCACCACCGTTGATGCAACCGCCTGGGCAAGCCATAACTTCTATAAAGTGGTATTTGGATTCACCTCTTTCTATTTCATCTAAGATACTGCCAACATTTCCTATTCCATTAACAACTGCAATATTAACATTAAGCCCGTTGATAGGAATTGTAGCCGATTTAATTCCATCCATTCCGCGAACCTCTTGAAAATCTAAATTCACTAATTCTTTTCCAGAAATCTTTGCGTAAGCAGTTCTAAGAGCTGCTTCCATAACACCGCCGCTTGTTCCAAAAATTGCAGCGGCGCCGGTTGATTCACCAAGCGGATTATCAAATTCATCTTCAGGCAAATCGTTAAAATCTATTCCTGCCATTTTGAACATTCTAACTAATTCTCTTGTAGTTAGCACAGCATCAACATCGGGCATGTGCTCTTCTGCTAATTCTGGTCTTGCAGATTCAAACTTCTTTACTGTACAAGGCATTATTGAAACAACATAAATGTCTTTGGGGTTGATTCCCATTTTCTTTGCATAGTAAGTTTTCAGAACGGCGCCTTCCATTTCGTGAGGCGATTTACAAGTAGAAACATGCTTCAGCAATTGAGGGCGGTTCTGCTCGATATACTTTACCCAGCCTGGGCAGCAGCTTGTAAACATCGGAAGATCGCCTGCTTTTGTAACTCTGCTAACCAACTCTGTGGCTTCTTCAACTATTGTTAAATCGGCAGCAAAGTTTGTATCAAACACTTTCTTAAATCCTAATCTCCGAAGCCCGGTTACTAACTGCCCTGTTGCATTTGTTCCTAAAGGGAGATTGTATTCTTCGCCAATACTAGCTCTAACAGCAGGCGCAACTTGTACAACTACATATTTCTTTTTATCGCGGATAGCATTAATAACATCTTTAGAATGACTTTTTTCTCTTAAAGCTGCTGTTGGGCAAACTAAAATACACTGCCCGCAAAGAATGCAATCACTAACATTCAATCCTTTGTTGAAAGGAGTTGTAACATTGCTCTTGAATCCTCTGTTAGTAAAATCTATTGCGCCAATTTTTTGTATATCGCCGCAGGCTCTTACACATCTTCCGCATAAAATACACTTTGCAGGGTCACGTTCCATCGAAGCACTTGAAATATCTATTGCATGGTCTTTCTTTTCACCAACGTATCTATGTTCGCGAAGGTTATATCTTTCGGATAAATCTTGAAGTTCGCAGTTTTTATTTCTTACACAAATCAAACAGTCTTGCGGATGATTTTCGACTAGTAGTTCTACAATAGTTTTTCTTGCGGTTCTAACTCGTTGAGAGTTTGTATCTACTTTCATTCCTTCCATAACTGGATAAGCACAACTTGGAGTTAAACCACGCATGCCATCAACTTCTACAACACAAATTCTGCAGGCTCCGGTTGGATAAAGATCTTTCATATGGCATAAAGTAGGAATGTAAATTCCAACAGATTTAGCAGCATCAAGAATTGTCATTCCATTTTCAGCTTTAACTTTTATATTATTTATTGTCAATTCAACCATTTCTATTCTCCGTCTCCTAATTAACAATGATTGCGTTTAAGCGGCAGGTTTCAAAACACATTCCGCACTTCGAGCATTTTACTTCAAGAATTTGATGCGGCTGCTTCTTTTCGCCAATGATAGCTTCCGTTGCACATTTCTTTACACACAATCCGCAGCCTGTACATGCTTCCGGATCAATTGTGAATGTTAGAATTTCCTTACAAACTTTTGCATTACATTTTCTTTCAAACAAATGCTCTTCATACTCTTCTCTAAAATACCGTAAACCGGAAAGAACCGGATTTGGAGCGCTTTGTCCTAATCCGCATAAAGATGTATCTCGAATAACATCAGCTAATCTTTGCAAGTGAACAATTCCCTTGAAACGTTGTAGCGGCTCATACTTTAATTCAGATGTATTATTGTAGCTGACTGGAATGCGTTCGATAATTTCGAGCATCCTCTTTGTACCTTCGCGGCAGGGAACGCATTTGCCGCATGATTCATTTTGTATAAATGTTAAAAAGTACTTAGCAACATCAACTATGCACGTATCTTCATCCATTACAACAAATCCGCCGGAACCCATCATAGCCCCAACATTTTTCAAAGACTCGTAATCAATTGGAGTATCTAATACCTCATCTGGTAAACATCCGCCTGAAGGTCCGCCAATCTGAACAGCTTTAAATTTCTTTCCATCTGGAATTCCACCGCCGATATCGAAAACAATTTCGCGCAGTGAAAGCCCCATTGGAATTTCTACAAGTCCGCTGTTAGCTATTTTACCGCTAAGTGCAAAAACTTTAGTTCCTTTACTTGAAGCAGTACCAATAGATGAAAACCATTGAGCGCCGCGGTTAACTATGTTAGAAATATTAGCAAAAGTTTCTACGTTGTTAATTATTGTAGGTTTCTGCCACAAACCGGCATCGCTTGGGTATGGCGGACGTGGTTTAGGCATTCCCCGTTTTCCTTCTATAGATGCAATGAGTGCTGTTTCTTCACCACAAACAAATGCTCCAGCACCTTTCTTAATCTTTAAGTCAAATTCAAAATCGCTGTTAAGAATATTTTTCCCTAACAAGCCATAAAGTCTGCAGCTTTTAATTGCCTCTTCTAATCTTGTAATTGCAAGAGGATATTCGGCGCGGCAATAAATGTAACCGAAGCTGGCGCCAATTGCATACCCGCCTAAAATCATTCCTTCAATAACTCTGTAAGGATCGCTTTCCAAAACAGAACGATCCATAAAGGCACCTGGATCTCCTTCATCTGCATTACAAATAATATATTTTTTATCAGCCGATTTTTTGTTAGCCATTTCCCACTTCATTCCGGTTGTAAAACCACCGCCTCCTCGTCCTCGCAATCCGCTCTCTTTTACTTCTTTAACCAATTCTTCAGGGCTCATTAAGCGAAGAGCTTTATCAAGAGCTTTAAAACCGCCGGAAGCAATATATTCATCAATTGAGTTTGGGCTTATAACACCGCAGTTTTCTAAAACAAGTTTAACCTGACGTTTAAAGAAAGGAACATCGTTTATGTTTTTTATTTTTTCGTTTCCTATGCCAAATGTGCCCAGTAATTTCTTTTCGTAAACTCCGCCTTTAATAATGTTTGTTTCAATTATTGCTGGAATGTCTTTTGGGGTTACTTCGCAGTAAGAAATTCTATCTTTGCCTGGAAGTTTAATATCAACGATTGGTTCTTTAGCGCAGTAACCAATGCAACCGGTAGGAACGATCTGAGCTTTTATATTCTTAGATGATAGTTCTGCTTCAATAGCAGATTTAACTTTTTCAGCGCCGCTTGCTAAGCCGCAAGTACCCATGCCTATAAATATAACCGGTACATCAATACTACTGTAAGTAAGTATTTTATATAGACTCTGATACTTTTCCTTACAAGTGTCATTTTGGTGACACAAAGGTCCTTCGAGACTGCAAGTAACAAAAAGGTCGCATGGATTTTCAAGCGAGTGCCAGCACTGATCGCAGCATTTATCTAAGTAACTTTTCATTCGGCACCTACTTCTTGTTCAATTTTATTCTTAGTTTCTTCTTTCTTATACTTATTCAAAATTTTCGGAATTTCCTTAACCGTTATTCTACCGTAATATTCTTCATTGATGCTTATTACGGGAGCAATACTGCAAGCGCCAATACAGGCAACTGTTTCAAGTGTAAATAATTTATCGCGGGTTGTTTGTCCTGCTTTAACACTAAGCTCTATTTCGAGTGCAGTTAAAATGTTGCCGGAGTTCTTAACATGGCAAGCAGTTCCTCTGCAAACACGAATTACATTTTTTCCGAGCGGTGTTAACCTAAACTGATTATAAAAAGTAGCAACACCATAAACCGTACTAAGCGGAATGCCAACATATTCAGCAATCGCTTTTAGCTGATCTTCAGGTAAGTAGCCGTAAGCTTCCTGCACATCCTGAAGCAGAGCTATCAAACTGCTTCTGTCCTTTGGTGCATAATGTTCAAAAATAGGATTTTCCATCTTTATCTCTTATTTGTCAATTGTTTTCATTCTTTTTGCATAAGTTATGCCATTAGTAAAACCCTAATTATCTTGTATTTTCAAACATTTTTAGTTTTTTAGTTATAACTATTCCTAATGATGAGAATATTCTCCTCATTAATGATTGAATTTAATCCATTGTGTCCAAATTCTTTGATTTTATAATCCCAGATTAGTCAATAGGAAAAAAATCTAATGGCGGTCATTAGAAAAAAGATAAGATAAAGTGTTTATAAACAAAGAGATAAGTGTTAAGTTCAC
>WPAE01000152.1 GCA_009773205.1 Ignavibacteria bacterium
AAGTAAACTTGAAGAAGAAAATAAATCAGAACGTGATTTATTAATTGAGTTAAAATTTAATATTAAGTCAATGATGGAAAAACAAGGATTGACTTACCAGGAGGTAAAATGATTGGATTCTTTGAAGAAAAAGAGGGTGTCAAATCCTCGATGCGGTTAATGAGTTTTTTATTACTGTTATTCATGTTTGTTTTTGATTTCGGTTTTATGGTCGGTCAAATTCAATTAGGTAAAGTTCCGCAGTTAGATATGAATTTTATCATAATGAATTTTGTATTTCTAATCGGTGTTTTTGCACCTAAATATTTACAAAAGATTGCTGAACTAAAATTAGGCAAGCCGAATGAAAGTTAGTTTATTTTTACTTGTCTTTGTTTACGCTTGCTCAACTTCTGAAACGATAATTAAACCAAAGGAGATAGTTTTAGAAGTTCCGGCTGCAACTATTCAAAGCGATACATTAAGAGTAATAGAATCAGATTCATTTGACATTAAGGACATTGCCTTAAATCTTATTGACGATTTTAAGCTACCCGAAGAAAGTTATGAAGCAGATTTCACTTTGCCTAACGCTAAAGACAAAGCCGTAGTTAAAGTATATCCTAAGTCTAAGAAAGCCGTTCTAACTTTACCTAAGCAAGTAGTTAAAACAACCATACAAGACACAACTAAAATAACTATTAAAAAAGAAACCACGTTTACCGAAAAGATAGGTTACGTGAGCTATGGAATAGCATTAGTAATAGTTCTAATAATTGCGGGAATAGTAATTTATTTTGTAAAGTTTAGAAAGACTTAGTCCAGTTAATTAATGCAAAAACTGGACAAACTTTAACCGACTTCATCACTCCGATCTATTAACTACTTTTAGATCGTAAATTACGAGGTAGTAATGTTTTCACTCCAGTATAAGTTTATCAATTTAACTCCTAAACATCTTCAAGAACATTTCAAAGAAACGATTGAAAAGTATTCCATTAATACTGTTTTTAGATGCGCTCATTTCCTTAGTCAAATTATGCACGAAAGCGGAGACTTCAAATTCAAAGAAGAAAACTTAAACTATTCCGAGAATGGATTACTCTTAACATTCTCAAAGTATTTCAACAAAGATAATGTAAAAGATTACGCACGAAAACCGGAGAAAATAGCAAACAGAGTTTACGCTAATAGAATGGGAAACGGAAACGAAGAAAGCGGAGATGGATATAATTATCGAGGCAGAGGGTTTATTCAGATCACTGGTAGGTCTAACTATCTAAAAGCTATGCAGTCTTTAGGTCTATCTAATCCAGATCAGTTAAAGGAAGATAGATACGCTATGTTAAGCGCAGGCTGGTTTTGGGATTCAAATAGAATTAATCTAATTGCCGATAAAGGATTAACTGACGATGTGATAAAAGAAGTAACAAAGAAAATAAATGGCGGGTATATAGGCTTGACCGACAGAACCGAAAAGCTAAATGAGATTTGTGAAAAAGTGCAAGTAAGTAGAGGCTAACATGGAACACCTAACACTAAACGAAAAAATAATGCTTCAAAAAATGCACGTTAAAAACTTGCTGAAGAAATTAGCTAATAAGCAAGATAAACGGATTGAAGCTGAATTAAAAGAAGAAGTTAAGATTCTAAAACAATTAGAGAGAGGGAAATAATGGAAATAGGAATATTCGACCTTGAAACTTCCGGCTTTTACGCAGATTCATCTATTCTATTATGTTGTTCAGTCAAATCTTACAAGGATAAAAAGGTAACTACAATCCGAGCCGACAAATTCAAAACTTGGAAAACTAACAAATCATACGAAAGAGAAGTAATAGAAAAAATAGCTTATGAGTTAGATAAGTACGATATATTAATTGCACATAACGGC
>WPAE01000153.1 GCA_009773205.1 Ignavibacteria bacterium
ACATCGCTTTTTAGTTGATAGTCACTATATGGACTTGTTTGATTCTTTTTGTAGCGTTTTTTGACAAAGGGTGTGTTTTTTTTATTTAAAAAATTTTTTATTTGCGACTTTTGATAGCTAGGTCGAAAAAATTTTTTGTCGAAATTTTGCAAGCAAACTATATATTCGGAGTTCATATGGGGACCTCATGACAAAAAACACAAAATTAGGTATAAAAAGTTGGGTGCCAAAATGGACCCCAAACCTACTTTTCGTCAATTTGCACAATATCCAGCTAATCTCCCTGGCTGGTTGCTAGGCTGATTGGTAAGATAAATAATCCCGCTCATTTGCACAATAAATCACCGCTTTCCTTGAAAATATCAAATGTTTTCAACCGTTGCTAAATCGACAACTTGTATACACCGACCACCTATCCAAAGAAACCAAGTGTCCGAACGGAAAAAACCTATACATTTCACGTACAATGATGCCTGTCTACAATGACCACCTGCACATATCAACCGAAGAGCACCTTGTCCATAACTGGAAGCGTTTCCAGGTCATACGTTAATGGCTCGAGATTTTTCACTTATGTGCAAGCATGGTTACGCCCAAAGGGAATTACTTATTATAGCTATCGTTAGTTACGTGCATTCCGACATAGACCTGTGGACACGAGTCCTTTCAACATATAACTAAGTTAACAATGAGAAAAGGCACGTGCATTACATCGACAGGCAAGCAAGATCTCTATCAATCACAGGCAACATTGCCTCCTTTCACGGCACCTGGCTCTGACTCAAATAATTTGATTTCAGACATTCGGAATCTAATTTAATTGTGTACTTACTATTATGATTAAATGCATTTTCCTCTAGTAATTCACATAAGAGAAGCCAACTTGCCTATAATGACCACCTCGCTAAATCAGCCACTTTCATCCAGTCCCAATAGGTGGTCAATTTAGCTGGTTCCACTGTATTTTGTGTTAGTAATTAGGTGAGACCCACAATCCGGAAAAATTAATTTTATTCTGATCCAGAATCAAAAATTTTTTAGAAGATTTATTAAGCCATTTCTAATTCCTTTTCGTATATCCTTAATAATTAGTTTTCTAATTCCGTTTTTTCATTTTTACTCTAGTTATTCATGCAGCCCATCAATGGCTTCCATTTTTGGAGCCAATATTAATGTTTGGATAGCTCATACATCTTGTACGGTTCCAGACAACAATATCTAGTGGAAGTAAAGCGGAAGCAAACTAGTTAGTCATAGTGGGCTCGACAGGTACCCCTTTAGGAATACTATGTATCCCAAAAGAGGACCGGGCACCGCCATTTAAAGTTTCAATAAGTCGGCTGAAGACAAAATAAATTGGAAAGAAATGAATTGAGAAGTCAAGAGGCAAAATGAAGTGATGAAGTAATGTGACAAAACACATTAGCTAAAATTTTTTCGTAATTCTTCCTGAATTGGATTTACTCCACTGTCCATTTTTCCTCCTTCGTGTCCTTTCCCGCGAATGCGTCTACTTTCGACTCTAATTACATTCGACTCGACTGAACAACTACGCGACTCTTAATATATGTCATTTGTTATTTCCTATTCAAAAACTCTGTTGTTTTCTATTTCTATCCTTGCAGCGAGAAAATCTTCTCTGCTTCATTTCTACAACATCATTTCAGTTGCGAATCTTAAGTCTAGACGGTGTTAGCACTACTGTCGACAGCATCAGAATTTCCAATTCCTTTAACTCTCGTTGATCGAATAAACGTACTTCGGTCCAGATATCATATCTGTAGTTAGGTTTACATTTCTCGAATTTTCGAATGCCCACTCCCACAAAAAAAACGGAAAATCCGACCAGACCAAAAAAGGAAAAGT
>WPAE01000154.1 GCA_009773205.1 Ignavibacteria bacterium
CGACAGCTGTGTAGAAATCCTGTTCATCTTTTCGTGTAAATATCATTCGCGTGTTGTTGAATAGATATTCCACACAGATCTTTTCGATCTCTACTAACCGGTCGAGAAAGGCCACCACACAATTTTCACCTCTACACTGCCAATATGGGATTTGAACTGCTGGAATTGACGATATCAATTTGAATCCGACTGCGCACGGTATATGATTTTGATATATTGAGGCTTGTGCGGGGTTGAGGGCCTTCTCAGTCAATGCTTCACAATCGGCAAAGATTTTGAATGGTAGTGGCAGTTCGTTTCGAATGTTGATGAATTTCAGAATTTTCCCTGGAGGTGGCATCGTGTAGATTGGACCTGCATACCCGCCATTTTCGCAATTCTGTTTGTGGAGTGCAAGTTTCGATTCGGCAGAAAAATGTCCGAGGCAACATTTGCAAATAAATTTGCGTTCATGATGTTTTGTGATGTTATAAATAAGGCGGTTAAAGTTTTTGATCCAAGCGAAGTGTCCATTCCAGTGAAGCAGATCGATCTCTGTATCAAATAGCTTTGTCGAAATGTAGATTGGATACTTTCTCAATCCCTCATGGGAAAAGGTGAAGAGATTGATTCGAACCTGTAGCATGTCTTCGATTGCAGGTATATCGTTTTGGGAAACTGGGTACTGAACGTATTGAAGATTGTGCTGTTGAAAAAAATTTTCATATTGTTTGGGCCTGTTTGGATTATCGCCCGTAGAGGGATGGAGTGCAGAAATTACCGCATACCCGAAGCATCGATTGTCATTGTTCCGCACATTGACTATTGCATTTGCTTTCAGTAGACGATTCGGCAATTCGACATAGTGCTCTCCGACTAGCGGCAGATGCTGGGCGATTTGGATTGTCGCCGCAACAATATTATTGTAAACAAGCCCTGATGATTCACGCATGAAGTGTGCGCTTTCGGTGAGGAGCTGCTCAAGCAAAATTGAAATCTGATCGCGTATCTGAAATAGATTCAAGCAGATAAAAGGCTTTGATTTATGGTAGGCCTCAACTATTTTAGTTTTGTCATCGATCTTTGAATAGAGCACTCGCACGAGCAGCCAGAGCTTCATGCCAATATGCTTGCGAAGCAGGTCAGGTAGAGTTTGCTCGAGTTTTTTAGCGAGTGAATTCAGAAATTTTATCAGATCGTGTGTTTGGGTTTTAGGGGTTAGATCAAACTCTTGAAGTGTTTGATGGAAAGCAGTGTGTGGTACACTTTCTACGAATACGGTGTCGCTGCCATCGCCATTCTGATCAGAAAAGAAATCTGGGATTACTACAGGAGTGTAATCCAAATCTGTAGGATTGGCTGCGAGAGAGACTAGTTCATCAGATTGTACTGGGGTGATAGATGTGCTAAATGGGGTGATGATTGTTGAGCGAGAGATTTTGGGAGTACTGAGATGTTTATTTTCAATAACTCGTTTTGATGACATTTCTATTTAAAAATAAAATCTATTTTGTAAATCAAATATTTTTAATTGTTAATTTTAGGGTCTTATATACCAACTAATACTGAAATTCAAGAGATTACATTTTAAATTGAAATAATTTGTGTTCATGTTTTAGTTGGTGATGTGATATAGTAAATTGTTTTAGCAGCAATTATTAACTAGTTGCATATAGTGTTGAATTAATGTCATAATCAACAATCGAACCACACGTTAACTCGAGTGACTGTTGACATAATGTCATAGCGTGAATGAAAACGCGTTCGAATGATTGGTCAATGCTAGGGGAACCATGCCATTAAGACATTGACCCAGGATTCTAGACACTTGACCGAAGTCAAGCCAGGCACCTGTTTATCATCCGCGTGAATTCAAGCACTACAGCTGATATCGATTTACAATCTAGCTCAGTAATTGCTGCAAAACAATTATTACCATATTGATGTAGATTGAATGTTATGTGTGATGTGTAGTATAGAATATAATTAGTTATTTTATTAAAATGTATTATATTGTTAAGCAAAGTCAAAAGATTCATAGCCAACATGTCAGTTAGATACTAGGGTTTGCAAATATGTAAAAATTGAAAACTTTGAAAAATTAAATAAATTTGGAAAATAAATAATAAACTAAATTATCAAAAACACGCGTTTATATAGGCTTTTTTCAACAAGGCTAGAAGCGATTATCTTGAAAGTTAGTAGAGTTTATAACCCCCCCCCCCCCCCCCCCACCCCCTGGGGGGGGGTCCGGGTGCCCAACTGGCCAGGGCTTATAACTTTTTAAGGGTAGGAGATAGCCTAGGGGTTCCTTTGGGCAAATCGACTCAGAATTTAATTATAGCCTAGGGGTTCCTTTGGGCAATTCGACTCGGAATTTAATTCTCTATCCGAATCAAACATAAAATTTTTTGCCCCCCCCCAGGGGGTGGGGGGGGCACAATTTTTACTTACTAATCGCCCATAATGTAGTTTTCAATGTGGGCCATTACGATAGGGGCTGTAGGCGAAACTTTTTGGTAACCATGTGAAGTAACAGACCCCCCCCACACCCTGGGGGGGTTAAGCTGTGGTTACCATGGTTACCAAAAAGTGGCGCCGACAGCCCCTATCTCATACTACTAGAGATCGGATTTTTAGTCACTTATATTCGAAAAAATACTTAGATAAAATACTTG
>WPAE01000058.1 GCA_009773205.1 Ignavibacteria bacterium
AATTATTCTTGCTTGACAAATCATTTAAGTAAGCGGTAAACGCATTCTTATCTTCCTTTGCTTTATACAAATAGTTCAGTTTTGTTAGTGCTGCTTTTACTATCTGGTTATCGGTTTCCTTATATAGTACATTCTTATAGTCATCAATTAATTTTGAATAATCATTTTCGTATTTAACCTTATCATACTTTTCTTTTTTAGAATCATCGTTAATTTTTCTCAGCAATTCTAAGTATTTATAATCTGCTTCTTTAAGTAGTTTTGAATCTGATGAAACAATTTCTGTTTGTTGTATAGCGCTACTTTTAGGCAAACTACAAACCCCATTGGTGCCTGAAGTTGTAACATTTCCATGTACACTATTTGGCAAGGCATAACTATAATTATTACTTACTGCGCTTGCCGAAGAAGGGCTTGGGGAATAAATATCATATCCGTTATTACAGAAAGTATTACCTGTACCTATGTAATATGATGCACTGCTTGTTAAGAAAACACCTGCATCAAAGCGTCTTATTATATTGGAAGTTATAGTTCCGGTTCCACCATAAGAAGTTACTGCGTATGATGCTTGATCTTCTGTACCACTTGAAGAATTAGACAAAGTATTCTGTGAGCTATAATAATCATATAGCATAGTTGCACAAGGGATATTGCTACTTGAAATACTAACACCTTGGCAACTAACAGTGCTTATAGTGTTATTTAATCTCATATTGCTAACTGAAATGTTACTTGAATTTGAAATATAGAGACCGTTATTTAGTACTGTACTGCTAATGCCTTGACCCGTTAAAGTTATATTTGATTTGCTGCTAATACTTGGGCTTTCTGAATAAGTTGTAGAAACCAATTCTATTGTGTTGCCGCTTGATGCAAAATTAATAGCAGGCTGTATTGTTGGAAATAACCCTTTGACTGTGCTGCCGCTTTTTACTTTAGCTGCTAAACCACCAACAGAGCCTGCTTGATAAATTGTTCCGCCGGAAAATGTTTTACCGTTCAGATTGTGTGTATAACCATCTCCAGCTATATAGAATTTTGCGTCATCTGCAATTGTAACATTATTTAACAATGAGACTGTTTTACCTCTAATGCCCCAAACCATATCAACGGTAACATAACAACCACCAGAATTTGCGAAGGAAATTGCGTTTATACTATGATTGTCAAAAACACGATCATTACTAGCTCTAAGTGAATCAAATAGCCAAGGACCTGTTGCCATTATATGTTTGTAGTAATTATCATTAGATGCTGGCTGAGCAGGCCAATTACCGCCAACTTCTTTAGGATAGTAATTGGAATAAACCCAATCAGAAGAGTTTGGATTAAAATTAGTATATGCGTACAAATGATAACTATTAAGAATATGTCCTAATTCATGGCTTATTGTTCCAGCAAGCCCTCTCGCAATTCTTATTTCAGAATTATACTGTGTTGTATCGAAAAATGTGTTACAATATATATTACAGTTGGCTGTTCCGTTGACAAATGCACCAACAGGTTCATCGGCTTTTCCATACTCCCCGCTTCCACCACTAGTTACATATGCAGTAAGTGTACCAGCAGATTGCGAAACGCTTATTCCAAATGCACTAAAAGTACTACTAACAGATTGCATAACATACGTTTTTATACCATCAACATTATATGGATTAAACTGTTTATACCATACTCCTCCTGGTTGAAATTGCGAATAAAAGTTTGAAGTAAAATCAATTTTAATGGACACATTTTGAGCATATATACTTGAGAAGAATATTAAAAATAACGCAATATTTTTTTTAATAGGTCTCATTATATTATTTCCTCATACTGTTTATTCTTAGAGCAATAATATTATTAACTCTATAGTCTCTAGTTGGGTGCGAGTACCAAGCACGACATTTAAGTGTATCATTAGTGAATTGTATTGTATAAAATGATACATCAATTGCATCAACAACTTTGTAATTAATATTAATGCTAAAACATTTTCCTGTAGTGCAAGATGAATCTATTCTTCTTGCTCCCATATTTTCAAATATTATGTATCCTCTGAAAATGCTGTCTTTTCTTGTGAATTTAAATTCAAGAGGATAGTCAGGGGCACTGACTACCTGTTTATGTTTTTCTAATGTAAACCCATCAATAGTATGTAAATAGTAATGTTCAGTTTTATTAATTGGCGGTTCAACAGGGTTTTCATTTTTGCAGCTAATTGTCACAATGCAAATAAAGAGTATTTGAATCGATAATATTATTTTTGTTTTCATAAACACCTCATTCGTTTTTTGCTATAGTTAGCAAATAGTTCTTCACAACCACATTATTTTCCCAAACGAGAAAATCATCAACTGCTTTTATTACCCTATCATCATTTTTGAATTTTTTAAGTGCGTCTAATATCACAATCCTATTACTCCAATTAGGCTCTACTTTGTAATTATTAATTAGCAGCTCAATTATTTCTTCTGTACCAATTTGTCTCAGAACATTAATAGCTACACTTCTTATTCCTTGCGCTTTGTCATTAAGGTATTTAGCTGCAATCTTTGCATCGTTTTTGTCTGCATAGTTTTCAAGTGCAAATAAATACTCAAAATTATTTTCAGTATTTGTTTCTGCTATTAATGCGTCTTTTATGGGTTCATGCATTTCTTTAATCTTTAGCTTTCCAGCATTTCTAATACCAAAGATTTTTGATTTGCTGTCGCTTTTGTCAAACATCTTTTTTATAAAACCCACCTCTTTTGCTGTTATATTTTCTTCAATATCTAAGAGTAATAAGTTTTTAATGTATTCAGTTTCTACTTTATCAAACAGCGATATTAGTTTTCTGCAATTCCCTTTATCAAAAAGGTTTTCTTGCAGCTTGTAGTCTTGGATTACTTTCTTAAGATCATCTGCCGCATTCACACTTAAAACCCCGGCAATTCGGTTGGTAATTGTCCACCAGCCTTTAGTATTGTTTAAAAATAGTATGTATTCATTGCCTTCTTCCAAATATGGTTCATCTTCTAACCGGAAACCATTCTTAAATCTTGAAACAACTTCAATATTATTTGAGTTGATTGTACCCAATAATATGTCTTCCACACTAAAGCTCATTTTGTAATAGTTATCGCCACTTGTTACTTGTACAATTTTACCTTTAGCCACAAGCATGCTGTTTTTAAGTAAGTTTGATAACTGAAACTGCTTAGATGACATATCGCAATAACTTTTGCTTGTAAAGGCAAGCAATGCAAGCAAGACAAGTAAACTAACTTGCACAAATTTGCCGCTTAGCAAAGATGAATGGTTTAACTTGATTCTCTTTTTCATTATACATCCTAAAGTTAAATACATTATTCCCTGGTTGTTTAGTTCTGCATGCACATCTTCACCGGCAGTTCTTTTGCGTCTGTTCTTTCACTTTGTTAAACAGATTCTTTCCTGCAAAAAAAGGCGGGATAGGCTATCTTACCTTATCCCTTGCCGCTACTTGGTTAATACCATCTTCTTTGTTACTGTTATTGTTGGCGTAGTTAATCTGTAAAAGTAAACACCGCTGGATAATTCATAATTGTTTGTAGCTTGTAGCTTATAACTGTACTGGGATTAAACGGATTCGGATAGTTCTGTTCTAACTTGAATTCCGTTGGAATCTCTTGTTTGTCTTTTACACTAACAATTATGTTAGCCAAGCACTCATCAAAGTAAATTCTGCCGGATAGAGTTCCGCTTGCTGTCTGCAAAATATTTATACTCTTAAACTGAATTGCGCCGCTGCCTGGAATTTGATTGAGCGAAATCTTTTTCATTTTCCAGCCCGTCCAGTTAAGCGTATCCATTTTAACTTTTTCGATCGCAGAATTTTCTCTAATGAATCTGTACTCAAGAATATTATTGCTCGCATCTCCAAACACCCAAATTCCAAACTCGGCTGTAGAACTACTTCCCAAAGAAATTGGAATAAGTTTGGCAATTTCTATTTCTCCCTCTTTTCCTGTAAAAGTATATTCAAGTCTGCCTGAGTAACTTCCACTCTTTGGTTTAGTATCCAAGATTGAAAAACTTGTTAAACTCGAGTTAATTCCTTTTGTATTAGGAGAAGAAGCGGGAGCTTGCCAAACATTTTCGTTTTCAAAACCTTCAAGCATAGCTCCGGTAAATGTTAGTTTTTTCTCTGTCCTATATTCTACATTATAAGTTGTAGGCGAGTAAACAAATTCAACATCGCCTATTCCCTCTCTAACAACAATTTTATAAAGCGAGTTTGCAGCCAGCGGAGTTCTTGGTTCAAACTCTATTATACCTTGACTGTACTTTGCTTGATTTACCGTAAGCGGAACTGACGCACCAACGCTGTCTGTAAAAGAAATTTTTTGTCCTAATGTTGTGGCGTTAATTCCTTTTTCAAATGCTATTCTAATCAACACAGTTGTAGAAATATCTACCGAACTATTCTTTGGATAGATAGAAACTAATTTCAATTTGGCTCTAGTTACAAACGAAAATGTTTTATCTTTTTCTAAGTTGTAAGCAAAGTGCGTTTTAGCTGCTTTAGAAATCTTAACAGTATATCTCGTACCAGGTACATAACTTTTGGAAGGAGTAAAAGTTAGTTTCTTAAAATCTGTATCCCATTTCAAGCTTCCATCAACTGCCGGCGAGATTGAGAAAGCTTTTTCAGTTTCATTAGAGTTCATCCTAATATCAAAATTTATATCTATAGGAGAAACATTACTTACTTCGTTTACGCTGTCTGCAGGTGAGTAGCTTACAACCTTCGGCGGCTCAAGAATTGGATTGAGTGTCATCAACCTATCAGAAAAAACGGATTCGTTTGCTCTTACAGTTACCAAAGCTGTATCCGGTTTCATTTTATCTACTTCAATAATTACTTTGTAAGCTCCGGGCGCAACGCCATCGAACATATAAAAACCGTTGTTGAAGCCATCTCCAGTATAAGTTTTTCCGCCAGGTTCAAGTTTTACTTTTACATTATTTATTGGTTTATATCTATCGTTCAAAGTAAGAGCGCTATAAGATGCCGGAACTGTTTCTAATAAATCTCTTACAATTCCCGCAGCAATTCCATCTTTATATTCTCCGCCATTAAAATACTTTAGGAATGAACGCGCTAATCCCCATGATTCATGTTTGAGATAGCTATCACATTTTAGGCGCCAAGTTTCTGGTGTATAATCATGGAAAGAACCTTCGGAAAGTGTGCCCGGCATGCTTAATCCTTTAAACACACCGAGATAAGCTTGACCAGTTCCATAGAAATCAAAATCTCCGGCAACAGTCCATCTTGTTGTTCTGTTAGTTTTAAATAATTGTTCCCCCATAATATTAGCCAGAACTAAAGAATTAGAATAAGTTGGCGCAGTAGTTCTGCCTTGAAAAAGGATTAACGTGTAATTCGCTTTTGTGGAGGTTCCGGTTGCATTACTATGAATTGAATGCATCAAATCAACATTGTTTGAGTTAGCTATGGCTACTATCTGAGAAAGAGCTAAATCATCAGCCGTTGTATTTGTTACTCTTGTCATCACTACAACTGCGCCTAAACTCTCAAGCATAGTTTTTAGATAAAGTCCTTTCGAAAGATTTGCTTCAGACTCCCAGAAAGAAACACCGTTTTCTAAAGGAACATGTCTATCGTTGGAATCGTGTCCGCCATGCCCTGGATTAACACAAATTTTATATCCCGCCAAAGATTGAGCTTGTAAACTTGATATGCTAAACAACAATGCAACAACTACAATTATAAATTTTTTCATATTCAGTTCGGCTATTCGTATTTGAGTTTAATTTTTCTAATCTGTCCGCTATCTGTATTGTAAAATATTTCAGTATTTGAAACTCCCCATTTAGGAAAAACGGAAACAACCTCTTTCTTTGAAGTCAGTCTGAAATACTTGCCTGTCTTCAGGCTTACAATATGAATTTCGGAAGAAATTAATTTCACGCCATCATCTAAATCCTTCATAAAGAGAACCCAGTTGCCATCCGGCGACCAGCTTGGATAGTTTGCGTAACCAATCTTGTTCAACAATCTTCCTTCTAAATCAGTAACGTATGTTCCTTTTCCGGCATAAGTAAAAAGTAATTTTGTTTTATCGGGCGAAAGTGAGGCCCAAATGTAATTGCCTTCTCCAAGCGGCTGCAGAACTTTCTTAGTATTGTTTTCGGCAAGAACCATTTTCGAATCTTGTATGTAAACAATTCGTTCCGGTGCTGCGGATTTTTGCAGCATTGTTTCTTTTATTGTAGAGCGGACTTCGTTTTCTTTAACATACTTCTTAAATGCATTGCTATGGTCTCTGTATAATTTTAAGTCTCTAACTCCTTCTTCTAAAACGGTGCGTTTCTTTGCAGCTGCATCAAAAGAAATCAAAGAAGAAAATCTTTTTCCTTTTATGAATTTATCTTCTCTGTAAATTAGCTCACCGCTCACGGCGCTAAATCCAGGTTCGTAACCAGCGCCCGCTGCGTTCGATATTCTTGTAACTCTTCCGGTTGATAAATCTTTTGACCACAATCCTTTGTAGCTCTGGCTTGTTAAGAGCAAACTTTTTCCATCCGGGCTAACTGTTGGATAATAAAATTTTCCATCTTTCAGTTCTGTTACTGCCGCATCTTGTAACACAGTAACATTTTGCGCAAAAAGCTGAGCCGCAATTATTAAAAAAAACAGAAGAAGTTCTTTCATCTTGTCTCCGTTTAATATCTATTTTTTATAGACACAATTTATTTTTTATTTACTGGAATGTGAACGCTTATCGGAAGTTTATTATTTGATGTTTTCCGGTAGTAAAATCTATAATTCTGCTTGAAAAACTAACTACACAATCGGGTGGTTATAAATTCCGTCAAAATCATAATTTGCTGTTGTTAACAAACTATATCACTAATCTAAAAACTTCGCTTGATAAATTATGAACTTAGAAATTCGTCCTTACAAAAAATCAGATTTCGCCGAGCTGTATTCCATTTGCCTAAAAACGGGCGACAGTGGTAAAGACGCTAGCGGTCTTTACAAAGATTCACTTTTGCTTGGGCACTTTTATGCCGCGCCCTACGCTGTTTTTCATCCCGAGCTAACATTTATTTTAGCGGAGAATGATAAACCGATTGGCTATATTATCGGCACAAATGATTCGCAGTCTTTTTTTGAAATAACAGAGAAAGAGTGGTTTCCTTCTCTCAGAAGCAAGTACTCGCTTCCCAAAGAGAATGATACTTCTCTTGATGCAAGAATCATTCGGTTGATTCATAAAGGACATATTCCAAAAGCGGAATTGCTTTCGTATCCGGCACATCTCCACATTGATATTTTACCAGAAGGACAAGGCAAAGGAATGGGAAGAAAGCTGATAGAAGCATTCTGTAATAAATTGATTGAGGTGAAAGCCCCGGCTTTACATCTTGAAGTTGGAAAGAGAAATACAAATGCAATTCAGTTTTATGAAAAGACCGGCTTCAAATTAATTCAAGAATATGAGTGGTCAATCGCATACGGAATGAAATTTTAGCAAGAAAAATATTTAGGATAATAATGAGCGATACAAAAAAACTTTTTGAAGAAATTGCCGCTTTATCCACCGAGCAAAGAAATAAAAATTCGGTGAACATTGATAATGAAAGCATCGGCGAAATTTTAAGAATTATCAACAATGAAGATAAAACTGTTCCATACGCAGTTGAAGAAGAACTCCCTTACATTGAAAAAGCTGTCGAGATTATTGTTAACGCGCTTAAAAACGGAGGAAGGCTGCTCTACTTTGGAGCAGGAACAAGCGGAAGGCTTGGCGTTGTTGATGCATCGGAGTGCCCGCCAACTTACGGAACACCATACGGATTAATTGACGGATACATTGCCGGCGGAAAAGAAGCTATGTTCCGCGCGCAAGAAGGAGCCGAAGACAAAGAGGAAAACGGCGCGCATGATGTTCTCTCTGCTAAAGTAAACTACAAAGATGTTGTATGCGGAATTGCGGCAAGCAGAAGAACTCCTTACGTAATAGGCGCAATTAAGAAAGCACGAGAGCTTGGCGCAAAAACCCTTTACATAACTTGCACTCCGCGCAGTGCTTTTAATATTGAAAATGTTGATGTTCCAATCTGCGTTAATGTTGGTCCAGAAGTAATTATGGGTTCAACTAGAATGAAGAGCGGAACCGCGCAAAAGCTAGTGTTAAATATGCTTACAACTGCCTCAATGGTACGCTTGGGAAAAGTTTACGAGAATATGATGATTGATCTGCAAATGACAAATAAGAAACTTGTAGAGCGTTCTAAAAGAGTTGTAATGACTATTACCGGAGTTTCTTACGAAGATGCGCAAAAGTATTTGAACGAAGCCGGAGGACATGTAAAAACTGCTCTTGTTATGATACTGGCAAATGTTGATTTGGCCGAAGCAAAAGCACGCCTTGAAAAAGCAGATGGTTTTGTTCGTAAGGCAATTTCGAATGCTTAAGGGCGCCTCTAAAAATATCAATTTCCTTTGCGGGCTTTCCTTTTTCTTTGTGTTCTTAGCGTGAAATATTTTAAAACAAAAGTTTTTAGAGGTGCCATTAAGGAAATTTAAAATGAGAAAGGCTCTAATTCTTGCCGCTTTACTTTTTTCTATTTCAACAAACCAGTTATTTGCTCAAGCTAATCTTCTTGAAAAGCTTCTGAAAGAAAACCCGGATAAGTTTGGTAATGTTCTTGCAAACTTAGATTCGCACGAAGTACAAATTATCTACACTCAGATTAACAGAGATAAAAACAACTTTCCAAAATTCAAGACTTTTACATTTGGCGTTGATCCAAAAAAATATTTTTATCCAGCAAGTACTGTTAAACTACCAACGGCATTACTTGCCTTAGAGAAAATCAATAATCTTAGAATAAAAGGACTGAACAAATTTACATCTCTAAGCATTGATAGTGCCCGCCATCCGCAAACAAGTGTAATAACCGATACTTCATCAGAATCTGGTTTTCCAACGGTAGCAAATTATATAAAGAAAATTTTTTTGGTAAGTGATAACGATGCGTACTGCCGCCTTTACGAGTTTGTAGGGCAAAAAGAACACAACGAAAGCCTGCATAAAAAAGGTTTTAAGAATGTAAAGATTACCAACCGATACACAGGCGGATTCAACACAGAGAGTAACCGCTATACAAATCCTTTTAGGTTTTATAACAGAGATAAAATTATTTACTTGCAGCCGGAACAATATAACGCAGCTAATTACGATTTTGAGTTGAATGGTGTAATCAAAGGGAAAGGCTATCTTGATTCTAAAGACAGTTTGATAAACAAGCCGTTTGATTTCTCGGCTAAGAACTACGTTTCATTAGAAGACTTAACAGAAATTCTCAAAGCAGTTCTCTTTCCCGAAACTCGAAATGCGCAAAAGAGATTTTACCTTACCAAAGATGATTACAATTTTCTGTATAAATACATGTCAATGCTTCCCAAAGAAAGCAAGCATCCCGGTTATGATTCAACACACTATGATAGTTTTGTAAAGTATTTTTTGTTTGGCGATTCAAAAAAGCCAATTCCAAACAATATCAGAATCTTCAACAAAGTTGGTTTGGCTTACGGATACTTAACTGACTTAGCATACATTGTTGATTTTGAAAACAAAATTGAGTTTTTGCTTTCGGCTGTTATTCATGTTAACAAAGACCAGATTTACAACGATGGAA
Organism: Ignavibacteria bacterium; assembly: GCA_009773205.1. Lineage (GTDB taxonomy): Bacteria > Bacteroidota > Ignavibacteria > Ignavibacteriales > Melioribacteraceae > Stygiobacter. The sequence continues at coordinate 9,685 of WPAE01000058.1, forward strand.
TTTACGAGTATGATTCTACTGCCATGCCTTTCTTAGCAAATCTCGGAAGAGTTATTTTTAATTTCGAAAAATGCAGAACGAAGAAATACTTGCCAAACCTTGAAAAGTTCAAAATAAAATATTAGCTGCTCCTCAATTTTTCGGCGGGGTAATCAGTTAGTTTCCCGCTGAGATAACTTCAAAACACGTGGTAAGTTTTCTTTGATATTAATTATCTGAAATACTCTAAAGGCTAAAATTCTTTGATATCATCCTTAGTCTTTACCACTCGTTTAGCTAAACATATCTCTCTTTATTAACTTTGTCATCAAAATTTTATTTGAATGCTGCAAAGGAATTAATGACAAGCAAGTTTCGATTATTAATTTTTATACTCTCAAGCGGAATGCTGCTCTTACTTTCTAATTGTGAAAAAGAACAGTACCCGGTTATTCCTACCAATAATGTTCCGACAATTGATAGTATAGCAGTTAGCAAGACAAAAATCCTTATTAATTCTGAAATCAAATTGGTTTGCTTTGCCACTGACAAAGATGGAGATTCGCTGAAATATATCTGGTCATCCAAAAGAGGAGATTTTATTAAACAAGCTGGCAATTCAGTTGTATGGAAAGCCCCAAATGCCATTGGCGCTGATACTATTACTGTTAGAGTAACCGATGAGAAATCAGCTACAGAAAAAATTATTGTTATCTTAGTCGGCAAAGTTCTTAACTCTCCTCGATTGATTTTTCCACAGAACAAACAGAACGAAGTAGAATTAAAAACCGGATTATACTGGGAGAAATTGAGCGGCGCAGTAAGCTATATTTTGCAAGTATCTGAAGTAGAATCATTCAAGAGTTTGCTTGTTCATAAAATGTTGAAGAGCAACAAATTTACTATTGATGATTTGGAAATTAATACAAACTATTTCTGGCGTGTTAAAGCGGTTAATGATTTTGGTGCTTCGGTCTGGTCTAAAGTTTTTTCATTTAATACAGTTGCGCCTCCTTTGGCTCCTATACTTGTTTTTCCATCCAACTTTGCTGATAAAGTAGAGCCAAATGTTAAACTCGTTTGGAATAAAATCTTCAATGCTTCGGAGTATAAAATTCAATTAGCAGAAGATGAAACTTTTTCAGAAAATGCTTTAGATGTTTCCAACATTACAGATACTACTTTTCAAACTTCTCATGTACAATATTTTTCATCTTACTTTTGGCGCGTAATGGCAATCAATTTATATGGGGAGTCGGGTTGGTCTGCCACAAATTATTTTACGGTTACCGGGAGAGTTCCAGACCAAACAATTTTATTAGCTCCAGAGAATAATTCTTATAACAATGATCTTACAATAGAACTAAAGTGGAAAGAAGTACTTCATGCGGTAAATTATTTACTGGAAGTTTCTGAGGACAGTTCTTTCGCAAAAAAGATATTGAGTATAAACGATATAAATGAAAACAAGTTTGAACTAACTAATCTCAAGAATTTTACAAAATATTTTTGGCGTGTAAATTCTGCAAATGAATATGGAAATGCAGAGTGGTCATCAACTTATTATTTTACCACACGCATTGCTTCGCCGGAATTAACAAGCACAGATATAATAGAAAACGGGCGCCCGCTTTCGCCGAAATTAATTTGGAACGCTGTTAATGGCGCAGAAAGTTATTCACTTCAAGTTGCGCTTGATTCTACTTTTACCAGCATAGTTTTTTCAGATACCTCGATTGCATTGCACAAGCAAAAGGTTTCCGGCTTGCTTGATTACACAAATTACTATTGGCGTGTTGCTGCAAATAACAAACTCGGCAATTCATATTGGTCAGCCACTCAAGTACTTAAAACAGAAGGCTATTATTATCAAGGACTTACTTATGGAAGTCAATCAATTTATAATCCAGCACATGTATTATTAACAGGCGGTTTTGGAATGATACAATTCGAAGCTAAACGAGATGTAATAAACTTTCCTTACAAAACTGCTTTCAAAAATATTTGGGATAATCTAAAAGATCCTTTTACACCAATTGGAAATTACGGCTGGTGGAATTTTGTTAAAGACCAAGTTTTTCCCTTTTCGCTTAACAAACAGAACGCACAGTTTTGGCCTAATTACACATTGCATTTAATAGGCGGCGGCATGGCGTATGCTAAAACGCGCGAGTGGTTTAAGCATCACAATTACCCTTATCCATCTTGGCTTTCTGCTTTCACTGTTATGACTTATCATTTGTTAAACGAAGTAGTTGAGAATGGACATAGAGTTGGAGAAGATGTTGATCCTATTGCAGATATTTATTTGTTTGATCTTGGAGGCATAGTTTTGTTTTCGTCTGAAAATGTTAAAAGATTTTTTGCAGAAGATTTGAACTTAGCCGATTGGTCTCAGCAATCCTCTTTCTCATTAAAGAACGGAGAACTACACAACAACGATCAATTCTTTTCTGTAAAGTGGAAGCTCCCATTTTCAGATTCGTGGCATGCTTTCTATTATTTTGGAACTAATGGAGTTGGCGGTCTTTCGTATAAGTATAAAGATGGTTCGGCAATTTCTGTTGGTGCGGGTTTAGCTGCAAGCGATTTAATTGTACTTGATGAAAAAACAAACAAAAAAACTTTAGGGCTTGTTGGCAATTTTGCTGCTTTCTATGATAGAAATAATTCTCTGCTTGCTTCTTTAGCTGTTACAATTAAAACAGACTATATGATCAACCTTAATATATATCCCGGTCTCGTAAAACTTTGGGGCTTTTCTCCAGGTATTTGGGCGGCTTACAATCAAAATGGAAATTACATTTTTGGAATTACTGCTACTTGGCTTCCTTTTGGATTTGCATACAGCACAAAGTAGAGTAAAATGGCGCTGCGCATTAGCAAAAGTTCATCTGTAACCTGATTACAAAGGAACTAACTGAAAATAGATTTATGAGCCTACTCTAAAAAGTCATGATCATTAATGAATCTCCTCGCCGCAACCTGCCCGCCGCTTTGCTTTGGCAGGCGGGGCAGCGAGGTTTCTGAAAACAAATTTTATTTATTCGCCTCAAGAGGCGCTAATTTTTAGAACCGCTGTTTTACTAATTGGGTTAAGTTGTCTGCAATTCTTGTCTTAAACTTTTTAGTTCTTTTTGATTTTAGACATTTCTTCTTCTAATCTTTTTGCTAAATCAGTAAGAGATATACCTTCCACTTTCAACTTAGCGTTTTTGACAATCACTTCCGGTTTATCGCCTTCGCCGATAGCAAGTCTGTATAAATTAAATCCAAGACGGTTTCTATCATTTGGAATAGGTAAATACTCTTTCAAAGACTCAGCAATTCCATAACATAGTTTTTCAATCGAGTCTTCAGGAAATTTTTTTATTGCCGGAGGAGGTAATGTTGACATATTATTCCAGTTTTGTTTTAGTCAAAAATAAGTAAGAGAGTTTTTAGTTCCAACCTACAAGAGATTTCAAAATTTGGGCAGTTAGTGTAAATATAATAGAATTTGGCTATCTCAAAGAATAAATTATTTGCCAGCAAAAAAATGGTTTGTAATAGCACAATAAATAAGACTTGACTATCGGCAAAACAAACACTATTTACCAGCAGTAAAAACATAATTGTTAAATAACCAAACTTGGAGGATAGATGAAACCCGCAAGCCTCTTAACTATACTTCTAACAGCTCTTATAACAACATTTTCTTGTACAGAAAGTATAACCGATAGCCGCCCAAGAATAATAAGAGCGCCTCAAGATATGATTTGGACTGCCGATACATTAAAAGGCTTTGACCAATATGCACAACTAATACCAAGTAATTTATTGGTCTTTTCTGCAAACGATGCTTGGCTTGTTTGCTGGAGTGATATAGCAAGAGGATTGTTATGGCACTTTGACGGCAAAAGCTGGAAGGAAAGTAATATAGCGGCAGATGTAGGTGGAATGAGGGTAAACGATATTGCCGGATACAGCAGCAGCGACTTATGGGCATGCGGCTACAGTGGAGATGAAATATTCTTGGCACATTATAATGGAAGTAAATGGACAAAGTATAACACGAATGGAATAAAAGGTGAATTGTTAGATATGTGTAAAGATACGGAAGGCAATCTTTGGGTTTGTGGTCGAAACGGCTTAATAATGAAGTATGATAGGGCTAAGTGGATTACCAATTACATATATCTTCAAAAAGCCGAGTCCTCAAAATACTGGTTCAATTGTGTTGGGTTCACAGACGGGTTAATACATCTTTCAATGTCACATATAGATTTTTCTAAAAAAATAGAAAACTATTACTACATACATGGCAACATTAGTAGGTGGTTATTTTCGGACTCTATGATAATTAAAAACCATAATAGTGAAATCAAATGGGGCTATTATGAATTTAATTCCTCAAATAATAGAATCCATTCAATGGGAATAAATGGATATTGGATATATGAAAATGGCTGGCAAAAAAAATTTAGCTATGTAAAATCAATTTATGATGCATGGGAATCTGCTTTTGATTATAAAATTATTGTTGGCGAAAGCAAGGCTTCATTTTACAACGGAACACACTGGAAAGATTTCGAAACAATTTTAGATGTCAATCCTTCACTATTTACCTATAAGTCCGTCTGGACAACCGGATATGAAACTTTTATTGTAGGATATGCACGTGATGATAGACTTATAGTCTGGCGAGGTAAGTGATGTAATAAGAAAATGATAAACAGGCGGCGCAGCAACGCCGCCTATAAAATGCAAATAAAAACTAAACAAGCAGCGCATCCCATAACGGGAATGGCTTTTTTTATTTGCTCCATTAATATAATAAACAAAATAAAGGAGTGGTTATGAAAAATGTAAAGAGTATTTTGGTAATCCTATTCTTGTTTGCCGCAACATCTGCTCATGCAATGTTATGGGAATTAGGGGTTAAAGTAGTAAATCAGAATAATTCGTACATCCAAAGATATGTTGAAGTTTATTATTATAACTCGTCTTATAAAACTTACACTTTTATAGGTTCGTACATGTCTGGTACTGTGGATCAAGATGGCTATAATGCGCTGTTTAACATTAGCGGAGTTTCCGGCGATGACCCAAGAGCGCTGGATACCATAAAGTAAAATTTAACCCAAATTTTCCATTAGGAAAACCTGCCTGCGGTAGGCAGGTTTGCCATACGGGCCGACAAGCCCGCCTGCTACGGGCAGGCATTAAGTCATTTATAGTAAATAACTTATGTAAGATTTTTAATTTATAAAGACAATTAA
>WPAE01000155.1 GCA_009773205.1 Ignavibacteria bacterium
TAAGGCCATATATGGCAAATATTAAAAATTAACTTAATAATAAAATTAAAAATAATCCAGAACTTGAGTAATTATTGCAAAAAAGTGCATGTACACGAAAAATTATTGCATTAATGAAGATAACTCTATTTCTAAGTATGAAACGCAAATCAATATCAATTACTACAGGGTGTGGTAATCGATTGAATACAATTCGCAGTACATGTAGTTGGTGGTCATTTGTTGGAATCAGAAAATGATTTTTTGATGTCAATACTCAGTATCATGAGTGAATTGAATTAATTGCATCGAAGAATGCGAATCAATTCTTAGATATTATTGCCATCTCATAAAGTATGTTATCGGCGAATTTTTGGTTGAGGTACATACGGATGAGATTTACGGACAAGATTACAAAATTTACGGATCGACGAGCAGCCGAATTTTCCAGAGACAGGCGAATACCAGAAATAGTTCAAAATGATAGTAATGATCGATAACACATTATTCTTTAAAATACGGATTGTTTTCGCTTAGTATGCAAAACAAATTGTTAACTTGTTAAAGTTTAGCAATTGAATTACTGTAGCGAATAAAAACAATGAAATTCTTGCCTATCGCGCGCAGATCGACCATATGTTTTGGGTAAGATTTTGGGTAAGGAAGTTGTGAAGAATCAAAATCAAATGTTATTAGCACAGGCTTAAAAACCATTTAACAAAGCTAAAATCTCTAATGGCTGCCATGGTTTCTTTACCAAGTTTAAGCGACCTATCTACTACCCCTACGTAGCAACTTTGTTCGTTTGCGCTCGATTTCCGCTTTTTAATTTTGGCAAGCGGTACAATTTGCGCTTAATTGTCAGCATTTGCGGTTTCATTCATTACGATTAGTTTTTTTGCTAATGTTCCGTTGAAATTTCAAAATTTTACAAAAAATCAATTATAAAATGAATTTTATAACAGGAGATTTTCAGCTAGCATAAAGTTAAGAAATTTTTAGAAATATTTGAGATTTTTATAAAATGGTTTTTAACTGTAGAATTTTTATGATTTTTCCAATAGGTTACAAGCAAAGTTTTTGAGTGGAGTTTTGACATTATGGGATTGGAATAAAAATCTGTTTTAATTGAGTTGTAGAACGCAACGTTTATGGATGGTTCCCTACGCGAACGTCGCATGCAGGGTGCAAATAATTAATATAAGGAGCAAAAATGGCCCTTACAAATTTCTTAACAATGAACATTTTTTCTGAAAAGGAGTTATGTACAGGAATCCGACTCGCGGTGCATTTAATTAAAATATTTAAAATTTTCGATGAAATATGGCCAGAAAATCATTTGTCTCTGCATAAGGTTGATCACCTCCTCATTTGACAGAGCATCAAAGTTTGAATGGACGAAATACGTATGGAAGCAACAACGCCAGATACGATAGCGGTACTGAGACTACTTGAGCGAAATGCGAATGACGGGAACTGAAACGAACGGAACGGAACGGAACGGAACGGAACGCAATGCAAAGAAAGTGTCGGCATCCAGATTCGGATTACGATAGGCAGAAACGTATGCAGGAAGCGGGCAAACGAGTTCCCTGTATTCCTAACGTACATGTACTCTGAAGTGTGCACATGTAAGTCTGGAGGTTTGGAGGCGAGGAGACAGACACCATGCGACGCGAACGATTAGTCATCAGGAGTCAGCCGTGCTAGTGCTCCATGCGAGTCGTAGTGCTCGCACTCGGAGCCGCAGCAGTAGCAGTCGCACTAGCGCTCGGCGTCGTCTGACCGAGTGCGCCTGACCGTGGTGGAGAGGCCGATGACGATGACGATGACGGCGACGATGAGGAGAGTGCTGCAACGGACATGACGGCGATAGAGGCGGATTGGACTCGGTCGAGGGAGGCGGACGGGTGCCGGTGCCGGTGCCGATGCGGATGCCGAGCGCGGCGAACACGTGCGGGCAGGGCGGCGGCGGCATCGGCATGTTGAACAGCGCGTTCTTCACCACCTGCGACATCATGCCCTGCACCACCTCCGTCGTCAACGTATTCCTGCACGATGCACCAGTCGACACTGTTCACAGGCATGCTGTTCGTATCGTAGACAGACATGTCGTTTGCCCACTAGCCGAAGAATAATTTGAAAGAATCAATTTAACCTGCCACTTCCCAGAGCTGAGCTAATTTCGCACAAGTCATCTGAGTTCCCATAGAGCCATTTATGGCTTTTGAAGCTGCCGCTCATTTATTCTAATCCGATTCTCGTTCTATTTGGCTTCATTTTATAGCTTTTCATCTCTCTGATAAATAAAACACCATTTGGAATTGTTTGATAATTAAACTGCGATGAAATTAATTTTATTGTTTAAAAATGAAAAATCAGACCCGTTATTTCCCATAAGGCCATATATGGCA
>WPAE01000156.1 GCA_009773205.1 Ignavibacteria bacterium
GAGTGACCCGAATTAAAAATGCATTAAAGCGCAATATAATTACTTTGTTATTATTTGATATTTAATTCTAGGAAAATAATAAAGAAATTTAGAATAAATACACTAATATAGTTAAGCTTGCATGCTAATGAATATTGAATATTATCAAAAATGAGGTAGTAGATATGTGGCTCTCCAAAAATCCGGGTTACATATAACGAATTGCAGATGTAGTCAGAATATAAAAAAATACATGAATTATACAAGCAACTAGAAAATCTTTCATAGATTCAAAATTCACCGTACTTAAAAATTCACACATTCGTTTTACATAATTCATAATTAATTAAAATATTTGGATCGATAGAGATAAATTCAAGAGATAAACGCATGAGCCGCTAAGTAATTGTTTTGGGATGTAAATTATTTTGAATTTTGGAGAAAATCCACTGCGCAAGGATTCCAGCTTTCATATCCACCTGAGGTGCTCAACACTTACCCATATGCTCCTCAGAGAGGTGGCAGATTGGGCAAGGGGCAACCAACAGTAGGGTACGTACAGCAAGAAATCTGATAGAATTCTTTAGCCATAACAAAGCAAAAAGAGGCAACAGGAGTACCATCATACCTGGGCGCGGTGGGTGGTGGGGGGATTTCCCCCAAACCGCCGGCGGTCAGGCGAAAATCAAGCAAGGGGGTCCGGGCGGTAACGGTATAGGGGGTCGGAGGAGGGGAAAATAGGTAGGATAGGGGGTTCGACGGGCGGCAGGGGGTCCGGGGCTAAGGTAAAAATGCTCATATCGACAGTTTATAAGAGAATTTGTATGAATATTATGGTAAAATTCGCTAAAAATCATTGAAATCTATATAGGCTTAACTCTATTTACTACTGTTTTTCTTCAGAAAAGCCTAATTTATATTGATTTTGACATGGGGTCCGGGAAACAAAAATCGATTTTGACTGGGTGACCGGGTCGGAATACAAAACACGTTTTGACAGAGGGTCCGAGCCGAACCAATCCCCCCCCCCAAACCCGACCGACCCTGCCCACGTATGAGTACTACTTAAGGAGGTGTTTCCATGGATTTGGTGGACTTACCTAAGTTCACTCACACTAAGTTCAATTTAGCGATGCTATGGCTCGAAATTTTTGAATTATAATTTTCCCAGAAAAGGCAAAATTGGGTTTCACCAAGTGTTTGAAATTTTTACCAGATTACAATCGTAAAACATTTTAATCGAATTATTCGTCTTTTTGGAGCAAGCAACAAATTTTTCAGAAGGGAATTTATTATTAATCTTATTTACCAGCGGAAAGTTTTAAGCAAATTTGCCAAGCTAATCCTAAATAAACAAAATTCAACAGTAAATTGAATTATGAACAAAGTTTTCTGAGAAGATATAAGGAATACCTTTGGACAGATTTCATTCTAAGCTAAGTGGACAAACCTAAGATGAAAGGAGGAAGAGAACTAAGATACGGAGATCATAGTTGTCGTTCCAACTCTGGATGATTCTGGGTCGGCTAACTTAATAAGCAAGGCTCCTAAGACGGCAAACACAAGCGAATAATTATTACTTGAGTTCAGAACGGCACGTATATTTTTGAATATCTGGGTTTTCCAGCATGGCTACTTCCTGCTTAACTTAAGTGAGAAACAGTAGACAACTTTGGGGAAGGAAAAAATCCCACAATGCACGCAAAGTGCGACAAATCTGCAGCAAATTGCAAGAAAATTAGAGATGTCAGTAAACCGCATCACAATCAATGAAAACAGCTTAAAATGCGGCCAAGGTAGAAAATTGTTGGTGGAAGTAATGTGTTTAATAATAAACGTTAGTGAAAATCTGGAGAGCACATTATGGTTTAAAAGC
>WPAE01000157.1 GCA_009773205.1 Ignavibacteria bacterium
GCCTACTATGAACCAATTTGAATATTTGAAACCGGTGATCGAACATTTAGAAATATACTATGAGGATCTGAAAGTAAAATTAGAACCCTTTAGGGAGCTTTTGACGATTCTCCTAGTAGCCGCCCTTGTATTCTTGGTCACCTACTCATTTTGCCAGAAGGAGGAGGAAGAAAAGGATAAAAAACAAGTACAGGAAAGCCAAAGTAGTTGCTCTATTCCCTTGTTGTTTGCTCAATATCTGCAAGCATTTAATGAAACGGACTATGGGGGAGAGCTCCTCAGAAGAGCAAATATGGGCTGAGCTTGATAAGATCTACAACAGTCCCGATGATGCTGGTTCCTATGGCGGGGTGGAAAAACTATTAAGTGCTGCAAAGGATAAAGGCCTCAAGGTTAATCGGAAAATCATTAAAAAATATTTGGCAAACCAAGCAAGCTATAGCTTACACAAACAGGCACGCAAGAACTTTACAAGGAATCCCACAGTGGTCCGAGGAATAGATCAGCAATGGCAGGGGGACTTGGCGGATATGCAAGCAATTTCTGGCGAAAACAAGGGGACAAAATTTCTTTTAACAATTATTGATGTATTCAGCAAATTTGCTTGGGTTATTCCAGTGAAAAATAAAAGCGGGAAAGAAATTCTCGGCGCATTTAAAGAATTATTACAGCAAGCGTCCCCACGCAAACCCGAAAAAATCCAAACAGATAAAGGGAAAGAATTTTTAAATAAAGACGTTCAGAGTTATTTGATAACAGAGGGAATCAAACATTTTTGCTCGGATAGCGATAAGAAAGCTGCTGTGGTGGAGCGATTCAACAGAACCCTGAAAACAAAAATTTGGAAATACTTTACGGGTAAGCAAACCTACACCTATATTGATAAATTAACGGATTTTGTTAAAGCATATAATCACTCTTATCACCGATCCATCGGAATGAGGCCATGCGATGTTACCACCAAAGATGAGGATAAAATTTGGGCTAAGCTTTATGGGAGCACAAATAACCCGGGGAAAAAGAAGGTTTCTTTGGTTGGAAGAAAAGCCAGGATTAGTAAGGTTAAGGGGGTCTTTGAGAAGGGATATGTCCCGAATTGGAGCGAAGAACATTTTCATGTCAAGCAAAGGCTGGGTAAGAGGAAACCGGTATATAAGCTGTTGGACGACTTGGGGGACGATATAAAAGGGCAATTCTACGAGGAGGAACTTCAGCCTATTGAGGAAAATCGGTATTTAATTGAGAAGGTCTTGAAAAGGCGAAAGGTTGAAGGCAAAGGAGAGTGTTTTGTCAAGTGGAAAGGGTGGCCTGCAAAATTTAATTCCTGGGTCAAGGACGAGGACGTAGAGGATATTTAAAATGAGCGACGAATCAATTATTACTCTACCCAGTACTGCAAGCACCAAATATTATCCTGGCAATAAGCCCAACTCTTATCGTGTACTCTTACCTACTGCACTGGAATTGGAAGGCCTCTGGGAGGTAGGGATCACTCGCATCCAGTATCCATTTAGTGCTCCAAACTTTGAGGAAGCATATGTCGTAATAATTGTCGAGCTAGAGGACGGGCAACGCAAAAGTGATGCAGAATTTGATACGGCTGCAGATTATTTTAAGGCGCAATGTAATTTGTGTCGCTATAATTTCTCCCATGACACAAAGGCTCAACAGCTGGTCGAATTTACAAAGAACTTTATTCGTGAAACAAGGGCCACATTTACCGATTTTAAATTAATAAAAATACCAACTGCATATTTCTCATCAGCAAATGAATTGGCAACCTATATGATTAATGAATTTAACAAAAGCTTTTTGATTCCTGGCCATGGTTTGCAAAGCCCCTGCAAACTCTC
>WPAE01000059.1 GCA_009773205.1 Ignavibacteria bacterium
CAATTCATCCTTACGGTTCCACATTTTTCCTCCGTCGCGAACAATATTTGGCATTGAGGCATCAATTATAACATCGTTGGGAACGTGCAGATTTGTTTTCCCAATTCTCGAATCAACCATCGCAAGCTAAAGATTTTACAACCGGCAAAAAGCAATATGCTGCCAACGCCGGCGCTTCGTTTATTTTAGTCCAAACAATTTTTGCGCTCATATATCTTTCCAAATTTATTTATAAATCAATTTCTTCTTCTGCGTAAGTGTTTTCTGTTTCCAATACTTTTACTTTTGGTTCATAATAAAAATGCGTACTTTTTTCAGTTCATTTGAATTTCTGTTAAATACTAATGAAAAAACAATGAATATAGCCTGTAAATCGGTTCATTGTGCAAATATGGATAAGTCTTCGACTTACCCGCATTTACATAATCCCAAATTTTCCGTTAGGAAAATTTGCCCTTTGGGCCGACAAGCATTAAGTCCTTTAGGGTAAATAGGTTATGTCGAAACTCTCAATTTTCAACACTTACTATCGGCCTTCGGCAAAAAAATCATTTCTAATGAATTTTTTGGGATAATATTATTGTTGTTAATTTTGTTAGGTTCACATTTTTTTCAAAGATCGATGTTCATTTGTAAGTTAAAATCGCATACATCCAAGTATGCATTATTATGATGAACCAAGAATATAAGCATGGGAACTAATGAAAATTAGATGTTGTTTAGCTTCAAAAAACAACGTGTAGTGATGAAAAAATCTTTAATTATTGGTTCGGGTTTAGGTGGGCTGGCTACAGCTCTCAGACTGGTTAACAAGGGCTATAAAGTTACAATCCTTGAAAAACATTCTACCCCCGGCGGAAGAATGAATGTAATTGAAATGGACGGTTTCCGCTTTGATATGGGTCCATCATTTATGAGCATGACCTATGAGTTTGATGAGTTATTTAACAGTGTTGGAATTAAAAACCCAGTTGAATTCGAGGAGCTAGAACCTCTTTACCAAGTTTTTTTTGAAGGAAAAGAAAAACCTAGAAGAATTTTTAAGGATTTGCTAAAACTTCAAGATGAGTTTGCAGATGTTGAACCAAATCTTGCTATTAAAGTTGATAAATACCTTAAACGGGCAGGAGAGTTTTGGCACGATACGGAAGACAAAGTAGTTAAATCGAATTTTGATAGCGTGTTAAGCTATTTGCTTTCCTTATCATCAGTACCATGGAAACATATTCCATATTTGTACAGAACAATGTGGAGCGAAGTAGAGAAAAAGTTCGAGTCTGAAGAAGTTAGAATTGTTTTTTCACTAGTGGCTTTCTTTTTAGGAGCCACACCTTTTCAAACGCCGGCAATTTATTCTTTACTCAACTATACAGAAATGAGGCATAACGGTTACTGGAGAATTAAATGCGGAATGTACCGCTTAATCGAAGAACTTGTTAAAATTCTAAAATCTAAGGGAGTTGAATTCTATTTCAACACCGAAGTTAAATCTGTTGGCTATAGCAACGATAAATTAACCGAAGTTGTTGATTTATCTGGAAAGAAATGGAAAGCGGATATTTTTATATCAAACGCAGACGCAGCTTCTTTCCGCGGAGAGATACTTGGCAGAAAGAAGTTTTCGGAAGAAAAATTGGATAAGATGCATTGGACTTTAGCGCCCTTCACAATTTATCTGGGCGTTAAAGGAAAGATAAAAAACATAGAACACCACAATTATTTTCTTGGAAGTAATTTCCGTGGATATGCCGATACAATTTTCACTTCTTCAATTTCGCCGAAGAAACCATATTACTATGTGAACGTTCTTTCTAAGTCTGATATAACTTGCGCTCCAGAAGGTTGCGAAAATCTTTTTATTCTTTGTCCTGCTCCAGATTTAAGATTTAAAAAAGATTGGAGCGATAAAGATGAATTGGCTAACAATATTATAAACAATCTTTCCGCAAGAACCGGATTCGATATTCAAGCAAATACTTTAGTTAAGAAAATATTAACACCGAATGATTGGGCAGATACACTTAATCTTTACAAAGGAAGCGGATTAGGATTGGCGCACGACATAAATCAAGTTGGTGCGTTCCGTCCCAAAAACAAAGACGAGTATTATAATAATCTCTATTATGTTGGTGCTTCAACAATACCTGGAACAGGCTTGCCAATGGTTGTAATTAGTTCAAGATTAGTAACCGAAAGGATATTTAATGATCACTCTATATCATGAAACATCGTTTCAATTAAGCAAGGAATTGACCAATGCTTACAGCACAAGCTTTGGCATGGGAATAAAAGCGTTTTCGCGCTCATATAGAGATTCGATTTATTCTGTTTATGCGTATGTACGTTTAGCAGACGAAATTGTTGACTCATTTCATGGTTACAATAAACCCGAATTGATGAAGCGTTTCCGGGAAGAAACATTTAGAGCAATTGAAGAAAGAATCTCAACAAATCCAGTTATTCATTCATTCCAGCTTGTTGTTCATAAGTACAATATTGGTTATGATTTAATAGATGCTTTTCTTACCAGTATGGAAATGGACTTAGAAAAATCTTCCTATCAACGTAATGTTTATGATAAATACATTTATGGTTCGGCTGAAGTAGTTGGATTAATGTGCTTAAAAGTATTTGTTAACGGGAATAATGAAGAATATAACCAGTTGCTGCATCCGGCAAAAATGCTAGGCTCGGCTTTTCAAAAGGTGAATTTTTTAAGAGATATAAAAAGCGATATTGATGAGCGCGGGAGAATTTATTTGCCTAATATTCATTTAGCTGAGGGAATAGATAACTCAAGTAAAAAAAATCTGGAAAATGAAGTCGAAGAAGAGTTCCGTCAAGCAATGCATGGTATTCTAAAACTTCCGCTAGGAGTTAGACTCGGTGTTTATTCAGCGTATCTCTATTATTATGGTTTATTCAAAAAAATAAAAAACCTTGATGTAAACGAGTTACTCAAAAGAAGAGTTAGAATATCAAACTTTACCAAACTGCTTCTGTTGCTCAAATCATTTTGGCAAATTAGAGTGTTGAGGATTAGCTGAAAACATGAAAAGAATATTTTTGATAATAATTATAACTGCATCAGCACTGTTCGGGTTTAATAATGAAAAGAGTAAACAAACTCTAACAAATTCAGAAAAGAAACTGGTTGAGGAGCTCAGATTAAAATACTATAAAGCTGTTGAAGAGGAAGATAGTATAGCCGCTTATGAAGATTTTGTGTTAGAAAACTACTCCACGATTTCCGAACTTAGCAAGGCATTGGCTGTTGCATATAAAGCCGGAATTGATGCAGTAAAATCTAAACACGCGTTTTGGCCTCTTGCTAAGCTAAATTATCTGAAAAAATCATTAGAAAATTTGGAAAAGGCAGTCTTAATTGAGCCGAAGAATTTGGAAACCCGCTTTATGCGTTTTTCAATACTACATTATGTTCCAGGTTTTCTCGGCTATTCAGCTGAACGTGATGTAGATGCAAAAATTATATTAAGGGAATTGCTAGAGAAAAATTACAATCTAGTTGAAAAGAAAATCCAAAAAGGCATTTACGAGTTTATTATCGAAAGCGAAAGACTGAGGGAAAAAGAATCTGAATTCTTGATAAGTCAACTTAAAGAACAATTTGCTAATGAGTGAATATCTGGCTATAAATATATTTGTAATCATTGTTCCTTTACTAATGAGCTTTGAAAAACAAATAAAGTTTTACCGGAATTTACCGGCTTTACTGTTTTCTATTCTAGTTGTTGGAGGAACCTTTATAGTATGGGATGCTATTGCTGCTGTTAGAGGTGACTGGTCTTTTAATCCGGATTATGTTTTAGCTTTTCGTTTTTATAATCTTCCGTTGGAAGAAATACTTTTTTTTGTAACAGTGCCTTATGCTTCAATCTTTTTGTACGAAACAGCTAATGTATATTTGAAAAACAAGCAGGTAAATCTTAGAAGAAGAACATTTGCATATCTTTCAATTCTTTTTCTATTGTTGGCAGCATTGTTTAACAAACAATATTATACTGCTACAGTTCTTGGCTTTATGTCTGTATTTATGCTATTAGTTTTTATTGCTAATCCGAAATTCATTCGGGAATTAATCTACTGGAAGTGGATTTTTTTTACTTATGTACCATTCTTAACAGTAAATTATTTTTTAACCTCACTTCCAATAATTAGTTATTCGCCAAAGGCTATTTGGGGCATAAAAATAACAACAATACCTCTCGAAGATTTCATTTACTCATTTACTCTTTTATCTCTTAATCTATTTTTCTACTTATATGCAAAGGGAAAATGGCTGGTAAAAAAGTAGCGGTAATAGGAGCTGGTTTAGGGGGTTTAAGCGCAGCGGCTAGATTGGCTAGCAGCGGTTTTGATGTTACTGTTTTTGAAAAAAACTCGCAGCCGGGCGGTAAGGCAAACCAAATTTGTAAAAATGGTTTTCGTTTCGATACGGGTCCATCTTTGCTTACAATGCCATTCGTAGTCGAGCAATTATTCTTGGAACTAGGAGAAGACATTGCTGATTATTTGCAATTGAGAAAACTTGAGACAATCTGCAAATATTTCTGGGAGGATGGAACTACGATTACTGCTTATTCGAGTAAAGAAAAGTTCGCGCAAGAAATTGAAAAGAAAACGACCGACTCTGCCAGCAATTTATTTTCCTACCTTAATTACACAGAAACAATCTACAAACTAACAGCCGACTTATTTCTTTTTAATGATTTCTCTAATTGGAAAAGTTTATTAAACCGTAAAGGACTTAACACACTTTTTCAGATTTGGAAAATTGATCCCTTTAGGACAATGCATTATGCAAATAGTGCTTTCTTTACGGATAAAAAAATGGTTCAGTTGTTTGATAGGTATGCAACATATAACGGATCAAATCCCTACAAAGCGCCAGCGACATTAAATATAATTCCTCACGTAGAGTATAATATTGGGGGATTCGTTCCGGATGGTGGAATCTATTCCCTTGTTGATGCAGTTGTTGCTTTGGCTGAGAAGAAAGGAGTAAAGTTTGTCTTCAATGCAGAAATAAAAAAAATATTGTTGAATAATCGAACGCTAAGCGGAATAAATTATAATTACAAGGGCAAAGAAATTAAAGAAGAGTATGACCTTGTTGTATCTAATGCCGACGTGCATTTCACAAACACAAAATTGCTTGGCTATAGTAGGGATGTATCTCTTAAAAAGAAGTTTGAACCCTCAACTTCTGCGTTGGTTTTCTATTGGGGAGTAAAGGGAGATTATCCAAATTTAGATGTTCACAATATTATTTTTTCATCAGATTATGCAAAGGAGTTTAAAGAATTATTTGAAGATAAAATTTATCCATCGGAACCGACGATCTACATTTACATTTCTTCGAAGTTTAATAAAAAGGATGCACATGAAGGATGTGAGAATTGGTTTGTAATGATCAACGCGCCGGCAAATCAAGATCAAAACAGAGACAAGAAAGCAACTACAATGAAAAAGATGATGTTAGAAAGAATAAAAACTGTTTTGGGAATTGATTTAAAAGAAAAAATAATATTTGAATCTTTACTTACTGCTGCTGATATAGAGAATAAAACTTCCAGCTATATGGGCAGTTTGTATGGAATGTCTTCGAATAATAAATCGGCGGCGTTTTTAAGACAGAAAAATAAATCAGATAAAATTTCTGGTTTGTACTACTGCGGAGGAAGCGCTCATCCCGGCGGTGGAATCCCGCTGGTTTTGTTATCCGGTAAAATTACCGCAGACCTAATTATTAAAAGCAAAGCTCATGATTAAAGCTGACCATAATAATATCGCTCAGTTTTTGTTTTATCCTTACATCAAATGGTTGATGAAAAAACATTTTGCTCATTTCTATTTGGTAAACGAGCCGCCAAAAGTAATTGAAGACAGTTCGTTGCTATTAACTCCAAACCACATAAGCTGGTGGGATGGATTTTTTATTGGGCATTTGGAAAAAAAGTACTACAACCGAAAAGTTCACATAATGATGCTTGAAGAGCAGTTAAAAAATTTCTGGTTCTTTAGTAAGGTCGGCGCTTATTCCATTAAACAAGAAAGCATAAAATCATTTTTGGAAACACGCGCATATACAAGAGAATTAATTTCCCAGAGCACTAACAGTGTTATAGTTTATCCGCAAGGGGAAATTGAAGATTATGAAAAGCGTCCGCTCACAATAAAAAAGGGTATTAAAAACATTCTACAAAATATAAATAGCGATGTTACAATATTACCTATAGGTTTTAAAATACAATTCCATAATGAAATGAAACCCGTTATAGCTGCACGTTTTGGAATGCCGATGCAGAGTTCCCTACTAACAAACAACTTTTCTGTGTTCGAAAACGAATTCCACAATAATTTAGAATTGCTCTCTGATGCGGTACAATCGAAGAAGTTTATTCTGGATCTTTTTGGTAAGGACACGAAATGATGGAATTGCTTTTTTGGCTTTTGCTGGTTCCAAACGCAATTATATTTTGTGTTGTGTTTTATAATTATTTAACCGCTCCTAGATTGAAAAATGATAAAACCAGCAGTGAGAAGTCATCGGAGCATATTTCAATATTAATTCCTGCGCGAAATGAAGAACAGAATATTGCTTCGTGTCTAAATCATGTTTGCTGCCAAACGCATCATAATCTCGAAATAATTGTTCTAGATGATCAATCTACAGATAAGACGGCGGACATTGTTGGGGCGTTTTCTCAAAAAGATAGCAGAGTAAAACTAATTGCAGGCACATCGTTGCCCGAAGGCTGGCTGGGAAAAAACTGGGCGTGTCATAATTTATCCCTCAAAGCAACGGCTGAAAAACTTTTATTTATTGATGCTGATGTTAAGCTTACTGAAGATGCTGTAACTATAGCATTAAATATAATGAGGAAAGAAAAAGCAAATATGCTTTCTGTTTTTCCTACTCAACTAATAGAAAATTTGGGAACTCGTTTAATAACGCCGTTAATGAATTGGATTTTGCTCTCATTTCTGCCACTCAGAAAAGTATTTACTTCTCCAAGTCAATCATTTACGGCAGCAAATGGACAGTTTATATTAATCAACCGTAATGATTATATATCTATTGGCGGACATGAAAAAGTAAAAGCTAAAGTCGTTGAAGATATGGAACTTGCCAGAGCAATTAAACAATATGGTAAGAAAATTATTACTCTGGTAGGAGATTCAACAGTTGATTGTAAAATGTATTCGAATTACGCTGATGCATATAATGGGTTCAGCAAAAATTTCTTTTTGGGTTTTAATATGAACTATGTTGTTTTCTTTTTTGTGCTATTATTACTGCATGTGGTCTTTTTGCTGCCATTTGTTCTTGTTTTTATAAACGCAGAATTTG
This sequence comes from Ignavibacteria bacterium, assembly GCA_009773205.1. Lineage (GTDB taxonomy): Bacteria > Bacteroidota > Ignavibacteria > Ignavibacteriales > Melioribacteraceae > Stygiobacter. Next base: position 7,376 of record WPAE01000059.1, read on the forward strand.
TTTTAGTTATTCTTCTTGTTCTTGCCTCAAGAGTATTAATTGCTCTAATTAGCAAACAGAAGATTGTCTTGGAAGTAATTCTTCACCCAATACAAATGATTATTCTTCTTATTGTTGGAATAAACTCCTTAATTGTAACACGAAAAAAGAAAGCGGAATGGAAAGGAAGAATTATTTAGAAAAATATTCTATTTGGTTTTTGGTGATAATCTATTCAGTTGGAGTAGCCGGACATCTATATAAGAAAACATTGCCCCTTATGCTGGCTCTAACACCGTTTACATTACTGCTTGTGGCTGTGTTTATAATATTTTTCGCAGTTAAAAATAACAAGTCGGTTGCCGCGTGGTTTTTAATTTCTTACACCTTAACTTTTTTTATTGAAGTTGCCGGTGTAAAGACGAAACTTATCTTTGGCAATTATACTTACGGTAATGTACTTGGAGTGCAATTATTTGGTGTTCCATTGATTATAGGAATAAATTGGGTGATAGTTACACTTGGTTCAATTTCTGTCGCAGAAAGATTTATTAATAATAAGTTGGTAGTTGTAATCATTGCTGGGGCTGTTTCAACTTTGTTTGATTTTTTATTGGAACCAGTAGCAGTTAAACTTGGTTACTGGAATTGGTTCAATAACACAATTCCCATGCAGAACTATCTTGCATGGTTTTTAATCGCTTGTGTAATCGCTTCGTTGTTTCTTGTAATGAAGTTGAAGGTAAATAAAAGTTTAGCGGAAAAATATTTATACATCCAAAGCGGCTTTTTTATAATTCTAAATTATTTTTTGTGAGAAGCAATATGGGACTTATAATAGCTGTTGCAATTATTGGCTTGTGGTTAATCCATTTGATATACATTCTTACACTTCTTAGTGCTGATTACACATTAATCAAATTTTATCTGCATGTTATTGTTCAAGCATACTTATACACCGGGCTGTTCATTACCGGGCATGATGCCATGCATGGCACTGTTACTAAACATAAAATCATAAATAGAATTGTAGGTACAGTTGCAATATTTTTATATGCTGGCCTTTCTTATAATAAATTGCGTAAGAATCATTTCAAACATCATAAATATCCGGGTACCGGTTTTGATCCCGATTTCAATGTTGGTTCTCAGAACTTCATTTTTTGGTGGGGAAAATTTATGATTCGATACGCAACATTTATGCAAATATTAGTTATGGCATTGGCGTATAATATTCTAAAAATTTGGGTTGGGGAGATAAATTTGTGGCTGTTTTGGATTCTTCCCGCATTTCTAAGCTCTTTGCAGCTTTTTTTCTTCGGTACATATCTTCCTCATAAGCAGCCTCACACACACGAAATGGATCCGCATAAATCCAGAACGCAGAAAAAAAATCATATATTTGCAATGCTTTCATGTTACTTCTTTGGCTACCATTTCGAGCATCACAATTCTCCGCATACGCCCTGGTGGAAACTTTATCGGTTGAAATAGAGGATTACTAAAAACTAAGAGGTAATGAAGCCCCTCGCCGCAAGCAGCGGGGTATCGTATTAATGGAATAGTGTTAATTGTGTTTCTTTGTGCAAAGCAGGTAGTATTCGGGAGTGTAAATAATTTTGTGTAAATGGTTGAAGTAAGTGATTAACTAAGTGCTGCGAAGCGTATCGAAGCAGTACCTGGTTTGCGAAATCCCAAAAGGGCTTTCATTTTATAAAATACTTATTACTTTTAACCATAATCCTAAAGGAGAATTACACAATGGATATTACCGAAGAAATGATCGAGCAACTCAAAGCCGATCTCAAGACAGCCTGAACCGACCAACTGTGTTAGCATAATATCCATCACGCCAAAACTCTTCACCCCAGAAGGCTTTTTTTACTTCCGGATGCTTCTGGAATATTTGTCTTGAAGTTATACTTTTTAGCATTGTTACTATTTTTGTAACAGCATATGTTGGAACTGATTGTACGAAAAAATGTACATGGTCTTTATCTGTTCCCATTTCTAGAAAGTGTAGTTCATATCGCTTCGCTATTTCTTTGCATGTTCCTTTCAATGTTTCATCTACAGACTTACTGAATACTACTTTGCTGGGAATACTATATGATACAGCAACACTGTAACATTATGTGACTTGTGTATGTATTCACTCTTTGGCATACACTAATTTACTTCTTTTCGCCGCAAGCAGCAGGGAATTAAACCCTTAGTGATTAAAAAACGTTGTTTCCGACTTACTCGCCCAACCCTCCATAAAACGGCGGGCGGGTTTGATTCGGCTCATAAATGTTTCATCCCCGCGGGCATAAGTTAAAAAAACTAATTTTTCGAGCTGCCTTTATTCT
>WPAE01000158.1 GCA_009773205.1 Ignavibacteria bacterium
TTATAGGTGAACCGAGAGCAAAAATTATTCCAATAGAAGATATTCCAAAGTATAATCGTAATCATATAAAATGTGATAACGATTTTACAATACCAAGTGACAATGAAGACATTGAAAAGATTGAGTGTAATAAAAGGAAAAGAGGACATCATTCAAATGATCAATATAAACATTGCAAATATCTGAAGAAGTCGCATCATCGTCACAATAAAGGATAAAAATTGGTGTAATCCGCACAATATAAAAGTGAATGGCAAAGTTGACCAATAAATGATGAGAACCTTTCTTTTTAAATGATTTACTGAATATATAACAATGACCAAATTATCTCTTTACCATGCATATTCATTACATAGCTTATTCAGTTTCAGTAGTAGGGATCGTGGGCGTTCTGGAGCAGTATCTAACTTCGCACTGGTTCTATCTTCGCACAAATATATGAAACACGTGTTTTTACTTCCGCTTTTGCCGCCATTTTGAATTTTGAATTTTTGCCGCCATTTTGAATTTTTAAATTTTTGCCGCCATTTTGAATTTTCAAATTTTTTTTCAATTTTTTTTTAATAATTTTTTTTCAAATTTTTTTTTCAAATTTTTTTTCAAATTTTTTTTTCGAAATTTTTTTTTAATTTTTTTTTAATTTTTTAAAAAAATTTTTTTTTAATTTTTTTTAAAAAAATTTAATTTTTTTTTGATTTATCTACTATTTTATCCTTTACCTATTGGCCATTTGCACTTTGGACCCAACTCTTACCGTTGAGACAGGACAGGACGGTCAAAACATGGGCTCTAATGTAAAATGCACTAGTGCGAAATTAGAAACATGCTTATAACTCGCTTAATAAGCATGGTACAGGCTTAAAAATTTTCGACCCTCGAAAAAATGGACTTTGACCCCGGAAAACAGGGGCGCTGTGTAAAGGGCCCAGAAAAACCCAGGGAGCCAAAATTTTAGTGTCCTGGCACCTTGGATGGCTTGGATAAATGAAAAACGGAAGTAAAGTTTTTTCCTGTATCTATCATGCATTTCGAGTTATTCAAGGTACAAAAACCGCTCAAGCAAGGATAATGGCTTGCGGGTCAATTTTGGCGGGGTCACACACCCGGACCGGTGTTGAGACAGAGGCCAACTAAATATCCACTCGGTAGAGGATTGAAAACTCTACAAAAAAAATTTTTGGTTGTAACTTCGCACACGTGTTATGCTGTATCTATCATGGTTTTCGAGTTATTCAAGGTACAAAAATCGCTCAACCAAGGAAAATGGCTTGCGGGTCAATTTTGGCGGGCTCCCACATCCGGAGCCGTGATGACGTAGATGCCAACTATATATCCAATCGATAGAGGATCAAAAACTCTACAAAATTTTTTTTTGGATACCTATCCTCAAATAGTACCCCCTAAGTGGCCAAGCTGGCTGGACCCCCCCCCGCAACTTCCAAGGGTACTTTTTAGCCCTCTACCTTTTGGCCATTTGGACTTTTGGGCTAACTCTTAGGGTTTCGCCAGGGCAGACTTCCCAAACCAGGGTCCGCCATGTAAATGCATTAGGACAAAAACGGCGTTTTGCTTATAACTCGCTTAAAATGATAACTAGCGCCTTGAAAATTTTCGACTCTCGAAAAAATGGACTTTGACCCTGTTAAGCATGGGCAGCGTGAAAAGGGCTCTGGAAAACCAAGGGAGCCAAAATTTTAAGGTCCTGGCTCCTTGGATGGCTTGGAAAAGTGAAAAAAGGGAATAAAAGAGGAGAAATAGCTTAGAGGTTTCCTAGCCTTCCTTTTTTTTCCTAGCCTTCGCGCGCGCGCCGCCGCCCGCTCGGCGCCGCCAGCCGGCCGCCGCCGCCGGG
>WPAE01000159.1 GCA_009773205.1 Ignavibacteria bacterium
TGACTTCACTCTAAAAAGGGTACGATTGTTTGGTAAATAATTTTTATATATCGAAATATTTAAATAAATTCCTGAAAGAAAAACCAATCATTATAAAGTAATAAAATGTTCAGGAAAAACACAAAACATAGCCAAGGGAACTTGTTCAGTTTCTTAAACACATTGCCCTCTAAGCAACAAAAACTATTAACTGCTTCAGAAGAATACAAATTCTATGAAATCATTTTTTGTTCTATAAAAGAAGAAGATTTCTCGGTATTGTTTTCAGAAACAGACAGCCGTCCAAATGCACCTGTAAACGCATTGGTCTCAGCGTTAATACTGATGAACAGATATTCGTGGAGCTATGAAGAACTTTTCAAGAATATCAATTTCAATTTGCTGACGAAAACAGCATTGGGACTAAAATCACTTGATGAAATTCCATTCTGTAGTGCAACAATCTTTAATTTTCAAAATCGGTTGAATAGCTACCGAGCAGAAACAGGAATAAATTTATTAGAAAAAGCATTTGATTGTTTAACCAAAGGACAAATAGAATCACTAAAGATAAAGACGAATATTCAGCGTACAGATTCAATGTTTGCGGCGTCAAATATAAAAAATTATTCACGGTTGCAATTACTAATAGAGGTTCTGATAAGATTGTATCGTAAGATAAATGAAACTGATAGGAATTATTTCTATGAAGAACTAAAACCCTATGTCAGCCTAACAGCAGAGAATTATATTTATGCAATCAAGCCTACGGATATTCCATTACAAATAGAAAAACTTGGAACTCTCTATTATCGTTTGCATCAACAACTAAAAGGGCGGTATGCTAACGATGAAGTATATCAAATATTTGAACTGGTATACAAAGAACACTTCAAAATAGAAGAAGAAAAAGTAGTTGTAAAATTACCGGAAGAAATATCAAGTGGTTCAATACAATCACCGGACGATTTAGATGCGTCATATCGGAATAAGAATGGCAAATCAAGTAAGGGACAGACAATCAATATAACAGAGACAGCTAATCCGGATAATCCTCTGAACTTGCTTACTGATGTCTCGGTACAAAAGAACAACATAGATGACAGCAAAGTACTGGAAACGAGAATAGAAAAGATAAAAGAAAAGACACCGGATATAGAAGAACTTCACTTTGATGGAGCATACGGAAGCCAAAACAATGACACAAAGTTTGAAGAACTTGAAATCCAACCGGTTCAAACTGCAATAAGAGGAAGAGAAGCCCGCGTAGCGATAACGATAGATGAATTGGGAGATGATCAGTACAAAGTCAGTTGTCCAAATCAAGCAGCACTATCAGTTCCGGGAAGGAAGAAACATAAAGCAATATTTTCAATAAAGATTTGTTCAGTATGTCCGCTGGCTGCCGTATGTCCTACCAAACAAAATAACGATTCAAGAGTATATTATTTTGACAGAACAGAATACCTGAAACGAAAACGATTAACTTCAATAGATAAAATAACTGCACAAAGACAAAAGCTTAGGAACAATGTTGAAGCGACGGTAAGTGAATTCAAACGGAAGATGCACAACGGAAAACTGAAAGTAAGGGGTTATTTTAAGACAACAGTCTTTGCATTCAGTATGGCTATTTCCATAAACTTCGGTAGAATATTCCGTCATATAAGTGACTATTATCGAAGGACTTCCCAATCTTTTTGTCTAAAAGGACAATATTTCAAAGCACAACTCTTATTCTTAGAGAATTTATTATCAACTTTATTTTTTACTTGGTTGTGGAATCATAAAAATGAAATTGCCAAGCAACCAGCCATTTTGTGCTCACTTACTAATAAGTGGGCTTTTTAGAGAGAAGTCA
>WPAE01000160.1 GCA_009773205.1 Ignavibacteria bacterium
ATTGTATATTTTTATTCGATTTTGTCATTTAGGGTCTAGCTCTTAAGATTACTGAGAAAAATGACTTTTAAAATTCAATTTCCTATGGCTTTCTACATGGATTGGTCACATGACCACGGCTTATTTCCATCAGGGAGCATCACTAAGGTCAGTTCTTTTTTCCATTGGATAGAGGATCAAAAACTGTGGGGCGGCCCCCCCCCCTCCCCCCCCCCGCCGACAAAGGTTAGGTATAGGCAATACATTAAGCCAATTGAATTTCCTAACGTAATTTTTCAATTCAAGTGTGTATTTTTCAACGTAATTTTTGGTTTTTTGAGTGTATTTCTTAAGATTTGACAGGGAAAACAGTGGATTTACATAGGCAAACCATATATATTCCAATAGAGCTCCATGAGACGCACCTAGCTATGCTAGTAGATCCCTATAGGTGTGTATTATAAAAAATTTTCTTAAGAAAAACTTGGAAAATTTTTTTGTAAATTTTTGGTTTTTTGTGTTTTTGAGGTAGTAGATATGGGAGTTACCCAGTATACCCATATATATTTCAATAGAGCTCCATGAGCCGCACCTAGCTATGCTAGTAGATCCCTATAGGTGTGTATTATAAAAAAATTTTCTTAAGAAAAACTTGGAAAATTTTTCTTGCTTTTTTCGTATTTCGGGTTTTTGAGGCACAAGACAATGAAATTACCCCATAACATGTATTACCTTTTTGACGCAGCTCCTCGAGCCGCACATAGTGGTACTAGTATCTCGCTATGGGGATGTCAGGAAGTAACTTTGTTATTCGAAAAACTTTAAAAAAAAAATTTTTTTTTTCCGTATTTTTAGATATTTAGCATTTTCTAGGTACAAGATATTTGAGTTACCCAGTATACCCATATATCATTCGATGCAGCTCGAGGAGCCGCACACAGCCCTATGTGTATATGGCTATAGGTTTGTAAGATAAAAAATTTTTCTTAAGAAAAACTTGGAAAATTTTTTATCAATTTTTGGTTTTTGGTGCTTTTGAGGTACTAGACATGGGAGTTACCCAGTATACCCATATATCATTCGATGCAGGTCAAGGAGACGCACACAGTCATATATGTATATGGCTATAGGTTTGTAAGATAAAAAATTTTTCTTAAGAAAAACTGAAAAACATAAAAATTTTTTTTTTTAGATTTTTTAGTTTTTCTGGTTTTTGAGGTACTAGAAATGTGAGTTACCAAGGATACCCATATATCATTCAATGCAGCTCGAGGAGGCGCACATAATCCTATGTGGATATGCTATAGAGGTTTGAAAGATAAAAATTTTTCTTAAGAAAAACTATTAAAACCAAAAAAAAAATTTTCTTCGTTTTTTTTTTCCTCTATGTTTTGAGGTACTAGAAATGGAAAGTAGCCAATCAGCCTAGAGATCCTTCACCCCAGACTTGAAAGCTCCACCTAATGCTTCTAATGGTTTCCTTAAATTCTAGTGGGGAAAATAGTTGCTTAAGCTAATCTTGGAAAATTACAATGTTTTTGATTGGTTATAAATGAGCTTTAATTCTAATCAATAGTATAAAAACATGCCTAAATATCCTGTTGTTTTCATGAATATTTTTAGAGCTTTACTAGAAATTTCAATGACTGATCAGAATTCGAGTAGTGCAGACGGTGCAGAGGCCTTTTCCTCTGCACTCAATACTCAGTCTTCATCACCAACCTACCACACAGCAGCCTCACATCCGACCCAATCAGACATCGATCTATCCCAGTACTACACACCTATGGTCCGACACACTCAACAGAACTTTGCACACACATACCCCCCTGCCGACTTCGACACAATCCCATCACATTCCACACTGAACAATCCCAGTTCTTCCGTCCTACAGTCACCCACTCTCAGAGCAATATTGCACACACTATCAACACAGTCCCCTTCAACCCAATCCCCTCACCTTCACTCAACGATCGCTTTTCACAATCGCAGTACTACACACCAAAAACCTCTTGGTCCAACTCCGCATTCATCAATGTAGCCGACACATACACCAATCCCTTCTCACAGTTCGCGTCCAGCACATTCGCCACACCTGTTGCTGGCATTCCCAGTTCAGCAACTACCCTGCGAGTCCCCCCACCCGCAGAGACTGCCGAGCAAGGAGTCGAGCAGCCTGATGCAGGAGAGCAGCCCGACACAGTAGAGCAGCCGGACGCAGTAGAGCAGCCAGATGTCGTGGAGACAGACGAGCCTGCTCCCAAGCGTCGTCGCATGGCTGCAGACAGTGAG
>WPAE01000060.1 GCA_009773205.1 Ignavibacteria bacterium
GGGCCCTCCATAAAACGGCGGGCGGGCCCTCCATAAAACGGCGGGCGGGCCCTCCATAAAACGGCGGGCGGGTTAGATTCGGCTCATTTATTATTCTTAAGCAGCCTTTTATCTTTCGCTTAATTTCTTCAACTTATTCTGATCGTGGAACTTTTTGAGTAGTTATTTACGTTATAACAGTAAACGTTGTAACATATATTTTAATTCATAACATAAATGAGCCTACTCTAAAACGGCAGGCGGGTTAGATTCGGCTCATAAATAACTCTCGAAAGGAGACATAAAATGAAAAAAATAGTATTAGCAGTTCTTTTGGCAATCGGGTTTACTCTTACAAATGCTCAAACCGCATGGAAAATAGATAAATCTCACAGCAATGTTGGTTTTTCAGTATCTCACTTAATTATCTCTGATGTAACAGGGCAATTCAAATCTTATGATGGAACAATTGAGTTCTCTAAAGAAGATTTAAGCGATGCTAAAATCAATTTTTCTATAGATGTAGCAAGCATCAACACAGATAACGAAGGGCGCGATAAGCACTTAAAATCCGATGATTTTTTCAACGCAGAAAAATTTCCGAAAATTACATTCGCAGGCAAATCAATTAAGAAAGTTGATGGAAAGAAATATAAACTTACTGGCGATTTTACAATGCGCGATGTAACCAAAACAATTACTTTGGATGTTATATACAACGGAATTGTTAAAGACCCTTGGGGAAATACTAAAGCAGGATTTAAAGTAACAGGAGAATTAAACAGATTAGAATACGGTTTGAAGTGGAATAATTTAATGGAAACCGGCGGTGCTGTTGTAGGCAAAGATGTTACTATTACTGTTAATCTAGAGCTTAATCAAGTAAAATGAAATTAGAAGATGAAATAAGACAATCGAAATTTAGAAACGAAAAACATAAGCTGGCTGTAAACATAATTTTTTCTTACAGCTGGCTTTTGAAGCTTCAAACCAAGCTTTTTGATAAATATGATATTACTGGAAATCAGTATAACATACTTAGAATTTTGCGAGGGCAGTATCCAAATCCGGCAACTGTAAATCTTCTTAAAGAAAGAATGGTTGATAAAATGTCAGATTCTTCCCGTCTTGTAGAACGTTTACGACTTAAGGGTTATGTAAAAAGGGAATTATGTTCTAAAGACCGAAGGCGCGTAGATGTTTCGATAACTCAAAAAGGCTTGGAAATACTTGCGGAAATGGATAAACTAAACGGCAAGTACGATTCTTTTTTCCAGAACCTTTCGGAAGATGAATCGAAAGCTATTAACGAACTGCTTGACAAGATGCGAGGTTAAGCGTTCTAATAATTCAAACTAAATACAAGAAAGGCGTTATATGAAAATTAGAATTCTACATATAATAGCAGCCATAATTCTTATAGTTTCTACAAATACAATTGCGCGGGAGTTTAGAGTTGCTCAGATACCAAACGGTTCTAAATTTGGCTGCTTAAATTGTCATGTTTCTTCATTTGGCGGTACTAGAAATGCGTTTGGCCAGTTGGTTCAAACTAAATATTTAACATTTCAAGGCGATGTAGTTTGGAATGCAGCCATCGCAGGAGAAGATGCCGATGCCGATGGCGTTTCTAATGGGCAAGAACTGCAAGACCCAACCGGCGCTTGGAGAGTTGGTCAGGCAAATCCAGGAGTTTTAGCAAATGTTTCAAATCCTGGCGATAGAAACAGTAAACCAACAAGCATAGAACTGGATGACTTAAAAATGCCAACTACATATAGTTTGGCTCAAAACTATCCGAATCCGTTTAATCCAACAACAACTATAAGCTACAACCTGCAAGCTGCAAGCTATGTAACTCTTAAAGTTTACGATGTTTTAGGAGGAGAAGTTGCAACTTTAGTGGATGTGTTTCAAAATGCAGGTATATATAATTCTCAATTCTCCATCCGCCATACAAACTCGCCTCGCTCGACGCGAGTCGGAGCGGGTCAATTATCAAGCGGAATATATTTCTATAGATTAACCGCCAGAAGCCCTTCTGCTGGTTCGGGGCATAGTTTTGTTCAAACAAAAAAAATGGTCTTAACTAAATAATTTAAGAAGCCTCTCAAGTGCGAGAGGCTTCTTTCTATACAAAAACTTTTTATCTGCAATACACGTCTAACCGACAAAATAAAATCTATTTTGTTTATAAATTTCAACTATCCTATTTTTTCAACAGAGAAATCACTAACAAAACACAGGTGTTAAATGAAAAAGCTAAACTACGCTTTACTATTTATAATACTCTTCGCTGTTCTGCTTCCTTTGCAAGCACAATTAAAATTAGATACAGTTAAAGCACAAAAGTATGATAATGGCAAGATGTGGCCATTCGACTACCCGCCGGTTGAATACTTGAAAGAAACTTATAATCTAAAAACAGATGATGAGTGGTATGAAGATATTCGTCTTTCTGCGCTTCGGTTACCAGGCTGTACAGCTTCCTTTGTTTCAGAAGACGGATTAGTAATGACTAACCACCACTGCGCACGCAGCTTGTTAGAAAGATTAAAAAAAGACGATGAGGATTTAGTTAAAAATGGTTTTAACGCTAAGACTTTAGCCGATGAAAGAAAGATTCCAAATTATTATGCTGACCAATTAGTACTAATAAAAGACATTACCGAAGAAATACAAACTGCAGCCAGCACTGGAAATACTCCGGTTGAAAAAGCTGCAAATAAAAAAGCTAAGATCAAAGAAATTACTGATAATATGCAAAAGGAAACCGGTTTAATTTGCCAGATTGTTCCATTGTATAACGGCGGAAAATTTTCTTTGTATGGTTATAAACGTTACACAGATATTCGTTTAGTATTTGCTCCAGAAACGCAAATAGCTTACTTCGGCGGCGATTTTGATAACTTTACTTACCCGCGTTATAATTTAGACTTCACATTCTACCGCGCATACGAAAATGATAAACCAGTTAAATCACCTAACTATTTCAAATTTTCGCTTAACGGAATAAAACCAGGCGAGCCGATTTTTACTGTAGGTAACCCGGGAACAACCAACAGACTTAAGACTGTTGCTAACTTTGAGTATGCAAGAGATATAACTTACAGAAACCAAGCTTTCTTGTTCGATTCTTTCTACTACGCACTTGAGGATTTGAAAAAAGAAGATGTATCTCGCGAAAAAGAATTTGAAGACTTGCGCGTTAATCTAGGAAACAGCCAAAAAGTTATTGCAACTACACTAAAAGGATTGAAAGACCCTTATGTTTACGCAAAGAAAGTTGATTTCCAAAAGAAGCTGCAAGAAACAGTTTGGGCAAAATCTAAACTAAATGAACAATATGGCAAAGTATGGGAAAGTATCGAAAAGACAAGAACTGAAATGAGAAAAGTTGGTCCGCAAATATCGGCGTACTCAATCGTTCAAAATTTTATGTTTGGTTCAAAATACTTTGCGCAAGCAAAATCTGTTTTAGAAATTGCTAAAGAGCTTCAAAAGCCGGAAGACCAGAGAGCCGATAAATACAAAGAAGCAAAACTTGACTCAACTTTAGAAGCTGCTTTCCCGAAAAAATTTGATAAGCTGATTGAATCCACTAAACTTTGGATTAACATAGAATACATCGCGTTAAATCTTGGGCAAGAAGACCCGCTTGTTAAAAAACTTATGGGCGGAAAAAACGGCAGAGAAATTGCAGAATATTTGATAGATGAATCTATTTTTGGTGATAGAGATGACGTTATTGACTTAATTGAAGAGGGCGCTGAAGCCATTGCTAAATCCGAAGACCCAATACTTATGTTTGTGAGAGAAGCGGAAAAGAAACTTCCCGAACTGCAAAAACAATCGCAAGAAATTACTGACACAGAAAACACTTTTGATGATATGTTAGGACAACTTATTGTTAAAGTTTATAACTCAGAATTGCCGCCAGATGCAAACTTTACCCTTAGATTAAGCGACGGAATTTTGAAACCTTTTGAGTACAACGGAACAGTTGCTCCAGATTTTACAACTTTCTATGGAATGTACGATCGCTTCTATTCATTCAGAAAAACGTATCCTTGGGATTTGCCCGAAAGCTGGGCAAAAGTACCAAGCGGATTTGATTTGGAAACTCCATTCAACTTTGTTTCTAATAACGATATTGTTGGCGGTAACTCCGGAAGTGCAGTTATAAATAAAAATGCTGAAGTAGTTGGTTTAGCTTTCGATGGAAACATTGACAGCATCATTGGCAATTTTATTTACATTCCTCACAACAATAGAATGGTATCGGTAGATTCACGCGGAATGGTTCACTCATTAGATAAAGTTTATAAGGCTGCAAGAATTGCAGATGAGTTAAAAAGTGGAAAAATTGTTCAATAATAAAAATGTATAGTTCATATAAATACATAGACCGGGAAAAGTTTCTCGGTCTATTTTTATTTTAAACCAGTAACAATTAAAAGATGTTTAAGTTTAGTCAAGGCGGCACATAACATGGTTGCTAATTCAACAGAAAACAAAATCCTAAGGTGTTTTATGAATTCTCAGATCTACATAAAGAAGATGATTAATATATCGCTTCTAATCGCATTTGTTTTTGTATTTCGGCTTCACGCGCAAGCAATAAACCAAGATACAGTTAAATCGCAAAAACTTGATACGGGAAAAATGTGGACCTTCGAGTTTCCGCCGTTTGATTATTTAAAGAAAACTTACGGCTTTGAAGCAACTCAAGAATGGTTTGATGATGTTCGACTTTCTGCACTAAGAATTCCAGGCTGCTCTGCTTCTTTTGTTTCCGAAGATGGCTTGATAATGACAAACAATCACTGTGTACGCGGTTACAGAAGATTGATACAAAAGGAAGGAGAAGATATTGCCAAGAATGGTTTTTATGCTCCAACTTTTGAAGATGAACGCAAAGCGCCAAACTTTACAGCCGAACAATTAGTGTTCTTAAAAGATGTAACGGTTGAGGTAACTGATGCTTTGAAAAAAGGCAAAGATGAAAACGAAAAAATTTCTTTACGCGATGCTAAAATGAAAGAGTTGAAAGACGCTTATGAAAATGAAACAAAGCTAAAATGCGATGTCATTTCTTACTACAACGGAAGTCTTTTCTTTGTTCAAGGGTTTAAAACTCATACAGATGTTCGTTTAGTTTTTCAGCCGGAAGAAAGTATAGCTTACTTTGGCGGCGACCCAGATAATTTTACTTTCCCACGCTACAATTTGGATTTGGCTTTCTACCGCATTTACGATGCAGACGGCAAGCCGATAAAATCACCAAACTATTTTAAGTGGAGTGCCGAAGGCGCCGCTTCCGACGAATTGGTGTTTACTGTTGGAAACCCCGGAACGACAAACAGACTTAGAACTGTTGCACAGTTAGAATATTTACGCGATGTAACTTTTCGCAACAACGCATTTTTAGCTGATAATTATTACGCTAGATTAGAGCAATTAAAATCGGTAAACCCTTCTCAAGCAGAAACTTACGAAACTTTGCGTTTGGCATTCAGCAACGGACAGAAAAATATTTCCAACACATTCAAAGCATTGAATGATCCATATTTAATAGCTCGCAAAAAAGATTTTGAAAAGAAAGCGCAGCGTTATGTTGCTTCTGATCTGCAATTAGCTAAAGAGTATGGACACGTTTGGAAAACTATTGAAGCAACGCGCACAGAACTAAAACCAATTGAAACAAAATTAGCTGCCTTCTCGGTAAATCAAACAAACTCTTCTCGTTATATGTTAATCGGAAATGCACTTGTAGCTTATGCAAAATTTCATTTGCTGCCAGAAGACCAAAAGAAAGCGCTTCTTGATAGACAAGCTCAAATGCCGCAAATGGGCGGAAGGGGAGGCGGTATGGGCGGACCTCAGCAAGGGTTTAGAGATAATCTTTATCCAGATAATTGGGATTCAATTCTTGAAGAAGCTAAGCTCGAGATCAATATTGATTTCATAACAATTAATCTGGGCAAGAATGATGCACTAGTAGGAAGATTTTTTGAAAGAAAACCTGGTAAAGAAGCTGCAAAAGGTATGATAGCTAAATCAATATTTACAAACAAAGCTGCTGTTCAAGAGTTATTCAAAAAAACACCGGAAGAAATTTTAGCTCTTGATGATCCGTTTGTTCAATACTTTGCAAAAATATATGATCAGATTGAATTGTTAAGAAAGCAGCAGAAAGAAATTATGGATACAGAAAATGTTGCATTTGGTTTGCTTGGTCAAATTCTTTACAAAATGTACGGCACATCTGTTACGCCAGATGCAAACAGAACTTTGCGTATAAGCGATGGCGTTATGAAAGGTTACGAATACAATGGAACTGTTGCGCCGGTTAAATCAACTTTTTATGGCTTGTACGATAGATATTATGGATTTGAAACCAACTATCCTTTCAACCTATCCGAAAGATGGAAAAACGCTGAGAAGGATATGGACTTGAAAACACCTTTTAACTTTGTTTCTACAAATGATATAGTTGGCGGAAACAGCGGAAGCGCTATCATTAATAAAAATGCCGAAGTTATTGGGCTGGCATTCGATGGTAATATCGAAAGCTTACAAGGAAATTTTATTTATCTGCCAACTTACAATCGTACCGTGGGCGTTGATTCTAAAGGTATGTGGGAAGCAATTAAAAAAGTTTACAAAGCAGACCGATTAGCAGACGAATTAAAAGAAGGAAAGGCTAAATAGAATTTAGTATTATGTATTTAGATATATTAGAAGTGTTGGACTTAGTTCGACCCTTTTTTGTGTGCAACAGTTGCATTGCTTAGATACTTTTACATCTACAAATGAATGAGGAACCAATGAAAATTAAACTAACTTCAGTTTTTATTCTTTCTTTCGTAATTGTTTCTTTTGCGCAGTCCATCTATGAGCCACGCGATTTATCCAAAGTTGAATCTTCATTAAAAGATATGGGCAAGATGTGGACTTTTGATAATGTTCCGCTCGATTACTTTGAAAAAGAATTGGGCTTTCGTCCAACAGATGATTGGCTTAAAGATGTTCAAATGGCTGCGCTCTCTTTTGGTGGCGGATGTTCTGCCGCATTTGTTTCCGAAGATGGTTTAATAATGACAAATCATCATTGCGCCAGAAATATTTTGCCCGGGCTTTCTCCAAAAGGTGAAGATTATCTTCGAGATGGTTATTACGCAATTAATATGACAGACGAACTAAAAACAAGCGGATTGTTTGTGGATCAATTAGTTATGATTAAAGATGTAACCAATGAAGTAATTAATGCTTTGAACAAAGGAAATAGTGATAACGAAAAAGTAAAATTGAGAAATGAAAAAATTAAATCATTAGAAGAGATGTATTCTAAAGAAAGCGGATTGCTCTGCCGCGTTATACAACTTTATAATGGTGGAAAGTATTCGCTATACGGATACAAGCGTTACACGGATATTCGATTAGTTATGTCGCCCGATTTCCAAATTGCATCAACCGGCTGGGATTGGGATAATTTTACATACCCACGCTACGAGTTAGATTTTATGTTCTTCCGCGCTTACGAAAATGATAAACCGGTAAAAACCAAACAGCATTTTACTTGGAGCAAAAAAGGTGCTAAGGAAGGAGAACCGATATTTGTTGTTGGAACTCCAGGTAGAACTCAGCGCCTATTTTCTGTTGCACAATTGGAATTCTTCCGTGATAAAACTTATAAAAATACACTTCTGCAACAGAATGAACTGTATAAAGTTTATTACGAGATGTTTCAAAATCATCCGGAGAAACGCACCGAGCTTCTTAACATGGTTATGGCGGTTGGAAACGCCAGAAAATCTTTTGCCGGAAGATACATTGGCTTGCGTGATGAATACATAATGACTAAGAAGCGCGATTTTGAAAAAATACTTAGAGAAAAAGTGAATTCTAAACCGGAACTAAAAGCAAAGTATGGGCATGTTTGGAACGCTATTAAAACTAATCTTGATGAGCTAAGAAAATATGTTGATGAAGCAACAGCGTTTAATTTCAGCCCTCGAAGTAGTTCGGTTTATTTACCGATTGCTGAAAAAATAATTAAGTATGCACACCAGATGAAACTTGCAGAGGAACAACGAGATGCGGAATACAAGAGCGATAAATTAGCTTTTACACTTCAAGCAATTTTTCCGGATAAAGTTAATGATGAATTTCAGAAGAAGATTGTTCGAGCGCATGCAAATTTTATACGAGGAGTTTTAGGTGATGAACATCCGCTTGTTAAAAAAATGTTTGGCTCGGCAAAAGATGAAGCCGCCGCAGTTTATGTTTTAAACAATTCCCTATTGAACTCTAAAGAAAAAGTAGAACAGCTTCTAAAAAAATCGCCAGATGAAATACTAAATTCTAACGATCCGTTCATTTACTTTTTGCTTAGTACTCAAACAAAGCTTGCAGAGCTTCGTGCTAAAACAACAGAGATTAACAATTCAATCACAGTTTTAAATCAACTGCTTGGAGAAGCTGTTTACAAAGTTTACGGTGATATAATTCCACCGGATGCATCTGGAACATTGCGCATTCAAGATGGAAAAATTGAAGGTTACGAATACAACGGAACACTTGCGCCAGGAAAAACAACTTACTTTGGTTTGTGGGATAAGTGGAATTCATTCGGTCAGAAACCATATCCGTGGGGACTGCATCCGCGCTGGCAAAATATTCCGGAAGGATTAGATTTGGCTACTCCAATTGCTTTCGCTTCTACGAATGATATTGTAGGCGGAAACTCAGGCAGCTCAGTTATAAATACAAATAAAGAAGTTGTTGGCTTGGTTCACGATGGCAATTTAGAAAGCTTAGCCGGAGATTTTATTTTTCTACCGGAAAACAACCGTTCTGTTTCAACAGATTCTTATGGATTGATGGAAGCCCTTAAGCATGTTTTCAAAACTGAACGGCTAATTAAAGAACTTGAAAGCAGCAAAGCAAATTGATTAAAAAGCGGGCTTATACGTGCCCTCATTTTGGAACTTTCTTATTTAGTTTTATATTTATGAGCATACTCCCAAAAGCCATGATCATTATTAAAAAACATTGTTTTCGACTTACCCGCCCAACCCTCCATAAAACGGCGGGCGGGCCCTCCATAAAACGGCGGGCGGG
>WPAE01000161.1 GCA_009773205.1 Ignavibacteria bacterium
TTCAAGATTTTCAGCTTCTTTTTGAGATTTGAATAGCGGCTGGAAATAAGCACGTTCCATTAAGTGATGGTTTTTAGTAAGCTCGCTGTAATACCAGCCGAATTTTTCCCAACTTATTTTGTGTTTGCTTCTATCAAAACCGAATTGAAGTTTGTATTCGTCATCAGAAAGTTTCTTTACTTCTTTTGTATCGTCAATTACATAAAAGAAATCATTCGCACCGGATTTTATTCCATAGAAAACATCTACAACATTTCTTAAAGGAATAAGTTTATCACCGGCTTTATCAATTATTCGGTTATAGATTTCAGGCGATCGAAGATATTTGGCACCCCAATTTCCATTTTCATATTTACCGTCAGTTGTGCTTTCTTCTTCAAGTTGTTTCTGTATTCGGACAGTTACAAAGTAATCATTATTCTTTACTGTTTTATTTGTCTTTTCTAATTGAGAAGTAAATTTACTAACAGTATCGAATCTGTTTTCACTATCACTTTGACCAATCAAATCTTTGTAGTCTTTATATATGCGGATAAAACGAACAATGTTACTTTGCCGTTCTTCGTGATCCGAACATTTTTCGAGTATTAGAATAACTGTATTAATAGAAGCCGTTTCGAAGCTTCTCATTTTTTGATTATCGATAACGGCAATGATTTTAAAGTTATCGAGCAAGAATTTTTGAAGTCCGGCTCCAAAAGCAACATCAAGCCAACTGCTTGAAATAACATAACCTAATCTTCCGGCTTCCTTAAGAAACGCAGCAGTGTGCATTAAGTAATAAACATAAAGATCGCTTTGTTGATTGATTCTCTTTAAACCATGTTCACTGTTAACAAGTGATGACCATGTATCTTTTCGTTCAACAAGTTCTTGACGAATGTAAGGAGGATTACCAATACAAGCATCGAATTGAGGAATGCGGACGCTGCTAAATTTCCCATTCTTTTTATTGATTTCAAATTCTGTGGTATGGTTATGGAAAATTAAATCGTGATATGATTTAGTTTTTATATCGGCAAAATCTTTGTTGATGATTGCCGGATAATTATCAATTTCCTTTATATCGAGAAGCGAAAGATTCATACTTGCAAGAAAAACCGGGAAGGGCGCAATATCAATTCCCCACAGCCGTTCAAGCAGCTCGATATGTTTAGCTTTTTTGTTGAAGTGTTTCATAAATGCATAAGCGCGGACAAGGAAAGTGCCGGCACCGCAACCGCTATCTAAAACAGTTTTAGTTTCTTTATTTATGCAGAATGCATTAACTATATCAACTTCGTTTGTGTTTGTAAAATGCTGACCACGATCATGCTGCTCTTGGTTTTCAATTAACGTATTGTAGATTGAACCCATTATATCGGAATTCAGATCATAGAATTGCAGATGACTGATTTGTTTAACATTTCTTCTAAGTTCGAGTAAATATTTTTCGGGATATGTGAACTCATCGAGAACAGTTTCTTTGAAGATGGATTCATAATCGTGCTTAAGAACATCGTTGAAGCGCTCGCGCAATGCTTTGTTGAGAAGGTGTTTATCTTCCGGAATATTTAAGGGTTTGAGGTTGAGTTCTTTTACATCGCGCAAAAGATATGAATAGAAAATAATTTTTAAGTAAAGAAGATAATTTGCGAGCTGACAGAGATTATAAATATCATCGTTTCTAAAATTAATTGTAACGTGGAAAATATCTTGTTCTTGAATATACTCTCTAATTCGTTTTCTAAGACTTTCGTTAGATTGAATTACCGGAGTCATTTCTTCGCTCATTTGAGCGGAAGCTTCCAGAATATAAGTAGAAAGTTTATTGATGAATTGCTTATCAAT
>WPAE01000162.1 GCA_009773205.1 Ignavibacteria bacterium
TATTTTAGCACATCAAAAATAATTTTAACGTGCAAGAAAAAAAAAGTTCAAAAATTATTTACATCATGGAAAAGTACTAGTTTGTCCCCAGCCACAGGGAAATCAAAAGTGTTGGAAGGTCGGCTCAGAGGTGTTTCTAGTACAATCGAGTCGGCTATATCCAAAGAAATAGAAGAGAGGCAACCAAAATCAAAGAATAAGAAAATAGATCACCACAAATATGACCAAATCTGAACAGAATGAACTTGTAAAATTTTTACAAATTTATTTCAAATTTTATTTTTTAATAAAAATGATACCATTAGATAGAGAATCGTTCAAAAACTATTTTAGACCATCTAACATAATTTTACTGGCTAATACAACTTGGCAAAGTTTCAAAAAACACAGAGTTCTGGCTTGCCATCACTAAAGTTATGCTATTCGGGTGTACTATTCAAGGTTAATTTTTATCCAACTGACCCGCCGAGGGTTGCAATTCGAGAACGTTAGACCAATTTTACGCCCACTCAAATGGTCGTTTACACTTATGTTCTACTTTTGAGGTTTGCTATTCGAGGTTAAAAAATCACACTGACCCGCCGTGAGTTGCAATTCGAGAACGTGAGGCACACTTCCTCATTGTTATATGAGTGACACATAGTACCAGTCCATAAACTAGGTCATAAGTTCATCGACACTAGGTCATTGTTATCGATGAGATCATCAGCAATCACGAGGCTCCATTATGGCTGGGTGCCAGAAAGCATGAGATCAACACTTGACTTCTCAAAGTAGGTCAATATGAGTCAGCACAAGGTAGTGTTGCTGGTGAGGCTAGTGCTTGTTGCGAGTTCACCCACGCGGCCAGTTGAGTTCGACTCATTTCACTCGTCTACACTATGCCACTGTTGCCCACGCGGCCATCCAGCGGGCCACTTGCCACCGGGCCACTTATGCCCACACTATTACAATCAAGAGGAGACACGCCTATGCTTACGGACACCAACAGCATTGTCTTTCTCACTTAGGTTCTCACTATGTGCTCACTTTGTTCTCACTAGGTTCTCACTAAGCGCTCATCTATGCGCTCTTTTAGGCGCTCCTCTATGCGCTCTTTTAGGCGCTCCTCTATGCGCTCTTTTAGGCGCTCCTCTAAGCGCTCTTTTATGCGCTCCGAGCGCTCCTGGCGCTCCTTAGGCGCTCCGAGCGCTCCTGGCGCTCCTTAGGCGCTCCTGGCGCTCTTTTAGGCGCTCCTCTAAGCGCTCTTTTAGGCGCTCCTCTAAGCGCTCTTTTAGGCGCTCCGAGCGCTCCTGGCGCTCCTCAAGGCGCTCCTTAGGTGCTCATTAATTACGCGCTCTTTTTCATATGCGCTCTTTTTGGCGCTCTTTTACTTAGGCGCTCTTTTTCATATGCGCTCTTTTTGGTGCTCTTTTTCATATGCGCTCTTTTTGGCGCTCTTTTACTTAGGCGCTCTTTTTGGTGCTCTTTTTATTTGCCGCTCTTATTTTTGCTAAGTGGTCAATTATACAACCAAACCAACTTTGCCTGCCAGTCTACATGTGCCTATTGCAGTACGAGTAGTGGCAACACTAGTCGATGTTGCAACTCAGGAAAGAGCAATAGTAAGTCCAAAGAGTGGTTAATGTCATTTTATTGCGGTGAGTTAACATAACCAAGGTGTGCTACAAGACAAGGAGTTGGACAAGGAGTGCTACAAGAGGAGTGCTACAAGAAAAGGAGTGCTACAAGACAAGGAGTGCTACAAGAGGAGTGCTACAAAACAAGGGGTGCGCAATAGTGTGGACTGGTAATGCACAGAATGAATTATAAGTTCAGCTCGCTTTTG
>WPAE01000061.1 GCA_009773205.1 Ignavibacteria bacterium
ACAATGGAACAGTTACAAAAGTATGAACCCCAGCAAATAGAATTATCTGATAAAGATATTCAAACGCTGGTACAAGCCAACATAATCCCAAACGGAACGCCTAAAGAACAAGTGGCAATCTTCGGTAGAGTATGCAAAGAAAAAAATCTTTCTCCTTTTTCCAGACAGATTTATTTGATCCCACGCAAAGACACCAAAACAAATACTACACGCTATAATATCCAAACTGGTATTGATGGTTATAGAGTTATAGCAGAAAGGACTGGTCAATATGCTGGTAACGATGACTATTTGTTTAATGGAGATAGAACCGAGTTTGAGTTATTAGATGCTGGAATTAAACAGCCCACAACTGCAAAGGCTACTGTTTACAAAATAATAAGCGGTTTAAGATGTTCTTTTAGTGCTACAGCAAGATGGGAAGAATATTATCCTGGCGGCACAATGGGCTTTATGTGGACTAAAATGCCTTTCTTAATGTTGGGTAAAGTTGCTGAAGCATTAGCCCTTAGAAAAGCATTTCCAGAGGCTTTAGGTGGTATTTACACAACAGAAGAAATGCAACAAGCTGACGTAAATAAAGTAGTTGAAGAAGTAAAGCCAATACCAAACGGTGAGCTTAGCATTATTCTAAAAGAGTTCAACAGCTTCAAAGACTTAAAAGAAAAGATGCTTTCGATTCGTGATGAATGGGTAGGAAAAGGATTCGAACAGAAATCAGTCGAAACTATGATTAAAAACAGATTAGGAGAATTGAAAAATGGCAAGTAGAGAATATAAACGTGGAAAGAAACCAGTAATACATAGTAGTCAAGTGTACAACTATCTCACTTGCCCAGCAATGAAAAGGTTATCTGAACTAATACCGACAGAACCGAGCAAGGCAATGACTGACGGCTTAATCATTGAAAGAATGGTATTTGGAGATAAAGATAATTTACTACCGGAACTACTCAAAGGTAAAAAAGAAAACACGATTGCAGAATACCAAAGAAAAGCCGATAAGATTAAACCTTATTTCAATGGCGGAGAGGCTTTCAAGAAAATAGAATTTAGTGCAAGGTTATTCGATGCTGTATTAGTTGGTGAAGTGGATTACTTTACCGACTCCATTTTATATGACTTAAAGGTAAGTTCAAGTCATAAATACTGGGAGATGCGTAACACAAAGACCGAGTTCTTACAAGCAATATTCTACCCTTACATTTTATCGCTTAAGGATAATCTAAACAATCGAGACTATACACCCAGAGAGTTTCATTATGTAGTATTTGCTCAAGATACTGAATTAGTGAAAACGTATGTCTGCAAACCCGACCAGATAGAAAAGCATTTCCAATGGATTGAGGGAGTTGTAGACGAGATAATTAACGAACCTTTCTTTTCAGCTTATCCAGATGAACAAAGATGTCTGCAACAAACTTACGGTGTATGCAATTACTTAGACAACTGCAAAGAAGCACAAGAATTTTTCAATCACTTAACTAAAGAGGTACAAATTGGCTGACAATAACTTTCCAAAAGGACTGATTTTCAAACTACCACACAATAATGCGCCGGATTTCGTTAAAGGAAAACTTTCCATAAAACGAACCGAATTGATTTCTTACTTGCAAGATTTTACAGCAGAATGGCTCAACTTCGACTTAAAAGTAAGCAAAGACGGTAAACCTTATATCGTTAAAGACGAATGGAAACCAGACGGTAATAAACCCGAACCTAAACCAGACGATATGCACTACAACGAACCTTTGCCGAAAGATAGTGCGGTAAATGAAGAAGAAGATAATTCTCTCCCGTTCTGATATGACTATCAAACATTATGCAAATATTGACGAGAAAGGTAAACTCTTATTAGCTAATAGAGAATCATTCTACAACGAAATCAAACAAATGGCTAATAGACGGGTTTACCTAACCGTCTCCGAAGAAAGACCGACACGAACTAATGAGCAGTTAAGATATTGGTTTGGAGTAGTCTTAAAAATGATAGTTGATTATATCCTCGAAACTCAAGGTCAAAATGTATCTGTTGAAGATATGCACGAGTACTATGTGCAAAAAGGTTACTTCGGTTTAGAGAGCAAAATGATTAACGGTGAAATAATAATCATTCACAACAGAAGCAAGAAAGTCAATACTAAGCAATTCGCTGAAGTAGTAGAAAAAGTTAAAATGGAATGGGCTGAAAGAGGGCTTGTAATTCCAGACTCAAATGAAATTAATTATTAAAGGGGAACACATGGACTTAACACACTTAAAACAACAAGTAAAACATATCATAAAAGACTATGATATAAACAACAGAATCAAAGGAAAGGATTTATCTAAACGTTTAGGTATAGCTGAAGTAACATTAAGAGAAGTAGTAAACGAATTAAGGAACGAAGAGTTTCCAATCGGTTCAGATTCAGAGGGATATTTTCACGCTAAATCAGAAACAGAACTACAGCACACAATAGCGCAAATGCTTTCAAGAGTTTCCAAGATGGTTAAAGCGGTAAACGGTTTACAAAGATGTTACAAGTCAAAAAAACTAAATCTATTTGAGGCGTAGATGAAAGGCAAATTCAAATCCACCTTATCCAAAGTTGAAAAGAAAGTACAAAAGACGTTCAATGAGTTTATACGTTTAAGGGATATTATTAAAACAGAAGATGGATCGTTAATAGCTAAGTGTATTTCGTGTAATAAAACTTGGCTACTTAATACTCCATCAGACTGGAAGAACTATCACGCTTCACATTATTTCCTTGAAAATAAATACCAAAGTGTACGTTATGACGAGGTAAATGTAAACGGTGCTTGTTCTTATTGCAATAGATTCTTACATGGAAACTTAGCGGAATATGAAATAGGACTTGTTAAGAAAGTAGGCATTGATAGAGTTGAACACCTAAAGATCAGAAGAAACTTCCTTGAAAAGTATGATATGATTGAACTGGAAGAATTGAATAATCTTTACTTAGAAAAAATCAAAGTGCAAAAGTTGAGACTGGGGATAAAATAAAATTTTACTTTCCCGACTTGAAATAAATAAATATTTTATTAAATTAGGAATGTAAATTTTGATGTTCTTAAAAGAATTGAAACAGTTGGATGCAGCCGACAAAATGATTGCTCGAACAAGGGCAAAATTAACCCTATTTCTTAGATACTGCATTATCTAAGGTTTAGGGTTTTTTTTATGGGAAAAACTAAAATGAAGGAGTTACAATGCGATTTATGCGGTTCAAAAGAAGTAAAAAAAGAGAATCTTAAATTGACTTGGAATTTAGAAAATACTGCTAAGATATGGACCGTACTTTGCGACAAATGTAAAGCATGGGTTAAATATCAAGCTGAACATCCTGCCGAATATCTTGCTTCTATTGGTGTTAAAAGTGAGGTGTTTCATGGCTAAGAGATTTACAGACAACAACAAATGGTCTAAGGTCTGGTTTAGAAAGCTGACACCTACAGAAAAATGTTTCTGGATTTATTTAACTGATAATTGCGACCATGCGGGATTTTGGGAAGTAGACTGGGAAACTGTTGAACATTTTATAGGCACTCAAATAGACCCAGAAGAAATTAAAGAAGTATTTAGTAAACAAATAATTGAAATTGATAATAATAAGAAATGGTTTATTAAGGACTTTATAGAGTTCCAATATAATTGTTCTATCGGAGAATTAAATCCATTAAATAAAGTACATAATTCTGTATTGACTATACTTAAAAAATACCATGTAGATGAAGAAATCAAGGGGCTTGCAAGGGGCTTGCAAGGGGCTAAGGATAAGGATAAAGAAAGGGATAAGGATAAAGATAAGAAGCATGAAGTATTAAACTACTTTAATATTAAAGGTTATTCTAAAGAAGAAGCCGAATCATTTTATAACCACTATGAGGCTCAAGGTTGGGTTACTGGTAATGGAATCCCGATCACTAATTGGAAAGTCAAGGCTGAAAACTGGCACAAAGAACAAACCCTAAGAAATTTTAATTTACCTAAGGAACAAGTGAAATGTATAACTCTAAACACATAAATAAAATATCAAATATCGAAGCTGAAAAAGATGTATTAGCTTCTATCATTTCCGGTAATTCGCAAAGTTCGGAAATTTTTGGTTTGTTAAAACCGGAACACTTTCACGATAAACTTAATTCCATAGTTTATAAAACCTTAACTAAACTTAATGACTTAGGCGAATCTTTTGACTATACAAACATTATTGAGCAATCAGAAACAGAAATCGAACCTAATTATTTTTATGAATTACAAAGAGAAGTAACTAAGCCATTAATCAAAGCAATGCTAATTCACGATAAATGGCAAGCAAGGCAGTTAATTAAAATAGCAAAGGATATTATACAAAATGTTCAGGATTCAGATTCAGATATTCAAGACCAGACCGACAAAGCAATAAGCAACTTAAAATCTATTACTGATTTATCAATGCTTCAGGAGGACATTACTCTTCATGGGTCTTTAGAGGATATTATTTCATCCATCCAAGAAAGAATAGGCAAACAAGAAGAAACATTAAGAAGTGATTACTTCCCATCATTCAACAAATATACTGGTGGATTAAGAGCCGGAGATTTCACTTCATTAAGCGGTAAGGATAAAGCCGGAAAAACAACCTTAGCTTATTCATTAGCCTTAGACTTCGCAATAAACAGAAACATTCCTATTGGCCTATTTAGCTTAGAAATGACTAAGGAAACTTTAGCTTGGAAAGCTATTTCGCTTGAATGTGAAATCGAATATCAGAAGTTAAGAAATCCAAACGGATATAAAAACGATATAACTACACAATTAACAAAAAGCGAACTTGAACAAGTTGCATTAAAAGCCCAAAGAAGATTTAGCAAAACTAAAATCTATACAGTCGATCAAGTATTAAACGAAAGACAAATAAAAACCAAAATCAAGAAATGGCAAAAAGACAATGGTGTTCAATTTGTAGTAATTGATTATATCGGTTTAGTTCCTTCATCTATCAAGTTTGACAATAGAGAAAGGGAAATAGCGTATTTATCAAGATTCTTTAAGTTACTGGCCCACGAATTAAAAATAACTCTTTTGGTTTTATCCCAACAAAACAGACAAGGTGAAATCGCAGAATCAAAAGGCTTAGACAGAGATTCAGATTTTGCTTTTAGCATTAAGAAACCACTTGAAGAAGGAATCCAAACGGCTACAATCGGAGAATTACAAGTAAGTTTTTCCGAGACTGATTTTCTTGTTACGCTTGAAAGATCGAGACATTCGGCACAAGGTAAACAATTCCTCGCAACTTATGTGGGCGATAAGCAAACATCATTCAGAGAATTAGAATTATTCAAAAGTAGAGAAACAATATGAATTACGGACTAAAACAACAAGCAGAACTAATAGGCGTAAAACCAAAAGCAATATATCAAAGACGGTGGCTCGAAAAGAATAGAGAAACATGGAACGCTTACAAAAGAAGTATTTACACTAAAAAGAAACAAGCAGAATCTTATCGAGTATTCACTACCGAAGATTTACAATTACTTAGGAGTATGAGATGAAAAATATAGTCTTATTTGAACCGGCAGCCAAAGTATATATTTCAGCCAAAGGCGGATTAGTAACGGACATCAATAAAGCTAAACTCTATACATCAGAGGAAGCCGTAAAGATGCTAAACGAATTAAGAAAGTACAATCAAATATTTGAAATGAAACTAAAGGAGGTGAAGTAATGGAAGAACTAAAGAAAGAATGGCAAGATAAGTTTGTTTGTTGTGGTGCTTGTGATGAACAAAACAAATTAATGTTTGAATGGATAACAGAAAACTTCATCCCGAAAAGCGAGTATGAAGAACTTGCAGATGGGTTAGAGGGCGAAGTACGAATGATGCTAAAACTTATGGCTGCAAAAATGAAGATTGAAAGATTAGAAACAAACATAGCAGAACTAAAAGCGGATAATGAGCGATTAACCTTTGAGTGCAAAGATAGTTATCGAAAAGGTAGTGAAGCAACCGAAGAATATTATAAGCATAAACTTACAGAAGCCCGACAATCTGAAAGGGCGAGGATAGTAGACATATTAACCGCTAACATTTTATTCACTGGTCAAATAGATATGTTCAAAGAAAATGTTCATGTGTTCAAAGGGCAATTAATGAAAGCTATCACAGCAGACCAGCCAACTCAAAAGAGTTGCGAGGGATGCGAACACCTACCTATTTGTGAGCAGGGAGAGTGAAATGATTGAACAACTAAGCAAAATGAAAGCATGGGGTAAGTTCTTAGAATGGACTTATACTAACAAATATCATTTTAACAACGAGCGAGAACTCCTATCCTTATTGGTAGAGTTCTGCGATAGTAAGAATTACTTCATAGAGTATTCGCACACTGGCACTAATTGGCTAACTTATATTTACAAGCAAGAAACTGAAACAACTTTTAATCTTGATACTAAAGCTACTCGCACCGAAGCAACTAAAGCAGCAATAATTAAATGTTTTGAACTAATGGAGAAATAAGTAGTTGCAATTGTGCGGCAAAATTTAGGAGATATAGAAATGGGAAGAACAAAAGAACAGTGGGAAAATTATTGTATTAAACATATAAGAGAAAATAATTACCAATATACGGTGTTTTGGGCTACCGAAAATAAATTTATTGCTAATGCAATGGAGAGATTGAGACCATGTTTGCAAACGAAAGATATGGGATTCCCAAGAACATTAGTGACAAAAATAGTAAGACCAATTAAATACAAATAACAATTTTGCCCGCACGAATTGCGAGTTGTGCTTTTGCGGGCGGACGAGGAGAAAATATGAAACTGAGAAAAGGCGATTTAGTAAAAAGCGATTTTAATGAAGAAGAAAAAAACATTATAAGGAAACTAATAAATATAACCAAAGATGCTGGATGCGGTTCTGGGTATAGAGCCAGTGCGGATGCGGGTGAAGTTTGCAAATGCTGTAAAAGACCGATGGGCACAGAAATATTAGGCGTTGATTCCGCTTGGTTCGAGAAAGTTAGCCCGCAATAAGCATAACGGATACTGAGCTAATAAGTGCGCAAAAGTTTAACACGCTAAAGGAGAAATTAATTGACGCAACGGACAACGAATAACATACAAAATGAAAGGTGCTTAGATGATAAGCATCTTATTGAGCGATTTGTTACCCCGCCGATTTATAATAAACACGGGATAACTATTTACAACGCAGATTGCCGAGATGCAAACTTAGCCTTGCGCCCGGACATTGTAATTACAGATCCACCGTACAACGTGGGATATAATTATGATGTGCATTGTGACAAAATGGAAGATTGGGAATATATAGAAATGTTACAAACTTTTGAAAGACTTCCGGCGGTGTTCATTCATTACCCAGAAGAAACTATCCAATACGTCTGTGCCGCTTTGGGTGTGCCGTCAGAAGTTATTAGTTGGGTATATAATGCCAATACACCGAAGCAGCATAGGTTGATAACTTGGTTTAATTGTAAACCAGATCTAAGTAGGATTAAACAACCGTATAAAAATTTGAATGATAAAAGAATTATTGAAAGAATAAAAAACGGAAGTGAAGGAACAGATCTATACGATTGGTGGAACATAGAACAAGTTAAGAACGTGAGCAAAGAAAAGACGGCGCACCCTTGCCAGATACCCGAAGAAATTTACCGCCGGATAATTTTGACAACCACGAATGAAGGAGATACAATTTTAGACCCTTTTATGGGAAGCGGGACTTGCTTAAAAGTTGCGAGAGACTTAGGGCGCAAGGCGGTAGGAATTGAACTAAGCTCATATTACTGCAAAATTGCCATAGACAGACTAACTCAAACAGAAAATCTATTTACTGGAAGGTCGGGGTAACGTATCAGCGATAAGACGCAAAAGACATTATGAAAAAACTTAAAATAAACAACAAACTAATTTATTCATCAACTACAAAAATCGGGATGAATACTTTTGTCGTTCTTGATTGCGTAGTTATATTTTTTTGAGGGCGTTATGGAAAACCTTAACAAAATGAATGAATGTTATTCTTGCCAGCATAAACGGGAAGTGCCCGGAGATGCACACATACAATGCGTAAAGCCGGACGCATTTATGCAAGGCAATAAACACGGCATAGCAAAAGGATGGTTTATGTATCCATTATTATTCGACCCGGTCTGGAAGTTAAACCGGTGCAATAATTTTGAGAATAGTGAGTCGAATGAGTCTTCCAGTCAGTCCTACAACGCAACGAACGAGACGAACGCCCAATGACATTACACCGAAAACCTATAAGGTATACGTGGTGCACGGGCAACGAAATTAACGAACGCAAACAGATGGCAGTTAGTGAAGCATCAAAAACTATTTCATAATTATAGAGGGTTGGGGAACCAGCCCTCAAAATAAATATAACGGATCAGCGTTTAGCCCGTTGCGGAAATTTTAATAAATAAAAATTGGAGTAGAAAATGGATAATGATAGAACAGCATTAGAACAAAACATAATAGCCACATTAGCAGAAAACGGATGTAGCGAAAAACAATCAATGTTAATCCTTAAAGAAACACTAAAACATATTGACGACTATAATAGCAATCGGGCTGAGACGCGAGTTATAGCGAGTGAGCAGCGAAGTGATCTTGCGAACGGTGCGGTTGCGGAAATTTTGAAACGAATTGAAAATTGTTTGCCAGAAAATCCATATCCAGAATCGGTATTTCCAATGACCGAAGATGAATATGTAGAAGCAATTCCCGATCCTCACAAACGAACTGCTATTAGCGGGTTTATGGGAAGATATGTTTTTGAAGCGACAAAGCGAAGATTTATAGAATCGATTAAAGAGGAATTTGAAGATTGATAGCAACCGCAACGCTATAACGGCGTGGCAAATAACTTGCTGAGCGTTAATAACTAAATAAATTATTAAAGGAGAAAAACTAAGATGGAAGAAAATACTAAAAAATTGACGAGCGA
>WPAE01000469.1 GCA_009773205.1 Ignavibacteria bacterium
TTCTAAAAATAGCAACAGTGTTTCTAAAAATAGCAACATTGATTCTAAAAATAGCAACAGTGTTTCTAAAAATAGCAACATTGATTCTAAAAATAGCAACATTGATT
This sequence comes from Ignavibacteria bacterium, assembly GCA_009773205.1. Taxonomy (GTDB): domain Bacteria; phylum Bacteroidota; class Ignavibacteria; order Ignavibacteriales; family Melioribacteraceae; genus Stygiobacter. Next base: position 108 of record WPAE01000469.1, read on the forward strand.
CTAAAAATAGCATCACTGTCATTCGTTTGTTTTGCATTCGATATAACTAATGTTTTCTTTCATTCTGATTTAAGTTTCCCAATTTTCCGAAATTATTTTATTATATTATTATTATCACGCGTATTTAGTTTTAGAAATGGACAAGACGATCGAGGCAGTCATCCAAGAGTGTGAAAGGATGTTAAATCTGACAAAGGTATGATTTCCTTAATTTTTACTTTTTCTTCTTATCTTAATTGACTGCTATTTCTTATTCATTATTCCTGGCTTATTTCACTTGTCTGATTTTTTCGCCTTGGTCATTCATCATCATCATTCTGCGCTTGTGAAGATCTCGAATGCTCATTTTTCACTATCCTAATTTCCATGTTTCTTATTCTGCGCTTGTGAAGATCTCGAATGCTCATTTTTCACTATCCTAATTTCCATGTTTCTTGCCTTTGCTCAGGAATCTTAAAGTCTCGCCCTCTTACAAAAGATTATCGGATGCTTCTCTTGTTTAGGTTAGAATGTCGAAGATGTCGTTTATCTTCCGGGTGCGCCACTCATTACAAGCTACTCAACCGGTTCAAAATCTGACAACATCGATTGCGCAACAGTTTGCACCTCGTCCAGTATTCCCACCTCCGACGCCACAACCAACTCCATCGATTCGGGATGCCACAACTCCCTCTAACCATCAACTTGCGACGAGTGAAGAAGTTCTGCCCCCGCGTGCTGATCCGATAAAACAGGGAATGGGGTCTTCGTCTCCCCTAAATTTTACCTTATTTTCCCGCCAAAATTTTAAGAGTCAGGAAGGTGGACATCAGATTTCCCGCCAAAATCAACCTAGTCGAGATGTGGTAAATCTCACTTCCCGCCAAAATTATCAGAGTCACAATGTATCCAGTCCGATTTCACATCATCAAAATGCAGAA
>WPAE01000163.1 GCA_009773205.1 Ignavibacteria bacterium
CTAAGAGAAGCATTAAAAACAGAACTTAAACTAAAACAAAAGTTGGTTGCTTAAAATATGAGAGTCTCTTTAATTTCAACTAAGTTTGACTTTTTACCAACGAAGAGATTGCCTCATCATATTTTTTGTCTTTTTGTTTGTCTAGTGCCTCATTGATTTCGTCCGAAATAGCTTTATAACTTAAATTAGCTTGAATTCCGGCAGTAGAATTTTCATCAAAGGTTTTTATGCTATAGTTAGGATTACTTGTTAACTCACCGGAGTGATCAATACTACCATAAAAAGTATAGAACATTGAAGGAGGTGGTGTTGCTGTGCCCCACCAATTATTAGCCGCAGTTATATAACTACTATAAACATCACTAATAGCAGGTGTGCCATTACTATAAATGCTGTTCCTGCCATTACTTCCACTGCCTAAATTTGGATTAGAGCCATAAATGGCATAAACTCCATCATTACTATTACTTCGAATTACATTTGAGTTTTGAAACTGACTTGATAAATTTGGCGAGCTGCCAGAATTGCATCTTATACCGTAAGAATTATTTTGTAGTAGGTTATTTGTCATTTTAGGACTGGAGTAATAGTCCGCATAAACTCCATCACCACAGTATTGTATAGTATTGCCGGTAATTGTTGGAGAAGAATTATATAAATAGATGCCGTTGTTTTCAATATTACAATTTTGTATCGAATTGCCGCTTCCACCATACATCTGTATACCGCCAAATGCTCTAAAATTACTTAGCGAGATATTTGATGAGCTTGTTAAGCTAATCTGGTTATTTAGCAAAGTGCTGTATATACTTGACCTACAACCGTAAGCCCTTGTTTGTTATTAAAAGAAAGAGTCTCATTAAACGAACCGCTTGAAATCTCTACTGTATTGCCACTTGATGCAAAATTAATTGCAGGTTGAATTGTTGGAAATAAGCCCTTAACTGTGCTGACATTTTTAACTTTAGCATTGCAACCATTTATTGTTGCTAAACTAGCTTGAATAATAGTTCCACCAGAAAGTGATTTTGAATTAAGATTATGTGCATACCAATAGCCTCCTATATATAATGTGGCGCCAGGCGCAATTGTTATATCGTGTAGTTGATTAAATGATTTATTAAATAATCCCCATGTCATATTAGCGTTAACATTACAACCACCACTATTTGCAAAACTAATTGTTCTTACACTGTGGGAAGAGAAGTACCTATTGAGTGTGGCTCTCTGTTCGTTCGAAATGTATGGCCATGTTGCCATAATATGATTATATCCATCATTTTCAGTTATTTGCACAGGTAGATCAGAAGGTTCTTTTGGATAATATTCACTACTAATGGCACCTGTTATTGTTGGATCGAATGTTTCAAACATATATGCGTGGTAACAGTTTATTAAATGTGCTAATTCATGGCTTACTGTACCTGAAATAGCTTCACCTATTCTTTCAACTGTAGCATTAATTGTTCCGGTCCATTCTGGGTGCTTTGAAAAACTACCACTATAAATTTCACATCTTGCAAAGCCCAATATATAACTGCCAAATCCATCATAAGCATCACCAAATGCATAAGAGTTATCTGAATGTACACCGATATAAGCAATTAAAGAACCAGAAGTTGTTGAAACAGGTATATTAAATTGCGCGTAATCTGCTTCAACTCTTTGTAAAATAAACGTTTTAACAAGATTTTCGTTAACGTTTGCCCATGGTTTTCCTTGTTGAAACGCTGTTGAAAAGTTATGTTCAAAAACTAATTTTATTGATACATTCTGTCCTAATGAAGTAAAAACTAGTAAAAAACAAAGCAGCGAACTCCTCTGTAAATATTTTTCAATTCTTTTTATCTATTTTTTTTGCGCTCTAAAAGTTTGATAACCTGTGTCACTGGTTGGGCTAGCGAATAAAAAAACCCCTTCCAAACTTGTATTTATAAATTGAAGTTTGGTAAAAAATATTGATGTCATACGGCCTAGCTCTCCATTTAGAGCAATTTCAAAACAAGAACGCGGACATGTTCTATCAATATTGCGTTCGCCAATCTTATCAAAGAATACTTTGCCTTCAAATACGCTATCTCTCCTGGTAAAAATTATTTTGTTCGGTATATCCAACGCACCCAAACCCAAAGGAGACTTCCGATACTCCTCGATGTTCTTGCCATCAATTGTA
>WPAE01000164.1 GCA_009773205.1 Ignavibacteria bacterium
CTGTTGCCTGTTGATGTTTCTGGTTTTCTTTCTCGGCCTCTCTTTCCTTCACTGAAACCATGAAAGCGACAAATTCCTCGTTGAAATTTGGCCAATTAAAGGGATATTGTATATTTACAATTGCTACCTCCCATGTTCCCTCCAAATCAAGAGTGGCTGGCAGAAGGACCTTATATGAATTGGGTTTCTTGTTGGGGAAGAAGTATGTGCTTGCATTACTTGGTAATGTAAGCATGAATTCCTGAATCCGATTCATCCTCTTTTGATTTCTCAAGATAATCACAATCTTCTTCTTTCACCCACTAATTAAATTTTCTTGGCCACCCTTTCCACTTGCAAATGAATTCGTGAGTTCCCTTTTGCATTTTTCTTTTTCGAATAATGCTTTCAATTTAATATCGATTTTCCTCAATCGGCTGCAGTTCCTCCTCATAGAATTGCCCTTTTATATTATCGCCCAGGTCGTCTGCCAATTTGAAAACCGGTTTCCTTTTTGGAATCCGTGATTTAATGTGGAAATGCTCTTCACTCCAGTTGGGCATATAGCCTTTTTCAATTGCATGTAGCAATTTTTCCAACTACTGAGACTTTCTGGGCCTATGCAAATTGTAGCCATACAGCCGACCACATACTCGATCCTGGTCCTCTTCTCTAACATCAGATGGCCTCATGCCAATCATTCTATGAACCGAGTGAGAATATGATTTGACACAATCTTCTAATTTATCAATATAGAAATTTGTTTGCTTGGCTGTGAAATAGGTCCATATTTTTGTTTTCAATGTCCCCTTAAATCTTTCCACAACTGCTGCTTTCTTGTCACTGTGAGAAACAAAGTGGAGGACACCATTGGACTATAAAAATATTTGCACGTCCTTATTGAGAAATTCCTTTCCTGGATCTGTTTGGAGTTTATCTGCTTTTCGAGGATTTGACATTTGAAACAGGAGTTCAAAGGCATTTTTCATTTCAGGCCCGCCCTTGTTTTTGACTGGAATTGCCCATGCATATTTGGAGAATACGTCTATAACTGTTAATATATACTCGGTCCCCTTATTCTTCCTTGATAGAACCTGCATATCAGCCAAATCAGCTTGCCATTGCTGATCAATTCCTTCAACGTCTGTTAGATTTCTTTGGAAATTTTTTATAGATGGTTTCTGTAAATTATAGCTGGCTTGCCTACCCAGATAGTCTTTAATTGTCTTTTCAGAAACCATGAGCCCTTTTGCCTTTGCTGCTCTTAATAATGTTTGAATCCGACCATAAGACCCTTCTTCGTCTGGATGATAATATATTTTATCTAGTTAGTTGAAAAGTTTAGCCTTTGAAGGATTTTTGCCCATTCTCGATTTGAATCGTCTGCTGGCTCTGTTGAAATTTTTACCGCTGAGGCAGATGCTAGCAATTTATATAGATTGTGAAAAAATGAATCGAATCGGTCCGTTTCCTACTTGCTGAAATGATTCTATAGGAACCCAATGAGAATTAAGACGAGAATTAATATTGTTAGAAATTCCTTAATGACGCCCATTTTCTCATGTAGTGTCCTATTTATTTTAACTAGAAAGCATTCTTGAATAGGCGGTCTGTTATCAGAATCTACTTCACCTTCTATTTCTTCATCTGAATTGGGAGAATGAGCGGCCGCAGGTGCGGGCTCAGAATTAGGAATGCTAGAGATGTTGATAGAGACCCTCATTGGAAATGAAAATGAATGTAAGAGTAGCAATTCGAAACGGCCTTAAATAGTTCCATGGGGGGTCTATCCAAAGCCAAGACGCGCAAAGCAGCGGG
>WPAE01000062.1 GCA_009773205.1 Ignavibacteria bacterium
GATATATTTTGAGCAATTATATGAGTAAATTTTCTAAAAAAATAGGCATAAAATTAAAGACTGCGCTTCTCAGAAGTTTGTGAAACGTAAATGCACTCCCCAAATTTCCGGAGTGCATTTTTTTTATTATGACAATAGGTGATTTGACTAAATATTTGGAAGATTGGGCACCGCCGGGCGCCGCTTGGGAACGAGACAATGTTGGACTTCAAGTTGGCTCGAAGGCGGAAAGGTTAAAGAATATTTTGCTTTGCCTCGAGCTTAATGAAGAAGTCCTAAAAGAAGCCATTCATAAAAAATGCAATTTTATTTTTACACATCACCCTTTCATCTTTAATCCGCTCAAAAGATTAGATACCGAAAAGAACTTACAAGCCCAACTCATAGAAAAACTTCTCAAGAACAATATAACTGTTTACTCAGCACATACTAATTTAGACTTCGCTAAAGATGGTGTTTCTTTTGAGCTTGCTAACTCTTTGAAGCTGAAGAATATCATATTTTTAGAAAATCAAGAATCTAACCAGCTCAAAGTTGTTGTCTTTGTTCCGTTAGATAAAGCGGAAGATATTGCCTCTGCAATGTTTAGTGCAGGAGCAGGAAAAATTGGTGAATATGATTCGTGCAGTTTTAGATTAAGCGGAGAAGGAACATTTCGCGGCTCTGGTAAATCGGATCCAACTGTTGGAAAAAAAGAACAGTTTGAAACTGTAAGTGAAGTGAGATTGGAAGTTCTTGTTGATTCTTGGAACCTGAATAAAGTACTTAAAGCGATGCTAAAAGTTCATCCGTACGAAGAACCGGCTTACGATGTTTATTCGCTCAAAAACAAAAATGTAAACTATGGCGCAGGCGCAATAGGCGAGTTAGATTCGGAAATGATTGAAAAGGATTTTCTTTTGCATGTTAGTAAATCGCTAAAGATAAAGAACTTTAAATATTGCAGCGGTAAAAACAAAAAGATTAACAAGGTTGCTGTTTGCGGAGGTTCTGGCGCCGATATGCTGGGTATTGCAATTTCGCGCGGCGCAAATGCGTTCATTACCGCCGATGTGAAATATCATGCTTATCATGAAGCAAAAGGAAATATTTTATTTATTGATGCAGGTCATTACGAAACCGAAATTTTATCTCTTAGCGCTGTAGCAAGTAAGATCAAAACTTTTTTAGATAGAAAACTTGAAAGCCAAATAAAAGTTTTCAAGTATTCGGGCACTACAAACCCGGTAAAGTTTTATAAACAATAAGGAGCCTAAATTGGTAGAACGACTTTCGACACTATTTGAGCTTCAGCTAATTGACAATCATCTGGATGAATTAGAGGAACTACGGGGCGACCTTCCAGCGGCTGTTAATGAACTGAAATATCAGATCAAATCTCTTGAGCAGCAGGTTGAAGCAAAAGAAGAGGAAAAGAATAATTCTCTTGAGAAGCGCAAACAGAACGATGAAGATGTTGAGCGACTTTCAAACAATCTAAAAAGATTTAAAGCTCAGCTTTATCAAGTCCGCAACAACAAAGAATATGATGCTCTCACTAAAGAAATTGACCATGCCGAAGAGCAGATTGGGAAATTTGAAGCTGAAACAAAAGCACTAGAAGAACTTTCACAAAAGCTTAAGATCGAAATCAAAGACGTTGAGCCGCAACTCGAAAAATTTAATGAAGAGTTAAAAGAAAAAGAAGCTGAGCTGAAGCAAATCATAAAAGCTAACGAGCGAGAAGAGGCAAGATTAAAAGACAAGCGCGAGAAAGTTGCCAGCAAAGTAAAAAAGCCGGATTACAATACTTATATGCGCATCCGCAAAGCACTTGGCGGCAAAGCAGTTGCTTTTATTAGCCGAGCAGCATGTTCGGGCTGCCATAACGTGGTTCCACCTCAAAGACAGATTGAAATTAAATCTAACAAGAGAATTTTCTCATGCGAGTCTTGCGGTAGAATCCTAATCGGTCAGGAAGTTGCAGAAGAAGTGGAAACGAAAGCACAACTATAATACTTGAGCCGGGCGCTTTAGGCTCAACTTGGTCTAAATCCTCTGAATTAAGTGGCGTGTAAATAATTTTGTGCGAATAGTTGAATTAATGAATTTGTTAAATGCTGTGAAACAATAATTTATGCGGCGTAAGGCAATGCTGCATTACGAGTATGCCTAATATATTAGCAAAACTTTTCGTTCTTATCTAATCACCCGATGCTATTTTCTGATCATTCAATTAATGAGCCTACTCTAAAAAGCCATGATCGTTTTTAAAAAACATTATTTTCGACTTACCCGCCCAACCCTCCATAAAACGGCGGGCGGGTTAGATTAGGCTCATTAATTCCAAAAAATTCTTTTTGACGGAATTTTTTGGGCGGAATTGGTGGTCTTAAGAATCATCTTAACTATGCAGTTATTCTTTTATTTCCTTTTTTGTAGTATCTGCGCTGTCTGGTTTGTCTTTAGGAATAGTTAGCGATTTGTTTGGTATTACCAGCGAATCCTTTTTTTGTAGTGTCGAATCACTTTTGGTTTTAAGTGTAACCGGAGCGTCATCATCTACAACCGGGGGAACAATTACTTTTCTCGTTGTGTCAGAATCTGCTTTTAAACGGTCCAAATAGGATTGTTTTTTCTTTGTTGTGTCTATTATATTAAACTTGCTTGTATCAGAAACAGCAGTGCTATCTTTTACAAAATTGGGAGTACCTTTATCAACTTTATTGTCTTCTTGTTTGGTTTTATTTGTGTTAAGTTTTTCCTCAGCGTCTTTTTTCTTTAGTTCTTCTTCTTTCTTTTTATCTTCTTCGGCTTTTCTAATTTTTTCTTTCTCGTTTTTATACTCTGTGTATTTAGCTATTGCCAATTTTGAAACAGGATCGGGGGCAAAATCTTTTTCCAGCATGGCATAAGCTACGGCGGCAGAATCGTAATTCTTTTGCTCTTCGTAAATCAATCCGGTGTAATAAATTGCTTTTGGAGAGTAAGTTGATTTAGGAAAGTTTTTCGAGATTGCCTTGAAGCTGTCAATAGCTTCTGCATAATTATTTTTGTAATAAAGTTCTTCTGCTTTGATATATAATGGCTCTGCAGGGTCTTCTGCGTTTGCAGCATTTTTCTTTTCTTCTTTTTTAACCAACCCTAATTTCTCTCCAACAGTTTGATGCAGCTTATCCTTAGGATATTTATTATAGATTTCTTTGTAAAGCTCATCCGCTTTAACAGTATCGTTCTTAGTTTCGTAATAAGTTGCAAGAGAAAAAAGCGTTTTAGGAATTATAGTGCTGTCCTGTACATCATTAATTATTCTAGAAAAATAAATGTATGCCGAATCTGTGTGATCCAATTCGGAAAAGAATAAACTTCCCTGTTCAAACATATTTGCAGCGAGTAGAGATTTGACAGCGCTTTCAGTTCCTTGAGGTCGCTCAGGCTTTTCTACTTGCCCAAGCGAAATTAGAATTTTTAGTGGAATTTGCTCGTTAATTCCCATTCTCTTTTTGCGTTCAATCTCTTTAAGAAATTCCTGCTGCTTTTGCTGCTGTTCCATTAATGCGCGCTGAGCTTCTTGACTCTGCTGCGTACCTGCTGTCATGCTTGCGTTTTTAGTAATCTCTTCTTGTTTCTTCTTTTCTTCATCGTATTCTTTGTAAGCCATCGCATAATCAATCGAATCTCTTTCAAAAACTCTTGGGTCTCTTACATAAACCAACTGCTTATTCAACTCGTACATTTTTTTCTTTAGAGCAAAGTATTTGTCAAAATTGTTGCTGCGTTCATTTGCTTTATTTCTATATTCAATAGGCGCTAAAGATGGAACTACTTTCTTGTAGTATTTATACGAGCTGTCGTAATCCATAATTCCACGCTCATAAACTTCGCCTAATCTCATGCATGCAATGCCGGAAGTAGGCAGCGCTCGATAAGTAGTATCAACATCTTTAAGTAAATCAACCGCCTCTTTATAACGCTCTGTATCAAAATAAATCTGAGCAAGATCAATATTAATTTCATCAAGATTGTTTTTGTATTTGCCCTGATCTCTCATATCAGAAAGTTCATCTTCACTTTCTTCTATTCTATCCAGCTCTTTAAGAAGTCTTGCACGCTCTAATTTGCTGCTTACTTCTACTTCCAAAGTTGGACTGTAATTTAAGACTGAAGAATAGGTTTCCAGAGCGTTTTGCTCATCACTCAAAATTTGATAAAGCCTGCCAAGCTGATAAGATACAAGCCCTTTCATTTCATCATTTTCAGATGTTTGAATATAATTCTTGCATTCAGTTACTGCCTGCGGAATGTCGTTTCTAAAAATCAAAAAAGAAATCTTTGTGATAGAAGCCTCAGTGAACAGTTTCTCTTCTTCATTCTCTAGAGCTTTTGCCTTAACCTCTTCAAGCTGTTTTAGCCCTTCATCAAAATTGCGAAGCTGCAAATTAGTTTTGGCGAGCCATAGTTTATTTTCATTTGCATATTCAGTTTCACCCAAACCGGCAAGTTCCGTAAACTTACGCTGCGCTTTAGAATATTCTTGCTGATAGTACAACGCTTTTCCAGTCATAAATAGCGCGTCAATAAAAAATGCAGATTCTTTTTGATATTGAAGAATCTTAGAACACTTTTCAATCACTTTTGTTAAATCTTGGGAAGTGTTGCCGCTGTAAAGGCCGCCACCCGATTGCGATCCGAACTGGCTTTGTTGAGCGCCGCCGTATGTCTGCTCGCTTCTGTAGCCGCTTTGCTGATATGCTGGACGATTTTGATAAGCTGATTGCCCGCCAAGCTGCTGACCGGCTTGCATGTCTTCGCGAAAAGCAAAAACATCAACCTTCTTTTTCTGTATATCTTCCTCTGCTTGATCGAAGATTGTTTTTGCATTGTAATAAGTATTGAAATAGGTTGTAAAGTTCCTGTAAACGCCGCATCCGGAAAATGATATTGCCAGAAGGGCAAAAAGAATAAGCGCAAAGAGTTTATTGCTATTGAAATAAAACATTTTTCAACTCTGTTTTTTTTAGTAAATCGTAAAAACGTTTATGCGCTCACCTATGTTCTGTGATAAGTTATAATGCCGAGGGACCCGATTCATCAGTTCGGATTCTTATTACATCTGAAATTTCTGAAATAAAAATTTTGCCGTCGCCTACCTGTCCTGTTTTTGCTGTACGCAAAATCGCATCAAGAGCTTTCTCAGCAAGTTTATCTTCAACAACTATTTCAATTTTTAATTTAGGAACAAATTCAATTTGATATTCACTGCCGCGGTAGGTTTCTTTATGTCCTTTCTGCCTTCCGTAGCCGCGCACTTCAGTAATAGTCATTCCGCGAATTCCTTCTTCGAGCAATGCTTCTTTTACATCATCAAGTTTAAATGGACGAATTATAGCTTCAATTTTTTTCATATAGACCTCATTGTACCGAAAGCCCATGGCAATTTTTGAATTTCTTACCGCTTCCGCAAGGGCAAGGTTCGTTTCTGCCAACTTTTTCTTCAACCTTAATTGGCTTAGTCTTTCCAGCTTGCGTATCCTCTGGCTGCCGTCCTTTTAAACCAAGATTATCTGCCGAGTCTTTAATTGTTTGCATTCTTGTAGGCACTGTTCTTCTGCTCTGAATTTCTGTCGGCGCTTGAGGCCAAAACTTGTAACAGAAAGAAACAACTTCGTTGCTTAATTCTCCAAGCAAAGTAACAAACAATTTATAAGCTTCTCCTTTGTATTCAAGCAAAGGATCTTTTTGCCCATAGGCGCGGAGCCCAATTCCTTCTTTCAAGTCATCCATTTCTCGTAGATGCTCGCGCCACTTATTATCTATTACACTTAAAACGGCATACTGTTCTAAACGAGATAATAACTCCGAGCCAAGCATTTCTTCTTTTCGTGTGTAAAAATCTTTAGCTGCTTCAAGTAATTTTTCATTAACGCCATCTTTACCTAAACTTTGCCAAACTTCAGGTTCAATTTTGAAATCAACCAAAAGATGCTGCAAAATAGTTTCTCTCAATAGGTCAATCTCTGCGGCTTCGTAATATTTTTCTACAGCGCCCTCAATGTATTCTTCAAGGTATTCGAAAACTTCTGCCTTTAATCGTTCACCTTCTAAAGCCTGCTTTCTGCGAGAGTAAATGACTTCTCGCTGCTGGTTCATAACGTTGTCATACTCTAACAAACGTTTACGAATTGCAAAGTTATTTTCTTCTACTTTCTTCTGCGCGCGTTCTACAGATTTTGTAATAAGCGGATGTTCAATAGCTTCGCCTTCTTCCATTCCAACTTTGCTCATTACGCTGGTAATTCTATCGCTGCCAAAGAGACGCATTAAATCATCTTCTAGAGAAATGTAAAACTTAGTAGTGCCCGGATCGCCTTGTCGTCCGGCACGTCCGCGAAGCTGCCTGTCTATTCGTCTTGCTTCATGTCTTTCAGTTCCAAGGATGTAGAGCCCACCGGAATCTACAACACCAGCACCAAGTTTAATATCCGTACCGCGTCCCGCCATATTAGTTGCAATTGTTACCGCGCCCGGCTGTCCGGCAAATGCTACAATTTCCGCTTCGCGCTGATGCTGTTTTGCATTTAGCACATTATGTTGAACAGCTTGCCGTTTTAACATTCTGCTTATTGTTTCAGAAACTTCAACGCTTGTAGTTCCTACAAGAACCGGTCTTCGTTCTTCTTTTAACTCTTTAATTTTTTCGATTATCGCATTATACTTTTCACGTTTCGTTTTGTAGATGGCATCGTTTTCATCATCACGAGTAATCGGTTTATTGGTTGGTACAACAACAACTTCCAATTTATAGATTTGGAAAAACTCACCTTCTTCAGTTTCGGCAGTTCCAGTCATTCCCGCAAGTTTTTTGTAAAGACGGAAATAATTTTGCAGTGTAATTGTAGCAAGTGTTTGAGTATCTCTTTCTACTTTTACATTTTCTTTGGCTTCGATGGCTTGATGCAGACCATCGGAGTATCTTCTTCCCGGAAGAACGCGTCCTGTGAACTCATCAACAATTGCAATTTTCCCTTCTTCAGTTATTACATATTCATCATCTTTTTCAAAAAGTGTGTAAGCTTTAAGAAGCTGATTGATTGTGTGAATTACATCGGACCGTTCTGAATATAAATGATAAAGCTCATCTTTCTTTTTTACTTTATCTTCAATAGCAAACGAAGAATCGTTTTCAATTTTGCTAATCTCTAAACCTAAATCCGGAATAACAAAAAACTGTTTTCCATCTCTCGAACCAACAGCAAGTTCTTCTCTTCCTTTTTCAGTCAAATCAATTTGGTTCTGGCGCTCTTCAATTGCATAGTAAAGTTCTTCATCAATCTCCGGCATACGCTTAGAGTTTTCGCGAAGGAATTCCATCTCGGTCTGCTTAAGTAATTTTTTGTGTTCCGGTTCGGCAAGAAGTTTCATCAAAGATTTATTTTTGGGAAATCCGCGGTGAGCTCTAAGCAGACAGACACCAGCTTTTTCTCTGTCTTTAGAATCGTTAGACTGTAAAAGAGTTTCGGCTTCTTTAACAACTCCCGCAACAAAGTTTGCCTGCTTTCTAAACAATCTTTCAACGCGAGGCTTCATTTCATCATACTTGTGTTCAGCTTTATCAACCGGACCGGAAATGATAAGCGGAGTTCTGGCTTCATCAATCAACACGGAGTCAACTTCATCTACAATCGCAAAGTTGTGTCCGCGTTGTACACATAGTTCTTTTGCACTTGCCATGTTATCGCGCAGGTAATCGAAACCAAATTCGTTGTTTGTTCCGTAAGTTATATCGCAGTTGTACTGCTTAATTCTTTCTTCGGGGTCCATAGTGTTGAGAATGCAGCCCACTGTTAATCCGTGGAACTTATATACTTCGCCCATCCATTCGCTATCGCGTTTAGCTAAATAATCGTTTACAGTAACAAGGTGAACGCCGCGTCCTGTTAGGGCGTTTAGATAAATCGGGAGTGTAGCAACAAGAGTTTTACCTTCGCCGGTTGCCATTTCTGCAATTTTGCCGGAGTGTAAAACCATTCCGCCAATAAGCTGAACATCATAAGGAACCATTTCCCAATTAATTTTATTGCCAGCTGCACTCCAAGATTTTCCAACTAAGCGGCGGCAGGTTTCTTTTACAACAGCAAATGCTTCTGGAAGAATTTCGTTCAAAACTTCATCATACTTTTCAGTTAACTGGTCTTCATATTCTTTTATTTCATCGTGAAGTGAATGTTTTTCTTCTGCGGATTGAACATCGGCGAGTTTTGCTTTCAGTTCATCGAGCGCGGTTTTTATTTCATACGTAGCTTCAGCAATTCTTTGTTTAAACTCGGCAGTTTTTGTGCGCAGCCCGTCATCAGATAACGGTTGTAACTTTTCAAACTCTTGATTTATTTGATTAACAATTGGCCATAAGTCTTTTGTAGCTTTTTCATTTTTGTCACCGAAAAACTTCTTAAGCAGCGAACCAAACATCAATTTCTCCTATGTTTTGCTCTTTTGGTAGTTTTAGTTAGAGCAAATAATTACTTCACTTTTTGAGATTGTTTATTTTAGATACACCGAAAAGTGAGACGGGTTCTTTCATTTTGTGGGCAAAGTTAAAGAAAGCGTGTTTGAAATACAATGTAACTGCTTTTGGATGAAACACATAAGCGCGTAAATGAGTGCAAGTTCAAAGCAAAAACGAATCCGAAAGTTTTGTGATAAATGTAACAGCCATTATGTTGTTTAGAATATCCTCAATGCGAATAACTAAAAATTTAACCCAAATTTTCCATTAGGAAAATTTGCCATACGGGCCGACAAGCATTAAGTCATTTATAGTAAATAACTTATGTAAGATTTTTAATTTATAAAGA
>WPAE01000003.1 GCA_009773205.1 Ignavibacteria bacterium
CTTGTCGGGGTTAACCCCGAAAGTAAAATGTTTAGAAATAACATTTTACTTTCGGCCTTCGGCAAAAAATTCAGTTTCTAATGAATTTTTTGGGTTTAAAATATTTCACGCTAAGAACACAAAGAAAAAGGAAAGCCCGCAAAGGAAATTGATATTTTTAGAGGCGCCCTTAAGCTAAATTGTAACGCAGATTGAACGCCCGCCCGGCTGCTCGACGAAGCTGTCGTTGTTCGAAGCAAGGGTTTACTATGATTTCCGCAGATAGCCTTTTGAATAATTGCTTTTAGCTTCATTCTATCTTGTTTCTTTTCTAATCTCACAACAGGTTTAGGTTTTTAGTATGATGTACATTGCAATATCAAGCGCTTTTACTGAGTGGGTTACAGCACCTACAGAAATAAAATCAACACCTGTAAAAGCAATTTTTCTAGCGTTGTTTAAAGTAATGCCGCCGGATGCTTCCACTTTGCATTTGCCATTAATAAGCCTTACAGCCTTTTTCATTGAGGACAGGCTCATATTGTCAAGCATAATTATATCTACGCCGCACAAAAGTGCTTCTTTAACCTCTTCCAAATTTGTTGTCTCTACTTCAATCAGCAATTTATTTTGCTTTTGCATCATCGCTTTTTTAACAGCTTCGGTTATGCTGCCGGCAGCAGTAATGTGGTTTTCTTTTATTAAAATCATATCGAACAAACCGATGCGATGATTTGTGCCTCCTCCAATCTTAACTGCATATTTATCCAAATGTCTATGACCAGGCGCTGTTTTTCTTGTATCAAGCAGTACTGTTTTTGTACCAGAAAGTTTTTTAACAAATTCGTTTGCTGCAGTTGCTATGCCAGACATTCTCTGCATAAAGTTTAACATCGTTCTTTCAATTGTTAGAATTGAAGCGTAGTTTCCATTAAGTTCTGCTATCGTTTGATTAGCTGTAACAACATCGCCATCGTTTACAAAAGGTTCAATTTTTATTCTCTTGTCAAAAGTACGGCAGATATATTTTACTGTCTCTATACCGCAGATAATTCCATTTGTTTTTGCAACTATAGTTGCAATCCCTTTGAGTTTACTATCTACAATCAGACTTGTTGTAATATCCCGCTTACCAATATCTTCGGTAAGCGCGAGGGTAATTAACATTTTGGTTTGTTCATTTAGTTTCATAAAAGAGTTTTATGTTTTTTGTTTGAATAGATGAAGCGCGGAATTTTGATTTAGGGTTTGGATAATCACTGCGGTAATGGCATCCTCTGCTTTCTTTTCTTACTAATGCAGCTTTAACAATTAAGTTTGCAAGCTTAATTAAATTTTGAGTTTGTAAAAAATAAAATTCGTTTTGCACTCCTAAATATTTCTTTTCAAGATTGTTCAAAACTGTAATGCACCGTTCCATTTGTTTTTGATTGCGGATAATGCCAACATTTTCCCAAAGCAGCTTTGCTATCTCTTTTCTAACTTCATAATATTTCGATGCGTTTCTTTCTGCAAATATTAACTCAATTGGTTCGATATGGTTGAATACTTTTTTTACTTTCTGTTTTCTGGAATGATTTACTGCCCGCTTGGCAAAAACTAAACACTCAAGTAAAGAATTGCTTGCTAACCTATTAGCGCCATGAACGCCAGTTGAAGCCGCTTCGCCTATAGCATAAAGTCCTTTTACATTACTGCTTCCATTTAAGTCGGTTTTTATTCCGCCAACAGAATAATGCGCAGCCGGGCTAATTGGAATTTTTTGTTTAGTAATGTCTGTGTCAAATTTTTTGAGTGATATATAAATCGAGCAGTATTTCTTAGTTATAAGTTTCTTGTCTAACTTTTCAAGACTAAGATAAATATTTATTTTCTTGTTCTGTATAATATTGCAAAAAATTGCCTTGCTCAATTCATCTCTAGGAGAGAGTTCATTGATTAAAGAATTTTCAAAAACTCTCTTTCCATTATAATCAACAATTACTGCTCCATCCCCGCGTAATGCTTCGCTTAACAGTAATGCCGGAATGTTAGCTTTGTTAAGGGCAGTCGGGTGGAACTGAACAAACTCCATATTTTCTAAATAAGCGCCGGCATTATAAGCGGCAACAATTCCTTCGCCTATTGTTGTGTTTGGATTTGTTGTACGCTGGTATATTCCTGTAAAGCCGCCTGTAGCTAGTATTATGTTATTTGAAAGTAGATTATGTACTTTTTTCTTTTTTAGATCAATAAGACGTACGCCTTTAGCAAACTCTTTTTCTGTGAGGACCTCTAAAAGCAAAGTGTTGTTAAATTGATAAATATTGTTTCTTTCTGAAATTAATTTTGAAAAAAAACGAACCAATTCTTTGCCTGTAGCAATTCCTTTTGCGTGTAATACTCTACATTTTGAATGACCACCTTCAAGACTAACAGCCAATTCAGAGTCTTTAGAATCAAACTTCATTCCTAATTGAATAATCTCTTTTATTATTTCAGCACCTTCTTTAACAAGAACTTTAACGGCTTTATCATCACAAAGTCCTTTTCCAGCCTTTATTGTATCGTTATAATGAATCAATGGTGAATCGTTGCCCGAAATTGCAGCAGCTACACCGCCTTGGGCTAAATATGAATTGCTGATTTTTCTATTCTCTTTAGAAATAATTGCGACCGACCCAAATTCCGAAGCATAAAAAGCAGCTGCTAAACCCGCTAAACCTTGCCCTACAATTATGTAATCGTAAATATTTTTCATTTAACAATAATTTCTTTAATAAAATTATTATCATCAAGAAGAACAACTATTGGTCTATGTGTTTCAGCTTCCTCTTTATCAAATAAAGCGTAGCAAGCAATTATAATTTTATCTCCGGCATGAACAAGCCGAGCAGCTGCGCCGTTTAAACTTATTTCATTCTTGCTGCCATAAATAACATAAGTAGAAAAACGATTGCCGTTGTTAATATTATAAATTTCTACTTTCTCAAACTCGGCAAGGTCTGCTTTAGCGCAAAGCTCTTTATCAATTGCGATAGAGCCTTCATAATTTAAATCGCTGCCTGTTACTGTAGCGCCGTGTATTTTTGATTTCAACATTATCTTATGCATTAAATTTCCTTACTCGGAGTTGTTATTAATTCTATAAGCATTAAGCAGTCCTTTCAATACCAGAGTAGGAAGAGTTAAATCAAACAGATTCTCACTTTCGAACAAACTGCTAAATCCGCCGGTGCCAATTATTACTGGCGTTTCATCACTAAAAACTTCATTAATAATTTTATTTTTAATTTCGCGCACAGTTCCTACTTGTCCATAAAACAATCCGGACTGGATACTTTCCACTGTAGATCTTCCAACAACATTTTCCGGTTTTTTTATTTCTACGCTTGGCAGTTGCGCAGCTTTTGTTTCCAACACTTCCATTGAAATTCTGATCCCCGGCAGGATAATTCCGCCTAAATAATCTTTTGTTTTGCTAATTGCACAAAATGTAGTGGCGGTTCCAAAATCTATCACAATAATATTTTTATTTGGAAATAAGGAAGTAGCAGCAATTGCATTTGCAATTCTGTCTGTCCCAACTTCTAATGGATTTCTGTACTTTATTTTTAATCCAGTTTTAACTCCGGCTTTCAAGAAGAAGGGTTCAATTCTAAAATATTTTATGCAGCCGTTTCTAATTGAGTGATTTAAATCTGGCACAACACTACAAATTGAAATACCGTAAATAGTATTTGGTGCAATATCATTTTCTCGTAAAACCATTTTAAGAAACAACCCAATTTCATCCGATGAGAATTGCTGGCGCGATGTTTTACGGAATTGCATAATTAATTCATCTTCGTTAAAGACACCGCCGTGTATTTGCGAGTTCCCAATATCAATGCAAAGTATCATAAATTATTCTCCAAGATTATCTCCATTTCCTTAGCAAGTTCTACTACTGTAGTGCATTCTTTTCTATTCATTAGTTTATCATAAACTGTAAAATATGTTTGCTCATTTGTTGTTGTTCTACTAACCAAATCGTTATGAACAACATAGACACAGTCTGCCTCACTAAAGAGCTTATTAACGGCTTTTAAGTTTTCGGGTTCATTTCTGTTGTTGGTCAATTTAAAACCGATAACTTTTATTTCTTTGTTTTTTGAGACGGACTTTAGTTGAGAAATTATTTTCGGGTTCTTTTTAAGCACAACTTTAATTGTATCTATTTCTGAATTAAGTTTTGACTTCAGCGGCAAACGACTTACTTGATCATCGTATTCGAGTTTAGTCGGTGTGTAATCGCTCAAAGCGGCTAAATGAATTACAGCATCAAAATCTTGTTCAGAAAGCAACTTGAATATTTCTTTTTTGTATTCATCAAAAGTACCGTAAGTAACTTCATCATTTTTAAGTTTAGAAACCAAAGAACTCTTTGAACGAAGTACGCTAACTTTATGCCCACAAGCAGCAAGCTGCTCTGCAATAGCAGCACCGGTTTTTCCAGTACTAATGTTGGTAATTGTTCTTACACCATCTAAACTTTCTGATGTGCCGCCATAAGTAATCAAAACATTTTTCCCACTTTTTGAAATCGAAGTTATTGATGATATAATTTTCTCGTAAATCAAATCGGTGTCTAATAGCTTTCCTTCGCCAACATCGCCACATGCTAAGTAACCAATATCTGTTGGCAGAATTGTTGCGCCCCAGCTTGCTAATTTGTTCATAGCTTCTTGAGTAGCCGGATGTTTGAACATATTTGTGTTCATTGCAGGTGCAATTAAATAGGGCTTAGTCCAATCATGTGCCAAAAACAATGATGTTAGAAGCGAATCTCCTGCTCCTGAAGCAAGTTTATTTATTGTATTGGCAGTTGCAGGAGCTACTATTACTAAATCAGCCCATTTCACAAGGTTAATATGGCTCATCATTTCACCTTCGGCGAAAGAATCTGTTAAGACTTTATTTCCGGTTAATCCTTCAAATGTGGCGTTGCCTGCAAACTTTAATGCACTTTCTGTGGCAACAACTTTCACTTTGCAACCTGCTTGAACTAACTTAGAAATAATTATTGCGCTTTTATATACCGCAATAGAACCGGTAATCTTAAACAAAATATTATAGTTTAACATTATCTATTAACCTCACTTTGCCTAAATATACTGCTCCAAATCTTCTATTGTGTAAATCTTCTATGTAGTCAATTATAAAACCAAAATTTACCAGCTCTTCTTCTGTTTTTTTAATGGTATAGGGTTGACTAAGAATTTTATAAAAATGTGGTGCTGTTTCTCGTTCTTGTTTAGTTAGTAATAAATTTCGGCTGCTCATAGCTAAGCCATCAACTTCTCTAACAGTAGGGCATTTAATAATATCTACATCGAGAAAAAATGACTGACACATATTTTTGATTAATAAGTATTGCTGGTAATCTTTTTCACCAAAGTAAGCCCGTTTTGGGTTAACAATATTTAACAGTTTCATCACCACTGTTAGTACACCTTCAAAATGCCCTTCGCGCGTTCTGCCGCATAGAGTTTTACTGAATAAATACTCGTTAATTCTATAGTTATAATTATCAGGGTAGATAACTTCATAATTTGGCAGAAAGAGAACATCAACACCGGATTGCTCTAAAATCTCGACATCCTTTTCAATATTAATAGGGTAGTTTGCGTAATCGCTTCTGTCATTAAATTGAGTACTGTTCACAAAAATGCTTACAATCGTTACATCGTTTTCAACAAGAGATTTTTGAAATAATGATTTGTGCCCGCTGTGCAAAGCGCCCATAGTTGGAACAAATCCAACATCTTTTTTAGCTTCTATAAATTTTTTTCTAAGGAGTTTTAGCTCATCTGCTGTTTTAATTATAATCATGTAAAGCTCTCATCATCAGTAGGAAATTTCAATTCTACAACATCTTTGTGATAGCTGTTTAAAGCTCTTAAAGTTGCTTCATAACCATTCAAATATTTTTTAACAAATTTGGGATTAAAATCTTCATTCATTCCAAGCAAATCTTGAAGTACCAAAACTTGTCCATCTGTTCCATTACCAGCGCCAATTCCTATTGTCGGAATTTTAATTTTACTTGTTATTTCAGAAGCTAAATTTTTTGGTATAAGCTCAAGCACAATTGCAAAACAGCCGGCGTTTTCTAATTCTACCGCTTGTTCAATAATAAGTTCTGCTTCAGAGCTTTTTCTTCCTTGTACTTTATAGCTCCCAATCGCATTAATTGATTGCGGCGTTAACCCAAGATGCCCCATAACCGGAATTCCAGCTTTAGTGAGAGTTTCAATTAAATTTAGATTTCCAAACGCTCCCTCAATTTTAACTGCATGTGCGCCGCTTTTCATAATTTTATCTATGGATGAAATTGTATCGCTGGTACTTTTTTTATGTTCAAGAAAGGGCAAATCGGCAATAATAATTTTGTCTTTTATTGCACGCTTAACAGCGTTTATATGGTAGCACATCATTTGGATTTCGGCATGAACTGTATTTTCGAAACCGTGCATTACCATTGCTGCACTGTCTCCAACCAAAACTGCATCTATATCGCTTTTGCTTATAATTCTTGCCGAAGTATAATCGTAGCAGGTAACTAAAGAAATTTTTTCGCTCTTAAGTTTCTTCAAAGAAAACTCGCTTACATACTTCATAGCAGTTTCTCCAGAGTATTCTGATCGAAATAATGAAGAAGGATAAAACAAGGTGTGACTAATGAAGTGGCAGCTGTGGTTGAGTAGTAACCGAAAAGAAATAAAATATAAAAGTTTTGGGTCAGCATTGAGGTACCTGTCAATTGATCAAGTCCTAATAAAATTTATTGTTATTTTGTAACCGTCCTACATGGATCGATTCATATTTCAACTCTAATATACAACATTATTCGCCTATTGAGAAAATTTCTAAAAATTGCCTAATTAAATCGAAAAGGAAGACTTCGGTAAGTTATTCAAGTAATCTTTACAGATTCTTAACTGACACTTAATTCTTGTGTAATACTGCTCGGCTATTTTTGTATAAACAATTGTGAGATGCTATGGAATATAATGTAGGTAACAAAATAAAATATACTTTCCCAATTTCTACAAAAACTAAAGAGCAAGTATTTATAGGTATCGTTGAGTCTGTTGCTTCTAGCTTCGTAGTTGTAAGGGATATTAATAACATAATTTTAAAAGTAACTTTTAAAAATTTTAATAATATTGAAGTAATTAGTCGGTTGGATCAATGCTCGGACTCGACATAGTGAAGCAAATTCAATTTAATTTCTTAACAAAAGCTTAATGATTCGTTCATCTTAAGTTAATACACGTTTCTTAATATTGCCCAGCAATAAAAAAGGGTAATTATGTTTGGGCTCTATTATGCAATTATAGGTTTGGTTTCAGGAGCAATTTGTTCGGTAATTGCTTATAGCAAATATAGAAACCAGAAAGATTGGTTTACTTTGGGACAAGTTTTACCTGGATTATCAATATTAATTCTACTTTTTCTTTCAAGCAAAAGTGAAGAAAAGAAAAACAAAATAGCCGATAACGAAATTTCGGCAAATTCGCTCGTGGATTCCTGGGTTTAAGCAGGCATAGAATGTCGCAGATAAACTTTGATATTGTATTATACAGCTCTCCTTACTTCGAGAATCTTGTTAGTGAACTATATCGTATTAGCAGGTACAAAAGGAATATTTATAAGAAAATAAGAACAGAAGATGAATTCTCTAAAAAACTTTCCAGCGAGGAAAGGACAATTCTTAAATACCTATCCGAAAAAGAGAACCAAATTTTGATTGAGATATTAGCGAACAAACAATGGTTGATTAAACAAAAAACTGATAATTGTGTATTAGGCAAATATGTGCTTAATTCAGAAAAATTTGAACTGCTAACTTCTGTTTACGAAGAGAGAATGTTTCAACAGGATATTAAAGAAATATGAACAACAAAATGAGCGAATTAATTTTCTTGAAAATTAATTTTGGTGAAACATATATTGGGAAAGCGGCAAAGAAAGTAGTGACTGGCATTTTAACCAAAATACTTTATCTAAACAGAATCGAAAACTTTATAAAAGCGAATGAACATCTGGATGAGAAACAGTTTATTGGACATTTATTTGATGATCTAAATTTTTCTTATTTGATTTCTAGTAGAGACTTTGAAAAAATTCCTTCGCATGGAAAAATTATATGTGTTGCAAACCATCCAATTGGCAGTCTTGATGCACTTTCAATACTTAAAGCTGTGCTTGAAATCAGAAAAGATGTAAAAGTTGTTGCTAACGAAGTATTGAGTAATATTGAGCAGCTAAGAACAATGTTTATTCCACTAAAACTAGATTCCAAGCACGCACAGAAGAATGCTATTCTGGCTGTTCAGAAGGCGCTTCACAATGAACAAATGGTTATCATCTTTCCTGCTGCAACAGTATCAAGGCTTAATGGAATTAAGATAACCGATTCCAGATGGCATAAAGGTGCAGTCCATTTTGCCAAAAGATTTTCGGCGCCAATTCTGCCTGTATTTATTGAAGCGAGAAACTCTTTTCTGTTTTATTTTACTTCTATTGTTAGCAAAAAATTATCTACATTTTTGCTGGCTCACGAGCTTTTTAACAAAAGAAATAAAACTATTCAATTAAAAATTGGGGATGTAATTCCTGCCAAAGTATTCACAGCCTCGATCATTGATGAGAATTATCAAACGATGCTGCTGAGGAAACATGTTTATCTTCTAGGCAAAAATAGAAAAGGAATTTATTCGACAGAGAAGAATGTGATTCACCCTGTGGACCGCAAAGCTATTAAACTTGAACTTGCAAGTTCCCGGCTGCTTGGAATAACACATAACAATATGAAAATTTATTTAACTACCAAAATCGAATCCCCCCAGACCGTAAATGAAATTGCAAGACTAAGAGAATTAACATTTAGAAAAGTTGGTGAAGGTACCGGAAGAAAATTAGACATTGATAAGTTTGATTCTCATTATTCGCATTTAGTAGTTTGGGATGAAAATGAACTTGAGATAATTGGGGCTTACAGAATTGGTTCGGGTAATTATATTATGGATAAAATTGGTGAAAACGGATTTTATACCTCTACACTTTTTAATTTTAGTAAAGATTTTAGTTCCGGTTATTTAAAAGACTCAATTGAACTTGGAAGAAGCTTTGTTCAAAGCAAATATTGGAACTCTAACGCCTTGAATTATCTTTGGCAGGGGATTGGGGCGTATTTACAACACTATCCATCCGTAAGATATTTGTTTGGCGGCGTTAGTATAAGCAATAATTATCCTAATTCTGCAAAAGAAATGATTATAACATACTTTAACAAATGGTATGGTTACAATAACGGGTTGGTAGAATCTAAAAGAAAGTTTGTTATGTCTGAAGCTACTCACGCCGAGTATTTTAGTATGTTTGTTGGCGAGAGTGCAAAAGATGATTATAGAATTCTGAAGACTATGTTAAAACCATTAGGATTTAAAGTTCCAGTTTTATATAAACATTATTCGGAATTATGCGAAGCTGGCGGAGTTAAGTTTCTTGATTTCGGTATTGACCCCGATTTTGAAAATTGTGTAGATGGATTAATTCTTGTTGACATAAGTTTAATCAAGGAAGAAAAAAAACAAAAGTTTATTGCTTCAAATTCTTTTTCAATATTAAGAGCTACGGCTTAAGCTTTTAAAAAAATTATTACTGCCCACCAAAAAGTTCGTATGAAAAAGCAAATTTAATTAGCTGAATACTTCCTGCTTGCTGTAGCCAGTAGTAAACAAAGTATAAATAGAAGCGCCTGTCGAAGTAATTTTGCCATAATATTCCCATTGTTATAATGGGCGCCTCTAAAAACTTTTGTTTTAACCCAAATTTTCCATTAGGAAAACCTGCCTGCGGTAGGCAGGTTTGCCATACGGGCCGACAAGCCCGCCTGCTACGGGCCGACAAGCATTAAGCCATTTATAGTAAATAACTTATGTAAGATTTTTAATTTATAAAGACAATTAAAATCTTACCATGCTTGTCGGGGTTAACCCCGTCCCGATTTTCGGGACGGAAAGCCCACAAAGGAAATTGATATTTTTAGAAGCGCCCTAATATTAAGCCCAAATTTTCATTAGGAAAGGACCGCCAAGTCCGCCAAACCATCCATAAAACGGCGGACAAGCCCGCCTGCTGCAGGCATTAAATCATTTATGAGCCTACTCTATAAAGCCATGATCATTATTAAAAAATTTTGTTTTCGACTTTAAATCGTAACCAGATATTGTCAAAATGACCTTTCCTGCCCGCTATGTTTGGTCTAAAGAGGCATGCGGGTTAGATTCGGCTCATTTATAGTAAATAGCTTATGAGCATCTCTAATAACTGTCATTCTGAATCCGCTTTAGCGGATGAAGGATCTTCGTTTAGCTTTTAGAAAGAAAAATGGAGATTCTTCCCGCAAGGCAGGGCTTGTCAGAGTTCGGCATCCCGATTTGCTACAAAATCGGGACAGTTTCTAATCAATTCTTTTTGTTAAAGCCCCTTCTGCCTAAGGAAGGGAATTTTATTATGGTTGTGTGGCACTGTTGCAATGTCGGAGATAATTGCATTGCACTTACTCACAACAACAAATGGCTCTTTAACACGCGCAAGTGTTAAGAACTGTTAACCAACTAACTTTTGAGAATTTCTGAATTTGCGCATCTTAGTTAGGTTTTTCATTTCCTCTGTGTATACTTTTTTTTTGCCGTCGCCCAGTGCTTTTTCAATGTCTCTTATATTTTTAACAAGCTGAAACATTCCATTCACTTCAACAGACGCAGCCTGATCAGTTCCCCACATAGCCCTATCAAGTGTAATATGTCTTTCCACAAAGGCTGCTCCTAACGCTACAGCTGCTAATGTGGGCGCAAGTCCTGTTTCATGACCGCTGTATCCGATAGGGATGTTGGGGTACAGCTTCTTATAAGTCTCAATCATCTTTAGATTTAATTCATTTTCTTTGCATGGATAACTAGAAGTTGACTGAGCAAGAAGTAAATTTTTTTCCCCAAGCGTATTTACTGCTACTCCTATTTCTTCCATTGTGGACATACCGGTTGAAAGCATTACAGGTTTATTTGTTGATTTGATCTTAATAAGCAAATCTTCGTCTGTTAAAGTAGCCGAAGCTATTTTGTAGGCAATCGGATTGAACTGTTCAATAAACTCAACTGACTCCTCATCCCACGCAGAAACAAACCAGTCTATTCCTTTATGTTTGCAATACTCATCTATCTGCTCATATTCGGAAAAACCAAACTCAATCTTATGCTTGTATTCAAGATAAGTGATTCTTCCCCAAGGAGTGTCTCTTTCCATTTTCCACTGGTCTTGAGGAACACATAGCTCTGGAGTTCTCTTTTGAAACTTTACAGCATCGCAGCCGGAAAATACGGCCCCATCAATTAATTTTTTTGCTAAAGCAAGAGAACCATTGTGATTAATTCCAACTTCGGCAATAACATATACAGGTTCATCTTGACCTATGAACCTTGACCCTACTTTTACTTTTGCACTCATAACCATCTCCTTGTTTGCAAAGCAAATATCGTATCAGAGTGTTATCTCACAATTAATCTATCGTTAATAAATTGTTAAAAGTGATTTGGTTTTATTTATTGTTTGTTAATCTTGTCTTAATAATCTGATAACATTGCAAAACTAAATTTTCTTATACTTTTTTGAGAAGCCATGAGAATTGCACATTTTTCAGATTTGCATTTATGCTCGAATTTCAAAAAGAGCAATAGAAATAAGATTAAAGAGGTTCTTGATCATGCTCTAGAAAACGGAGCTCAACATTTTGTGTTTACAGGTGATATTACCGATAATGCAGAAGAAAGAGAATTCGTGTATTTCAGAGAACTTTTGCAGAGCTACAATTTGCTTAGCAGTGATAAATCTACAGTTATCATAGGAAATCACGATATTTTTGGCGGACCGCAGACAGCGCAGGATGTTGCTAATTTTCCTTTTAAATGTCTCAATATAAACTATCAGGAGAGGGTCTCTAAGTTCGTTTCTTACTTTCGCGAACTTTTTGAAAACACAATTCATCCGCACGAAGAAATATACTTCCCATTTGCCAAAGAGCTAAAGAGCGTTGTATTAGTTGGATTAAATTCTATTGATGAATATTCTCCTTTCAAAAATCCATTTGCTTCCAACGGAAAAATTGGTAAAATTCAAAGAAGAATTGTTGAGAACCTTCTATTACTTCCAAAGTTCAAGGATAAGCTGAAGATTGTTTTAGTTCATCACCACTTTTATCATAAATCTGATATATCCAAAAGTTCGGAAAGCAGTTTATGGAGTAAAATAGAAAGCTTTACAATGAAACTCAGGGGTAAAAAGAAATTGATAAACTTATTTGAAGCGAACGATGTAAGTATTGTATTGCATGGTCACAGTCACGAAATGTGCGAATATTTCCGTAAGAAAATAAGATTTGTGAACGCAGGTGCCTCTATGGAAGGTAATGAACCATCATACTTCTTGATTGATGCATTTCCTTTTGATGTAAGTGTGAGTTTACAAAAATTTTCTGTAGCAAAAGAAAAATTTGCTGAAGCGGAAATTGCCTCCATAGCTGTTTAGTCTAGTGAGTAATTAAACAAAGCGTAAAATCCTTCTTCTTCAATAATGTTTTGTCCTTTAGGGCTCAAAACCCAGTTAATAAATTTTTTAATTTCGTCTTCAGGCTGCTTCAAAGTGTACAAGTGCAAATATCTCGAAAGTGGATAATAGCCTCGTAGTACGTTTGTACTGTCGGGAGAAATATTTTCGATAGACACTATTTTGCAATTAGAATTTTTTACGAAACCAGAAAAAGTTATCGAGTAAATATCGTTTGCAACTGCTTGCTGCAGGCTTTCGTTTGAATTAAACTGCTTTGATGAACTAACGAACTGCTCATTTTCTAAAACTAATTTCTGAAAAAGCTGCAGTGTGCCGGATGTGCCGTTTCTTAGGTAAACATTTATGGGGTTATCTATCCATCCAAGCTCGTTCCAATTGGTAATTTGCCCTAAGAAAATTTTCTTTATCTCTTGTATTGTTAGAGATTCAAGAGGATTATCTCTATTTACATAAATGCAAAGAGCGTCTTTTGCTATTGAAGTGGAAACGCCTATTGACCCGTATTTATCCGAAACTAATTTAATTTCCTCTGGCTCTAAGTTTCTTGAAGCAGTTGAAATCATTATTTCGTTTGCAACTAATGCTTTAAATCCTGCTGCAGTTCCTCCAGCTTCAACTACAAAATTTATTTTGGGATTTTCCTTTGAATACTCTAATGCTAATCTATTTGTTAGAATAAGCATCGTTTCCGACCCTTTAATTTTAATCACTACTTTATCGTTATAAAGAAAAGTACATCCGCCTGCAATCATTAATGTTAGATATAAGAAAAATTGTTTTCTTTTCACTTTAATCTCTTTTGAGAAAGTATTCTAGCATATCTAAAAGGTGAATTAAAATTCCATTCCGGTTTATTCTCTGAGTTTACAAGTTCATCAATCACGCCAAAAATAAAATCTATGTGTTGTTTTACTGCATCATAATTTATTGTCTGTGTCAGGTCATCAAAAGGAGAGTGATAAATGTTTCTTGCAAACTCAATCAACTTCGCGATACCTTCTTCGCTGCTGATATTTTCGTAATCTGTTCCTTCCGTAATTAGAATAGAAGGTATGCCGGCTTTGGCAAATGAAAATTGATCTGATTTTGCGAATGAATTTTCTCTCTTAAATTTTTCTGAAATTTCAGTTCGCTTAAGTCCTCGTATTTCTGCTGCATTATTTACAAAACTTTGAATACTGGAAAACTCTGCTCCGAGAGCCACGTACGATTTGAATCTGTCATAAGAAGCTATACCATCTATGTTTATGTTAGCAACAGTTTTGTAAAGAGGAAGAATTGGATTTTGTATATAATACTCAGACCCAAGCAAACCGTACTCTTCCGCAGTAAGCAGAAGGAAAATAATTGAGCGTCTTTTATAATAAGCTGTATCCGAAAACACTCGTGCAATTTCTAATAGTGCAGATACTCCGGCAGCATTATCAAATACGCCATTATAAATTGAATCACCTTTTACAGCCGTGCCAATTCCAAGATGATCGTAGTGTGCGCTTACAATAACATAAGTGTCTTTGTGATTTGCATCATCACCTTCAACTATCCCAATAATATTTGGGCTTACAAAATCTCTTTGCTTAAAACTGCCTTGAAAAGTTAGAAGTCCGTTCAGCGGGAATGATTTCACTCTAGTGCTACTTTGCATTTCTAAAAGTTCATTCAGTGTGTAACCGCTTCCGGTAAAAAGCAGTCCGGCAATTTGAGGATTAATTATAATATCGAAATTAGTTGAAGGTGAAGTTGCTAAGGTTAAATTCTCGAAAGAAAAATCATGCACGGCTTTTTCCCAATCATCACTTTTTATATTTGAGTAAAGTGGAATTAAAATACTTCCTCTTGCGCCGCGTGAAAGAGCAATCCTCTGCTTGGATTCCGGTAAACTATATATTGAAGGTAAAGCTCCATTAAAATAATCTGGGTCTTCAGAGTATGGCTCCCCATCTAAGAAAACAACAATTTTTCCTTCTACATCTAAATCATGATAATCATTATAATCAAATTCCGGCGCAGAAATTCCATATCCTGCAAAAACCATTGGTGTTTCATTCGGAATAAATACAGGGTTGTTGGTATTATACATTAAGAAATCTTCTTTTAATCTGAACCCGATTGCTTCGCTTCCAAAACGGATGTTCAGCTTCGAATTGTAAAGCGCTTTACTTCCATGGAAAGGAATGTGTTGATAATATTTTGTCTTGCTGCTAAACTGCTTTAGATGAATCTTTGCAAATTCATTTGCTAAGTATTTAGCCGCAAGATTTCCGCCGGGCGTTCCGGGCGCTCTTCCTTCTAAACTATCGCTGCCAAGTTTACTTAGATGTTGAGTAAATAGTTTCATATCGAACATGCTGGTTTTAAGTGCTTCTTGAGCATGCAGATAATAAAAAGCACCTAAGAGAGCTATTAGTATTTGTATAATTGCTTTCACAACTGTAGAACTTCCAAAGTCCTCATTTTTTGCATAACAACTTATAAATGCTGAAAAAAACAAACAAACATCTTTTAACAAGATAATAAAACTTAACAATTATTTAACGCAGCTTTAACTTTCTGTTAATACGCGAAATCTAAATTCGCATCAGAAAAATTTAATAATAAGAGAGAGAAGTAAATGCGCAACGAATCAACCAAGAACTACACGAATAGTTCTTACAAATTTATCTGCACGTTTTTATTAATAATGTTTTCGTTCATAGGCAACACAGTTGCACAGCAAAAAGGCTCGATAAGCGGGAAAATTACCGATAAAACTAACAACGAAGAATTAATTGGCGCTAGTGTTTTAATTGTTGGAACAACAACAGGTGCTTCAACAGATTTAGATGGAACTTTTTCTTTAAGAGGACTGGAAGCCGGGACTTACCAGTTACGGGTTTCTTACATTTCTTATCAGACCACATTAATAAATGATGTAGTAGTTAAAACCGGACAAAACAGCATCGTAAATATTCAGTTAGTTCCTTCAACAACAGAATTAAATGAAGTAGTTGTATCTGCCGAAGCATTGAAAGCAACGGAAGCTTCTGTTCTCAACATACAAAGAAACTCCTTAAATATTGTGGATGGACAAAGCGCCGAACTGATAAGTAAAAACAATAGTTCGGATGGCACAGATGTATTGAAGCGCATGACAGGAGTAACAATTTCTGATGGTAAATACGCTTTCATACGCGGTGTTGGCGATAGATATAATAACACGATGCTAAATGGTTCCAACCTGCCAAGCGCTGATCCGGAAAAGAGAACTTTCGCTTACGACATGTTCCCTGCGAGCTTGATGGAAAATGTTCTTACTTCAAAAACATTTATACCAGATAAACCGGCAGACTTTACAGGCGGTTTGGTAGAAATTAACACCATAGAGTTTCCATCAAGATTCATTCTCGATTTAAGTTTATCAACCGCGTATAATTCTAACACTACTTTCAAACCCTTCAATACTTACATTGGCGGAGGAAAGGATTTTCTTGGTATTGATGACGGAACACGCAAACTGCCTTCGACAGTAAACAGTAATAAAGTTACTAAAGCAGCTTACAGCAGTGAACAGCTCCAAGCTATAGGTTTATCTTTCAATGATAATTGGCAGACAAAAAGATTAAACGCACCAATCAACTCAAGTTTTAGACTAAACATTGGCAATCAAACGGAATTTGAAGAAAGCAAACTTGGTTACATTGGCTCTTTAACTTATTCAAACTCGGCAGAAAACAAAGAACTGAATCAAGCATCTTATACATTTGAAGGACCTCGATTTGAATATGCCGGCAATAACTATAATATTAATGTTAACTGGGGTGCGCTTTTTAATGTAAGCTACAAAATTGGAAAAGCTCACAAGTTCAGCTTAAAGAATGTTTACAATAATACCAGCGATAATGAGACAACTACTTACGAAGGTATTTACAATTACACACAGCAAATAAGAAGAGTAACAGCTCTTAGGTTTGTTTCAAGATCTTTACAATCGCATCAGTTAATTGGTGAGCATCATTTTGCATTGTTAAGAGGTTCGCGGGTTGATTGGAATATAAACTTTGCGGCATCTGAACGAAACGAACCTGATGCAAGAAGATACATCTATGCAAGAGGAATTGAAGAGACAAACCAGCCATTCAAATTTTTACTTGATCAATCAATTACCACTCGTTATTTCGGCAATTTAGATGATAAATCTTATGGAGGCAATTTTAACATAAAGATTAATCCTTTCGATAACGCAGCTTTGCCTTCATTAAAATTTGGATACACTTTCGATAAAAAGGAAAGAGATTTTATAGCTAGAATTTTCGGATTCAGAAATAATCCAGGCGGCAATTTCTTAGAGGAAGAGAAAACGCTTGTGCAATCGGTAGATAAAATTTTTACGCCGGCAAATATTAATCCAACATTTATAGAGATTATTGAAGTTACCCAGCCTACAGATAGCTATACATCGGACCAATCAATTTCTGCTGCTTATGTAATGACAGATTTTCAACCAGTTAAAAACATAAAAATTATTACTGGTGTTAGATATGAAAAATCAAAGCAGAACTTGTATAGTAAAACTAGAACAGGAGAAGCAGTTGAAGTACGCTCAAACTATAATGATTTGTTCCCAAGTGTAAATCTTATAATCGAAGCTACGGAATCTATCAATTTCAGATTAGCTTACAGCAGAACAACTGCACGCCCCGAGTTTAGAGAAATAGCGCCTTTTACTTATTTCGATTTTGTTCAAAACGAGTTAGTTATAGGCAATACTAATCTTAAAAGAAGCTTGATTACTAATTACGATGTTAGATTTGAATATTATCCGGCTCCAAAAGAATTGCTTGCAGTTAGCGCCTATTATAAAAAATTTACCGATCCGATTGAGCAGGTACTCCTCTCATCTTCTTCCTTTGAACCGCTAAGATCTTACGATAATGCAAAAAGTGCAAACAATTTTGGAGTTGAGTTCGAAGCTAGAAAAGCGCTTGAGTTCTTATCAACTTCGCTATCAGATTTTTCATTCATTGGCAACCTTGCTTTGATTGATTCTAAAATTGAATTGAAGGATACTGGATTTCAAATTTCTGAACGTCCGCTTCAAGGACAAGCTGATTTTATTCTTAATGCTGGCTTATACTACGAAGGTTTTGATAACGGTTACACAGCATCCATTATATATAACAAAGTCGGGCAAAAAATTGCAAAAGTTGGCTTTGCTAACTTAGGTGATGTTATCGAAAAACCTAGAGATCAAATTGATTTGTCTTTCTCAAAGAAAATATTCAATTCTCTCAATCTAAAATTTGTTGTTAAAGATTTACTTGCGCAGAACTACAAGTTCATTCAAAAAACTCCGAATGGAGATAAAGTTTCCGAGTTGTCGAAAAAAGGTCAAACTATTACGCTCAGCTTATCATATAAACTAAACTAAGATTATCACTAACAAAAGGAGAGTCTATGAAGTTATTATCGAAAGTACTTGTTTTACTACTATTATTTATTGGAACTCTTTCTGCTCAAGAGGCTTTGAGCGGAAATATTACAGCCAATACAACTCTAACATCCAATAAAACTTATGTACTAAAAGGAATTGTTAGAGTTATGTCTGGCGCTACTCTTACTATAGAACCGGGAACAACTATTTATGGCGAGGCGTCCTCTCAGGGTTCTTTAATAATTAAACCTGGCGCTAAGATTATGGCAGAAGGAACCGTGGATAAACCAATTGTATTTACAAGCGAATTTACAAAGCCGGGCTCAACCAAAGCACCTAACTACGGAGACTGGGGCGGAATTATAGTATTAGGGAATGCGCCGGTAAATGTTCCGGGCGGCAAAGCGCTAATTGAAGGACCCGGCGATGAATACGGCGGAACTGTTGTTGATGATAACAGCGGCGTGCTGAAGTATATGAGAATAGAATATCCTGGTATTGCATACTCACTTAACAACGAAATAAATGGATTAACCTTTGGCGGCGTAGGCAACAAAACTTTGGTAGAATATATCCAGGTTAGTTATTCTGGCGATGATTCTTTTGAGTGGTTTGGCGGTACAGTAAATGGTAAATACCTTATTGCTTACCGTGGCTGGGATGATTGTTTTGATACAGACTTTGGATACAATGGCAAGTTACAATTTTTACTTTCTGTAAGAGATCCTCAAATTGCAGATCAATCATCATCAAATGGATTTGAAAGTGATAACGATGGAAGTGGTTCAACAAACTCTCCAAGGACAAGCCCAACATATTATAACGTAACATTAATAGGACCTGCTGCTGTAAAGACTTCCGCATATAATTCTTTGTTCAGAAGAGGAATGCACTTAAGAAGATCATCACAAAACAAAATTGCAAATGCTTTAATAATGGGCTGGCCGGATGGTGTTCTGATAGATGGAACCAATGCAGTAGCAGATATGAAGAGCGGAACAACAGCATTCATAAAGAACAGCATAATAGCCGGTTCAGTACTCGGTGATTTCAAATCAACAGATGCATCATTCCAAGCAGAAATGCCAGCTTGGTTTACTGCTCAAGGCGGCAGAACTTTTGCAACTAATGCAGAAGTAAATTTAATTGATCCTTTTAATCTTGCTAAGCCAAACCCAATGCCAAAATCAAATTCGCCGGTATTTACAGGCGCTGCAACTCCACCTTCAGATGGATTTTTTGATACTTCTGCTAGGTTTGTTGGAGCTTTTGGTTCAACAAACTGGGCTGATAGATGGAGCAGTTTATCTTTTACGGGAGTAAGCGTTGAAGAAAACGGCAGTGCATCTATCCCTACTAAGTTTGAATTGAGCCAGAACTATCCGAATCCGTTTAATCCAACAACAGCTATAAGTTACAAGGTACAAGTGCCAAGCCACGTAACACTTAAAGTTTACGATGTTTTAGGAAGAGTAGTTGCAACATTGGTTGATGAATTTCAACAAACAGGCATTTATAATTCTCAATTCTCAATTTCGCGCCTCGCTGGACGCGAGTCGGAGCGGGCCAATACTCAATTAAGCTCCGGTGTTTATTTCTACCAACTTAAAGCCGGAAGTTTTACTTCGACAAAAAAAATGAATTTGTTGAAGTAGTTTCTCTCTCAAATCATTGGGCGTCTTTCGTGAGGCGCCCAATGATATTTATGTAAAGAAATTGTTAAGGAAAATGTATATGAAGAAATATCTGTTGGTAATAGCTGCTTTGGTTTGTTTAACCGGGTTTTTCTCTCCAGAAGAAACTATAACTGTTAAAGGTTCCGATACAATGGTAATTCTTGCCCAACGTTGGGCAGAGCTATTTATGAAAGAAAATAAGAATGTTATTATACAAGTAACAGGCGGCGGTTCTGGAACCGGAATAGCAGCTTTGATAAACGGCTCAACCGATATATGTAATTCATCCCGCCCAATGAAACAGAGTGAAAAAGAAAAACTAAAAGATAAGTATGGAACTCCAGGAGTTGAAATTAAAGTTGCTGTTGATGGGCTCAGCCTTTATGTAAACAAAGCAAATAAAAAAATAGCTGAGCTTACACTCGAACAAATAAAAAAAATCTATCAAGGGCAAATCACAAATTGGAAGGAAGTGGGCGGTAACGATGCAAAGATAATTATTTATGGTCGTGAAAATAGTTCCGGCACTTATGTCTATTTCAAAGAACACGTGCTTGAAAACCAAGACTTTAGTTCTACATTACAAAGTCTTCCGGGGACAGCAGCAGTTGTTAATGCTGTAAGCAAAGATAAAAATGCAATTGGTTTTGGCGGTGCTGCTTATGCTAAGGGTATTAAAGATATAGCAGTTAAAATTGATGCAAACTCTAAAGCATATCTGCCTGCAAAGAAATTTATCGAATCAGGTGAGTACCCTATTTCTCGGTACTTATACATGTACACAAAAAAGAGACCAGAAGGAAATATTAAAAAATTTGTTGATTGGATTTTAAGCGATAAAGGGCAGAGCATTGTAACGGAAGTTGGCTATTTCCCATTAAAGAAAAAATAAGGAACTTCTTATGCCTCATCAATTTGGTTTTGGTATGGAAGAACTTAAAGCTAATCTAACTCTAATGTCTTCGCTTGTTAATCATCAGGTTCAGCAAGCAGTTAATTCGCTCACACGTGCGAGCAGCAATATCTACAAAGAAATAAAATTAAAAGATGATGAAATTGATGCCTTCGATGAACTGCTTCAAGTTCAGTGCGAAAATATGTTTGCTCTCCAGCAGCCAATAGCAAATGACCTTCGATTTGTAATCACCTCTTTAATGATCAACAATCAGCTTGAACGATGCGGAAATATTTCTGTTAGTATTGCCAACCGGACTAAAAAGATTAATGCACATAAAAATTTGATATTGGAAAGTGGCATAGTGGATATGGCTAAAGAAGCGCATAAAATGATTAGCCAAGTTATCGAAGCGTTCCTCAATTCCAATTTAGAGTTAGCAAACAATGTTATTGTAAAAGATGATAAAGTTGATGAACAGAATTCTTTAGTGGGCGCCTCTAAAAATATCAATTTCCTTTGTCCCGCTTTGCGGGATGAAATATTTTAAAACAAAAGTTTTTAGAGGTGCCCTAGTGTTTAACTACGTTACTCAAAAAATGAAATCTGAAACTAATCTTGTAGACCCGTTGGCGTACATACTTATTCTTGCAAGACAAATTGAACATCTTGCCGACCACGCCGCTAACATTGCAGAGCATGCACTATTTCTTATGGAAGCAAAAGCTGCTTTGCCCAGACAAGTTGCGACCGTGAAGTTAAACTCTACACAATCAAACTAATATGAGGTTACAATGGATGCTTGGAGAATCAAACTTGTTAATTCCGAAACGATTACTGTAAAAGCAAAGAAAAAAGATTTGCTAAAGCTAGATAAAACTCTACTCTGTGTAAAAAAACTAGAAGATAACTCTGAAATTGAAATTCTTATTAACCGTAATAATGTACTTTGGTACGAAAGACAAGAAACCGCAGAAGCCATTAACGAATAAGTTTGGAGTATTATGACTCAAAAAATATTAGTTGTTGATGATGAAAAGGATATAGTAGAACTTTTGGAGTATAACTTAACTCGTTTCGGTTATAAGGTAATTACAGCTTCAAACGGAAAAGCTGCACTGGAAAAGCTCGCCGAGAAACCAGATCTTGTTATTCTCGATGTAATGATGCCTCAGATGAGCGGTTATGAAGTATGCACAATTATTAAGCAGAGCGATAAGTTCAAGCATATCCCTGTTATGTTTTTGACCGCTAAAACTTCTGAAACTGATGAAATTTATGGCTTAAATCTAGGCGCAAGTGATTTTATTCAGAAACCTATCTCTATAAATAAACTGCATGCAAGAGTTGCCTCTAACCTTAGAATGGCTGCTAATAACATAGTAGTTAACGGAAATATTAACATTGGTCCAATTTCAATAAGCCGCGATCATTATTCGGTTAAAGTAGAGAGCGTTAATGTAGAGTTTGCCAGAAAAGAATTTGAGATATTTTTCCTTTTGGCATCCAACCCGGGTAAAGTTTTTAAAAGAGAAAAAATATTAGCAGAGGTATGGGGTAAAGATGTTTTTGTGGTTGATAGAACAGTTGATGTTCACTTGCTTAACGTTAGGAAAAAACTTGGCGCACATGCATACTTAATTGAGACCATCAAAGGTGTAGGTTATAAATTTAAGTATGAAAATAGATGAGTCTTGAATTGCGCGTGAAAATTTGGGAAAAAAATTATGAGTGTAATTGTTTTATTTCTGATT
Organism: Ignavibacteria bacterium; assembly: GCA_009773205.1. Classification (GTDB taxonomy): domain Bacteria; phylum Bacteroidota; class Ignavibacteria; order Ignavibacteriales; family Melioribacteraceae; genus Stygiobacter. The sequence continues at coordinate 22,372 of WPAE01000003.1, forward strand.
TCTGAACAACAATTTATTTTAGAAGTGCCCTTAAGTCTAAAATATTATTTCATTGAGCGATTGCAAAAGCCCCGCAGTTTCTTTGTTGGAAAGCAAACTCGAAATTAGTGCTTTAATCCAACATTGATTTTACATGCTTCTCTTTTTCAGTTCTTCGTTTTACGTTCTTCACTCTACACTCTGCTGTGTTAATCTGTGCCGCAAAAATGCGGCGCTTACTTCTTAAATTTCAAAAGAAATTGCTTCATTATACCTAGGGATTGTGCAACTTCTTCAATTGTATTTTGATATCCAAAAGAAAATCTTAATGTACCTGAGGCATCTTCCGGCTTGTAGCCGCAGGCAAGTATAACGTGAGATGCCTTAATCGTTCCGCTTGTGCAAGCAGAGCCGCTCGAAACAGCTAATCCATTTATATCCAAATACATTACCATAGAATCTGCATCGTTCTTGTATTTCTGAGAATCAAGCGTAATGCTAACGATGTAGGGAAGTGCATCATCTCCGCTATTCAAATAAATAAAATCGCAGTCTAAATTAATAATGCCTTCTACAAAAATTTTTCTTAGATGAGAAACATGCTCATAGAAATAATTCATGTTTTCTTTTCTTATGCTCACGGCTTCTGCTAAACCAACTATTCCGGAAATGTTTTCCGTTCCGCCGCGTCTGTTTCTTTCTTGCGAGCCGCCATAAAGCAGTGGAGAAAGCGGAGTTCCGCTTTTTGCATAGGCAAAGCCAATTCCTTTTGGACCATTTATTTTATGAGCTGATGCGCTTAGTGCATCAATACCAAGCTCTATTACATTAACGGGTATTTTACCAAAGCTCTGCACAGCATCGGTATGAAAAATTATTTTTCTTGCTCTCAGAGGTGACGACAGTTCTTTTATATTATTTACTGAACCTGTTTCATTGTTTACGTGCATAAAAGAAGCTAAAGAAGATTGTGGAGTAATAGACTCTAGGATTGAGTGAAGCTCTACTTTAGTTTGTTTGTTAACTGCAAGAAATGCTGCATTAAAATCAGATTTATTTAACTCTGCAAAAGTATCTAGTACGGCATGATGTTCTGCCTGTGCAGTTAATATTTCATTTCTTCGGCTTTCAACAAATTCTGTTTGCGCAATTCCGCGAATAAGAAAATTGTTTGCCTCAGTGCCGCCGCTTGTAAAATAAATTTCGCTTGGATTAGCGCCAATAAAATCGGCAATATTTTCTCTTGCTTCTTCAATTGCAACACGCGCATTTCTTCCAAAAGAATGAATGGAAGAGGGATTTCCATATTCTTCTTCTAAAAATGGTTTCATCTTTTCAAATACTTTTGGATGAACCGGCGTGGTTGCAGCGTTATCGAAGTAGATTGAACTTTTCATTTTATCTTAAACTTACATCTCCGTAATGTACTTTAACAATTTCATCTCCAACTTTGAGAATCATAAATCCATCTGTATCAATATCTACGAAAACGCCAAATCTGCTATTGGCTTCTTCAACAACTTTTACTTTTTCGCCAATCATTTTGCAGCGTGTGCGCCAATTATCAAGAATTTTTTGCGGCTTATTTTCGCTTAGCCCAATTGCTGTTTCAAAATTATTTAATATTTCACTCAACAATTTTTCGCGGCTTACTTCTACATGGAATTCTTTTCTAACAGAAGTTGGCGGAATATCAAACTTACCTGGGAAATTTGGCTGGTTTACGTTTATACCTATTCCAATTACAATTCTGTTAAGCTTATCGCCCTTAGATGTTGACTCAAGCAAAATACCGCAGATTTTTTTCTTGTGAATTAAAACATCATTAGGCCATTTCAGCTCAACATCAAGCTGAAAAAGATTTTCCAAAGCTTGAGCTACAGAAATTGCCGCACCGAGATTTATCAAGTTCACTTGCTCTTGGTTAAATTCTCCTTTAAGAAGGATTGAGAAAGTTAAGTTTTGCCCGGAATTGCTGTACCACTCGCGGTTTTTTCTTCCTCTTCCATGCTTTTGATGTTCGGCAAGTATCACAGTTCCGTGTGTGTTAAACTCACGACTGTTTAAGAGCATAGAATTTGTTGAGTCAACTTCATCGCAGTAAATAAAACTTCTTCCAATTATTTCGGTATCAAGCTTTATATCAAACTCTTCTATGTTAAACACTAATCCTCCTGCTAAATAGGTATTTATGGCAAAAATTATGACGAAATTTATGAAGCACTGCTAAAATGCTTTATAGTCTGTCAAAATTTCCTAAAAAGATAATTATTACAAAAATCTTGGTAACTTCTTATAAATAATTGAGTTATAAGAGAATATAATCCTGGCACTCTTATTGTATCTACTAAGACATCAAAATTAAAACAGGAGATAAGCCATGACACTAATTAAGTTCGAACCTTTAAGAGAATTCGAAACAATCCATAACCGAATTCAAAGATACTTTGATGATTTTACTTCTCATGGATTAACTTTTTCTGATTCCTTTTCACCAAGGATAGATATCTCGGAAGAAAAAAATCAAATAAACGTAACCGCAGAAATTCCTGGTGTAAAGAAAGAAAACATCAAAATTACTTTGCAAGATAACATTTTGACAGTTGAAGGGGAAAAGAAAAAAGAAACAGAACAAAAAGAAAAAAGTTGGTATAGAGCAGAAAGAGTTTACGGAACTTTCAAAAGAAGTTTTACACTACCGGCAGAAGTAGATTCTGAAACAGTTGAAGCAAAATTTGAAAACGGTATTCTTAATGTAACGCTCAAAAAATTGGATGCAAAAGTACAAAGCGAAAAAATAATTGAGCTGAAGTAACCCTTAGCTCTTTCTCTCACTTATAAACAAGGAAAAATGAAATGGGCAAAATTATAGGAATTGATTTAGGGACAACAAACTCGTGCGTTGCGGTTATGGAAGGTAACGAACCGGTTGTAATTCCAAATAGCGAAGGCGGAAGAACCACTCCTTCTGTTGTTGCTTTTACTAAAAGCGGAGAAAGATTAGTAGGGCAGCCCGCAAAAAGACAAGCTGTAACTAATCCAAAGAACACTGTTTATTCAATCAAACGTTTTATGGGAAGATTGAGAAACGAGGTTGATAGAGAAACTACAGAAGTACCGTACGAAGTAGTTTCTGGCGATAATGGTTCTGCCCGAGCTAAGATTGGCGATCGTCTTTATTCACCACCAGAAATTTCTGCGTTAGTCCTTCAGAAAATGAAGAAGACTGCAGAAGATTATCTTGGGCAGGAAGTTACAGAAGCAGTGATAACCGTTCCGGCTTACTTTAACGATGCGCAAAGACAAGCTACCAAAGACGCTGGTGAAATTGCCGGTTTGCAGGTGAGAAGAATTATTAACGAGCCAACTGCAGCAGCTTTGGCTTATGGTTTAGATAAGAAACATAAAGACCAAATTGTTGCTGTTTACGATTTTGGCGGTGGCACTTTTGATATTTCAATTTTACAGTTGGGCGAAGGTGTGTTTGAAGTAAAATCTACAAACGGTGATACACACTTAGGCGGCGATGATTTCGACCAAAGATTGATAGACTATTTAGCTGATGAATTCCAAAAGCAAGAGGGAATTGATTTACGCAAAGATCCAATGGCTTTACAGCGCTTGAAAGAAGCAGCAGAAAAAGCAAAGATCGAATTATCATCTTCTGTTCAAACAGATGTTAACCTTCCATTTATTACTGCAACGCAAGATGGACCGAAACACTTGAACTTAAATATCAGCCGTTCAAAATTTGAACAGTTGGTTGATGATTTGTTTGAAAGAACGAAAGGACCGTGCGAAAGAGCAATTAAAGATGCCGGTGTTGCCCCTTCTCAAATTGATGAGGTGATTTTGGTCGGAGGTTCTACTCGCATTCCAAAAGTACAAGAACTTGTTAAGCAAGTGTTCGGGAAAGAACCGCACAAAGGTGTTAACCCGGATGAAGTTGTTGCTATCGGTGCTGCTATTCAAGGGGGTGTGTTAGCCGGAGATGTAAAGGATGTTCTCTTGCTTGATGTAACTCCTCTTTCACTTGGAATTGAAACTCTTGGAAGTGTGATGACTGTTCTTATTCCATCTAACACAACAATTCCAACAAAGAAAAGTGAAGTCTTTTCTACTGCTGCAGATAACCAGCCATCTGTTGAAATTCACATTCTTCAAGGTGAGCGGCCAATGGCAAATGATAACAGAACACTTGGACGTTTTCATTTGGATGGAATTCCACCTGCACCGCGCGGAATACCACAAATTGAAGTTACATTTGATATTGATGCCAATGGTATTTTACATGTTTCTGCAAAAGATAAAGCGAGCGGAAAAGAACAGAGCATTCGTATTACATCTTCAAGTGGATTAAGCAAAGATGAAGTTGAAAAGATGAAGCAAAGCGCAAAAGAACACGCTGCCGAAGACAAGAAGAAAAAGGAGGAAGTTGAAACTAAGAACCAAGCCGATAATCTTGTCTTCCAAACAAAGAAACAGATGGAAGAATTAAAAGATAAAATTACGAGCGAACAAAGAACGCAATTGGAAAGCGAACTTCAGAAAGTTGAAGATGCCATTAAGACAAACAACACTGATGCAATTAAATCTGCTTCTGACAGTCTTACAAAACTGTGGAATGAAATCTCGCAGCAATTGTATCAGCAGCAAGGTCCGCAAGGCGCACAGCAGACTGGAGCGGATTCGAGTTCTGGTCAACATGCAGGTAAGCAAAAAACAGCTTCTCAAGAGCAAAAGAAAGATGATAAAGAAGTGCAAGACGCTTCTTACGAAGTTGTGGATGATAAATGAGCCTACTCTAAAAAGCCAAGCGGGTTAGATTCGGCTCATAAATAAGTTTTAATTAAAATGAATGGAGGCAGAAATGTCTGAAGTAAAAGAAAAACTCGAAGTAACAAATAAAAACAGCTGGGATGAAGCGTTAGAAAAAGAATCTTGGATTGCACCGCTCATAGATATCTACGAAACCCAGAACGATTACTTTTTAACAGCTCAAATGCCCGGAGTTAGAAAGGAAGATGTAAAAATCAAATTGGAAGAAGGAAATCTCGTAATTATGGGAAGAATTGATTACGAGCAGAACTTAAATAAAAAGTACATTCTTAAAGAAACAGAAATTGGGAACTTCTACCGCAGATTCAAAATATCCGATAGTGTAGATGAAACTAAAATTGATGCTAAACTTGAGCATGGAATTCTGAATGTAAAACTTCCGAAGCATGACAGGCTTAAACCAAAAACAATAGAAATAAAGTAAGCAGAGAGAAAAGCAGTAATGAAAAGCGGCATCCCAAGCCGCTTTTTCTTTTTAAATTCTTTTTGCTTCCCAAAACTTTAGAAATTAATTTGCCAACCATGAAAAAATACTTGTTTGTCCCTCTTATTCTTATTCTTTCTGCTGCGATGTTTCTTATTGATGATGTGAAATTTCCCAGCACAAATTTACAATTTACTTCGGCAAACTTTTATACCGATGGAATTCTTAAAAGTGAGTTTGATAAAGTTACTAAAACAGCAAATTATGATTTTGATGTGATCTTCAGCGCTGAACAAAAAAAAATATACGTGAAAGAAAATATTGTATGGATAAACAAAACCAAACATTCAACTAAAGAAATTCATCTTCATTTATATCCTAATGCATATTCTAATAATAATACTTTGTTCGCTAAGGAATATCCATTAGAAGAACAAAACAAAACGCGGTTAGATATTTCGAAATGCGAAGTGAATGGTCTTAAGAAGAATCTGGAAATATTCTGGACAGATATACAAAATGAAAATGACAGTACTGTAGCTAAAATTAGTTTGGAACAGTGGGCAAATCCCGGAGATACTCTAAAACTATATTTCGAATATTCGCTGAAAATCCCGGTTGGTGTTACGAGTTTTGGATCTGCAAGAGGAAGAAATTTCTTTTTCATTTCGCAATGGTTTCCCAAAGTAGGAGTATTCGAAAATGGAAGCTGGGTATGCAGCCAGTATCATCCTAATCAAAATTTTTATTCAAACTTTGGAGACTACAAAGCGAGAATTGTAGTTCCCAAAAACTACAAGGTTGCAGCAACGGGTGTAATTTATTCTAAAAGCGCAGGTAACAACACAACAGTTTACAACATTTCACAATCTGGAGTTCATGATTTTGCATGGGCAGCTACAGATGAAATCTTAGAGCGGTCAATTATTTATACAAGAAAAGATGGCACGCAGATACAGATTAATGCTTTTGTTCAGCCGGAAAGGGAAAACTATTTTGAACGTTATTTCCAGATTGTAAAAGACTGCCTCCGTTACTTTGAAGAGAATATCGGAATCTATCCATATAAAGTTATTACACTTGCTGATGTACCAAGAACATCTGCTTCTTGTGGAATGGCGTTTCCTACTTTGTTTACAGTTAGCGCAGAATTGTTTGCCAGAAAAAATACCGGCTTGCCAGAGTATTTAGTAACGCACCAATTTTCTCATCAATATTTCCAAGGATTGATTGCTAACAATGAAGTATATGAAGCGTGGCTTGATGAAGGTTTTGCTTCTTACACTGCTACAAAAATTATGTACAAGTATCATTCGCCTATTTTAGAAAATTTTAAAGTGGCACAGTATGTTCCAATTTTTGGTTTGAATTTCCTTTCTTACAACGACATTCCAATTATTTACATACTTTCCGATATATTTGTTACAGAGGGAACTAGAGCAATAACAAATTATTACGAAAATCTAAACGTGGGAACAATTGCAGACACATCTTATAAACTTCCAACGAGATTATCTTACGCTGTAAACTCATACAACAAACCAGAGCTTATGCTTCTAACATTAGAAAGATATTTAGGCGAAGATAAAATGATGATGATTCTTAAAGAATACTATGAATTATTCAAGTATAAGCATCCTAAAGCAGAAGATTTTATTTCTATTGTTAACAGAATTAGCAGAGAAGATATGAATTGGTTCTTTGATGAATTCTACCGTTCATCAAAAAGTTTTGATTACCGTGTTACTTCTGTGAAGAAGACTACTGAAACCGAGTACGAAGTTTTAGTTGAAAGATTAGGCGATGGTGTTTTCAAAACTGAAATTGCATTGGTTACAGATAAAAACACACAAGTACGTAAATGGGATGGCAAAGAGAAGTGGAAGATTTTTAAGTTTACTACAGTAAATAAAGTAATTGCCGCCGAAATAGACCCGGACAGAAAAAATTTATTAGATATAAACTTTGCCAACAATTCATACACTCTTGAAGAAAAAAGTTATGCAGCGTTATCAATTTCTTCGAGGTGGTTTTTTTGGGTACAGAATGCACTAATGATCTTGGGAAGCATTGGATGATTGTTACAATTAACAATACTTTGGTGCAAGGAACTCGTACAGTATTCCATAATATTAAGCTGGTCTTTTTGATGTGGGCTTTTAATGCCGCCACTGCTTTTATGCTTACTGTTCCAATCTATAATCTATTGATAGTTAATTTATCGCACTCAGTAATGAGTGATAAACTAATGCAGAATTTTGATTATATGTGGTTCTTACAATTTAGGCATTTGTACCAAATTCAATTAGATCAGATCCCGCTTAGTATTTACGCACTTGTTGTTATTTATACTTTGCTCCAAACTTTCTTCCTTGGAGGATTAGTTTCTGTTTTTAATAATCCGGATAAAAATCATATTGTTGATTTTTTCTACGGCGGTGTAAGATATTTTTCCCGCTTCGTTAAAGTGTTGTTCATCTCTTTGCTCTTCTTTGCTTTGGCTTTCAAGATTTACGATTGGTTAGGTGAATTAATAACGTGGGGATACCAAGATTCTGAAAATGTTTGGATGGATTTTATTCTTAAAACTGTAAGATATGTTCTTCTGGTTTTCTTGATCGGCGTTGTTACCTTACTGTCGGATTACTCAAAAGTATCGTTAGCTATTAGAGATAGAACAAAGTTTTTTAGAGAATTTTACCACGCAGTAATTTTTATCAAGGATCATTTCACAAAAGTTTTTACTGTCTTTTTAGTTGTTGCCGTAATTGGCGCAATTGGAGTATTAGTTTATAATATTATAGGAAAATTTATACCGCGCACACCTGCTTATTTTTTCTTACTCACGTTTGTACTTCAGCAAATGTTAATTATCTTTCGCCTGCTTATTCGAATGCTTTTCTGTTCTACAGAAGTAATCCTATATAAAGATTTAAGCGCGGAAGAAATTCATTTAGAAAATTAATTACTATGGCAATTATACCAATTACTGTTTACGGCGATAAAATATTAAGGCAAAAAGCTAAGCCTATTAATCAAGTTACCGATGAAATTATTGTAAAGATTAAGAACATGTTAGATACAATGCATAATGCTTATGGCGTAGGTTTGGCTGCTAATCAAGTTGGATATTCTGAATCTATGTTTGTTGTAGATTTAAATGGTGTTGATGGTTACAAAGATTTTAAGCCCGTAGTTATGATTAATCCTGAAGTTCTGTTAGAATCAGATGAAAAAGTTATTTACGAAGAAGGCTGTTTAAGCTTACCTACTCTAAGAGCAGATGTAGAGCGTGCAGAGATAATTAAGATTAGGTTTCTTGATACAGATGAGAATGTAAAAGAAATTGAGGCAGATGATTTTTTTGCGCGCGTTATTCTGCACGAGTATGATCATCTAAATGGTAAAATGATTCCAGATAGAGTTGCAGCTTCGGTAAAGAAAAAACTTCAAACTGAGCTTAATAAAATTACAAACCGCGAAGTTGAGATTGATTACGAAATAACAGAAAAATAAACTCATCATTGCTCACTCCTTTTTTATTGGTATTAAATGAAAATAGTTTTTATGGGCACGCCGGAATTTGCTATTCCTTCTTTGAAGAAAATTATTGAAAGCAAGCATGAAGCAGTGTTAGTTGTTTCTGCTCCGGATAAAGAACGGGGAAGAGGAAGACATATTTCATTTACTCCAGTTAAAGAATTTGCTCTAAAAAATAATTTAGAAGTTTTAACTCCGACTTCTCTTAACGATGAAAAATTTATTGCCCGTCTAAAAGCAGTTAATGCTGATTTATTTGTAGTTGTTGCTTTCAGAATTCTTCCTAAAGAGGTTCACACTATTCCTAAATCTGGCTCTTTCAATCTGCACGGATCACTGCTTCCAAAATATAGAGGCGCAGCGCCAATTCAGTGGTCTATAATTAATGGAGAAAAAGAAACCGGTGTAACTACTTTCTTTCTAGAAGATAAAGTTGATACCGGAAACATTATCCTTCAACAAAAAATTGAAGTTACGGATGAAGACGATCTCGGAACTGTTTATGAAAAACTAATGAATTTAGGAGCTGATTTAGTAATTGAAACTATTGACAATATAGAAACGGGTTCAATCCAGCTTAAAACACAAGATGAATCTATTGCCTGCCCTGCGCCAAAGATTACGAAAGATATTTGTAAAATAAATTGGAACTTAGCTGCAGAAAAAATTCACAACTTAGTTCGCGGACTTTCACCTTACCCTGCAGCTTTTTTCGAACATGAAGGAAAAAATTACAAAGTATATAAATCTTGTATTGATAAATCGGTAAAAACATTTTCAGATAAAGCTGGAGTTCTCTCTACAACAAAGACTGAAATATTTGTCCAAACTCAAAGTGGAGTTTTACAGCTATTAGAACTACAGCCTGAAGGACGAAAGAGAATGACAGCCGAAGAATTTTTACGTGGTTACAATTTTTAGGAAGTGTATCAATGACAAAAAAGCATAACAATATTCTTGATGCAATCGGTAATACTCCGCTTGTTAAATTAAATCACATAACTAAAGGTTTAAAGGCTAATATATACGTTAAGTTAGAGTTTGCAAATCCAGGCGGAAGCATTAAGGATAGAATTGCTCTGTACATGATAGATAAAGCTGAGCGTGAAGGAAAAATAAAGCCAGGGGATACAATTGTAGAAAACTCCTCCGGCAATACGGCTATGGGATTGGCAATTGTTTGCAGACACAAAGGTTATAAACTAAAAATAGTTATTCGCGATACCACAAGTAAAGAAAAAATTAAAATGTTAGAAGTTCTTGGCGTTGATGTTATAAAAGTTGATGCAAGCCTGCCGCCGGAACATCCGGATTCTTACAATAACTATACTGTAAATTTGTGTGCGAAAAACCCAAGCCTTTATTACATAGACCAGCATAACAATCTCGATAACAACGAAACACATTATATGTGGACTGGTCCAGAAATTTGGGAACAGTTAGATGGTAAAATAGATTATCTAATTGGCGCAATTGGCACTGGTGGAACAGTAACCGGCGCAGGAAAATTTTTGAGAGAGAAAAATCCAAATCTAAAAGTAATTGGCATAGATCCGGTAGGTTCAATCTTCTATGATTATTTTAAGCGCAAAGAACTAATTAAACCGGAAAAGTATCTGCTCGAAGGCATGGGTGATGAGTTTTTAATTAATACAGCGCAGTTAGAATTGCTTGATGACATGTATCAAGTTGATGAAAAGAAAGCATTTGGCTGGACTAAGAAATTCGCTTTTGAAGAGGGAATTATTGTTGGCGGTTCTAGCGGTGCAAATATTTGGGGCGCTGTAAAACTTGCTAAAGAAATTGACCGCGAAGCTAATATAGTAACTATTTTGTGCGATAGCGGTTATAAGTATTTCTCTACAATTTATAACGATGACTGGATGAACAAAAATAAGTTTGTCTAATATTCTTGATTAAGTATTGGGGAACGCAAATTGGATACTGATTTCTTTTAATTATTTTTCTGTAACAGAAAATTGGAATTACTATGTCAAGCACTACATCAAAAAAGAAAAATGCTAATTTAGAAGAATCTAAGTACTCAATGGATACTCACTTAATTTATGGAAAAGATGTAACTGATAAGTGGGATTATGCTCACCACGTAACAGCACCAATTTCCTCTTCAACTACTTTCAGATTAGATTCGGTTGACCGCGGAGCACAAGGATTTATGCAGTTTGCAAACCAAGAAGCCGGTGACACAACTCCAATATTTATTTATGATAGGTTAGGAGAACCAAACAAAGATATTCTAGAAGAAAATTTAGCTTATGTAGAAAAAGGAGAAATGGCTGTAAGCTTTTCTTCTGGTATGGGCGCAATCTCTTCTGTTTTAGGCGTCTTAGCAAAATCTGATGAAGAAATTATTGCTCACCATACTTTGTACGGTTGTACTTTTTCTCTTTTTACAAATTGGTATCCACGCTATAACATCAAGGTTAATCAAGTTGATTTGACGGATATAAATAACTTGTACAATGCTGTGAATGAGAAGACAAGAGTTATCTATTTCGAGACTCCGGCAAATCCGAATATTGAAATTGTAGATATTCAAGTTATTGTTGATGCTGTAAAAGAAATAAATAAGCAGCGTAAGCCGGAACAAAAAATTTACACGGTAGTTGATAACACTTTTGCAACTCCTTTCTGTCAGCGCCCAATCGAATATGGAATTGATTTTGTTGTTCATTCACTTACAAAGGGTATTGGCGGTTTTGGTACTGATATGGGAGGCGTTGTAATTGGCCCAAAGAAATTTCGCGATTTAATTCTTTTGTTTCGCAAAGATTTTGGAGCAGTTTTAAATACCAAAAGTGCTTGGGCAATTTTAACCTATGGTTTGCCTACACTTGGTCTGCGTCAGCGTCATCAAATAAACTCGGCAACTAAAATTGCAGAGTATCTTAATCAGAATCCAAAGATTGGCTATGTTAATTATCCCGGCTTACCAAGTTTCAAATTTTATGAAATTGCTAAGAAACAGATGAGAGATTTCAACGGCAATTTTGCACCTGGCAGTTTAATATTCTTTGGGTTGAAAGGTGAAACTGCTTCTGAGACTAAAACCAATGGTAAAAAGTTTATGGATTTTGTTGCTGATAATTCTTACACAATGACTCTCGCTGTTAGCTTAGGACATACAAGAACATTGATCGAACATCCAGCTTCAATGACTCACTCTGCAATTCCGGCAGAAAAATTATTTGATCACGGGATTGACCCCGGTGGAGTTAGACTTGCTATTGGATTGGAGAACCCTGATGATATTATTACAGATCTTGAAGAAGCGTTAAAAATAATTTAACATCAACAGAATTTTGTAAGGGAAATTTTCAATGAACATTATTCGTGCAAAAATTTTTGAAAAATTTCCCTTTGTTAATTTTGGCTTTAGTTCTAAACTTGGTTACGAAAGACAATATCCATTTTATTTCAATATGTCTTTAACAGTTGGCGATGATGCAAACATTGTTAAAGAAAACAGGGAAGTGTTTCTCAATCAAATTGGATTAACAACTTCGCAAGTTGCTTTTCAGAAGCAAATTCACTCCAATATTATAACTGTTGTTGATAAACCTGGAGTTGTTGGTGAGTCTGATTCATTAATAACTACTAAACTAAATATTGGGCTGGCAATATCGGCTGCTGATTGCGCTTCTGTTTTTATCTACGATAGCACAAAGCAAATAATTGCAGGCATTCATTCAGGCTGGCGCGGCACTCAGAAGCAGATTGTTCTCAAAACTCTACAAAAACTTGCTAAAGATTTTAACTCTCAAGCTGATGATTTGTTTGTATATGTTGGACCATCAATCTCTCAAATGAAATATGAAGTTGGTTCCGAAGTTGCAGATTTGTTCAACACAGCTTATGTACTAAACAAAAATGGAAAACTGTATCTCGATGTTTTAAGTGCTAATGTTGATATGCTTGAAGAATTTGGTGTTCCAGTTGATCAAATCGAAATCTCGCCATATTGCAGCTTCCAAGAAAAAGATTTACTTCATTCTTTTCGTAGAGATGGAAAACATTCTGGCAGGCATCTTGGTGTTATTTCATTAAAAGGAGTTTAGTTGTTTTCTGAAAATCTTAAAATTACTCTTGCTTACATTTTAATCTGCTTGCTTTGGGGTTCAACATGGCTTGCAATTCGATTAGGACTAGATTCTCTTACGCCAATTTTTTCTGCTGGAATTAGATTTACTTTTGCGTCCATGCTCATTTTAATTATTATGAAGTACAAAAAAATTGAATTACAGAAAGATCCGCTTTCTGTTAAACTTTATTTAATTCTTGCTTATTTCTCATTTGTAATACCATTTGGTTTAGTTTATTGGGCTGAGCAGTTTATTCCTTCTAGTCTGGCTTCAATCATTTTTGCAGTTATGCCATTCTTTGTGATTTTGTTTTCTGTATTTGCCTTTAAAGACCAGAAAATTATGCCTGCACAAGTGTTTGGTGTAATATTAGGATTTGTTGGAATTTTAGTAATCTTTTCTGAAGATTTATTTGTTGATCTAAAAAATGATTTATTGGGGATGGCAGCCGTTTTGGTAAGCTCGGTTATGCAAGCCGGCATTGCAGTTACTATGAAAAAATATGGGAAGAATCTAAATCCGGTTTCAATGAATTTTGTACCGTTACTTTTAGCTGGATTAACCATGATGCTTTTCGGTCTCTTGTTTGAAGAATATTCTAAAAACAAATTTGATCTGAATGCTTTAATATCCGTTGGTTATTTAGCTTTATTTGGAACTGTGCTAACATTTACAACCTATTACTGGCTGATGAAAAAAATCAATATTGTACTTTTGTCAATATCTACTTTCATTACTCCAATAATAGCGGTAATTCTCGGATGGGCTGTTCTTGGAGAAAAATTTACTTCACAAATTATTGCGGGCAGTTCTTTAGTGCTTGTTGGAATTTTATTTGCTAATTTTAATGCACTTAAAAATTATTTTGTATTTGCAAAAAGAGAAAAATGACTAATATTATAAGAATAAAGAATGCTGCTTTTTACGCTTATCATGGAGCTTTAGAAGAAGAACAGAATATTGGCGGTAAGTTTGAAGCCGATGTAGATATCTATACTAATTTTACTTCTGCTGCTGAACACGATGATCTAAACAAGACAATAGATTACAATAAAGTTTACAAATTCATTAATAAACTTGTTCATTCAAAAAAATTCAAACTTATTGAGACTTTGGCTTGCGAACTTGCAGATGAAATTATAAAGAATTTTCCCGGTATCGAGAAAATTGCTGTAAGAGTTAGAAAACACCACGTGCCTGTTGGCGGCGTTCTAGATTACGTAGAAGCAGAGGTTATAAAACATAATGATTGACAAAATTTATCTTGGTATAGGCTCTAATCTTGGGAATAGATTAACAAATCTTAAGTTTGCTGTTGAAGAGATAAACAAAAACGAAAAATGCCGAGTGCTTAAAAGTTCGGCTGTTTATGAAACAACACCGTATGGTGAAGTGCAGCAAGATAATTTTTACAATGCAATAATTGAAATAGAAACTGCGCTTGGCTTTTTTGATCTTTTTCGTTTGTTAAAATCTATTGAAAGAAGAGCCGGCAGAAATGAAGAACCAAAAGTAAAATGGGGACCGCGCGAGTTAGACATTGATATAATTTTTTATAACGAGTTCATTTACGATGGTGAACTGCTTTCGATACCCCACAAAGAATACAATAAACGAGATTTTGTTTTAACACCTTTGCTTGAACTTGCGCAAGAGTTTAAACATCCTGTGTTAAAGAAAAAACTGCGTGATATTAAATATGAAGATGTAGAGCGGCACATTGTTTCAAAAGTCAATGAATCACTACTATGAGAATAAAGTGGCAGAATTACGTTACATAGCAATAGAAGGTGTTATTGGAGCCGGAAAAACTTCTTTAGCAAGAATGTTATCCGAAAAATTAAATGCAGACCTGATTTTAGAACAGTTTGAAGAAAATCCTTTTTTAGAAAAATTTTATGATGATAGAAAAAGATTTGCTTTCCAAACTCAAATGTTCTTTCTTATCAACCGTTACAAACAACAGCAGCAATTAAAGCAGCAGAATTTGTTTTCCAGCATAACAGTTTCCGATTACATTTTCGACAAGGATAAAATCTTTGCTTACCTTAATCTTAGCCAAGAAGAAGTTAAACTTTACGAAAACATTTTCCCTCTTCTGGAAAGAGATATTCCTAAGCCGGATCTTGTAATCTTTCTCCAGAGCAGCATAGATAGGTTAATGACAAACATTAAGCAGCGGGGAAGAAAGTTCGAGAAAAATTTAACGAGACAATACCTTACTGAACTTTCTGAAGCTTACAACAACTTTTTCTTCAAGTATAATAATACGCCGTTGTTAATTGTTAACAATTCAGATATTGATTTTGTAAACAGCGAATCAGATTTCAAAGAACTTTATAATCAAATTTTCCGGGAAGATAGAGGATTTATAGAATACTTTAATCCGGAACCGAAAGGATAAGTTGTGTTACGCTTAATAATTGCTTCAATTATCTTTTATTTGGTCTTTAAATTTTTGAAAGGACTTGCATACTTTACTACCGCCGCAAAAAAACAAAGAAATGCCTCGTATCAAAAGAGCGGCAAAACTAAATCTAACATCAATACTAAAATAGATCAGAAAGACATTGTAGAAGCTGAGTTTGTAGAAATTAAAAACAGAGAAGAGAAGTAATAATAAATGCCGGCGCGAGAATTTTTTAGATTTGTCAATTCTTCCTTGCTCAGCTCATTTCTTGCTGTCAAAGATCCGGATAAATCCTTTCCAATTGAACCGCAAAAATTTTTAGTAATTAGGCAGCATAATCAGTTTGGTGATATGCTTGCTAGTGTTTCTTTATTAAGAGCAATTAAAGAAACATATCCAAACTCTTATACTGTTTTATTAGCCAGTCCAGAAAATTACTTTGCTATCGAAAAAAATCCTTACATAGATGAATTATTTGTTTTTGAAAAGAAAAGAATTTTTACAAAAGATTATTTCAAGAAGTTTCGAAAAGTTTTAAGACAAAATTATGATGTAGCTGTTGTACCTGCCACTGTTGCAGTTTCAAACACAAGTTGTTTGTTAGCTTCATTTACTGATGCAAAATTTAAGGTTGGTCCAGCTTCGTTAAATGGAATTGAGAACAAATTGCGCAAGTTGTTTCATGGGAGAATTAAATTGAATTGGCAAAAGTATCCAGATGCGCATGTTTCAGATTTCATTTTGGATGTAGTTAGACCTTATGGTATAACAACTAAAAACTATAATTCTTGTGTTTTGTATGATGAACAAGACAAAAAATTTACACAAGATTTTTTAGATAGCATTCGAAGCGGCAAAGAGAACAAAGTGTTTGGTTTTCATGTTGGAGCTGCAAAACCGCAAAATAGATGGTCGCTTCAAAAATATGCGGAAACCATAATTTCACTTAAACAAAAAATTAGTTTCGATCTCTATTTTACCGGGAGTAATTCCGATGAAGAGCAGCTTACTTTTATACGTAGGCATTTTCCAAACGCCGGTTACTTTCTTAATAACACAATTCCTCAATTGGCTGCTGTAATAGAGAAGAGTGATTTATTTATTACAAACGATACAGGTGTAATGCACGTTGCTGGAACAACAAACACGCCGCAGATTTCAATATTTGGTCCAACTAATCCTTTCAATTGGGCGCCGCTTGGCAAAAATAAATTCTTTTTACGAAAATCTGAATTGATTGATGATGTAAAGCCCAACGATGTTGTAAGTTTGGCTATATATTTACTCGAAAATTATGCATAATGATTTATCAAATAGAACAATAGCCGCATTAGACTTAGGTTCAAACTCGTTTCACTTATTAATTGCTTCAGTTAATTATGGTGCTATAAATAAATTACACCGAGAAAGGCATCTATTACGTTTACGCGGTGAAGGTGAAAATTATATTATAAGTGAGGAGAAAATTAGTGAAGCAATTTCTGTAATTGCAAAATTTAAAGTTGTTTGCGAACAATTTTCAGCCAGAATTTATGCAGTTGCTACAAGCGCTATCCGCGATTCTTGTAACAGAGAAGAATTTGTTGCCAGAATTGAAAAGGAAACTGGTGTTAGAGTAAATATAATTACAGGCGAAGAAGAAGCAGAATTATCTCTACTATCACTTAAATATTCTTTCCCAAATCTTCCAGAAAAATATTTGCTTTTTGATTTAGGTGGAGGAAGCACAGAATTTATTTTTGTAGAGAATGCTCAAATAATCAAAAAATTTAGCCTGCAAATTGGCGCTGTTAGGTTTGCAAATAAATACTGTAATTCAGAAGGTAACATTATAAATAAAGATGAATTTATATCTGTTCTGAAAAAACTATTGTACGATGTTAAGCTCTTTCTGGATAAACAAAATATTTATGAATGTTTTGGAATGGGTGGGACTATTTCTGCAACCGCTAATTTGATTGAGAGGAATATCAACAAGAAAGCATTGAAGTTTGATGAGCTGAAAGGGAGAACTTTTATTTTATCAGAACTGCTTCTATTGAAAGAAATTGTTGATACTGCATCAACTCTTAATGAAAAGAAAAAGATTTCAGGATTAGTAGAAACGCGCGCAGATATTATTTCTGCCGGAATCCAGATACTGGAAGTATTTTTTAACGAACTAAGTATTACTAAAATTTCTTTTGCTGGAAGCGGATTGCGTGAAGGGATAATTATGAATTCCTTAAAAACTATTTAACCATATCTAACTCTAATTTTGCATTTAGAAACCGCTTCTTTATATTTGCTCGTCAATTTTAGAAAAAGGTATGAGCCAAAAACCAGAAGTTTACATTAACGATTTGAAAAATCATGTTGGGGAAGAAGTTACACTTAAAGGCTGGCTTTACAATAAAAGATCTAGCGGAAAACTTAAATTTTTGATTTTGCGCGACGGTACTGGTTACGTTCAGTGTGTTGTGTTTAAGGGAAATGTATCCGATGAACTTTTTGAAGCTGCCGAAAAACTCACGCAAGAATCTTCTTTTGAAGTTAGAGGAAAAGTTAAAGTAGAACCACGCTCTGTAGGCGGATTTGAGCTTGACGTTTTAGATATGAAAACAATTTCTATTGCTCACGAATATCCAATAACACCTAAAGAACACGGAATTGAATTTTTGATTGACAACCGCCATTTGTGGGTTCGCTCAAAGAGACAAGTTGCAATTTTAAAAATTCGTGCTCGTGTGGTAAAAGCGATTAGAGATTTCTTCGATTCGCGCGGCTTTGTTCTTTTCGATCCGCCAATAATTACTCCAAATGCGTGCGAAGGAACTTCTACACTTTTTGAAATGGAATATTTTGACCTTGGCAAAGCTTATCTTACTCAGAGCGGGCAGCTTTACGAAGAAAGCGGAGCTTTTGCACTTGGCAAAGTTTATTCTTTCGGTCCAACTTTCCGTGCAGAAAAATCTAAAACCCGCAGACATTTAACTGAGTTTTGGATGGTTGAACCAGAAATGGCTTTCTACGATTTAGACGATGATATGGATTTGGCAGAAGAATTTATTGAATACATTGTTAAAACTGTATTAACGGATTGCCAAGTTGAGTTAAAAGAACTTGAAAGAGATACAACTAAGCTAGAAAATATTAAGAGACCTTTCCCAAGAATTTCTTACACAGAAGCAGTCGAAATTCTAAAAAGGAAAGGAGTAGATTTTCAGTGGGGAAATGATCTCGGCGGCGCTGATGAAACAATTATAGGCGAAGAATTTGACCGCCCGGTAATGATTCACCGATACCCAGCTGAAGTAAAAGCGTTTTACATGAAACGCGATCCGGAAAATCCTAAAGTTGCTCTTGCTGTAGATGTTATTGCGCCGGAAGGTTACGGAGAAATTATAGGTGGTAGCCAGCGCGAAGATAATTTAGATTACCTTCTCGAAAGAATTAAAGAGCACAATCTGCCGCAGTCTTTTTTTGAATGGTATTTAGATTTGAGAAGATTTGGATCGGTTCCTCACGCCGGCTTTGGTTTGGGTTTAGAAAGAACTGTAAGCTGGATCTGCGGATTAGAACATTTACGCGAAGCTATTCCGTTTCCTAGAATGATTTATAGGAACACTCCTTAATGAACATTCAACTAATTCTATTTTTTATTTTAGCTGCAATTGCCGCTGTTACTTCGGTTATGATGATTACACGAAAGAATGCTGTGCTAAGTGCGGTTTTTCTTGTGCTTAATTTCTTTTCTTTAGCAGGATTGTATTTACTTTTGAACGCTCAGTTTATTGCAGTAGCCCAAGTTATTGTTTACGCCGGCGCTATAATGGTGCTTTTCCTTTTCGTACTAATGCTGCTGAACACTGATACCGAACACAAATTATTTATTGATAAAAAAGCAATTAAGTTTTTTGCTATCCTTGTTTCCATTTTCGTTTTTGTACAATTGGCATTTTTGATTTTCAAAAGCAATCCATCACGTACATTAACTCCAGATGAAGAAGCCAGCATTAATGCCGGAACCATTCAATCAATTGGGCATATGCTCTACACAGATTACATAATTCCTTTTGAAGTTGCCGGCTTCTTACTGCTTGCAGCTACAATTGGAGCTTTAGTTTTAGCAAAGAAAAAATTCGAGTAGAAGATGTCAAACGTTCCAATGGAATATTATTTAATTCTCAGTGCGTTTATGTTTTGCGTAGGCGTTGCAGGAGTGTTAATTAGAAGAAACGCAATCGTTGTTTTTATGTGCATCGAGTTGATGCTTAACTCGGCTAATCTTACTTTGGTTACTTTTTCATCTTACTTAGGTAATTCCATTGGGCAGGTGTTTGTTTTCTTTGTAATGACTGTAGCCGCAGCCGAAGCGGCAGTCGGGTTAGCTATAATCATTGCGATGTTCAGAAACAAAATGACAGTTAATATTGACGAGATAAATATATTTAAGTGGTAATGATAAATCTAATATACATCACAGTACTTTTGCCGCTAATCGGTTTTTTGATTAACGGATTGTTCGGAAGAAAAATTAAGAACGCATTTCCCGGCTCCAGCGGGGAAAAAATTATTGGTACAATTGGCTCGGCTACAGTTGGTATTTCTTTCTTAATTGTAGTTGGGGCTTTTTTCCAAACGATTTCTTTACCAGTTGAACAAAGATCGAATACTGTAGAGCTTTTTACTTGGCTTAGTGTTGGTGGGCTTAATGTTAAGTTTGCTTATTTAGTTGATCAGCTTTCTCTTACAATGGCTTTAATTGTAACTGGTGTTGGTTTTTTGATCCACGTTTATTCAATCGGTTACATGCACGGAGATAAAAGTTTCTGGAGATTCTTTGCTTATCTAAATCTCTTCATCTTCGCAATGATGAATCTGATTCTTGGCGATAATTTTATAGTTCTTTTTTTAGGCTGGGAAGGTGTAGGACTTTGCTCTTATCTCTTAATTGGATTTTGGTATGATAGGAATTTTGAGAAAGGAACAACATCTCAAGCAGCAAAGAAAGCCTTTGTTGTTAATAGAATTGGCGATTTCGGTTTTCTTCTTGGAATGTTTCTAATTTACCAAACTTTTGATTCTCTCAATTTCACTGAAGTTTTATCTAAAGCCGCTACATTTCCTGTAGCAGAAGCAACATTTGGATTGATTGCAATTTTCTTATTCATTGGCGCTATCGGAAAGTCGGCGCAAATTCCATTATTTGTTTGGCTGCCGGATGCAATGGCAGGCCCAACTCCGGTTTCTGCATTAATTCACGCTGCTACAATGGTTACAGCCGGCGTTTATATGGTTAGCCGTACATCAATCATTTTTGCCAGTGCACCAGCAGTTATGATGATTGTTGCAGTTGTTGGATTGCTTACTGCAATTATGGCAGCTTCAATAGGTCTTGTACAAAACGATATTAAAAAAGTTTTAGCTTACTCAACTGTAAGCCAGCTTGGCTATATGTTTTTAGCGGCGGGAATGGGCGCTTTCAGCGCTTCAATTTTTCATGTGATGACACACGCTTTCTTCAAAGCTTTGTTGTTCCTTGCTGCAGGCTCTGTAATTCACGGTATGCACGAAGAGCAAAATATTCAAAAGTATGGCGGCTTGAAAAAATACATGCCGCGTACTTACTTAACTTTTTTCATAGCCACTTTGGCTATTGCAGGTGTGCCTGGACTTTCCGGTTTCTTTAGCAAAGACGAAATTCTTTGGTACTCGTATGCAAACGGCAGTTTCATTTTCTGGCTTATTGGAATGTTAACCGCAATGATGACAGCTTTCTACATGTTTCGTTTGCTTTCTCTTACTTTCTATGGAAAGGAGCGTTTCGATCATCATCACGTTCATCCGCACGAATCTCCATCTGTAATGACTGTTCCGCTTATCGTGCTTGCTTTCTTCTCTTTAGTTGGCGGATATGTTGGATTGCCGAAAGTTTTCGTTGGCGAGAGCGGCAATCTAATTGATAGCTGGCTTAAACCAATTTATGCCCCGGCAATGAACAAGCTTGCTCTCTATGGCTCTCACTCGCACTTTGAAGAAATTTTGTTGATGGCTGCTTCTGTAGCTTTGGCACTTAGCGCAATTTACTTTGCTTTACATGTTTACACTAAGAAACCAGAAATTGCAGAAAATCTTTCTGTAAAATTTAAAGGCTTGTACAATCTTCTTCTAAACAAATATTTTATTGATGAAGCATACGAAGCTGCAGTAGTGCAGCCAATTCAAAAGGGAAGTGAAAAACTTCTTTGGAAAGTTGCTGATGTAGTTTTAATAGATGGAGCAGTAAACGGATTAGCAAAATTAATTGATAAGTTTTCCGCAGGCATCCGTAAAATACAAACCGGTGCAACACATGCTTATGCAGTAATGATGCTGACCGGAATTGCACTAGCTCTTTTGTGGTTAATACTTAGTTTATAATCTCTGTGTCTATGCGTCTCAGCGGTTAATCTTTTCTTTTCACCGCAGAGGCACAGAACGCAAAGGAAACGAACACAAAAATGATTAATAGCGAAATTTTAACATATTTACTTTTGACTCCAATAATCAGCAGTATTCTTGTTTTGTTATTCAAGAACGAGCAAGCGAAATTAATACGTTGGTTTGGAGTTGCTGCATCATTAATTGCATTTGTAATTTCACTTGTAGCTTACACTCAGTTCGATCAAGCTAATCCGTTATTTCAGCTAACACATCAAGTAGTTTGGATTAAGAGCTTAAATGTTTCTTACTTTGTTGGCGTTGATGGAATTTCGATGCTGTTGATTCTTCTTACAACTTTCTTAACTCCGCTTACATTGCTCTCAACATGGAATGCAATTGAAAAGAATCTTAGAATGTTCACATTCTCAATGTTGCTGCTTGAAGCAGGAATGTTGGGCGTGTTTATGTCTTTAGACCTTTTCCTTTTCTACATTTTCTGGGAAGCCATGCTTATTCCGATGTATTTCATAATAGGTATTTGGGGCGGCGAAAGAAGAATTTATGCTTCAATTAAGTTTTTTATATTCACAATGTTTGGCAGTTTGTTAATGCTTGTTGCTATTATCTGGCTCGCTGTTTATGCTTCATCTATTACAGGATTCTTTACAACAAACTTGTTAGATCTTTACAAAGTAGGTCCAACAGTTCCTCATCAAATACAAGCGTGGATGTTCGGCGCGTTCTTCTTAAGCTTTGCTATTAAAGTTCCATTGTTTCCGCTTCATACTTGGCTGCCGGATGCACACGTAGAAGCGCCAACTGCAGGTTCTGTTATCCTTGCCGGCGTTTTGCTTAAAATGGGAACTTATGGTTTAGTTAGATTTTGCCTGCCATTGTTTCCGCAATCATCTGTGGAGTACGCTCCAATTATTTCTGTCTTTGCAGTAATTGGAATAATCTACGGCGCACTTGTTTCTATGGTTCAAACAGATATGAAAAAACTCGTTGCTTACTCATCTGTTTCCCACTTGGGTTTTGTTGTACTTGGAATTTTTGCTATGACAATTGAATCTGTTCAGGGCGCGGTTATTCAAATGGTAAATCACGGGCTTTCAACCGGCGCATTGTTCCTTTTGGTTGGGATTGCTTACGAAAGGACACACAGACGCGATATTGCTTTCTATGGCGGAATTGCTAAACTCGTTCCCGTTTATTCTGTTGCATTGATGATCGCAGTATTATCTTCAGTTGGGTTACCCGGTCTTAACGGTTTTGTTGGCGAGTTTTTGATTTTACTTGGTTCTTATAAATCTAATGTATTAGGCTCTGTTTGGTTTACCGTATTTGCCGCAACAGGTGTAATTTTTGCTGCAGTTTATTTGCTCTGGATGTACCAGCGTGTAGTTTTTGGAAAAGTTACAAATCACGAGTTGGAACATGAACTAACCGATATGAACAAACGCGAAATTCTTTTTCTCGCACCAATTTTCTTGTTCATTGTTTGGATTGGTGTTTATCCAAGCACATTTTTGAATATGACAGAAGTTTCTGTTCAAACTATTTTACAGCAGGTTTCTGCTATATTTTTTGTTAATGCCTTACATCGTAATTGGTGTTGGTATTGTTTTATCTGTTATAATAGAAATTAGCACGAAGAAAAGCAAAGAAATTCTGCCTTGGTTTTCTGTGCTATTGTTTATGGGTACAGCTATTTATTCGATAGTTAATGTAAGTCAAAGTTTTGTATTATTCAGCGGAATGTTAGAAGTGGGTGGTAAGTCCGCTATATTTAACGCAATATTTAATTTCAGCGCAGCTCTTATTGTTCTCTCATCAATAGATTACTTAAAGAAATACGAAGCTTATTACGGCGAATACTACATTCTTATTCAGTCCTCTGTTTTGGGTATGATGGTTATGGCAAGCGCTCAAGATATTTTTATGGTTTTTATGGGACTTGAGCTAATGTCAATTTGTTTTTACGCGCTTGTTGGCATAAACCGTAAAAGACTAAGCGCAAACGAAGCTTCGCTTAAATATTTCTTATTAGGCGCTTTTGCAACAGGTTTTATTGTTTACGGTATCGCTTTAATTTATGGTAGCGCCGGTTCTACCAGTATTCAAAACTTAGTTGAGAATTTTGTTAGTTACAGTTCTAACATAATTTTTGTTTTAGGGTTACTCATTTTCTTTGTCGGCTTTAGTTTTAAAATTGCAGCAGTACCGTTTCATATGTGGGTGCCGGATGTTTACGAAGGCTCAGCAACAACAGTAACCGGATTTATGTCCACCGCAGGAAAAGCTGCTGCTTTTAGTGTTTTCATTATAATGCTTTCTGCTGTTGTTAGTTATAATGCGCCAAACTTTTTTAAGAACTACTTCGCTGTCATATCGGCTCTATCAATGGTTTTGGGAAGTGTAGTTGCAATTTCTCAAGACAATCTTAAGAGAATGCTCGCATACTCTTCAATTTCACATGCTGGCTATATGGTTATCGGTTTAGCTGCAGGAAATCTGTACAGCATAGCAGGAATTATTTTTTACTTAGCAGTTTATTCTTTTATAAATATTGGCGCATTTTCTGTAATCTCAGCAATTGAAGGAAAAGATGAATCTCGAATTGATATTAAATCTTATGCAGGATTGCATAGTAAAAGCCCATTCCTCGCTGCAATGATTTCTCTTTTCATGTTTGCTTTAGCTGGCATTCCGCCTCTTGCTGGATTCTTTGGCAAGTACTATGTTTTTTTTGGTGCTATTCAGGCGGATTTAACTTGGTTAGCAATTGTGGGCGTATTATCGAGTGTAATTAGTGTTTACTTTTACATACGTGTAGTTGTGTATGCTTATTTCAAAAACTCAGAAGAAAATTTTACCATTCAAACTTCTGTTGGAACATACTCTGCAATAATTGTTAGCGCGGCTTTAGTGATTATTTGCGGCTTCTTCCCCGATCTACTTCTTGGAATAATTACTACTGCCGTTAAATAACTTTTGAACTTAGTGTAGCTGTATTTTCCCCTTTCTTGTTATTTTTGTGAAACAAAAAATTATGCGCAAATGATTACATTATTTTCTGCAGAAGAAACACGTAATGCTGATGTTTATGCTCTCAATAAGCTTGGAATTCCATCTATAGTCTTGATGGAAAATGCAGCACGAAGCGTTTACGAGATAATGTTGAAGTACTCTGATTACTTTGTGAACAAAAACATTGGAATTATATGCGGAAAGGGAAACAATGGAGGCGATGGATTTGCACTCGCTCGCCATCTACTTATCAATGGGTTTTATGTAAATATTGTTTCAATTGGTAAAGAAAGTGAGTTGAAAGGTGACGCACTTACAAATTATTTGATAATAAAAAATATTTTGACAGAAAAGATTACATGCAAATTAACTCACTTCCAAACTATCAACGATTTAAAAACATTTAAGAATTGCTCCGTTATTATTGATTCTGTTTTAGGAACAGGAAGTAAAGGCAAATTATCTGAGCCGCTCGCTGAAATTATAAAATATATAAACTCGCTCAATGCTTTCAAGATTGCTATAGATTTACCAACCGGATTAGAACTTGAAACTTCTTCCGGCGTAGAAATCTTTCAGGCAGACTTAACAATCACACTAAGCGAATTAAAAACAGGTTTGTTTTTCGGTAAAGGTTATGTTTATTCTGGTATTGTTGAAAAAGGTTCGATTGGAATTGGGCATGATTATTACGATAAACTTATTACAAGTGCTTATCTAATTGAACCAGAAGACGCATTAAGAGGATTGCCAGTAAAGAAAAAAGATTCTCAAAAGTATTCCGCCGGAAAAGTTTTGGTAATTGCCGGAAGCGGGCAATATCCAGGTGCGGCGTGTTTTACAGCTAATGCAGTTCTTAAAAGCGGAGCTGGTGCATGTTTCTTAGCTTTCCCAAAATCTGTTAAGCATGTAGCGCAAAAGAAACTTGATGCAGCAATTACATTTCCTTACGAGGATAACAAGACAGAAATGCTTCGTGAATTGAATTTCGATGAACTCAAACCTAAATTGGAATGGGCGGACGTAATTGTTATTGGGCCAGGTTTAGGAAGAGAAAAATCAGCATTAGCATCTGCAAGAAAGATAATCAGTAGTTTCAAAAACAAATACTTTGTTATTGATGCTGATGCGATTTACACATTAACTAACGAAGTTTATAAAAAGATAAACCTAAAAAAGAAAACCCTTACACCCCATCATAAAGAATTTGCTGACTTAATTGGAATATCGCTTCAAGAACTTGAGAGTAACATTCCATTCTACGGAAAGAGATTTGCCGTGGAGAATAAGTGCTTGTTGGTATTGAAAGGTGCGCCATCAATTATTTTTACTCAAAAAGGAAAGATGTTAATAAATTCTGCTGGCAATCCTGGAATGGCAAAGTTTGGTACCGGTGATGCTTTAACTGGTATTATTGCTGCCTTTGCAGCTCAATCAAAAGAGGTTGAAAACAGTTTAATAGCTGCTGTTTATCTACACAGTTTATCGGCAGATTTATTAGTAGAAACTAAGACAGAATATTCATTCACAGCAACTGACATTATTGAAAACTTACCTAATGCAATCAAATTTATTCGTAATTCGCTTATATAATATTCTCAGGGAAAAAAAAGTACTGTTTGTCTATGTACCTTTGGCTGTATATTGGGCAGTTATTTTTATAGCAACATCACTTCCAACAGTATCAATGCCCAGGCTGTTTGATGCCCAAGATAAATTAGAACACTTCGCTGCTTATTTTATTTTAGAAGTCCTTTTAGCTCTTACGCTGCACTTTCAGAATAAATATGCTGCGTTAAAGCAGAGACCCTTATTATTCTCTTTTATTTTCTTAATACTATACGCTGCTTTCGATGAAATACATCAATATTTTATACCAGGAAGATACGCCGACATATTGGATTGGGCTGCAGATGTTGTTGGCGGTTTAGCAGCAGTATTTTTAGTAAAGATATTTTTGAATAAAGCTTCAGCTTTGCATTCAACTGTAAAATAATTTTACTACACAAGTTCACTGTAAATCTTTATATATTTACTCAAAAAAATTGAGGAAAGAATGGGCAATAAATTCTTTTTTGTTCTCATTTTAATAGTAAGTGTTGTTTCTGCTCAAACCCCAGAACTAACTATAAGCTTAGAACGTGCAATAAAGACTGCACTTGAAAACAACCACGATCTAAAACAGACTAAACTTGAGAAACAGAAAGCAGATGAACAAGTAAGGCAAACATTTGGCGAATTCGTGCTCCCATCAATTGAAGGTTCTGCTGTTTATTCGAGAGCTTTGAAACGTTCGGTATTTTTCCTTGAAACACCTTTTTTCAGCGGAACATTTCCCTCAGGTACTTACAATAATATAATAGCTGGAGTGCAAGTTGATCAACCAATTGCTACGCCTTCTATGTTCTTAGCTACAAAAATTTCTAAAACTTACAGCGAATTGGCATATTTAGTCCAACAGTATTCCGAATTGGAATTAGTAGCTAAAGTAAAAGATAATTACTATACGTATCTTCTTGCAAAAGAATATGTTAGTGTAGCTGAGCTACAGTTTAGAAGAGCTGAAGAAAATTTAAAAAATACAAAAGCAATGTTTGCTGTTGGAAGAGTTTCTGAGTATGATCAAATAAGGGCAAATGTTCAATACCAAAACAGCATTCCCGCCGTAACTGAAGCAAAAAACCAACTTGAGTTAGCTAAAAACAATTTCAAACTAATTCTTGGTTTAGAATTATATGCCGAGCTTGAAATTAGTGGTAAATTGGAATACAACAAAAAAGGGAGCACGCCAAAGGATACTGAATTTCAAAAACTGAAAAGCTCAAACATTTTATTAAAGCAGGCAGAAACACAAACAAAACTTAATGAGTTATCTACAGACTTTCAGCACTCTCAGCATTTCCCGGAGCTAAGAGCTTTTGGTAATTGGCAGTTACAGTCTCAAGAAAACGATGAGCGCTCTTTGACAAATTGGAGATTTATTAACTCAGTTACGTTAGGATTAAACTTGCGTGTGCCAATCTTCAAAGGATTTTCGATTGATTCAAAATATCAGCAGGCCAAAATTGATTACGAAAAATCTGTAGAAGTACTTGCAAAAACTAGAAAAGAATTGACAGGGGATTATGAAAATACTTTAGCTTCGATTAAAAAGTCTGAAGATCAGATAGCTTCATACAAAAGTGCGGTTGAAGAAACAGAAAGAGGCTATCAAATTGCGCAAAAAAGATATTCTTCCGGCTTGTCAACACAAATTGAAATTACAGACGCGCTTGTTTCTGTCTCGCAGGCAAAGTATAATTACTTTAACTCTGTTTATGTTTATAATATTTTATTAGCCAGAATGGATTTATTGCTTGGCAAGTCTCTTGATGAAATTCTTAATCAGTAATTAGTGAAATAGTTGAGTGAAATTAAGCTAAATAACCTAAGCTTCACTTATTTGCAGCAAAAAAATGGCGAAGGATTCAAACTTTCGATCGAGAATTTTGTTGTAAGCGAAGGTGAATTTATTAGCATTATTGGTCCAAACGGATGCGGTAAATCTACTTTGCTCAAACTTATTGCGGGCTTGTTAGGCGCAACTGAAGGAACAATTGAAGTCTTTGGGCATAAATCGCGTAAAGAAAATTTTAAGCATTATGCAAAATTAATTTCCTACGTGCCGCAGATGAGTTATTCGGTTTTCCCATTTTCTGTTTACGAAATAGTTATGATGGGAAGAACACCTTACTTAAATATGCTCGGGTTTGAAAAAGAAGCAGATGTAAAAGCAGTTAACGAAGCTCTTGATAGACTTGAAATTGAGCATTTAGCAAAGAAAGGAATTAATGAAATTTCCGGCGGTGAAGCGCAGCGTGTTTTTATTGCTAGAGCATTAGCTCAAGATGCTAAAATTATTCTGCTCGATGAACCCAACGCACACTTAGATCTCGAGCATCAGATTACAATTTTTGAACTGCTTAAAAAAATTAATATCGAAGAGCGTAAAACTGTACTCACAATTTCTCACGATCTTAACCTTGTTGGTATTTATTCAAACCGTGTAGTTATTATGGAAAAGGGAACTGTGGCAGCCGACGGCGAGAAAAAATTAATTTTAACAAAAGAAAATATTAAAAACAGTTTTCGTGTTGATGCCGATGTGATTAGCCGAGTTGATGATTCTATTAATGTGCTGATAAATCCTGTTCATAAATAATGAGAAAAAGACGCTCTAACGGGAACAATAAATTTGGAATAATCCTCGCTGGATTGCTTGGCATTCTTTACTTCTTTTTCTTAATCTTCCTAAAGTATCATCTTAATGGAATTCCCATTAGAGAGATTCGCTTTGATTATGCCGGCAATGTTATGAATGGAATCTTAGCATTCTCTTTAGTTTCTTCTGTTATAGTGGCTTACTTTGTAAAGCGTACATTAGAAACGAGGAGAATCTTATTTATAAATACTCTCCTCACACTATCAATTGCGCTTCTTTTATTTGTTTATTTGTTGAACAAGTTAAACATTCTTAACACAGAAGAACTTGTTTTCAATTTTCCGTTACAGAAAGTATTAATGGGTACCGCCTATACTTTAAGTTTTTCTTTTCAGTTATACTCTACGCTTTATTTGTGGAGCTGGCTGGCTAAGAGTGAAACTTTTTTAGAGCTAAGAAGCATAATAAGAAGCGTAATTGGAATTGTTGTCTTATTGATATTCAGTTTAATATTAGTATGGAATGTGAAAGCTTACTCTCAAGAGAGAATTGAGGACAAAACTTTTGAATATGGCTGCATACCAGGAGCGGCAGTTTACAGTAAGGGAAGACCAAGCCCAATTTTTGAAGCAAGAATTAAGAAGACACTAGAACTTTATAGAAAAAATATAATTGAGAATATTATTTTAACCGGTGGAAATGCCCCGGGTGAGTTAACCGAAGCAGAAGCGGCAAAAAGATATCTGATAAATCTTGGCGTGGCTAAGAAAAATATCATAACAGAAAATCATTCTACTACAACCACAGAACAGATCGAATATTTAAGCCGAGAGTTTGGGAGAGAAACTTCTTCAAATCAAATATTGATTGTATCTGATGGATTTCATTTATCGCGCATTTCGGAGATAGCCAAATTCTATAGAGTCAATGCTGTAGGTGTAGCATCTGATTACTCTTTATCTTTCGAGAAAACAATTTTTTATCGAACAAGAGAAAGCGTAGCTCTTTTATTATTTTGGCTTTTTGCTGTTTAACAAAAAGAAAATTAGAGATTATTTGTTCTCCAAGTCCCTTTTTTATAATTTTCGACCCGAAAATGAAAACAATGTTATTTGAAATATTTCTTACAGATTGCACCAACTATTAACGTAAATATGAAATCAAACAGAAGAATACTAAGAGAGAAGGTACTTCAAGTTCTTTACGCTTATGAGCTTAATGGAGATGGATTAACCGTTTTGATGAATGGAATATTAGCAGACATAACAAGCCAAGCCGAACTAGAATTCGCAAAACAATTAGTTACTAAAGTTGCTGCTAACAAAAAATCTCTCGAAACTGAAATTCACACTAAATTAGCCAATTGGGATATGGATAGAATTGCTCTAATAGATAAATTACTGCTCCAAATTGGCATTGCAGAATTATTATATTTCCCAGACATTCCCCCAAAAGTATCTATAAATGAAGTAATAGAAATTGCTAAAGATTATTCCACTTTAAATAGTGGTAAGTTTATCAATGGAATTCTCGATGCGATTCTTTCCGAATTAAAAGAAAGTGGAAAACTTAACAAATCCGGAAGAGGTTTGATTGGGGAATCCTTACCCAAAAATAATATCCAAAATTAAAGACCAAGAAAAATTCAAAATTTTTGTCTGGTCTCTTTTCGATTTTGCTAACACTTCATATTCAATTGTTGTAGTTACTTTTTTATATGCAGTTTATTTTAAGCAGACAGTTTTAGGCGGAGAGCCAGTAGGCGATTTTTACTGGAGTATTGGCACTAGCATTTCTATGCTGATTACAGCATTTATTTCTCCAGTACTTGGAGCTATTGCAGATTATTCTGCCGGAAAAAAAAGATTTCTTTTAATATTTACTGTACTCTGCATTACTTCTACAGCACTCCTTTATTTTGTAGGGAAAGGAGATGTTTTGCTTGGCTTAACTCTTTTTGTTATTGCGAATGTTGGTTTTGAAGCAGGTTTAGTTTTTTATGATTCCTTCCTTCCCGAAATTACAGAGCCTAAAAATTTTGGAAGAGTGAGCGGTTATGGCTTTGCAATGGGTTATCTTGGTTCTTTATCTACTCTTGCTGTTGTCTATCCTTTTATTTCTAACCAAATGATTAAGGAATCTTTTCCAGTAGCAGCGCTAATTTTTTTAGTTTTTAGCTTACCTCTTTTCTTTTTCTTGAAAGATTCAAGAATGAAACGCGAAGTTAAAGAGTCATACATAATGATTGGGCTTTCTAGAGTGTTTAATACTATTACCAACCTTAAGAACTACAAAAACCTCTCATTATTCCTTTTTTCGTTTTTTCTCTACATCGAAGGCGTTAATACTGTAATCTTCTTTTCCGGTAACTATGCAACTACTACGCTTCACTTTTCACTTGGTGAGTTAATTGTTTTTTTCATCATAGTTCAATCAACAGCAATTGCAGGCTCAATAGTTTTTGGAATTGTTGCAGATTCATACGGGCAAAAGAGAACTTTAATGGCTTCTCTTTATGTGTGGATATTTACTATTCTATTTGCATACTTAACGAGCGATCATACCGGATTCTTAACAATATTTCTTTCCGAATTGTTTAATCTATCAGTTTTTGATGTAGTGAAAAATAGTTTTTATGTGGTTGGATTATTAGCAGGCAGCGTTATGGGCGCTAC
This sequence comes from Ignavibacteria bacterium, assembly GCA_009773205.1. Lineage (GTDB taxonomy): Bacteria > Bacteroidota > Ignavibacteria > Ignavibacteriales > Melioribacteraceae > Stygiobacter. The sequence goes on from WPAE01000003.1 coordinate 53,978, forward strand.
TCAATCTACAAGCAGAAGTTTAATGTCTAAGCTTACTCCTTTCGATAAAAAAACAGAATTTTTCGGGTTCTATTCTTTCTTTGGTAAGAGTTCTGCAATTCTAGGTCCTTTGGTTTTTGGATTAGTGAGCTTTCTAACCGGAGCCCAGAGATTGGCAATTCTTACAATTGTTATTTTCTTTGTTGCTGGCATTATTGTTTTAAGAAAAGTTAAAGATGATTAGTCTTCTCTTTACGGTACGAATGTTTTAAAGTCAGCCAAATTAATAGAATACTTACAGCGATCCACACGAAGCTAATTATTACTTGATCTACTCCAATTAAACCCGCAAGTATTTGTGCATCGCTTGCAAACTCTTTTGCAAGCATATCTTCTTTTATATCTATCAAAACATAAATAGCGCTAACCAGTGCAAACGATTTAGCAATCAGCTTTACAAATAGTATTCTTACGAAGAACGCAAAAAATACAAGCATTACTATTGTTATTAATCCAATTAAGATAAAATCTAAAGTAGGTGATGCAAGGACAGTAATGAGAAAGAAGGTAACAGCTAATACAAGAAAAATGTAGCGCCTAACTTTTTGTAAATCAGAGATTATAAATATCAATAATCCAAACAATAAACTGCCTAAATATCCAGAGCTTGCAATGGCTATTTCATTTCCACCTAGGGCAGTAACTTTTCCGCCAAGATCAAACCCGAGTGAAATTTCGGCTATTCTTCCGCCTGTTAAAAGTATTGTTATTGCGTGGGATGATTCATGTAGAAAGACAACAAAAAGCTTAATTGGAAAAACTAAAAAAGTATTCCACAGTAAAAAAGAGAGTATTACAATTGAAAATACAAATGCTGTTTCTGCTGAACGGTTTTTTGCGGATGATTTGCTTTTCATCAATGATAATCTTTTTATAACAAATTAAACAAAATTCTTGAATTAGAATTAAGAGTAAACTAATTTTGTTGTGTTGCGGGCAGAGTGAAAGTTAATAAAGTGTTGTTTTGGTACATATTTTCCTCAATCAAAATAGAATTAACTTTTCAGCAGTAATCTGAATACATCTCAAAACCGATATAGCAATGAGCATGGATATTCTCTGTTTCGTCCCTAGAGGGATTTTGGTTTATTTGCTGTTCTCTACTTATTGATGAGCACCTCTAAAAATATCAACTTCCTTTGTGAGCTTTGCTTTTTCTTTGCGAACTCCGCGTTAAAATTTTTAAAATACTAATTTTTAGAGGTGCCCTGATGTTTTATCCCGAAGGTGGCGGTCAAGCCACTAATTTGGTGAATTCTGTTGCTTATTAAACCCTTGATCATGTTAATATTTTTCCATCATAGTATTTTCTATATCGGTTTTGAGAATACAGATTTGATATTATTACTTCACAAACTTAATTTAACCAAACAAAATTCTGGCGCGTTCGTCTAGTGGTCCAGGACGCCGCCCTCTCAAGGCGGAGATCACGGGTTCGACCCCCGTACGCGCTACAAAGTAGTTAGAACATATATTCATCTGCGAAAATGAAAGAAGAGCAGACTTTAGTAGTTGTAGCAAGAAAGACAGAAAGATAACAACACGACTATCTTTAAAAAAGAAAGTATTATGACACTTTGGAATATTGATACTGAAATTCAATTCTTTACCGAAGCACTTAAAAACTTTGCTTCTCCTGAACAATTATTTTATAATCTATAGGGCGGATACTTTGCTTATATACCAAAAGGTTCAAGTGCAGAAGGGCATACTTTACAAAGCAGAAATTCACTTATAGGTCGGTTTACAGAAAAATGGAGTAAAACTCTCTTTGAACCGATTGCACAAGAGCTTGGGCTTTTTGCTCTTAATAGTGTTGTCTGTGATGAATTAGGGTTATCAAAACAATCAAGTGCTGACCTTGCTTTTTGCACTACTGATCAGACAATCCAAAAGCCAGAAAATATAAAACTACTTTTTGAAATAAAAATGAGCATTGTATCAAATTATAAATTTTCACAACCGAATAAAGTTGAATTTATAGGTGATTACAAACAACATAAAGGCAATCCTGCTTTGCTTCGTTCCGACTCAGTGCTAAAGGCTATTGGTAAAGCAATAAACATAAGAGTTTCTGGGATGCCCTCTACAAAAATACCCGTAATAGTTTTGGGTAATAGCCCAATTACAGATAGCTACATAAAAAAGGTTGATTTTCTTAAAACTTCAGGTGTAATTCAAGGATTTTGGTCTTTGAATCCAAATCCGACCAAGTCAGACTATGTAAAAAATACATCGAAATTGGGTTTTCAAACTATGTTAGACAGAGAACAACTTCTTAACAACTGCAAAGAGCTTGTAACTAACGATATGAATTATTTTTCTTCAATGATTTCGAAATTAAAACTTGGAGGGATAATCCGAATTGCAAGTCAAGAGACAACGGACATTGCGAGAGCAGAAAAATTTTTAACCTTAATTTGAATCTAAAATGAAAAGACAAAACGGAACAGAAACAAGTGCTTTCGGTACAAACGGAAGAATTAATCACGATAGTTCAAAATTTTACAACTCTAAATTATATACAGAACTTAGTGAAAAAAAAATAATTGATAAAAACGAAAATCATTTCCCTGATAAATTAGAGAATAAATTTATTCTTGGTACTGCAGAAAATATGAAAGAATTGCCTGACAATTCAGTTCATTTAATGATTACTTCGCCACCTTATAATGTATCAAAAGAATATGATGAAGATTTGTCGTTAAAAGAGTATTTACAACTACTTGAAAGCTCTTTTAGAGAAACATTTAGAGTTCTTGTAAATGGTGGACGAGCTTGTATTAATATTGCCAATCTTGGAAGGAAACCATACATTCCTTTATCGGACAATATTTCAAAAATTATGATAGAAATTGGCTTTAATATGCGCGGGGAGATTATTTGGAATAAAGCAGCTAGTGCAAGTCCTTCAACAGCGTGGGGAAGTTGGCAAAGTGCAGCTAACCCAATATTACGTGATATACACGAATATATTTTGATTTTTTCAAAAGGCGATTATAAAAGAGAAAAAGGGAAAAAAGAGAACACTATTTCAAAAGAACAATTTATGGAATGGACAAAATCCATTTGGACAATGAATGCTGAAAGTGCAAGAAGAATTGGGCACCCTGCTCCATTTCCAACAGAATTACCATATAGATTAATTCAACTTTACTCTTTTAAGGGAGATATAATTTTAGACCCATTTATGGGTAGTGGGACTACAGCAGTTTCTGCTTTGAAAGCAGATAGAAAGTTTGTAGGTTATGACATTAGCAAAGAATATATTGACCTTGCAGAGAAGAGAATTGAACCACTTATTGAACAAACAAAGATAGTATTTAACCTGACTAAGATTGAAGAATAGCCAGAAAATGCAAACAAAGTGTATATTCCCTAACCGGGGAAAGCCAGAACCAAATAAGTACTCATAATGAACCAAAATTAGGACTCTCTAGAGTTACAACTTTGGTTCTTTAGCAGTTCCCTAAACAAAATTCTGGCGCGTTCGTCTAGTGGTCCAGGACGCCGCCCTCTCAAGGCGGAGATCACGGGTTCGACCCCCGTACGCGCTACAAAGTAGTTAGACATCTGCGAAAATGAAAGAAGAGCAGACGATCAGCGAGGATGCTGCTCATCTAAAGGAGCAAAAGAGGTTCGTGATTTATTTAAGAAAAGAATTAAAGAACTTGGTCTTAGCGCCACAATTAGAGCTAACGGAACGGGATGCCTTAATGCATGCGCTTTTGGCTGTGCAGCAGTAGTTTATCCAGAACAAATTTGGTACGGCGGGCTAAAAACAGAAGACGTAGAAGAAATTATTCAAGAACACTTGATTAACGATAAACCTGTGGAAAGATTGATTCTAAAAGAGAAGAAATTTTTATAATGGCAACTGCTAATGAAAAAACATTTGCAAAAAAAGTATTTGATAAACTTGCAGCGGTTTATCCCGAAGTTCAACCTGCACTGGAATACACTACTGCGTTTGAGCTTTTGATTGCCACTATACTTTCGGCTCAATGCACAGATGCACGCGTGAACATTGTTACAAAAAATCTTTTTAAGAAATACAAAAAACCGCAAGATTATATTTTGGTTAAGCATGAAGAATTGGAGAAAGATATTTTTTCTACAGGTTTTTATAAAATGAAAGCGAAAAATATTCAAGGTTGCTGCCGGGATTTAATCGAAAAGCACAATGGCAAAGTTCCACAAAATTTTGATGAGCTTGTTAAACTGCCCGGCGTGGGAAGAAAAACTGCATCTGTTGTTGCTGGCAACGCGTTTGGCATTCCTGCTATCGCTGTTGATACACATGTAATTAGACTTTCCAATCTACTTGGATTTGTAGAAACAAAGGACCAAACTAAAATCGAGTTTCGACTGAAAGAATTACTGCCTGAAAGCTGCTGGATTAACTCATCTCATTGGCTTGCAATGCACGGAAGAGAAGTTTGCTTTGCACGCAAACCAAATTGTCTTGAGTGTGTGATTGCTGAACTATGTCCATCGTTTAATCCAGAATCAAACTTTAAAGGGAAAAAATGAATAATGGTTTTATGAGAGATAGAGAATTCTGTTTGGCGCTTCTTAAAGAGTACACCAAGAGTGATAGTTTAGTAAAACACGCATACGCCGTAGAAACTTGCGTGCGTTCTTACGCAGAAAAGTTTGGCGAAGATGTTGAATATTGGGGTAACATCGCGCTACTTCATGATTTTGATTATGAAATGTTTCCAACAGCCGAAGAACATCCTTACAAGGGAAATGAAATTTTAGCCGAAAAGGGTTTTGATGATGATTTCAGAAAAGCAATTATGTCTCATGCAGATTACACACACATTCCACGCGAAACGAAACTAACAAAAACATTATTTGCCTGCGATGAGCTTGCAGGTTTTATTACAGCAGTTGCTTACGTCCGACCAAGTAAAAGCATTGATGAAGTTGAAGTAAAATCTGTAATCAAAAAAATGAAGGACAAAGCTTTTGCAAGAGCAGTAAACCGTGAGGATATTATTAAAGGCGCTGCCGAGTTGGGCGTAGAGTTAAACGAACATATAGGTCTTTGCATCAACGCCATGAAAAAGAACAAAGAACTGCTTGGGTTATAAAATTAACCCAAAAAATTCATTAGAAACTGAATTTTTTGCCGAAGGCCGAAAGTAAAATGTTATTTCTAAACATTTTACTTTCGGGGTTAACCCCGACAAGTAAGTTATTTACTATAAATGACTTAATGCTTGTCGGCCCGTACGGCAAATTTTCCTAATGGAAAATTTGGGATTAAATTAACATTATTAGCGATAGGGCAAGTTTAATGAAAAAAATATTTCTATTGTTTTTGGTTATTGTTTCTCAAAATGTGAATGCTCAGAGCTGGAAATTAGTTTGGTCCGATGAGTTTAACGGTAGTGCAATAAACACATCTGATTGGACATTTGAAACTGGGAATAATAACGGCTGGGGAAATAATGAGCTTCAATTCTATACAGGCAGACCAGAAAATGCTACAATTGTGAAAGGAGAGCTTATTATAACTGCACGTGAAGAATCTTTCGGCGGAAGAAGCTACACATCTGCAAGAATGAAAACACAAGCGAAGAAAAATTTTAAGTATGGAAGGATTGAAGCATACATAAAAATACCCCTTGGCCAAGGTTCTTGGCCAGCATTCTGGATGCTTGGCGAAAATATTAGTACACTTGGATGGCCAAAGTGCGGCGAAATTGACATAATGGAACATATTAACAATGAAACTTTTATTCACGGAACCGTGCATTGGGCTAACAGTAGTGGGAGCCATACTTCAACAGGAACTAAAACTTCGTTTGATCCAAACATATACAATCTTTATGCAATTGAATGGACAGAGACACAAATAAGGTGGTACATTAATTCAAGGCTTTATAACACATTTTATATAGTCAACAACATAAATAACACTGAAGCTTTTCATAAACCGTTCTTTATAATTCTCAATTTGGCAATTGGTGGAAGGTGGCCAGGAAGCCCTAACGGAACAATGCAGTTCCCTATCGAAATGAAAGTTGACTATGTACGCGTTTACGAAATGGTTACAAATGTTGAAGAGAATAAAACAATTCCTTTAGAGTTAGAATTACTGCAAAATTATCCAAATCCGTTTAATCCGGAAACAACGATCAGCTATCGGCTATCGGCTTTCAGCAAAGTCAGCTTAAAAGTTTATGATGTTTTTGGGCAAGAAGTTGCAACACTAGTGAATAAATTACAACCAGCTGGAACATATAACTTAAAACTCAATACTCATAATTATAAACTATCCAGCGGAGTTTATTTCTACCAACTGCGAGCGCTTGATCCTTCGGCTGGCTCGGGACAAGGCTTTGTTGAAACGAAAAAATTTGTTCTAATGAAATAGCTTTTGAATTATTATAAAAAAAAATATGGTTTGAGGAATAAAATGAAAATAGGAATTATTATAGAGACAAAAGAATTTGAGAAAGCATGGAATGCTTTCCGGTTTGCAGTTACAGCCAAAAAGCAAGAACATGAAGTAAAAATATTTTTGATGGGTGAAGCTGTTGAATGTGATGGTTTAATTCATCCAAGATTTAATGTTGATGAACAATTAAAATTGTTTGTAAAAATTGGCGGAGAGATTCAAGCATGCGGAACATGTCTAACTTCACGCAATTTAGATGCAACTGAAACCTGTCCAATTTCTACAATGGTTGATTGTGTTAACCTTGTAACTTGGGCAGATAAAGTAGTTACATTTTAGAAACATCAGAAATATTTACGCTAAGTCATGGTGAGTCTTCGACACAATCACTGCCTTCGCAGTGATTGGCTCAGACTGACACACAGCGTATTGCAACTTAATTTTTCAGAGGTCTCGATTGATTAATACCTAAGTAATGCAAGAAAATTAATGCACAAGAAAAACTATTTTATTGCCTTGACATTATTAGCGTATGTTCCATAAATTTTGCATAGAAATTTGGAGAAATAGTATAGAGATTTTTTTTACCGCTTTTGAAATTCACTTATTGGACAAAGTTTTATAAATAACTCTAAAGCGTTATGAAAATTAAATTCTCGATAATGTTTCTCTTTTTTGTTTTAAATCTTGCTTTAACTGCACAAGATTTAAGAGTTCTTTCCTCAGACGCAAATTCAATTCTTGTTGAATACCGTCCTGTTATAAAAGACACTCAAACAATAGCACACAATAATCTTTCTTTTATTCGGCTAAATATACCTGGGACAAGAAACGAGAATAGTTATAAAGCCGGTTTACCTCAAAAAGCTGTTAAACAAATTAATATAGGTGTTCCCTCTGAAACAGGTAACACAATTCAAGTTATTTCTTCGAGCTTTACTTTTCTATCGGGCAGATACATACCTAATCCAACGTTGCTTAAAGACAGCACAGGCAATAATTTTGCTTACAATGTAATACCAGAGTATTATAAATCTGTAGAAGGTGATTTAGTTACTTTTGGAGATTTTGGTTTAGTTAGAAATTTACCTGTGCAGACAATCAAAGTTTATCCGGTTCATTTTGATGGAGCATCAAATCAAATAAAAATTTATAACAAAATTGTTTTTAGAATAAATTTTTCAGCATCATCATCTAAAAAAACAATAGTAAACGATGAGTCTTTAAGTTCTTTAGTTCTTAACTGGCATATTGCAAAAAACTGGGGAGAGAATCATCAGCCAATTTTGCAAAAAGTTTCTAACTCATTATTGGCATCTGGAATATGGTTTCGTTTTGAGACCAACGAAGAAGGTATTTATAGAATTGACAGAGCGTTCTTGCAGAACTTAGGCGCGGATGTTAATAATCTTGATCCGCGCACAATAAAAATTTACGGTTACGGCGGCATGCAGCTTCCCGAAAGTGTTTCTAAAAGTAATAACAAAGGCTTGATAGAAAACGCAATTAAAGTTTTTGGCGAAGAAGATGGCAAGTTTGATGCAGCCGATTATGTTTTGTTTTATGCGCGTCCAACAGATTTTTGGGAGTATGATTCTGATTATAAATCTATAAGAAGAAAAAAGAATTTTTATAGTAAAAAAAATTTTTACTGGCTTACTTTTGCAGGTGTTAATGGAAAAAGAATTATTGATAAACCTTCCTTAAATGCTGCAAATGCTGCACAGCAAACTTCAACAAAATCTTTTAGAGTTTACGAAAAAGACAGTGTGAACCTTGGCTTTACAGGCAGAGAATATTTTGGTGAGCAGCTAAGCTCAAGTTTAAGAACTAGAACTTTTATTAATTCTATTAACGGCTGGGTAATTGGCTCGCCAATTGAATACAAGATAAGAGTTGCACATACTTCTACATCAACTACTAGGTATAGAATTGAAGAGAGCGGCAGCCAGATATATACTAATTCAATATGGGGAATTGACCCGCATTATGATTACGGCGGAGAAGATACAGCAATTACTACTTACCGAGGAGGTATAACCGATGAACGGAGTGTACTAAGAATTTCTTTGCTAGATCCATCTGCAAATGCAAAGATGTATTTAGATTATATTGAAATTTCTTACAATAGAAATTTGCGTGCAGTTAACGATAATCTTCTAGTTTTCTCGAAAGATACTACGGCAGTGCTTGATTATACATTTACAAATTTTTCAAGCGGTGCAATACAAGTTTTTGATGTAACTGATTTTACTAATGTAAAATTAATTTCCAACTCGGTTATAAGCGGAGGGCAGGCGCGTTTTCAGGCATCTGAAAAAGCCGGTAATGCCAGCAAGTACTTGGCTGTAACTGCCAATGCTTACAAAGTACCAACAAACGCAGTTAAAGTTGATAACTCTAACATTAGAGGAACAGTTGCAGGAAGTGAATTAATTATTATTTCTCCTAAAGAATTGAAAACGCAGGCAGAGCGTTACTTAAAATATCGTAGTTCAGAATCTCCTAATAAAATGACCGCTCAAATATTTTATGTAGATGAAATACTGAATGAATTTTCGGGCGGTGTTCTTGATCCGATGGCAATTAGAGATTTTATTAAATTTGCTTACGATACCTGGCAGGTAAAGCCATCTTATGTTTTGCTTTTTGGCGATGGATCCTTCGATTATTTGAATACTGTAAAAAATAATATCAATTTTATTCCTACTTATCAAACTCAAGAGTCTTTGAACGAAATATATTCATATACTTCTGACGATTATTACGTTAGAGTTTCTGGAGATGATTACAAAGCAGATTTAGCAATTGGCAGAATTTGTGTTCAAACTACTAAAGAAGCCGATATTGCAATTGATAAAATTATCAGCTATGAAACAGTTAAAAGTAAAGGTGATTGGAGAACAACAATTACTTTAGTTGCAGATGATGGTCCTACAAGCGATAGCGATGATGGAAGTTTGCATACAAGCCAATCCGAAACCATTGCTAATGAAATTATTCCTAAGTATTTCTTTCAGAACAAAATTTATCTTGTTGCATATCCAACTGCTTACGTTGGATTAGGAAGAAGAAAGCCTGAAGCAAACAAAGCCATAATTAATGCTATTAATAATGGAACTCTTGTGTTAAACTTCGTTGGGCACGGAAGTCCTGAACTTTGGACACACGAAAACGTTTTTGAAAAATCAACTTCAATTCCGCAATTAACTAACTCAAAATATTTCTTCTTAACTGCTGCTACTTGTAATTTTGGAATGTATGATGATCCGTTAGTTCAGAGTTCTACAGAAACAATGATGAATATGAAAGACGCTGGAACAATTTTAGCTTTTACCGCTGCTCGTGTAGTTTTCTCTCAAGACAATGCGGAGCTAAATGATTCTTTATATAAAAATTTGTTCCGCGTAAAAGATTCTGATAATAAACCGATAAGAGTTGGTAAGGCTTACTTTCTTACTAAACAATACAATGTTAGCAGAGAAAATGATGAAAAGTTTCATTTATTTGGCGACCCAACAATTAGGCTAAATTTACCGGCGCTTCCTATTGCAATTGATTCTATAAACGGCAAAAGCGCTTCATCTCAAATTCAGATTAGTGCATTAAGTAAAGTAAGAATTAAAGGCAGTGTAAGAACTTACGAAGGGAAATTGAACCCGCTAAATGGCGAAGTACTTTTAACAGTTTATGATTCTGAGAGAAGTACATATTACCAAGAAATGTTTTTTACCGTTAAGCAGCAAGGTGGTTTAATATTTAAGGGAAGCGCGTCTGTAACAAATGGCATTTTTGAAACAGATTTTGTAGTACCAAAAGATATTTCTTACGAAAACAAGAAAGGTAATGTAGTTGCATATTTTTCTAATGCTGCGGTGGATGGAATTGGTTACACCGATAATATCATAGTTGGCGGTACAGACCAAACAACAGCTAACGATAATAAAGGTCCCGAAATCGAAATCTTTTTTGACGACACTAATTTTGCTGGTTCTTACTTGGTTAATCCTAATTTTACTTTGATTGCAAAGTTGAAAGACCAGACAGGCTTAAACACAACCGGAACAGGAATTGGACATAAGTTGGAAGCAATTATTAATGATGATCCTGCTAACACTTATGATCTTACAAACAGCTTTGTTGGTGATCTAAATTCCGGCGGTAAATCTGGTGTGGCTAAATATAGTTTTAATTCGATGGCACTTGGTGATTATAAAGTAAAAGTTAAAGCGTGGGATGTCTTCAATAATCTTTCAACTCAAGAATCTGCCTTTACTGTAGTATCAGACGAAAAGGGGATTGTAGTTCGCGACGTTTTCAATTATCCTAACCCGATGACATCATCAACTACTTTTACTTTTCAGCATAATTATAATTCTTCTTTTAATGTGAAAATTAAGATTTACACTATTGCAGGCAGATTAATTAAAACCATCGAACAAACCAGTCTGTTTGATAAATTTGTTAAGGTAGATTGGGATGGCCGAGACGAAGATGGAAATCAGTTAGGAAACGGCACCTATCTTTACAAATTAACTGTAGAATCTTCGGACGGAAGTTTTAAAGACAATATACTTGGCAAACTTTCCGTTATAAAATAAATTATAGTAAATAAACCCTTGGAGGAACAAATTAATGAAAAGAATCTTTATGCTGATGATTGTGTGTGCAATGATATTTTCAGCAAATGTTATTAAAGCTCAGGGAGAAGCGGCGGTACCATTTTTAATTTTAGCGCCAGATTCACGTGCAGGCGGCTTGGGAGAATCCGGCGTTGGTTTAGCCGATAACTCATCTGCAATCTTCTGGAACCCGGCGGGCATTGCTTTCTTAACCGGTTCGGAAGTAAGCATTACTCACAGCAATTGGCTGCCGCAATTTAACCTGGATATTTTTTACGATTATGCAACTTACCGTCAATACATAGATGAACTTAGCGGAAGTGTAACAGCCAGCGTAACATATATGAACTACGGAGAGTTTGTACGTACTCTTTCTAACTCGCCGGAACCAGTTGGAAAATTTCGCTCTTTTGATGCAGCTCTTACTTTAGGATATGCAACAAAATTAAGCAGCGATTGGGGCTTGGGGTTAAACTTTAGACTTATCCACAGTAGATTAGCAGACCAGCCTACAGAACAAGAACAAGGTTCGGGTGTTGCTACTTCGGTCAGCTTCGATATTGCTGCAATGTGGAGACCTACAACTTTCAACATTCCCTTTGTTGGAGATTTCGGAAATATGTTTAGTGTAGGAATTAATCTTAGCAACTTGGGCCCAAAAATTTATTACATTGATCAAGCTCAGGCTGATCCAATTCCAACAAATTTTCGGTTTGGTTTTGCAGTAAAGCCATTTGCAGATGAGTACAACTCACTTACTTGGACTTTAGACTTCAGTAAATTACTTGTTGATAAAGGCAAGGCAAATATTAAAGATGGAATTTTAGGGCAAGACACAACAACTGCCGGAGAACCGACCAAAAGAAAAGACTGGTATCAAGCAATTTTTACTGCGTGGACAGATCAATCACTTGGAGAAGAGTTGAGAGATATAGTTACTTCTACAGGCTTAGAATACTGGTACGGTAACATGAATGAAGGCTTTATGTTTGCTCTAAGAGCCGGTTTGTTTTATGAAGATCCGGCATTTGGCAACAGAAAATTTATGACACTCGGCGCTGGCATTCGATACGATTTATACGGATTTGATTTCAGCTACATAACAACAGATGTATTTAAAGGAAGCGAAAACCATCCGCTATCAAATACTTTGCGGTTTACGCTTTCTATGAATTGGGGCGCCAAGAGCGAAACTACTATGGGTTTTCCAAGAGGCATCTAATATAAAATGAAAAACTTAATTGGTTTTCTAGTTTTTGTAATTGGATTGGGCAGCATTACTGCCCAGTCTTTTAATAAAATCTATCAAACACTGCCAAACCAAGTGCAGAGATATTCTTATTCAGATACTCTAAAAATACTTGCTGTTATGGTTGAGTTTCAAGAAGATAAATATGATGCAACTATTGGCACTGGTAAGTTTGGCTCGCATTATACTAAGTCTTATGGCGATACAATTCTTGATCCGCTGCCGCACAATGCCGAGTATTTTTCCGATCACTTATTGTTTGCTAAAAATTATTTCAGTAAAGTTTCTAAAGGCAAGTTAAATATTGCTTACAAAGTTTTACCCGAAGTTATTACAGTATCTAAAACAATGAGAGAATATGTGCCGGGATATAAATCCAAAGACCTTACACCGCTTGGTAAATTCTCCGAAGAAGTTTGGAAACTTGCTGATCAGAAATTTTCGAATGTGAAGTTTTCTGAATACGATTTGTTCGTAATCTTTCATGCCGGAGTTAGCAGCAGCTTAGATTTAGGAACTTTCTCTATTGATAGAAATATGCCTTCGCTTTATTTAAGCAATGCATCGTTAAAAACAATTTTTGGAAATAACTTTTCGGGCTTTCATACTAAAAACGGTATAATTAAAAATTCTCTTATTATGCCGGAAACAGAATCTCGCGAGCAGACTTTTATTGATAACTCAGTCGGGTTGGTACAAATAACAATTAATGGCGGGCTTGTTGCAAACATTGGCAGTCATTTGGGACTGCCGGATTTGTTTAATACTGAAACAGGTAAAAGCGCAATTGGAAGATTTGGTTTAATGGATGGACAAGCCATTGTTGCTAACAATGGAATGTTTCCGCCAGAACTTTCACCCTGGGAAAAAATTTATCTTGGCTGGGAAGAACCAAAAGAAATTTCTATAAAAGGTGGAAAAATTAATATTTCTGCAAGGCAAACCGCTGCATTAAATGATACTACTTTATTAAAAGTGCCAATTAGTTCAAAAGAATATTTTCTTATAGAAAACCGACAGCAAGATGCAAAGAACGATGGTTTGATTCTGACTATTAAAAAGAGAAACCAGATTTATAAGAAGACAATTCAAAAAGATACGAGCGGGCTATTCAATTTTCAGCCGACAGATATAAAAGGCGGGGTTGTAATTGATGTTGATGAATTTGATGCTGCCGTGCCCGGAAATGGAATTGTAATTTGGCATATTGATGAAAACATAATCAATTCAACAATAGCTGAAAACAAAATCAATGCTGACTTATACAAGAAAGGCGTTGATGTAGAAGAAGCTGACGGCATCCAAGATATTGGCGAAACTTTTAGTTCTGTCTTTGGAGCGTTTATTGGTGAAGGTGATAAGTATGATTTTTGGCATAAAGGTAACAAAGCAAAATTATACAAGAATAGTTTTTCGCCAGGCAGCAAACCAAACACAAATTCAAACAATAATGAAAATAGTCTTGTTTCAATAACTTCTTTTTCGAGTCTTGGAAATAAAATGAGTTTCCAAGTTTCAAAGGAATCTGATTTTTTAAGATTGGTTTCATCCAGAAGTCTAAATCTTGGCATTAGTACTAGAATGCTTTCTGCAAATCAATCGTCAAAAAACTCTCATTTCATTTTAATTAATAACAGCGAACTTTTTGTTTATGATCTAGCAGGAAATTTAATAAATAATCAAAAGAATTTTTCGGATGTTCAACCTATTGTATTTGAAAACAACGATGTGTTTTATGTTATTGGTTATAAAAATAGATATGGAATTAACATTTATAGTCTTCAACAAAACGGCATTTCTTCTTTTAAATCTGTTAAGTTTTTTGCTCTTGAAGGAGTTCAATTACTTTTATCAAAAAATAACACTGAGCCAAAATTAATTTTAGGATTACCGGGCACATATTCACTTAACGAAACAAGTATCTTTTCAATTTCGCTTTCTGAACTTCTGGCATTAGAATTAACTTTCCCAAAGCCATTCCCATGGAAATATCAATTATTTTCATTTAACGAAAAAATACTTGGGTTTGCAAATAACGAGAACTACTTAACAATATTTACTGATATTAAAATTTATTATTTCGATTTAGATTCAAGAAGAATAATTACCCAAACTCCTGTTAGCCCCGGAATTGTACATGCGGTTTCAACTATTGATAAAGATGGTAATTATTTTACTGTAGCTTTAACTGTGAGCAACAGATTTGTAATTATTAAAAATGGTAATGTGATTAATAATATTTTTGCTAGCACAAAAAATAGTTTAAGCAAATTTATCATTGGCGATTTATTTCAAGATGGGCAGAATTACATAATATATAAAGATGGTAATTCACTACATGCAATTAATTCTAACGGTATGCTGGCTAAAAATTTCCCTATAGTTTTATCGCAGGAAATTTATAACGAACCATTATTATGCGATTACAATAAAGATGGGAAAAATGACCTTATTGTGCAAAGTGCAAATGGTAACACATTTCTAATAACTCCAAATCAGTCAAAAATAAATGGCATAATACCTTTCGTTAATAGTTTAGCTATTGATCCAAAAATAATTATTGTGTCAAGACAAAATAATGATGGAAAAATTATTCCTCATTTAATTTCCATTGATCAAAAAGATATGAACATTTTCCAATTTAACAGTGAGCAAGGAGAAACTGTTTGGGCTGGAGAATTTCCAAATAGTTATAATAATTATTTTATTAAGGCGCCAAATTCCAAAAATGCTGTTCCAGATTTCTTTCCAACAGCCAAAGCTTACAACTGGCCAAATCCGGTTTACGGAAGTTCTACAAAGATTCGTTATTACGTTTCGGAAAACTCTACTGCAACAGTTAAAATTTTTGATTTAGCCGGTGAACTTGTAACAACATTAACCGGAAACGCTGTTGGCGGAATGGATAACGAAATTAATTGGGAAGTTGAAAAAGTTCAAAGCGGAGTTTACTATGCTAATCTTGAAGTTATTAGTTCAAGCGGTAAATCTGCAAACAAAATAATTAAGATAGCGGTTATTAAATAAACGATGAGAAAACTAATATTAATATTCTTTCTTTCACTGACGCCGCTTATTGCGCAGTACAATGAATATAATCCCGATTACACTTGGCTTACAATTAAAGGGAAGTACGTGCGTGTTCATTATCATGAAGAAGCAGAACGCACAGCTCGAGTTGTTGCGAAAATTGCAGATGAAATTTGGGAACCAATTACTTCGCTTTATCAATATGAACCAGAAACGGTGGATTATATAATTAAAGACATAGATGATTTCTCAAACGGCGCTACATTTTTTTTCGATAACAAAATTGAGATTTGGGCTTCCTCACTCGATTTCGATTTACGCGGAACTCATAACTGGCTTCGCAATGTAATCGCTCACGAGTTTACTCACATGGTTCAGTTACAAGCGGGAATGAAGGTTGCGCGCACACTTCCGGTTTTCTATTTACAGTTCTTAAATTACGAAGACAAAAGGCGCCCCGATATTCTTTATGGTTTCCCAAACTTTATAGCTTCATATCCAATTCCAGGTATTAATGTACCGTCTTGGTTTGCAGAGGGAACAGCACAATATATGCGCAAAGAGTTTGGCTACGATGATTGGGACACTCACCGCGATATGATTCTAAGAAGTTACGCGCTCGAAAACAAAATGCTTACTTGGAATCAAATGGGAGTTTTTGAGAAAAATAGTTTAGGAAACGAATCTGTTTACAATTCCGGTTTTGCTTTAACTAATTACATCGCTCAGAAATATGGTGAAGATAAACTTCGGGAGATCAGCAAAAAACTTGGCAAGCTTACAATTTTTACTATTGATGATGCCTTTGAAGAAGTACTTGGCAAAAGTGGAAACCAGATTTATGATGAGTGGAGTAATTTTCTAAAAGAAGATTATAAGAAGAGAACCGAAGCTGTTCTTACAAATAATATTAAAGGTGAAATGATTGCTTCTGTTGGCTTTGGAAACTTTCATCCTGTTTTCTCTTCTGATGGATCGAAGATGCTTTATATCTCCAACAAGACAAATGATTACATGAGTCTTTCTTCTTTGTTCTTATATGATTTCAAAACAAAAACAGAAAAGCGTGTTAAAACAAAAGTCCGCTCAACTGCTGCTTTTGTACCCGGAACAAACAAAGTTGTTTACGCTAAGCTCAGCGATGAAAATCCAAAATGGGTTAGCATTCACGATCTGTACATTTATGATTTAGATTCTGAAAAAGAAACAAGATTAACTAACGGTTTAAGAGCAAACAACCCTACAGTTTCTAACGATGGGAAAAAGATTGCTTTTATTTTTCAGAAAGATGGAACTGTTAATCTTGGTACTGTTGATATAGACGGAAAAAACTTCAAGCGGCTAACTTTCTTTGAAAATGGGGAGCAGTTATACAATCCTAAATTTACCGCCGATGACTCTCAGATTTATTTCGATTTCTCGATTAAAGAAAATAGAGACATTGCAAAAATTAATGTTGATGGCTCCGCTTATGAATTAGTTACTACTTCCGAAGCTGATGAAAGAAACCCATTTTTAACAAAAGATAGCAAACTTTATTATTCAAGTGATGAGAGTGGCATTTTCAATATTTATTCTGTTGAACTTAAAACTAAACTGAAGAGGCAGCTAACAAATGTAACCGGCGGAGCATTAATGCCTTCTATTAATGATAAAGGAGAAATTGTTTATAGCGGATACACTGCCGATGGTTACAAAATCTTTTTAATCAAACCAGATGAACAATACAAAGTTGATTCGGCGAAAAAATATATTAGCTTAAATAACCCTCCGCTCGATACAGAAAAACCAAATGGCGATATAGGAAAATTTAATATAGCGGCGTTAAGAAATTATGACGATTCGAAAACGCCTGAGTATTCAATTGAAAAATATTCCGGCTTCTTTTCTAAACTTAGCGTACTGCCTTTTATTCGTTATGATAATTACAGTACTTTTAATTCCGGGTTAGACAGAATTAAACCGGGTTTATATGTTGCTTCAAGCGATATTCTGAACCGTTATTCAATTTTTGGAAGCGCTTCAATCAATAGAAAACTTGAGCGTGACTTGTTTCTCCAATTTGCTTACAGAGATAAACTGCCTTTGCTCTACAATTTAGGTTTGCACCCAGAAATTGGCTTAGAACTTTACAGCGTAAGCCGCGGAACAAACATTGATTTAAACTTCGGAATTGATTCTACTTTTATTCCACCGCGTATTGATTACAAAATTCCCGCTGAAGTATTTTACAGCTTGTTCGAGTTCAACATTGTTGCAAAACACAAACTCTTTTCGGATGCAACTATGCTTGAAGGAAGATTTATCTTCAGTCAATATTCTTCAGAACTTGGCAGCTTTATTATTCCCGAAAGCAACAATACACTTTATCCAACATCAAGCGATAAATATTATATAGGAAGAGGACTTCAGCTAAAGTTTACTCACGAGCAGATTATTCCTACTATTGATTCTGATATAAATCCGGTTGGCAGAAAAATTGAGCTAAAGTTTGATTACGAGTTTAACCGTTTTAACAACGAAAATAATTACGTTGTAGTTGATGGAATATTGAAACCGCTGTATAACGATTTCAGATTTCCTAAGTTAGAACTGAATTGGAAGGAGTTTATTTCTCTTGGAAGAAACCATACCTTTAACGCTCAAATTCGTGCAGGTGCGATATTTGGTCCACAAGTACCGGACTTTTTCGATTTCTATCTTGGCGGATTGATCGGAATGAAAAGTTATCCATTTTATTCTGTTAGTGGAAACGAAATTGGCTGGTTAAATCTTACCTACAGATTTCCTCTTTTCAAGAATATTGATACACGTTTAGGTCATTTGTATTTAGACAAAATTTACTTTTCTGTTTATGCCGATTATGGAAACGCATGGAACGGCGCATTTCCTAAAATGAAAGATTTCAAGAAGGGAATAGGCGGTGAGCTTAGAATAAAACTAAACTCATTTTATATTTTCCCTACAAGTTTATTTTTCAACGCTGCTTATTCTTTTGATGAGTTCGGCAAAACTGTTCGCGGAGAAGTAATTAAATATGGCAAAGAATGGAATTTTTACGGCGGAATTCTATTCGACTTCAGTTTCTAATATTTATCTGTCATTCTGAAAGCACAGTAGGCGATGAAGAATCTCACTGTTAAAAAGTAAATATGAGTTTGCATGAAAAACTATTTGATGATATTAATTGTATGTCCTTTCTCTTTTGCCTATTCTCAAAATATTGAAGTAAGCAATCTTCAACTCAGCGGCGTTCTTGCTTTAGATTCCAAAGTAAGTTCTGTTAAAACACAGCATACAAAATATAATTCTCCACTTGAAGATAACGCTGCAAAGAAAAGCCCGCTTCTAGCCGCTGGTTTATCGCTTATACTTCCCGGCGCAGGCGAGTTCTACAGCGAAAGCTATCTAAAAACCGCTATTTTTTTAGCCGTTGAAGCTGCGGCTATTATTGTTGGTCTGTCTTACGAAAAGAAAGGAGATGATCAAACAATAGATTTCCAAAATTTTGCTGATAAACATTGGAGCGTAATACGTTACGCAAAATGGGTAACTAACCCCGTGAATGCAAAAAAGATTAAAGCTGATATTAATTTATCTAACTACAATGTTTTCTTTGCAAACGGAAAAGTAAACTGGAATGAACTTAATAAATTAGAATCCGATCTTGGTTCATATTTTTCTCATAGGTTACCTTTTTACGGCGAGCAGCAGTATTACGAATTGATTGGCAAATATCCTCAATACAATGTTGGCTGGGATGATTTTGGCGATGAAAACACTCCATTTGAATACAAGGCTGATAGAAGCAACCTTACTAAAAAATTTGTTTATTATTCTGTGGAAAGAGGAAAAGCTAACGACTACTATAATGTTGCATCAAAAGCCGTATTGGTTGTTTTTGCTAACCACATTATCAGCGCTGTTGATGCGGCATGGTCGGCACATTCTTTTAACAAGAATATTCAGATGCAAGCAACTCTTGAAAAATTTCAGAGCGGGTTTACTTCGTATTACTATCCTCAGTTAAATTTACAATACAGATTTTAGGACACAAACTTAATGAGCACACCTTTAGTTTTAATAGTTGGAAGACCAAACGTAGGGAAATCTACTTTATTTAACCGCTTAACACAAAGCGAAGTGGCAATTGTTGATGATGTTAGCGGCGTTACACGCGACAGAAATTACGGCGATGTTGAGTGGAATGGAAAAATTTTTCGCGTAATTGATACTGGCGGTTACGTACCAAACACGGAAGACTTATTTGAAGTTGCCATTCGCGAGCAAATTGAAATTGGCCTGCACGAATGCGATTTGATTCTCTTTATGGTTGATGGAAGAACCGGACTTACTCCAATTGATATTGAAGTTGCAAGCATTTTACGCAAAGCTTCAAAACCATCTTACTTGCTTGTAAACAAAAGCGATACTCCAAGCTACGAAATGTATAAAGGTGAATTTTATTCACTTGGGTTTAAAAATATTTTTGATGTATCTGCTCTTAACGGAAGAAATCTTGGCAATCTTCTTGATGATATGCTTTCTAAAATGAAATTCCCAGATGAAAATGAAGAACGTGATAAACGGCTGCATCTTTCGATTGTAGGAAAACCAAATGTTGGAAAGTCTTCTCTTGTTAATGCGCTGTTAGGTTACGATAGAAGCATCGTTACAAATATTCCTGGTACTACAAGAGACAGCATAGACTCAGTGTTAAAGTATTACGGCGAAGAAATTGTTCTTGTTGATACTGCCGGACTTCGTAAGAAAACGAAAGTAAAAGAAAATATAGAATTCTTTTCTAATGTTAGAACTTACAGGGCTATTTGGAACTGTGACGTGGCTATTCTTCTTCTTGATGCAGAACTTGGCGTGAACAATCAAGATCAAAAAGTTATTCAAGAAGTTATCAGAAGAAGAAAAGGTTTAATAATTGGCGTTAATAAATGGGATTTGATTGAAAAGGATACCAATACAGCAAAAAAATATGAAGATGCAATTAAAGCAGAAATTGCAACTGCAGATTTTGCACCTGTTATTTTTATTTCGGCGCTAACAAAACAAAGAATTTATAAATTGATTGATCTTGCAAAAAAGATTTATGAAGAAAGAGCTAAGAAAATTACTACCAGCGAATTGAACGATGTTTTACTGCCAATTATTCAAGAAACGCCGCCGCCTGCAACTCCAACCGGCAAAGAGGTTAAGATTAAGTACATTACTCAAGTTGGAGATCATTACCCAATTTTTCTTTTCTTTGCAAACGAACACAAGTACATTCCAGAATCTTACAAACGATTTCTAGAAAGGCAGATCCGCAAGTGCTTTGGCTTTGAAGGAGTGCCAATAACAATTGGGCTTAGAGATAAATGAGCCGAGTCTAACCCGCATGCCTCTTTAGACTAAACATGGCGGGCAGGAAAATTCATTTTTGGGCATCTCTAAAAATATCAATTTCCTTTGCGGGCTTTCCTTTTTCTTTGTGTTCTTAGCGTGAAATATTTTAAAACAAAAGTTTTTAGAGGTGCCCTTTTGACAATTTATGGTTACGATGTAAGTCGAAAACAATGTTTTTAATAATGATCATGGCTTTTTAGAGTAGGATCGTAAATAAAAGGATTTCTTTTAGTAGAAATTGTTTATTCATCTATGAACCACACTTTTCGGTTAAATATTGAAATGCCACGTAAAGCATTGCGAAAGATGTAACCATTAACAATTTGTAGCATCATATTAACACAGTAAATTTTGAATAATTGTATATTTTTAAGCAGTTGATAGCCAATTATAATTGTCTTAATAGTAAAAATATTTTAGAGGTGTGGATGTCTAGCAAGAGTATATTAAAGTATCTTATTGCAATTTTCTTTTTAGCTGTTCAAGCAGGATTTGCCCAGCCCAAAATTGTAAGTATTAAGCTCGATAATAGCTTAGTTAAAGCCAATGCTGGAAGTGAAGTAAAAGTTGTACTTATTGCTGCAATAGAAAAAGGCTGGCATATTAATTCCCACAAACCTAACGACGAGTTCTTAATTCCTACTACGGTTGTTTCTGGCAACAATGCTTTTCCAATTTCTAAAATAGTTTTCCCTAAACCAATGGAATTAGAACTATCATTTTCTGATAAGCCTGTCTCTGTGTTTGAAGGGGAAACGAAGATCGAACTTACTTTTAAAATTGATAAAAATGCAAAGACAGAAAAAGTAAATATCCCTATCGAATTTGGTTATCAAGGTTGTAACGATCAAACTTGTTTGCCTCCTACAACTGATAAAATTAATCTTACTCTTGACATAACGGAATATGCTTCAGGTGCAGAATCTGCTTTATCAAACCAAGCTGCTAATGATACAGCTTCGCAAGAGCAAGTAAATTCTTCTGAGCAAGCCAAGCAGTATGTTCCCGAAGAGAATAAAGCTGATGAAGATGTTTCTGCTTTTGAAAGCAGAGGTTTGTTTTTAAGCCTTCTTATTGTTTTTCTTGGCGGATTAGCACTTAACCTAACACCCTGCGTTTATCCGCTCATCCCTATTACAATTGGCTATTTTGGCGGACAGACAGAAGGAAGAACAAGCAAACTTTTTATGCTTGGACTTTTTTACGTACTAGGATTAGCAATTACATATTCTATTGTTGGAGTAATTACAGCATTAAGCGGCGCAATGTTCGGTGCTTTACTTCAACAGCCGGTTGTTATTCTTTTCATTAGTTTAATTTTTGTTGCTCTTGCGCTCAGCATGTTTGGCGTTTATGAATTTAAATTGCCCGATTCTTGGGCTGCAAAAGTTGGTGGCGCTAAATCCGGTATTACGGGCGCTTTCTTTATGGGTTTAACAATGGGAATTGTTGCTGCTCCTTGTATTGGGCCTTTTGTTCTAAGTTTAGTAACTGTTGTTGCCGCTAAAGGTGATGCAGTTTATGGGTTTGTTATGTTCTTTACTTTGGCGCTTGGTCTCGGGCTGCCTTATTTGTTTTTAGCTTTATTCTCTGGCAAGTTAAAATCTTTGCCGCGGGCTGGTTTGTGGATGGAAGCTGTTAAGCGCATTTTCGGATTCATTATGATTGGAATGGCACTTTACTTTGCCGGACCTCTTTTGCCAAAAGTTGTTAATAGTTACCTGCTTCCTTTTTACGGAATTATTGTAGCAATATTTCTATTCTTCTTTGATAAAACAGCAAACTCAAATAAAGGATTTAATAGATTCAAAAATGTTTTCTCAGTTGTCATAATTGCTGTTTCGATCTATGCCATACTGCCCTCAAAAGGAACTTCTATAGTCTGGCAGCCGTTTGAGCAAAGCGCTTTTGATAATGCCAAAGCATCAAATAATAAAATTATAATTGATTTTATGGCTGATTGGTGCATTCCTTGCAAAGAATTAGACGCTCAAACTTTCTCAGATCAAAAAGTAATTGAGGCTTCGGCAGATTTTAAAACATTTAAAGCAGATTTAACTCAAACCGGAAGTGAAACTACAGAAAAATTAAGAAAAGAGTTTAATGTAATTGGCGTTCCTACTGTTTTAATTTTCGATTCAAATGGAAATGAGCAGCAAAGGATTACCGGTTTTGTTAATGCCGAAGAGTTTTTGAAAATACTTAATGAAATAAAATAAAGAGTTGGATAATTTTTTTGTATTAATGAGCCTACTCTAAAATCCATGATCATTATTAAAAAAGGTTGTTTTCGACTTACCCGCCCAACCCTCCATAAAACGGCGGGCGTACAAGATGGCGGGTTAGATTCGGCTCATTAATTACTAAAACCGAATAAAGAAGTTAAAAACGACGCGGTTTTTTTATGATTGATAATGATAATCATAAATGATTCGCGTTCTTTCTTTTAGCAGTCGCATTTTATTTTTTGAGTAAGTTCGCATCCTGAACATCCGTTACAGTCAGATTTTGCCTTCTTCATCTTCAAGTTTCTATACAATGAATAAAGCACATAACTTATTGTAATCAAAATAATCGCTAATACAAGAAAGTCTTGATTCATAAATGCCTTTCTAAAAAATTGAACCAATTTGATAAACAGCAAAAGCTGCTAACCAAGCGAGAATAGTTGTATAAACCATTGTAAATACAGCCCATTTCCAATTAGCTTCTTTCTTTATTGCAGCAATTACTGCTACGCATGGAAAGTAAATTAAAATGAAAAGCATTAGAGAATAAGCAACTAATGGAGTAAAAACTTTTTCTCCAATACGCGGACCGCTTGTGAATGCTTGCTGCTGAAGTTTAGTACGCAAATTAGTCGAAGTTTCATCTGCTTCCATATCCGATTGGTAAAGAACGCCCATTGATCCAACTACAATTTCTTTTGCCGCTAATCCGGTTAATATACTTACACCAATTTTCCAATCCCAGCCTAATGGTTGAATAACTGGAACAATCATGTGACCTAACTTACCGATGTAGGAATTTTCCATGCGTTCGGATTCTTTGTCAATTTCAATTTGTGTTAGCTGCTCTTCTTTTTGAGTTTCAGTTAAAGAATTGTTAGACGAAACTTTTTCGCTTAGCTCATCATAATTGATTGAATATTCTACTTCACGCGGAAAATATCCCAAAGCCCAAATTATAATTGATGCAGTAAGAATTACGGTTCCCATTTTTGTAAGATACTGAATGCTCTTACTCCACATGTGAATTAATGTATTTCGTAAAGTAGGAATTCTATAAGGAGGAAGTTCCATTACAAATGGAACATCTTGTTTAGCAAAAAATATTCTCTTAAAAAGTAGAGCAGCTAAAATTGCGAGAAGAATTCCTATCAAATAAATTGAAAGAAGAACCAATCCTTGATTTTGAGGAAAGAATGCCGAAATAAATAAAACGTAAACGGGCAGACGTGCGCTGCAAGACATGAAAGGAATAATTAGCATTGTAAGAATTCTGTCTTTTCTATTTTCGAGCGTACGTGTTGACATAACAGCAGGAACATTACAGCCAAATCCCATAATAAGTGGAATAAAAGATTTGCCGTGCAACCCAATTTTATGCATCAACTTATCCATAATAAAAGCGGCTCTTGCCATATATCCTGTATCTTCCATTAAAGAGATACAGAAGAAAAGAATAAGAATGTTAGGCAAGAAAATTATTACTCCGCCTACACCGCCTATAATTCCATCTATAATTAAATCGTGTAAAGACCCATTCGGAAAAATACTTGAAACTAAGCTGCCCAATACTCCAATGCCGGCATCAATCCAATCCATTGGATAGCTGCCAAGCGAGAATGTAAGCTGAAACATCAGCCATAAGAAAACTATGAAAACCGGAAAGCCTAAATACTTGTGTGTAAGAATTATATCAATTGCATGACTTTTCTGTCGGCGGTTTAACTGCTTTTGAGCATAAGTCTCTTTTAGAACACCGCTGATAAATCCATATTTAGCATCGGCTATTATTGTATCTGATTTCTCCTTAAACTCTTTTTCAAGTTTCGTAATTTCTTTTTTAGCTGCTGCAACCATTTCTTCTGTTTTAGGTAAAGCAGAAAGCAGAGCATTAAAAGATTTATCATTCTCTATTAGTTTGATTGCTGCGTAACGCGGGTAATACAAATCGCTTAAATGAGAGTTCTTCTTTATTAATGTAGTTAACCGCTCTAAAGATTCCTCTAAATTTGTTCCGTAATTAATCTGTGCGTTTCTGGAAATCGGATCATTGTTTTCGTAAACGTCAATTACTTTTCTAATAAGTTCTTTAATTCCTTCTCCTTTAGAAGCAACAGTTGTAACAATTGGGATACCGATAATCTTCCCAAGATTTGCGTAATCAAGTTTATCGCCTTTGTTTTCAAGCTCATCATACATATTAAGTGCAATCACAACATTGATATTCATATCCATCAACTGTGAAGTAAGAAATAAATTTCTTTCAAGATTAGAAGCGTCAATTACATTTACTACTACATCTGGCATCTTTTCGGAAATATGTTTTCTCACAAAAAGTTCTTCTGGAGAATATTCCGAAATAGAATAAGTACCGGGCAGATCTGTAATATTTATCGTGTATCCATCTTGAGTTAAGTGAGCTTCTTTTGTATCAACAGTTACTCCGCCGTAGTTGCCAACACGCTCATGCTTTCCGGTAGCATAATTAAATAATGTTGTTTTACCAGAATTGGGATTTCCTACAAGAGCAATGTTTATAGTGTGAGTTTTAACTACAACACTTTGCTCCATAGAAGGGTAAGTAATACTTCCTTCAAAAGAAGTTTCTGTTACAGTGGATAATTCATCAGAGTGAACAACTTCAATTAGCTCGGCTTCACTTCTTCTAAGAGAAACTCTGAATCCGAGTATTTCGTACTCGATTGGGTCTTGAAGAGGAGCGTTCTTAATTACTTTTACAGCTTTCCCTTTAACAAAACCCATTTCGGTAATGCGCTTGCGGAAAGCTCCGTGTCCTTTAACTTTCGTAATTATTCCAACTCCATCATTGTGAAGATCGGATAGGTGTAAAGTTTCGATATTTGATTCTGAATATGTCATATTAAAAAATGATTCCAAATCTAATAAAAGCGGCTAATGAATTGTCTAAGTTTTTTCCGCTTCTAGCTGGATTTATTATGTACTGAAAATCGGGTTGAATGAAGAAATTCTCCATCAAAGTTGATTTGTAAAACACTTCAATTACTGTTTCGCTTTCCTCGAATCTAACTTAACACGCTAGAACAAAAGCGAAACTGTTTGAACTACAACTCACTATTTATATATAACCACGTTTTTCTTTGGCAAGTTCTATATTCATAGTAATTAATCTATCGGCTTCTGAAGAGTAGTTCAATCACTAAAAAGAGGGAATTTGTAATGTAAAATCCCTAAAAGTAGGGATTGGTAATCAATTCAAGCTTACTTTATAACTGTCGGTAAAGTACATTCGATTATTATTGAGTTTAGGAAACAGAAGAGTTTTAAGCTCATTTAGCTCTGCAATTGAGAGCAGTACATTTATGTTTTTACTATTAACAGAAATAATAATTTTTCTGCTAAAAACTGATCTGGCGTTTTTGGAGTGCCAGTATTTGCCATCTATTTTACCAACATAATCTGCAAAAGCATGGTACTCATCATCGGTAAATTTTATAAATAGATTATTGAACTCAAGAAATATTTTATTGCAGTTTGTACATATAATTATTTTTCCATTTGCGGTATGGTTCAATGTTTTGTTCATAGTAATACACCCGATTGTTAATCCAAATGTATTTTTCGCTTTGTCTTAGTTCAATCACAAAAAAGAGTGAAAATATATTAGCAAATCACTACTAATTGGGATGCACTAATTTTTATAATCTTCCAAGAGTATAATTTTGTTAGAAATGGCGTAAATAGTTAAACCGGCTTGGCTTTTAATTCCGGTTTTCTGAGATATGTTTTTACGATGACTGATTACAGTATGAATGCTAATGTTTAGATGATCTGCAATCTCTTTATTTGAAAAACCTTTAATGATCTGTTTCAAGACATCAATTTCTCTATCAGAAAGAAGCTCTTGTTCATCTTCAAGAGAAAGATGATTTTCGTTGCTGCTTATATTTG
The DNA here is from genome assembly GCA_009773205.1 of Ignavibacteria bacterium. Taxonomy (GTDB): domain Bacteria; phylum Bacteroidota; class Ignavibacteria; order Ignavibacteriales; family Melioribacteraceae; genus Stygiobacter. Next base: position 80,888 of record WPAE01000003.1, read on the forward strand.
TTAGTTGTTTAGAAATTGATTCGGCTGAGTCTGTGATGTTAATAATTCTATCAAATTGAGAAAGCAGATTATGATCGAAGAAATTATAAACAAGAGCAACCCAAATAATTGCGGGAAAGTTTTTCTGTATCGAGGCAAACTCTTTATTCTTATTCTGTATAAGAGTAGGATTTACTATTGCTAAATCAAACCTGCCGTGCGCTGCATGGTTCTGAATTTCACTTAAACTATCGGTTCTAATTAAATGAAAATGATGCCCCGATTTAGAAATTATGTTAGAGATACCTTCAAACACAATTAGCGAAGGCTCAAAGACAACAATATTTGTGCTTGGCTTATTCACTGCATTCAATTTGGCTTACAAGTGGTATTAATATGGTCTCTTCGATTATAGAGTGAATATTCAAGTCGTTCTCTAGTTCGCACAAACATTTGATTATTTTTCTTCTAATTACTCTATCGTTTTCTACAGGAACGTGTTTTAGTAAAAGTGCTTTTAAGTCATTCAGCTTAGATTCAATATCTGAATGATGCTCTTGATATTCATTAACCGAATATGGCTCTAGTTTTTCTTCTTTGCCTCCAATTTCGTTTTTTAACAGTTTGTTGAAGTATGGAAAAGCTACGCGGTTTTCGTAATGAAGATGCTCTTTAACTTCGTTGAAGTATTCATCAAAGAACTTTTCAATAAGCTTTATCTCTGCTGAGTTATTTTGTATCTGAAGCTGTTCCAAATAACTTCTTATTTCCGGGTATTTTTCATTTTCGTAATAATTGTGGCTGTTCTTAAGAAATTTAATAATCGCCGCCATATCATCGCGCGTTAGGTTTTGCTGCTCTGTTGGCTGGAATCCGTTGTATAGGTTTGCTATCAAAATAAACAGATCTTCATTTATATTACTTGCTGCGCATAATTGTTTTACTGTCTTTTCATGTACTATAAAATCAATCTCTAAATGCTCCATTAACAAAAGCAAATTCGGATTCTCAAAAACCAAGCTGGAAATTTTCATTTCCGGCTTAATATAATTCCCTTTACTAAGATTACTCATTTTCTATTCGCTGTTATTTGTGGCAAATATAAACAATATGAAAGTATGTTCCAGATTGTAGCGTACTTTATTCAAAATAAATTTGTAGAGCGCAAAAGTAACGGGATGAACAAGCAACGTTCCTGCTAAAAAGCTGAGCCGTAAATACGCCATACCCGTTTAGTCACAGTCTAAACGAGGCTGATATTGCGAATTTACTTGCAAGATTCGCTTAATTGCTCAATTATCTTTAGCGTTTCATTTCTTTCTTCTTTCATCAGCAAAGATTTCATTACTCGGCTTCCTACAATTACACCGTTACAGAACGGTGAGAAGCGTTTTACATCTTCCGGCTTTGAGATGCCGAAGCCGATCATCATTTTATTCTTTTCGAGAAGGGAATAGGTGCGTTTAATGTTCGCAATAACAGAATCATCGAAAGTATTTTTTACTCCAGTTGTGCCGGTAATACTTACACAATAAACAAATCCGCTGCTGGCTGCATCAATCCTTTTAATTCTTTCTTCCGATGATGTTGGAGTGGTGAGAAGAATAATATCCAGTCCTCGGCTCCGCTCGGACTGACTGTTTGAATTAAAAAAGGAATTGTATTCTTCGAGAGGAACATCCGGAACGATTAATCCTTTAGCACCAGAGTTTGCGGCATCAATAAGAAAGTTTTCAACACCATACTTTTTAATTGGATTAGCGTAACCCATAAGAATAATTGGCTTGGAAGAATACATGCTAATCTGCTCTGCATAGTTAAGAACATCTTTGGTATTTACTCCAGAATCAAGAGCTGATTTTGAAGCCGCTTGAATTACGTGTCCATCGGCTAACGGATCGCTGAAAGGAATTCCAAGCTCAAGCAAATCCGCTCCAGAATCTAGAACTGATTTAGCGAGATCAACAAAATTATTCTTCTCTGGAAATCCGGCAGTTAAAAATATGGAAAGCGCTTTGCGGTTTCTTTTGTTAAGTGAATCAATAAAGTTTGAGATGTAGCTCATTAATATTCCTTGTTAGTCATTCTCAAAATATAATTGTCATTTCTTGCATGCCCGATCTTTTCTGGCGGGTCTGCCGCGCATTTTTAGCGTGGCAAAGCCGAGAAATAAAATCATAAAGTCCTATGCTTCAACACATTCGTCCTCGACTCCGCTCGGACTGACTTTATCCGATTGTTTCTTGTTAAGGGGACCTCTAAAAATATCAATTTCCTTTGCGGGCTTTACTTTTTCTTAGCCCCGCTTTGCGGGTTGAAATATTTTAAAACAAAAGTTTTTAGAGGTTACTTAAGTGATTCTATAAAGTTTGAGATGTAGCTCATTAATATTCCTTGTTAGCCAGTCTCAAAATATAATTCTTCAATTAAGACTCACTTCGACTCTGCTCAGTATTACATTGACTTTATAATTGTAGCTAAATCTTTATCGCCGCGCCCGCTAACGTTTACAATTACAACTTCATTTTCATTTGTCTTGGGCATAAGAACTTCAAGATGTGAAACTGCATGCGCACTTTCGAGTGCAGGAAGAATCCCTTCTAACTTTGTAATCAGATTTATTCCATTCAAGGCTTCATCATCAGTTGCGGAAAAGTACTGAACACGATTAATATCTTTTAACAATGAGTGCTCTGGTCCAACTCCAGGATAATCAAGTCCCGCAGAAATAGAATGTACCTCAGAAACTTGCCCGTTAGAATCTTGAAGCAGATAAGTATTCATCCCTTGAAAAATTCCCGGCTCGCCTAACGTTAAAGTAGCGCAATGTTTATCTGTGTTAATTCCATAACCGGCGGCTTCTATGCCTAGCAGTTTTACAGATTCATCATTTACAAAAGGGTAGAAGATTCCCATTGCATTAGAACCGCCGCCTACGCAGGCAACAATATAATTTGGCAAACGGTTTTCAACTTTCAAGATTTGTTCTCTCGCTTCAATACCTATTATTGATTGGAAATCGCGAACAATCATAGGATAAGGATGCGGGCCAACTACAGAGCCGATGATGTAGTGAGTATCATTAACGTTAGTAACCCAATCTCTAATAGCTTCGTTTGTAGCATCTTTAAGAGTTTTGCTTCCGCTTGAAACGGGGCAAACTTCTGCGCCAAGAAGTTTCATTCTAAAAACATTCAACTTCTGCCGTTCAATATCTGTTTCGCCCATGTAAATAACGCATTGCAAGCCAAATTTTGCGCATACTGTTGCTGTTGCAACTCCATGCTGCCCAGCGCCGGTTTCTGCAATTATTTTTTTCTTTCCTAAACTTTTGGCTATGAGAATCTGACCAATTGCATTGTTAAGCTTATGTGCCCCGGTATGGCAAAGATCCTCACGCTTCAAATAAATTTTTCCTTTCCCAAAATGTTCCGTTAATCTTTTAGCGAAAGTTAGTGGCGTTGGTCTTCCATTATACTCGCTTTGAAGGCTGCTGTATTCCAGAAGAAAATCTTTGTCTTCCTTAAGATGTTCATAATTTGCTTCAAGCTGTTCAAGCGCTGGTATTAATGTTTCGGGAACGTACTTGCCACCATAAATTCCATATTTTCCTCGCTTATCTGGATAATTGTACTTCTTCATTCTATCTCTTTTTTTCGTAGTTGATTCAGTACTTTGAAAAACTCTCGCACTTTCTTTTCATTCTTCTTGCCAGATTCAGATTCAAGAGAAGAAGAAATATCAACTGCCTGCGGTTTTATTTTAGTAATTATATGTTCAATATTTTCTGATGAAATTCCGCCGGCTAAAACTACTTTGCCTCTAAGTTCAAGAGGAATCGTATTCCAGTCGAAAGTTAACCCTGTGCCGCCAATTACTTTATCGGAAAAAGTATCTAGCAGAATTGAGCAGCCTGAATACAAACTGAAAGCGCTAAAATTAAAATTACGTTTTACACGAATTGCTTTAATAACAGGATGATTCACTTTGTTAATATGAAACTGGTCTTCATCACCGTGAAGTTGAACGTGTGTCAAGCCAATTGATTGAGCAATGTGATTAATGGTAAGTGGCTGCTCATTAACAAAAACACCAACTTTAGAAATAAAAGCCGGAAGTTCGCTTATAATTGAAAACGCTTCCTCGTAATTAATATTACGTATGCTTCGTTCGTAAAAAATAAATCCAAGTGCATCAGCTCCAAGTTCACAGCAGAGAAGAGCATCTTCAAGGTTTGTAATTCCGCAAACTTTTACTTTAGTCATTTTACACACCACGCTTTAAATTGAGAAAGATTTTTTTTAATATGTTGCGACCTTATAAAATGTTCTCCAACCAAAACGGCATTAATTTGAGAACTTTTTATTTTGTCTAAAACTGCCCGCGATGTAATCCCGCTTTCGGAAACAACTGTTACACCATTTGGTATATTATCGAGCAAATTGAGTGTTGAGTTAATATCTACGGCAAAAGTCTCCAAGTTGCGGTTATTTATCCCAATCATATCGTTTAATTTAAAGTTGACCTTTGCAATCTGACTTTGTGAATGAAACTCAAGCAGAACTTCGAGACCTATTTCCTTAGCACAGTGTGTAAGCTCGGTAATCTGGTTTTGGGATAAAGCTTCGCAGATAAGAAGAACAGCATCAGCGCCGAATGCCTTTGCTTCTAATATCTGGAATTCGTCTATTATAAAATCTTTTCTGAGCAGTGGAAGTGTTTTGAATTTTGCGATGCCGCTTAAGTAACTTATATCTCCTTGGAAAAATTTCTGATCAGTCAAAACGGAAATTGCGTTTACTTCACTCTCAATGTAGGCTTCAGCAATTTTAAGATGATTGAAATCTTCAATGAGTATTCCTTTGCTTGGACTAGCTTTTTTTATTTCTGCTATTACTGAAATGAAATTTTCATTGTTTATTGCTTTTGTAAAACTGATTGTTAATTCATTAAAATATTCTTCACTTTCGAATGAAGAACGAGAAAACTTTTGCCTTAACTTTTTAACTTCTTCACTTTTTACTGCCAATATTTCGGAAAGGAAATTCATGAATATTTTTCTCCAAAGTTTTTTAACGAAATAAACTTCTCAAATGCTCTGCCGGAAAGTATTGATTCTTCAGCAATGTTTTTGCACTCAACTAAATTATCGGATAAGCCGGCAACATATAAAGCCATTGCCGCATTAGCAGCTACAACAGAAAAAGCCTCATCCTTGTTTTTATCACGAAGTATTGAAAGAAAAATCTCGGCGTTAGTTTCTATAGAATCACTTTTTATTTCTTGCGGATCTATTTCTGAAAGGCTGAATGTGCTGCAATCCACTTTGTACTCTTTAAGCGGAACTCCAGAATTGTATTCGTAAATGTTTGTAACACCGGAAAGTGAAATCTCATCGAAACAGTTTTCTGTTGAAAGGAAGATAATTCGTTCCATTTCAAGATGATTAACTGCTTCCGCCATTAACTTTGCTGCTTTGTTGCTGAAAACTCCAACCAATTGTTTTTTGGTCCCCGCTGGATTTGTAAGTGGTCCGAGAATATTAAAAATAGTTTTGATGCCGAGATCGCGTCTAACATCAGCGGCAAATTTCATAGCCGGATGATAAACAGGAGCAAATAAAAATGCGATGCCTACTTCGTTAAGTGCATGTTCTGTTAATTCCGGCTTTAGATTAATATTTACTCCAAGTCGAGTTAGTACATCTGCGCTTCCGCTTTTGCTTGATACTGAACGGTTGCCATGTTTAGCAACGTAAACTCCAGCGCCAGCAACAACAAAAGCTGTAACGGTTGAAATGTTAAATGAGTTTGATCCGTCGCCGCCGGTTCCGCATACATCAATTGTGTTTTTAGATTGAGATTTAACTTTCAAACTTATCTCTCGCATTGCTTTAACAAACCCTGCAACTTCTTCCGGAGTTTCGCCTTTGGTTTTTAGCGCAAGCAGCAAACCGGAAATTAGTGAGTTGTTGCATTCACCATTCATTATATACTGCATTACTTTGTGCGCTTCATCAAGCGATAGATTATTTCCTTCCGAAATATTTTCTAAATATTCTTTTATCATAGCTCTAACCAGTTCTTAATTAACTGCAAGCCTGCTTTTGTTAAAATTGATTCTGGATGAAATTGAATTCCCTCAAGTGGAAATATTTTATGCCTAATTCCCATAATAATCTCATCTTCTGTCTGGGCGGTAATTTCCAGCGTTTCCGGAATGCTATCTTTTGCAATTATTAAAGAATGGTACCTTCCAGCAGAGAAATTCTGTTCAACATTTTTGTAAATAGTTTTTCCATCATGTTTAATAGAAGATGTTTTCCCGTGCATTAAATATGGCGCATTGGTTACTACCGCATTAAAGCAGTGCCCAATTGTTTGATGACCGAGACACACTCCAAGTATGGGAATTGTTGAGCCAAGCTGTTTTATAACTTCTTGAGAAATACCAGAGTCTTCTGGTGTTCCCGGACCTGGAGAAATAACAATTTTATTCGGGATTAACTGTATAATCTCGCTTACGGAAATTTTGTCATTTCTCTTTACAATTATATCATCCGTAAAATTTCCGATAAGTTGAACAAGATTGTATGTGAAAGAATCATAATTATCAATTACTAAGATTTTCATCAATTACCTCGGCGCATTTAAGAGCACTTACTAAAACTGCAGATTTGTTTTTAATTTCTTTTAGTTCAAGTTCTGGAATGCTATCGGCAACAATGCCAGCTCCGGCTTGCCAGTAAATCTTTTCTTTAGTAACAAATAAAGTTCTTATGGCAATACACATATCAAGGTTGCCGCTAAAATCAATATAGCCAACAGCGCCTGCATAAACACCGCGCTTTGTTTTTTCATAGTGGTTAATTATTTGAATAGCTCGAATTTTTGGTGCACCGCTAACCGTTCCAGCAGGGAACGATGCTTTAAGTGCGTCTATACAATCAGCATTATCTTTTAATTTTCCTTCAACTCTTGAAACGATATGCATAACATGAGAAAAACGGTTTATTTTCATTTGCTCGCTAACTTGAACTGTGCCTAATTTACAAATTCTTCCAAGATCATTCCGGGCTAAATCAACTAACATAATATGCTCGGCAATTTCTTTTGGATCGCTTAGCAATTCTTTTTCAAGTAGCATATCTTCTTCTTCACTTTTGCCGCGTCTCCTTGTCCCCGCAATTGGTAAAATCTCGGCATTGCGGTTTTTAACTTTTAACAAATCTTCCGGCGAAGTACCTATTACTTTGAAATCATTTTCAAATTCCATGTAATACATATATGGAGAAGGATTAATCATTCTCAAAGCGCGGTAAACATTAAAGCTGTCGCCGCGGTAATCGGCTTCAAATCTTTTTGAAAGAACAACCTGGAACACATCGCCGGCGTGGATGTTTTTCTTTGTGTATTCAACAAGATTTAGAAATTCGGCTTCTGCTCCTTCTGTAATTCCGTGTAGTGAAGAAGTGAAATCTGATTTATACTGCAAATCATTATTTAATGTTTGCTTTAAGGCAGCAAGTGTTGCTTTCGCAGAATCATACTTGCTATTGAGATTTGATTTGTCATTACAGTCCACATTTGTGATGAGAATTATCTGATGCTTGAAATGATCAAACACAATAATTGTTTTGTACAAACCAAAAACAGAATCGGGAGAGATTCCCTTCCTAAATTCATCGTATGGAATTACATCTTCAATTAATGAAATATTATCGAAGCCAAAAAATCCGACTAAGCCGCCTGTAAAGTAGGGAAGACCATCTATTGTTGGATGTGCATATTCAGAAACTCTTTTTTTTAAGTAGTCAAATATGTTCCCTTCAAAAGTATTTTCAGCAGAGCTGGATTTTATTGTAATCAACCCGAAATAATTCGAGATAATTTCGGCAGGGCTTACTCCAATAAAAGAATAGCGTGCTAATCTTCCAATTCCTTCTACAGATTCTAAGAGAAATGAAACATTATCTTTTTTGCGAATTTTAAGATATGCTGTAACTGGTGTTAATAAATCTGCTGCAATACGTTCATAAACTGGAACGAAGTTAAAGCTTCTTGCAAGTTTTTCAAAATTTTCAAAAGTCATTATTTTCCTTTAAAGCAAAAAACCCTTCTCAGTGTTCTAAGAAGGGCTGAATTAAAAATCTATTAACCGAAAATCACTGAGTAAAACTGATATTTGTATTTCGCCACCACCAGCAATTGTTAGTTAAAGCAATTACGATATTTATTTTCTTTGGTTTCATTTTAGGTGCTAAAATAGTTAAATATTTTAAAAGTTATCAACATACCAAGAATATAACTAACTCAATTTGATCGCTTGCAACAATAAACCATTAACTTGAGTGACTAACGATTTGGTTTCACAGATAGTAACAATCATCATCTCAGATTACGCCGTAATTCCAAACCAGGAAAATAGACCACCTGAATATTATAAGCTAAATTTAGGATACTCAAGTTCAAGCGGCATATTTTTTTTACATACAGATTATTGTCCCGTAATAAATTTTGAACATATCTCATGCTTAATATCATCATCACATTCAGCGCACTCGATAGAATCAAAACAAGTTTGGCAAACTCTCTTAAATGCTTTTACGCTAAGCAGGTTGATGCGCGGCGAAAGAAAGTCTGGCTTGATTGGTTCATCGTTGAACAAATCAGTACTCAAATATTTTTTATTATCATCTGGAAAGACTGTAACAACAGTCGAATCTTTTCCAAGCTCATTTTGTACTTTTAATGCTCCAATAAAATTAGCGCCCGAAGAAATACCAACACCCAAGCCAAGCGTAGATGCAAGTTTTTGCGCCATCAAAATCGAATCTCCATCATCTACCGAAACTACATGATCGAGAGAACTCAAATTTAAAATGGGTGGAATGAATTCATCAGAAATACCTTGAACTCTGTGCTTTCCAACTTTACAACCTGTTGAAAGAGTTGGAGAATTGGATGGTTCTAATGGATATAATTTTATATGTGGAAATTTTTCTCTCAAATAACTTCCTGTTCCCATAATTGTTCCGCCCGTTCCAACGCCGGCAATAAATGCATTTGGCGCTAATTTATGATATCTCATTTGCCAATGTATTTCCATGCCGGTAGTTTTGTAATGAGCTTCACAATTGTCCTCATTAACAAACTGACGCGGCAAAAAAGAGTTTTCGGTTTGTTCTGCTAATTCTTCTGCTCTTTGGATGCTTCCCAAAAATCCACCTTCTTCTTTGCTTATTAGAATTATTTCCGCACCAAAACTTTTAATCAAATTAATTCTTTCTTTGCTTAACCAATTAGGCATAAAAATTACTACTCTATGACCAAGAGCTTTACCAAGTGCAGAAAAGGAAATTCCTGTATTTCCGCTAGTTGCCTCAATAATTACAGAATTGGGCTTTAGAATGCCTCTTTCTTCAGATCTTTTTAAAATATTGTAAGCCATTCTATCTTTAATACTGCCGGTCATATTTAAATTTTCTGCTTTTGCGTAGAGAGTTCTTTCTTCGCCATTATAATCGAGTGTTATTTCAAGCATTGGCGTATTGCCAATAAGATGCGAAAGGTTTTGTATTGCAGTATTATGAGAAACGGTATTCATATTTTCCTCTTTTTAACGGTGGAAAAAATATGAATTTTATTAGAATAATCTATTTGTTTTAAGGACACCTCTAAAAATTAGTATTTCAAAAATTTTAACGCGGAGTTCGTAAAGAAAAAGCAAAGTCCGCAAAGGATATTGATATTTTTAGAGGTGCCTTAAGAAACAAAAAACCCCGATTGATTTTCGGGGTTTTCTATTAGCCTAAATAAGCTTTTAAGTTTTTGCTTCTGTTTGAATGCCTTAAACGTATGAGAGCCTTTTCTTTAATCTGACGAACACGCTCGCGTGTGAGATTTAATTTTTCACCAATTTCTTCCAAAGTTAGCGAATGCTCCTTTCCTAAGCCAAAGTACAAGCGGATAACTTCAGCTTCTCGTTCTGTTAAAGTAGAAAGTGAACGTTCAATTTCAGCCTTCAAAGATTCTTTCATCAGAGTATGATCCGGAGAGGGCTGATCTTCATTTGGCATAACATCCAACAAGCTGTTGTTGTTATCATCGCTGTGTGCAAAGGGTGCGTCCATAGAAATATGACGTCCGGCTATTTGCATAGCATAGGTTACATCGCTAACATCCATATCAAGTTGTTCGGCAATTTCTTCTGGACTGGGACGTCGTTCGTATTCCTGCTCTAACTGGCTAAGAGCTTTGCCCATTTTGTTTAAAGCGCCAACTCTGTTTAATGGCAATCGAACCATTCTAGATTGTTCTGCAATTGCCTGCATAATAGATTGCCGTATCCACCAAACCGCATAAGAAATAAACTTGAATCCACGTGTTTCATCAAACCTTAATCCGGCTTTAATTAAGCCTAAGTTTCCTTCGTTAATCAAATCGCCAAGAGGCAATCCTTGATTTTGATACTGCTTTGCAACGCTAACAACAAATCTTAAATTAGCTTTTGTTAATTTATCGAGGGCAGCTTTTTCCCCTTTTTTGATACGTATTGCTAATTCGATTTCTTGGTGCGGATTCAAAAGATCCACTTTTCCTATTTCTTGGAGATACTGGTCTAACGATTTACTTTCTCTGTTTGTAAACTGCTTTGTGATCTTCAATTCTTAAATTCTCCTACAAATTTTAACTTACTTATATCTATTTTTTTTATTTTATACAATGCAATTGCAATAAGAGTTTACTCTTATGCACTTTTTTTTAATGATTTAATAAACCAAAATGATACTTTACTGAGTAGATAGTTTCTATCGCAGATTTCCGGTTTGTATTTATAATAATCACCATAGCAAATATAAAAAAATGGAAAATTATTAGCTATAAAATTTTTTAATAGAACAACTTACAAGATTTGCTTAAAAATAACGCAATTCTATTACACCAAACATAGCTCGGCGGTTCCTTTTGATGAGGTTTTTTTAGTTGTTTTTATTAGTTTCGAATTTATTCTAGTGCTTTTGGAGACTAATCCTTTATCTTTTGCATAATCATAAAGCATAGAAAAGAGCATTTTTCTTGCCCTGTGAAGTCGTGATCTAACCGTTCCAATTGGACAATCTATAAAATCTGCAATTTCTTCGTAAGTGTAGCCTTCCACATCGCTTAAGAACACTATAGTACGAAAATTATCTGGTAATTTAGAGAGTGCATTAGAAATTTCATCATCGAGCACATCATTAAAAGCATCGCTTTGATAATGCTGAGTTTTTACATCACCTTCTCTTACATTTTCGTAAAAATTTTGAATGTCCTCATAATCTACCTTGTTTGGTTCTTTAGCGCTCTTGCGGTAGGTGTTAATAAAAGAATTTTTCATTATTTGAAATAACCAGGCTTTTATATTCGTCCCTTTTTCAAATTTATCGAAAAATCTAAATGCTTTCATCAAAGTATCTTGTAATAAATCATCTGCGTCATCTTGGTCATTTGTCATTTTTAGAGCAAAACTCTTTAATGCATCAATTTGAGGAATCACTATTGTATCAAATTCAACATAAGTTGCTGTCGCTTTGGGACCCAACGAATTAATCGAATTTTTCATATTTTCCTTTATTGGATGATTTATCTTAATAACAAGATGTAGTTTTTAGAAGTTCAATACTTTTATGGTTCGTTTCAAAATAAAAGTAACAGTATGATTTTAATAAAAATATCTTAATTTGGCGCACTTAAAAATCGGAGATAAAGTGAAATTAAAACCATTATATATTTATTTGGGAATTTTTGTAGTATTTGTTGCAGCAGTAGTTTTCTTTTCAGGCGTTACTAAACAGGCTAATACTCCAGGCGCATTAAGTGAAGGCGCACAAATGCCAGATGACGATATTCACAGCAGTATGAGAACGCGCGGCGATGGAGAAACTCCTGGAAAGGATAATGTTATGCATGAGATGGTTGAGAAGATGAATGCATTAAAAATGGCTGTTGAGAAGAACCCAAATGATACAGCTAAAGTTAGGGAATATGCCGATTTACAGATTACACACAATCCTGAGGAATCAATAAAGCTCTATGAAAGTATTTTAAAGATTGATCCTAAGCGTACAGATATTTTGCTTCAGATGACATTTACATTTTACAATATTGGTGAAGTAGAAAAAGCAATCGAATATAATAATAAGGTATTGAGCATAGATAAAAATAATCTTTTCGCACAGTATAATGTAGGTGGTTTAGCACAAGCAAAAGGTGATAACAAAAAGGCAATTGCAGTTTGGAAAGAACTTGTTAAAAAATATCCCAAAACAGAAGTTGCGCACATTGCCGAGCAAGCCATCAAGCAAGTTGAACAAGCTAAATAATTTGTTAGAAAAAGAGCACGTAGAATTATTATTTTTTGAAGCGAAACCCTTTGATCGGCTCTCGTAAAGTAAGTACTGGGCAAGGTGCTTTTCTTACAACTTTCTCTGCGGTAGAACCAAATAACAAGTGTTCAACTCCAGTATGTCCGTGAGTAGCAATAATAATCAAATCAATATTTTCTTCGTTTGCAGTATCGTTAATTTCTACAAAAGGTTTACCCGTTTTAATAATTGTTTCTATTTCAAGTCCGTTATCAATTTCTGCTGCAAGCCGTTTTAATTCTTCCACCGCACGAGAGGTTAAGTCTATATCTGATGATGGAATTGCTATTTGCCCCATAGAAAAATCTGCTGGGTAAATCATAGGCTCAACAACATAAATTAGAAAGATTTTAGCATCGAATTGTTTAGCAAATTGTGCAGCGTATTTTAACGCGGTTTTAGAGTAGTCTGAAAAATCAATAGGAACCAGTATTTTCTTAATCATTGCTGCCTCCGTTAGTTTTTTTTCATTTGTTTATACAACTGAAAATAATCTTGGTTCAAACTTCTTAGCCTAATTGCTATAATTTGAGATATTCCTTTTAAAATTTTAATTCCTTCTTTAGGATTATTTTGAATAAAAGCATCAAGATCCGGTTTAAATATCACTATAACTCGAGTCTCTTCTAAAGCAATGGCCGTAGCAGAACGACGCTCATCATCTAACAGTGCAAGTTCTCCAAAAAAATCTCCACGGCTAAGTTTTGTTAAATCCCAACTATTTTTTTCTTCCTCCTGTCTAATCACTACTTGTCCGCTAATAATAATGTACAACCCAGTGCCTGGGTCACCTTGATGGAAAATCAGTTCATTGGGATGATAAATGCGGTTATGCATCAGTTTAGTAATTGCTTTGAGATTTGTTATGGTCAAATCATGAAAAGGAGGCATTGAAAGCAAAACTTCTTCAATGTTACTTTTTTCAGTTTTTGTTTTAAAAAGATTATTCCAAAAACTGTTTTTAGAAAAGATTTCTTTAGACATATAATAACTCCTATGCAAATATTCCCGCTTCGGCAACTCTCCAAATTTTTTGGCAGGGAAATTTGTTTTCGTAAAGCGCTCTGCCAATAATAACAGAATCAATGTAACTACTTGCTTCTTTTTGCAATCTTAGCAAATCTTGTGAATTTCCAACGCCGCCGCTGTGTGTAACTTTTGTATCAGCTGCTTCTGCAATTTGTTTGGATAGTTCGATGTTTGGACCCGAAAGCATTCCGTTTGTGGTTACATCTGTTACAACAATTCTCGTGGTGCCGCAAGACTTCAAAAATTTTGCATATTGAATAGCGCTTAGATGTGTTCTAGTTTGCCTGCCGCGTGTAACAACTTCTCCATTAACTACATCAATAGCAGAAATTACTTTGTTTGGTGTGTATTTATCTAAAATCTTAATAAACTCCCTAGGGTTTTCAAAAGCCATTGAACCAATAACAACTCTTGCAATCCCAAGTTCAAATGCTTCAACTGCATCATCATAGTTTCTAATTCCACCGCCAAGTTCTACAGGAATGATAACCGATTCGCAAATTTTTTTTATTACATCAAAATTTACACGAGTGTGATCGTGTGCAGCATTGAAATCTACTACGTGAATACACTTGGCATTTTCGGCGCGCCATATCATTGCCATTTCTACTGGATCGCTTTTATATTCGGCGCAGCCAAGCTCTGGAATCCCTTGTACAACTCTTACGGTTTTTTGGTCTTGAATATCAATTGATGGAATTACTAAAATCTTTGCCATTATATGCAATTCTTTTAATTATAATGTGAAAGATAAAAATCTTTTATCAATAGAAATAGAGGAATAGTGTAAAACTAACATTGCGAGTAAAGCTATAACTTTTATAATGAGCAAAAAGAAATCGGCGGTAATTATTTTCGAAAGTTACTCAGCAAACATTTTCATTTGTTCGTACAGAGCAGCTGCAGTTTCAAAATCGAAGCGGGTTCTTATTAAAAATGCTTCGTCGCGGTCTTTGGCTTGTGGTGGTTCCAGTTCCCATTCCATATTGGAGTTAAAAACAAGGTTTTTTTCTGAATCAATTATAGCCCATTTGCCTATACCGTTTTTGTAGGATTTCATAACAAGATGAATTTTTCTATCTAAAGCGAATTTTAACGCTTTATCAAACCACTGAGCTTTTTCTTGATCTGTCATATATTTCACTAATCTTTTTATTAATAATCGGAAAAATTGCATTTTTGTTTAGTTTTGCAATTATTTTACTAATCTTGACTTTCCACCCTTAAAACCTCATATTTGAATGTATATGGTTAAAAATTATTCCTTAATAGCCTCAGACGGCGAAAAATTGCGGGTAACAACTTTTTGTTCTCTGCAAGAAAAATCGAACAAAACACTTGTCTTTGTACACGGATTCAAAGGTTTTAAGGATTGGGGTTTTGGTCCTTACATAGGAGGCTATTTTGCGGATAAAGGTTATTCCGTAATTTTGTTTAATTTTTCACATAACGGAATTGGTGAAAACTTAACGGAGTTCACTGAGTTTGATAAATTTGCGAAGAATACATTTTCGCGAGAGATTAGAGAATTAAACGAAGTACTAGATGTTGTTAGAAATGGTTTTTTTGAAGAGATTTCGAGCGATTCTAAAATTGGAATTTGTGGGCACAGCCGCGGCGGGGCTATTTCGCTGCTTACTTCTTCCCAAAGAGATGATGTTAATGCTGTTGCTGTTTGGGCTTCGATTGCTAAATTAGATAGATATAGCCAACGGCAAAAAGAAGAATGGCGTAAAAATGGTTCTTTTGATGTAATGAATTTGAGAACTAAGCAAATTATGAGTTTGGGTGTTTGCCTTCTTGATGATATTGAACTGAACTCAAATGATTCTTTGAATATTGAAAAAGCGGTCAAAAACTTAAATAAGCCGCTTCTTATTGCTCACGGTGTACAAGATTTAGCTGTATCAATTGATGAAGCTGAGTTGATTTACGGTTGGTCGGATAAAAGCAAAACTGAGCTTTACAAGATTTACGGCTGCGGGCACACTTTTGACGTAGCTCATCCGTTTGCCGGCACTACTAAAAATTTTGAAGATTTATTGGAAACGACAGATAGATTTTTTTCTTACAAAATTTAATTTCGAATATTGATGGAACTTAAAAACTTTTTATTTATCCCGATCTTTATTACGGCAATAGCTTTTTTTGCAGTAAATGTTAAGAGAATTATTGGATACATTAACCTTGGTCAGCCGGAAAATAGGTTTGATAACCCCGGCCAGAGAATTAAAAATTTATTAAAAATTGGTTTGGCACAATCTAAAATTTTAAGAGAGCCTGCAGCGGGATTTATCCACGTTGCTATTTTCTGGGGCTTTCTGCTTTTTCTTGCAGCGGTTTCGGAATCAATTCTGCAAGGATTTTATTCACCATTTACATTGGAGTTTTTAGGTCCAATTTTTTTGTTAATTACATTCACTCAAGATATTTTTGGATTGTTTGTAATTGTTGCAGTTGTTTGGGCGTTGTACCGAAGGTTCATTCAAAAAGTAAAGCGCTTAGATGTGGAAGGACACAAATTTGATGCAGCGTTCATTCTTTCCATGATAATTGTAGTAGTGATTTCGATGTTTGGCCAAAGTACAGCTCACATTATTGATAAAAGTTTTCAACTCAGCGCTTGGGAATTTCGCCCAGTTTCTGTTTGGCTGGCAAACGCATTTTTTATTGATGGTACGTCTGCCTCTTTATTTTTCGAAATATTTTGGTGGATACACATCTTAACAATTTTCACTTTCTTAAATTTTCTTCCATACTCAAAACATTTTCACGTTGTAACTTCGCTGCCTAATGTTTATTTCAAAAAGATTGGTAATCAGCAGAACGCGCTTAAAAAACTTAATCTCGAAGATGAAAATCTAACTCAATATGGTGCAGCAGATATCGAGCACTTGAGTTGGAAGCAGCTTTTAGATGGTTACACTTGTACTGAGTGTGGAAGATGTACAGCTTCGTGCCCGGCTGCAACAACCGGTAAAAAACTTTCTCCCCGCGAAATAATTGTTAGCATTAGAAAAAGAACGGAAGAGAAAGCTCCATTGATGATTGCTAAAACTCCAAACGATGATGAAGTTATGCAGAACTCTATTGTTCATAACTATATAAAGGATGAAGAACTTTGGGCTTGCACAACTTGCATGGCTTGTGTTTACGAGTGTCCAGTAACAATAGAGCACATTGATTCAATTGTTGATATGAGAAGAAATCTTGTTTTGAATGAATCAAACTTTCCAAATGAATTAAATGCTGTTTTCAAGAACTTGGAAACTAATGGAACGCCTTGGTCTTTCAACGCGCAAGATAGAGCTAATTGGGCTGAAGGAATGAATATTAAAACTATGGCTGAAAACTCAAATACTGAATACTTGTTTTGGGTTGGCTGTTCCGGTTCATTTGATGCACGCTATCAAAAAGTTTCTAAGGCGTTTGCAGTTTTAATGCAGAAAGCAAAAGTGGACTTTAGAATTCTTGGCGTTGAAGAACAATGCAACGGCGATACTGCAAGAAGATTAGGCAACGAGTATCTCGCACAAATGATGATGCAGGCAAATATTGAAACACTAAAAGGTTATGGTGTAAAGAAAATTGTAACCGGATGTCCGCATTGCTACAATTCCCTGAAGAATGAATATCCGCAGTTTGGCGGAAACTTTGAAGTTGTTCATCACACAGAGCTTATTACCGATTTACTGAAGCGTGGTAAATTAGAATTGAAAGAAGAAGCTATTAATTCTACAATAACATATCATGATTCTTGTTATTTAGGCAGATATAACGATATTTACGATTCGCCGCGCGATCCGCTGAAAATGATTAATGGTGCTAAAGTAGTTGAAATGGATAGAAATAAAGATAAAGGATTTTGCTGCGGCGCTGGTGGCGGAAGAATGTTCTTAGAAGAAACCGAAGGAACACGCATCAATGTAAACCGCGCAGAAGAAGCAGTAAAAACAAATGCAGATACTGTTGCAGCAGCTTGCCCTTTTTGCATGACTATGATGGCAGACGGAATTAAAACTTTAGATAAAGCTGAAGATGTACAAGTAAAAGATGTAGCAGAAATTGTTTTAGAAAACATTAAATAACAACCAATCACAAATTATAAGGAGGAAGCATGAACCAGAAATTTTTAGACCTTATCGAGTTTATTAAATCACTCGAACCAGATGTGGAAAAATTCTACACTAAAGGTCAATCGGCAGCCGGAACACGTTTGAGAAAAGGATTGAGCGAGTTAAAGAAAAAAACTCAAGACTTGAGAAATGATATTCAGGCTGTTAAATCAGACCGCAAAACTTCTAAAGACGGAAATTGATCCGAACTGAGTTTTGCTTAGTAGGTTGGGTGAGAAATTGCCCAGCCTATTTTTTTTGAACAAAGGAAAATAAGATTAAGAATAAGTGGAAGCTTAATTTCGATTTTGAAGAGCATAATTATAATAATGACAATTGCTTCGGTTTCTTTTTACTCATTTTCGCAAATGACAGGAGAGAAGCAAAAAGAAATTGTAAAGCGCAAAACCGTTTCATTTTCGTTTGTAGGCGATTTGATGTGCCACTCTCCTCAGTTTGAAGCTGCTCGTGTAAACGCGGATAGTTTCGACTTTCGCCCGGCTTTCGACAAAGTACAAGAAATTTTGTCCACAGCAGATTTTACAATCGGTAATTTGGAAACTGTAAATGGCGGAAAGGAATTACGTTATTCCGGTTATCCAATGTTTAATACTCCGGAAGAATATTTAGCCGCTCTTAAAGATGCGGGATTTGATGTACTTATTACTTCTAATAATCATTCTATGGATAGAGGAGTAAGTGGAATTAACAAAACGATTGACAATCTGAATAAATATGGACTGCTAAGTTTTGGAACTTATAAAACAGAACAAGATCGTGATTCTATTTTGATTATAGAGAAGAACGGAATTAAGGTAGCATTGTTAGCTTACTCTTACGGACTAAATGGAAATAATCTTCCAAAACAAAATGAATATGCTGTTAATCTGATTGATACTTTGCTAATTCAAAAAGATGTTTTGAAAGCAAAAGAGAAAAGTTCTGATGTAGTAATAACATATTTTCATTTTGGAGAAGAATATCAGCGAGAGCCAAGTGTCTTTCAAAAAGAAATTGCAACAAAAGCAATTAAGTACGGAGCGGATATAATTATTGCAA
The DNA here is from genome assembly GCA_009773205.1 of Ignavibacteria bacterium. Taxonomy (GTDB): domain Bacteria; phylum Bacteroidota; class Ignavibacteria; order Ignavibacteriales; family Melioribacteraceae; genus Stygiobacter. Next base: position 99,476 of record WPAE01000003.1, read on the forward strand.
GTCATCCACACGTCATTCAACCTATAGAGTTTTTTGAAAACACGAACAGCAAATTAGATCAAGGATTTACAGCTTTTTCTCTCGGTAATTTCTTTTCGAATCAAAGATGGCGTTACTCCGATTGCGGTGTGGTTTTGAATTTTACAATAGAAAAAATTAACAACAAGTTAATTCTTGATACAGTTTCAATTGATCCGGTATGGGTTTCAAAAGAAATGGTTAGAGGAAAATATATTTTCAAGATTTTACCTTCTGATACTTCAAGTAATGAAACGTTTCGAGATTTGAACAAGACGGAGCAAACAAAGTTATTGCAGAGTTACAAGGACACACAAGAAATTATGAATGCAGTAAAAAACTTCAAACAAAAAAACTCACTGCAAATCAATTAATTTTTATTTTTGCAGTTGTATAAAAGGTTATTCTCTTAATGAAAAATAAAGCTTCACTTTCTGTTATCTTCATTACAATTTTTATTGATTTGATGGGCTTTGGAATTCTAATTCCAATTCTTCCAACTTTTGCAAGCAAACAATTAGGAATTTCCGATCTCGGTATTGGAGTTATAATAGCAATCTATTCTTTAATGCAGTTTATATTTAATCCAGTATTTGGAAGACTTTCTGACATAATTGGAAGAAGACCTATAATGCTTGCAACACAATCTTTGACTGTTGTTGCATATTTACTATTTGCTCTTTCAAATTCTTTCGAATTACTTTTAATATCACGTTTACTTGCCGGACTTGGCGGAAGCAACATTGGTGTAGCTCAAGCTTACATAGCCGATATAACTTCAAAAGAAGAACGTTCTAAAGGAATGGCAATTATTGGGGCTGCTTTTGGGCTTGGTTTTGTTTTTGGTCCGGTAATTGGCGCCGTGTTATCAAAATACAGTTATTCGGTTGCAGGTTTTGGTAGCGCTGCTTTTTCTTTTATAGCGCTTGGGTTTGCTCTTTTTATGCTGCCGGAATCTCTTAAAGAAAAAAAGAGCGCAGAGAAATTTCAATTCCGTGTTTTTGATTTTGCTTTCACAAAGAAAATTGTTTTGCATTCTTCTGTTGGGTTCTTAATTGTTCTTTTTTTCTTTATAATATTTTCTGTAGCTAATATTTATGGCACTTACTCGCTGTTAGGATATAGAGTTTTTCATTTTACAGATCAACAAAACGGTATGCTGTTTGGCTTAACAGGAATTGTTGGTGTTTTAATTCAAATTGGATTAATCCGGACACTTACAAAAAAGTTTTCAGATAGAACGATTGTTCTTATAGGTTTAGTATTTACCGTAATTGGATTAGCATTTATTCCGTACGGTGGAAATTTTTTAGGTGAAGCTATTGTGATTTCTATACTTGCGGTTGGGACCGGAATCTTACAGCCAATAATTCCTTCAATGATTTCAAAGTATTCTCCTGAAAATCAACAAGGAGCAATTCTTGGAGTCAATCAATCAATATCTGCCTTTGCGCGTGTATTAGGCCCGCTTTGGGGCGGATTTTCTTTTCATTACATCGGATATCAATTTCCGTTTTTAACTGGCGCATTTTTCACGCTACTAATATTAGTTGTGTCGTATTTCAAACTTGATCCTGAAAAAATGAAAGCGAAAGAAAATGTTTAATGTTGGCAAAATAAATATTGATAAAGCTTTGCTGCTTGCACCAATGGAAGATGTTACAGACATCGCTTACAGAAGATTATGCAAAGAACTTGGCGCAGATGTTGTCTATACAGAGTTTGTTAATTCTGATGGATTAATTCGTTCTAATAAGAAAACAGAAAAGAAACTCGAGATTACAGACCAAGAGCGTCCGGTTGGAATTCAAATTTACGGCGGCAATTTAGAACCTATGGTTGAAGCAGCTAAGATTGCAGAAACACGCAATCCCGAAATCATTGATATTAACGCTGGCTGCTGGGTAAAAAAAATTGCAGGTCGCGGTGCTGGTGCCGGACTTCTGAAAGATATTTGTTATTTACAAACAATGATTGAATCAATTGTAAAGGCTGTCCAACTTCCAGTAACGGTTAAAACTAGAATTGGCTGGGATACAACTTCCATAAATATTTTAGAAGTAGCTAAGCGAATTGAAGATGCTGGCGCTGTTGAACTAACGCTTCATTGTAGAACAAGAGCGCAAGGGCATAGTGGTGATGCCGATTGGAGCTGGATTCCTAAAGTAAAAGAAGCTGTAAAAATTCCGGTGGCTCTTAACGGCGGCGTATTTTCTGCACAAGATGTTAAACGTGCTTTTAATGAAACTAACGCAGATGCTGTAATGATTGCGCGCGGTGCTATTGAACATCCTTGGATTTTTAGAGAAGCTAAACAGTTGTTAAATGGAGGAACTGCTCATCAAGTAACTCCAAATGAAAGAATTGAAACCGCGCTGAGGCATTTAAGATATTCTCTTGAGATTAGAGACGTACGCGGTGCAATTATTCCTTTTAGAAAGTATTACGCCGGTTACTTAAAAGGGTTGCACGGAAGTAAAGAAGTTAGGCAGAAATTGTACCAACAGTTAGAATATGCACCGATAGAAGAAATTCTATATAAATATTTAGACGAGTTGAAAAATCACGAAGCCTTGCCAAATACAATCAATGGAGAATAAAATGAATTTAGAAAAACTGATACGCGATGTTCCGAACTTTCCTAAAGAAGGAATAATATTTAAAGACATAACTACACTGCTAAAAGATTCAACCGGGCTAAATGATACAGTTAATGCTTTGTATGATTTTGCAAAGGGAAGGGGAATTACAAAAGTTGCAGGAATTGAATCACGCGGATTTATTCTGGGTGGCGCGCTTGCGCAAAAACTAAATGCCGGTTTTGTACCAATTAGAAAACCAAATAAGCTTCCGGCAGAAACAATTTCTGCATGTTACGAACTGGAATATGGAACAGATAAAATCGAGATTCACAAAGATGCTATTGTTCCCGGCGATATAGTTCTTTTGCACGATGATTTACTTGCAACAGGCGGAACAATGGAAGCTGCAATAAAATTGATTGAACAATTAGGCGGCGAAGTGGTGCAGATATCTTTTATCATTGAACTGGATTTTCTAAACGGAATAGAGAAACTAAAAAAATATGATGTAAAGTCGCTAATCCATTACAGCGCAGAATTATAGTTGACCATAAAACTAACTTTATTTAGTTTGTACCTGACGAAAGGAGAATGGGATGCAATTAAATGCTATTATAGAAAAAGATGAAAATGGCTACTTTGCATATATACCCGAACTTCGCGGCTGTTTGAGCCAAGGTGATAGTTTTGAAGAAGCTTTGCAAAATATACGCGAAGCGGCACAACTATATGTAGAGAGTATGAACGAAGAAGAAAAAACTTCACTAATGGCAAAGTCGTTTTTTATTGCCCCAATAAGTATCCAACCTTTAAAAGCAATTTAATAATGACTGCAAAAGAAGCTGAGAACTTATTACTCAAAACTGATTTTTTTCTTGATAGACAAAAAGGAAACCACAAAACCTATAAGAGAGAGCTTGAAAGAATTGTAATACCTCTCCATACCGGAAAAGATTTACACCCAAAAATTGGAAATGAAGTAAAATCTGCTGTCGAGAAGTCTCGATGAATAATGGTAAATTATTTGTAGTGGCAACGCCAATAGGCAATTTGGGAGACATAACTTTTCGTGCTGTAGAAACATTAAAATCGGTTGATTTCATTATCTGCGAAGACACGCGCGTAACTTCCGTACTGCTTAATCATTTAGAAATTAGCAAGCCGCTTGTTGTGATTAATGCACACAACGAAAGTAAATCCTTAGAAAGAGTTGTAGAAAGAATTTCTGCAAACGAAAGTGCTGCGCTTGTTTCTGATGCAGGCACACCTTGCATTTCCGATCCGGGAATTCGTTTAGTAAACTTTGCAATTGAAAAGGGAATTGAAGTAATTGGCATTCCCGGTGCAAATGCTGCAATTATGGCTTTAAGTATAAGTGGTTTGCCTACTGATTCATTTGTTTTCGAAGGGTTTCTCCCGCAGAAAAAGGGAAGACAGAAGAAACTTTTGCAATTGGCCGAAGAAGAAAGAACAATTGTTTTGTATGAATCAACTTACCGAATTGAGAAGCTGCTGGAAGAGTTAAAAGAGTACTTGCCAACTCGCCAGATAGTTGTTGGACGAGAGTTAACAAAAAAATTTGAGGAAACATGGCGCGGAACTGCTGGAAAAATTTTAACTGACTTTGAAAAGAGAAATAAAAAAGGTGAGTTTGTTCTCGTAATTGCACCTCTAAATTGGAAAACAAACTCACCTTTAGAAAAATCTAACGAAAATTAAATCTATATTTTATTCAACACATTTCTAATTATTTCTAATCCTTTATCTATCTCTTTTTGAGTTACTGTAAGCGGAGTTCTGAAACGAACTGAACTGCTGCCGCAACCAAGCATAATAAGTTTGTTATTGTAAAGTTCACTTAAGAATTTCTTTCTAATTTCGACTGAAGGCATGTCAAACGCACACATTAAGCCTAAACCTCTTGGATGAGAAACATATTCCGGAAATTCATTTTGCAAATCTTTTATGTTATTAAGCAGATATTCACCCATAATCTTTGAATTCTCAACGAGGTTATCCTCTTCAATTACTTCGAAATTTTTTCTTGAGCGAACCATATCTGTTAAATTGCCTCCCCAAGTAGAATTTATTCTGCTTGCTTTCTTGAATACGTTTTCGGAAATATCATCAATACTATTGTTAACCATTACTCCGCATATTTGAACTTTCTTTCCGAATGAAATAATATCAGGCTGAACGTAATGCTCGTATGCCCACATTTTTCCGGTAATACCAATTCCGGTTTGAACTTCATCATACATCATTAAAATTTCATTTTCGCTACAAATTTCTCTTAACTTTTCATGAAATTCTCTTCGAAAGAAATTATCTCCGCCTTCTGCTTGGATTGGCTCAATTATTAAAACAGCAATATCATTTATATTCTCTTTTATAGCATAATAGATTTGATTAATCGCTTCATCTTCACGAGAAATAATTTTTTTCAAATTTTCTTCAATAGGAAATTTGATTTTTGGGTTTGTTATTCTTGGCCAATTAAATTTAGGGAAGTGAGCGATTTTAACCGGGTCTGTGTTGGTTAAAGACATTGTGTATCCGCTTCTTCCGTGAAAAGCTTCTTTGAAATGAATTACTTGATGACCTTTTTCTTCTTTGTAACCGCGAATGAAATTTTTACGCACTTTCCAATCGAATGCAATCTTCAATCCGTTCTCTACCGCTAAAGTTCCGCCATCAACAAAAAATAAATGTTTCATAAAATCTGGTACAGCTACGCGGGAAAATGTTTCTACAAAGTTTGCCATTTGGGTAGTGTAAATATCCGAGTTTGAAGGTTTGTTCATCGCAGCTTCGGCAAGTTCTTCACGGAACTCTGGTGTGTTAAGTTTTGGATGATTCATTCCAAGCGGCGAAGAAGCAAAGAAGGAAAAGAAATCCAAATATTCATCGCCGTTTTTTTCATCAACCAAAGTTAAGCCAGAACTGCGTTTTATATCTAAAACAAAATCAAAACCATCTACTAACATTCTTTTTCTTAGAGTAGAATGAACTTCGTTTGCGCTAATCTTTGTTGTTTCTAATGTATTTTCTTTAAAAGATGTACCCATCATAATAACCTCACGGAAAAATTTTTAACTAATTGATTATCGAAAAAAAATGGATGGGTTAAAACTTAGAAGACTTGTTCGAAGCGGGAAGAAAGAAAATTCTTAAGATTTTTTCTGCCCGTAATTTTTGGAAAGTTGATTAAAATTCTCATAATATTATCCGTTTCTACACAAAGATAATTATATTTGGTTAGCCTAACAATCTAAAAATTATGAAGTTTAATCAACTCAGATATTCTATCTTACTTATCAGCTCATTGCTATTCTGCTATTGTGGCGGCAAACATAGTGCTGAAGACTCTGCTGAAATGTTTTCCTTTGATAAGGCTCTTATTGGTGTTGATGTAAGTGATGAAAATCTCGGAATTAAATTTAATCCGCCAATTGATTGGGAATTGATGCCTTCGTCTCTTTCTAAAAAAATGGAAATGCGTATTAGCCCAAGCGATGGGTTTACTTATCAGCCTGTTTATGTTTTTTTTAACAAATCTAACAGCTCTGTTTTGAGTGGTGGATTAGTAACATCCAATGATAGCTCTGCTTCTGCAAACAGCATTTTGAATTTTTATAAAGGATTACTTTCTTCTAAGTACAAAAATTCAAATTTAGTTCTGAATACTTTTATTCATTCGAGAATTTCATTTAATCAAATCAAATTCGATCTTGAAAATTTAACCGCTTATAAACTGTTCTTTCAGAACAGCAGAGGAGAAATTGTACAACTTGAATACTCTTTTAGAAAAGATTCGTTAGCTTCTGTTTTGCCGGAAATAAAGGCTTCTATCGGTTCAATTAGATTGATAAATTAATTTTTAGTTAGTGCCTGTACTCAGCGGTAATTAATACAATAAAATTTGTTAGCGAGTCGTTAAGTATTTGAATTTACAAAGAAAAATATCTGCTTTAAAAATTTTAATTTCACTTAAGAAATAGAAAGAGGAAAAGATGAGATTCTGTTTAAATGTAGATCATATAGCTACTCTCAGAAATGCGCGCGGCGAAGTTCAGCCCGATCCAGTTACATTTGCTTTAATGGCAGAGCAGTTTGGTGTAGATGGAATTGTAGTTCACTTACGAGAAGACAGACGCCATATTAATGAAAGAGATGTTAGACTGCTTCGAGAACTAATTACAACAAAGCTCGATTTGGAAATGGCTGCAATTGATGAAATTATTGATATCGCTTGCGACATTCAACCGGAGCTTGCTACAATTGTGCCTGAGCGGAGGCAAGAATTAACAACTGAAGGTGGAATAAATGTAATTGATAATATTCGCCAAATTAAAAATGCGATAAACAGATTGCACGATGCTGGAATAGCAGTCTCGCTTTTTGTTGAACCTGACATTAACCAAATTGATGCCGCCGCACAAATAAACGCAGATTATATTGAGGTTCACACCGGTAATTATGCACGCGCAATAGGCGAAGAAGAACTTTTTGATGAACTTGAACGCGTTCGTGTTGCCGCTAAACATGCTAAGAAACTTGGTCTTGGTGTTAATGCCGGACATGGGTTAAACTACATCAACATGAAAGAATTTGTTGCAATAACTGAAATTGATGAAGTGAGTATAGGGCATTCTGTAATTGCCCGCGCTTTGTTTGTTGGCTTAGAACAAGCCATTAAAGAAATGAGAGATTTAGCGAAAAGAAAATAGAAGTTGGAAGCAAAATTGTGATATACGATTTACGAAGTTTGAGTATGGGAAAAATACGAGAGTTAAAACTTGCGCCTGATATTCTAAATATAACAAAAAAGTTTGCATTAGATGTTATTCAAATTATTGATACCATGCCGAAGACAAGGAGTGCAAAGGAAATTGCCAAACAGTTGAGGAAAAGCGGTACATCTGCGGAGCTAATTACATAGCTGCACAAAGATAAAATCTGATTCTGATTTTAGCTATAAGATAAAGATTGTTGAAGAGGGAGCAGATGAATCTTAGTATTGGCTGAAATCATTTTAAAAGCGTGCATGGTGAAGGATAATATATCATCCTTAGCTGAGTTACTAAAAGAAGCCAATGAATTAACAGCCATCTTTTTTTCAACTTCGTTTAAAATAAAATTTAAAAAATGATTACTTGTTTTTACTTCCTACTTCGTAATCCCAGATTGTTCTTAATTCTTGCAGCTTCCAAATAATCGTGTTGCTCGGTTATTCATTGATATTTATATTAGATGCGTAAATAATCGAAGCGTTTTTCCCAGCTTCATCACAACACTCACCAAATAGGAGAAAAACATGGCGGAACAGAAGAAACACATTCCATTTGTTTCCTCAGAAACCAACATGGCAGAATTTACAGTTCGTGCTTTAATAATTGGTTTATTAATGTCGGTTATTCTTGGCGCTGCAAATGCTTACCTCGGCTTAAAGGCTGGAATGACAATAGCCGCAACTTATCCTGCTGCGGTAATAGGCATGGCAATACTAAGGTTATTAAAAGGCTCAATTTTAGAAGAAAACTTTGCCAGAACTGTTGGTTCAATTGGAGAATCAATTGCTGCTGGTGCAATATTTACTTTACCCGCTTTTTTCATAGCCGGAATTTGGGTGCCATTTTATACTACTACAAATTATTTTATTTCTGTAGCTATTATGATATCCGGCGGCGTGCTTGGAATTATGTTTGTGGCTATGCTTAGAAGGGTTTTAGTGGAAGATGCAGATTTGCCATTCCCAGAATCTGTAGCAGCAGCAGAAATTCATAAGGCAGGGCAAAAAGGCGGAGCAAGCTCTATGTTCTTGTTTACTGCTATGGGTATTGGCGCATTAATTAAAGCTCTCGGAATGCTAAAACTTTACGCAACAAGTTTCAAACATCTATTTGTTGTTGGGAATGGTAATCTTCTTTTTATCTCACCAGATGTTAAACCAGCTTATATGGGTGTGGGTTACATAATTGGACCAAAATTAGCTGCGCTAAATTTTAGTGGTGGACTTATCGCTTGGGGTTTATTAACTCCAATCATCGCTTATTTCAAGTTTCAGAACATTGAGTTAGCTCCAGATTTTAACTGGATGGATGCTATGTCTCAAGTTTGGAAGGATTATGTTAGACCTATTGCTATTGGAGGTATGTTAGTTGGTGCAGGCTTTACTTTATTTAGAATGCGTAAAAGTTTAGGCACTGGAATATCTAGATCTGTAAAAGATGTTAAGAAAGCTGCTTCAGGTGTACAAACAACCGATAGAATCGAAAAAGACATTAATATTAAATACGTAGCACTAATAATATTAGCTACGTCAATTTGTATATTTTTCATTTATAATTACTTTGCGCAAAATATAGGCGCAGCTTTAGTAGCCACATTTGTACTTGTTATAGCAGGGTTTTTCTTCTCGGCAGTTTCAGGTTATCTTGTTGGTATTATTGGCTCAAGTAATAACCCTGTAAGCGGATTGACAATTTCTACATTAGTTATTGCCGCAGTGTTAATGGTGGCTTTAGGAATGAAAGGGCAAGAAGGCGTGGCTGCTGTAATTGGTGTTGCGGCTGTAATCTGCGTTGCTGCTGCTGTTGCCGGTGAAATGTTCCAAGACCTTAAAGCCGGGCATATTCTAGGAGGTACTCCTTTCAAAATGCAAACCGGAAATATTATTGGAGCAATAATTTCTTCTTTAGTTATGTTTTTACCTCTATTAATTCTTCATGAGGGCGATATTAAAATGGGCGGCACAGGTTTTGGCGGTGAAAATATTCCAGCTCCTCAAGCTTCTTTAATGGCAATTCTATCTCAAGGTATTGTTGCCGGCAAAATGGAATGGATCTTAATTATAATTGGTATGTTAATGGGGTTTGGATTTATTCTTATGAATGTGAAAAGTCCAATGCTTGTTAGTGTTGGTATGTATCTTCCTTTAGGTACTACTTTTGCAATTTTCGTAGGAGGTTTAATTAAAGGACTTGTAGAAAAAATCTCTGAAAAGAAAGGATACAACGATGCTCAAAAAGCAAGAGTTGAAAACACTGGAATTTTACTTGCAGCAGGTATGATTGCCGGCGAAGCATTAATAGGTTTATTGTTTGCCGGATTTGCGTTCTACGATCTTAAATTGTTCAGCATTTTTGCTGAGCCTGGTTTCTTTATCAGCCTTCTAGTTTTTGCTTTTATTGGCTGGTATTTAGTTAGTGTTCCTGTAAAGAATGCAGGCAAACCTGATGAACCAGCGCCACCTGCAGTTTCTATGTAATTAATTAATTCAAGAAGGTCATACTAATCTGTATGACCTTCTCTTTTTACTTCACTTTTGATTCTACTTTTTAGGTTATAATGAATTTTTTTAAAAGAAGAAAAATCTTAACTAGTACAAGCGCTTTCGATCTAACGCCTCTTAAATTGGCTGCTCACGAAATTAATGACGATAATTTAGTTACAGTGCTATTTCCAAAATTTGAAAACAAGTTTGCTATAAAATATTTTCAACCAAAACTTAAGTCTCCATTTATAAAACTAAAATTGGATGAGTTGGGGAGCGCAGTTTGGCTTGCTATTGACGGAAAGAAAAAAGTTGGCGTTATTGCTAAGGAACTTGTTGAAGTTTTTGGAGATAAAATAAGACCGGTAGAAGAACGTCTGCCAAATTTTTTAACACAGCTTTATGAACAAAAATTAATAACATTTGAAGAATTAAAAGGAGCTTAAAATGGGTGATGTTTTAGGAAACTTAAAACCTGAATTGCTTTGGAAACATTTTGAAGAAATTTGCAACCGTCCGCATCCAAGCCGCCACGAAAAACTATTAGCGCAATATATTGTTGATTTCGCTAAACAACATAATTTCGATTATGCTGTTGATTTATTTGGCAATATTGTAGTTCGCAAAGCAGCTACACCGGGTAAAGAAAATTTAACTCCGGTTGTTTTGCAAGGTCACTTAGACATGGTGCCGGAAAAGAATGCTGATGTTGCACACAATTTTGAAAAAGATCCAATTCAATGTTACGTTGATGGAGATTGGGTAAAAGCTAAAGGTATAACTCTTGGAAGCGATAACGGAATTGGTGTTGCGGCGGCTTTAGCTGTTTTGGAAGCAAACGATATTGAGCACGGTCCAATTGAAGCATTGTTTACTCTTGATGAAGAAACCGGATTAAACGGCGCTCAAGCTCTTCAGCCCGGTTTTGTTACTTCGGATATTCTTATTAATCTCGATTCTGAAGAAGATGGTGCTTTATACATCGGTTGTTCAGGCGGGCAAAATTCGTCTGTTAAATTCAAATATCAATTAAAAGATGTTCCAGAAAAAACTGTTGCTTTCGATTTAAGCGTTACCGGCTTAAAAGGCGGGCATAGCGGTTTAGATATTCATGTAGGCAAAGGAAACGCAATTAAATTAATGGTTCGGTTGCTGCATGAATTGAATTTCAACTATGGAATTCGGCTTGTTTCTTTAAATGGTGGAAGTAAGCATAATGCTATACCAAGAGAAACTTTCGCTGTAATTCGTGTTGATAAGAAATCGGCTGATGATCTGAAAGGTTATGTAGAACATTATAACGAAATTGTAAAATCAGAATTGGCAAGTGTAGAACCAACTTTAATAGTTGCTTGTTCTGCCTCAAAATCAAAATCTAAAGTGATGGATAAGACTACAACAAAGAATTTGATTGATTCTCTTTACGCTGTGCCAAACGGCGTTATTAAAATGAGCGCCGATATTGAAGGGCTTGTTGAAACTTCTTCCAATCTTGCCGTAGTTGTAACTAACAAAAAGAATGTTGAAGTTACATTAAGCCATCGTAGTTCCGTAGAAACTGAAAGGAAAGACATCGCTAATTCTGTTGCTGCTTTGTTTAAATTGGCTAAGGCAGAAGTAGTTCAAGGTGATGGTTATCCAGGATGGAAGCCAGATATTCATTCTCCTGTTCTTAGTGTTATGAAGAGAGTATTCCAAGAAAAATATGGTAAAGAGCCAGAAGTAAAAGCTATACATGCTGGTCTCGAATGCGGAATTATTAAAGAAAGATATCCGCATATGGATATGATTTCTTTTGGACCAACTATTTTTGGCGCTCACTCGCCAGATGAAAGAGTGCAAATCAGTACAGTAGAAAAATTCTGGGAAAATCTTGTAGCAGCTCTAAAGAATATTCCAGTTAAATAATTAGTTTATTATCTCTTTCTTGCTCTTGCTCATAATCGTGATCTTATACAGTTATGTAATATTGTGATGAAGATTAAGAATAAAAGCATGAGCAAGATTGAAATAACTAAAAATTGATTTTATGGAAACAACTTTGAACACCAAACCAGAACCTTCTTTTGCGTTTAGATGGATAATCCTTGTTGTCATTTCTTTGGCAATGTTTGGCAATTATTATATCTATGATTCTATAAGTCCGCTTGCCGATCTTTTAGTTAAGCAGTTAAAATTTACTGATGCCAACATTGGTTTGCTTCAAGGAATTTACAGCATACCTAACATTTTTATGGTGCTGATTGGCGGAGTAATAATAGACAAATTCGGGACGCGCGTTTCTACGTTTGTCTTTACTACTTTGTGTTTAATTGGCGCTGCAATCACTGCTTCATTCAATGATCTTACTATGATGGCAATTGGACGTTTGGTTTATGGTCTTGGCGCAGAATCAATGATTGTTGCAATTACAACAGTTATAGGAAGATGGTTCAAAGGCAGACAGCTTTCGTTCGCATTTGGATTAAATCTTACACTTGCCAGACTTGGTTCTTTTGCCGCTCTTAACTCTCCAAGCTGGGCAAGCGTGTTTTATGAAACTTATAAATACCCGTTGCTTATTGCTCTTGGTGCCGGCGTTATTTCTTTAGCTATGGCAGTAATTTATTGGGGAATGGATAGCTATGCTGAAAAAAATTACTCATTACGTCCGGTTCCTAAACAAGACGAAGTTCGTTTCAGCCAGATTTTTGATTTTTCAAAATCTTATTGGTTTGTTGTCCTTCTGTGTGTAACATTTTACTCAGGCATTTTTCCTTTCCAAACATTTGCTGTAAAGTTTTTTATGGATACACACGGAACTACAAGAGAAATGGGCGGTTTTCTCTCAAGCATACTCACACTTTCGGCAATGATTTTAACACCACTTTTTGGATTATTGGCTGATTATATAGGCAAGCGCTCTTTACTTATGATGATTGGTTCACTTATTCTAATCCCTGTCTATTTAATTATGGCTTATACTCAAGTTTCTCTTTACATTCCTATGGCTATGATGGGCTTAGCCTTTTCTTTAATTCCAGCGGTTATGTGGCCTAGTGTAGCTATTATTGTTGATGAATCTAAACTTGGTACGGCTTACGGATTGATGACAATGATTCAAAATATTGGACTTGCCGGATTTAACTTTTTGATTGGCTGGGCAAACGATTACAGCAGCGGTTATACTCTTGGTATGTGGATATTTTCTTCTCTCGGTTTTTTTGGTGTGTTGTTCGCTTACTTATTAAGAAAATCTGAGATGAGCGCGAGCGGACATGGATTAGAGAAAGGTATCGAGAAAACGTAGCACTATAACTAAGCGTATTTTTTTATAATACATTTTATTTTATTGAGAAAACTTTGATACCAATTACCAGAAATATAATCTTAGCATTGATGCTCATCTTCGTTTCAAATTCTAATGCGCAAAAATTTGGGTTTGGGTGTTTGGGACTTAGCGGCTTTTACGTCGGAATCTCTGAGCATCACTATAAAGCACAAGGTATCAATAATTATGTAAATACTAATGCTGCGGGTAATCTTATTAAATTAGATGATGAAGTGAACTTCAATCTTAGTTCTGGATATAGAATTGGAGCGAATTTTTTCCGTGCTAAGTGGGACCAAGTCTTTATTACTGCTAAAGGATTTTTCCAATTTTTGAAAGAAGAACACGCACTAAATCCATCTCAAACTTTGCAGCATAAATTTCAGCTTAATATGAACCAATGGGGAGTTGGTGTAGATATTGGCATTCCAATTACTTCTTTTTTCGATTGGAAAATTATTGAAGGCGGAGTAACATACTATAATTCGGAATTGGTTCAACAGCAGTTTGCAGATAATTCTTTAACTAGAGAAATTAAATTTGCACCGGAAAAAGGCAAAACAAGTTACTATGTAGCAACTGGAATAATTGTTCACATAATTCCAGATTATATGAGTTTAGAAGGAACAGCAGCTTATAACGTTATGAATATAAATGAGTTTATTCATAACCTACCTGATGTTGGCGGTAGCAAAATTAAAGAGCCTTTTTCTAAATATGGTTTTAGCGGAACTTTCCAATTAAATATTAGTTTTCCATTCTGAGGTTAAATATGAAAGCAACAAAACTTGACAAAGCTTGCATCATTGCAATAAAAGATTGCATGGGCGCACAAACAAACGAATCTGTATTAGTTGTTACTGATGAATTTAAAAACAAAATTGGTTACGCTTTATACAAAAATGCTAAAGAGTTGAAGCACGAAGCCGTTTACTTAGAGTTCAAATCCCGCGAAATGCACGGGCAGGAGCCGCCGCAGCAAATTGCCGAGATGATGAAACTTTTTGACGTTGTGCTTTGCCCAACAGCAAAATCATTAACTCATACTAATGCCAGAAGAAATGCTTCGGCGCTTGGAGCTAGAATTGCAACTTTTCCTGGAATTACAGAAGATATTATGATTCGCGGGTTAAATGCCGACTATCATAAAATTGCGGCTCTTACAATAAGGCTAAAAGAAATTTTGGATAATGTTAACTTTGTTCGCGTTACAGCGCCAAACGGAACAGACATAACAATGGATATTACTGGAAGAAAAGCTCTGCCAAGTAAAGGCTTGTTCCACAAAAAAGGAGAAAGCGGAAACCTGCCAACTGGCGAAGCTTATTTAGCTCCGATTGAAGGAAAGTCCAACGGTGTTTTTTATGTAGATGGTTCAATGTCTGGAATTGGCGTAATTAAAGGAAAGCCGATAAAAATTGAAGTTGTTGATGGTTATGCTATAAACATTACCGGCGGGACGCAAGCTAAAAAGTTGGATGAAACTCTCAACAAATATGGCAAACTTGCCAGAAACATTGCAGAGTTTGGAATTGGCACAAACGATAAAGCTAAATTAAGCGGCGTTATACTTGAAGACGAAAAAGTAATGGGTACAATTCACATTGCTCTTGGCGATAACAAATCTATGGGCGGAAATGTAGATATTCCTATTCACCTTGATGGAGTAGTTAAGAAACCTACAGTTTATTTTGATGACAATATGATTATGAAAGCCGGAAAATTGCTTATTTAGAAAAGTAAGATTCTCTCTTTGCTAATGCCCGCTTTTCGTTTTTCTCCGGCCGCGGCTTACGAAACAAGGCGGAAGCGGGCTAAGAATAGTTATACTTTTTGCCATAAAAATGATATTGAATATTTCGATAGATATGAATACATTAGAACGCAAAGAAACGATAAACATTCATTTTAATAAGCCCATTGGCTTAGAGGTTATTTTATGTCCAAAACAATTACTCTTCGATTAAGCGAAGAGAATTATAAAATCTTTAGAAAGTTAGCAGATAGAGATAACAGACCTATTTCTAATTTTATTGAAACAGCAGTCAAAAAATTCATTGAGCACAATGTATTCGTAGATGAATTCGAGATGGAAGAAATTCGCAGTAATTCAGATCTAAATAAAAGTCTGAAGCGTGGTTTGGTTGATATGAAATCAAAAAAGGGGCGATTTGTTGAGTAGTTATCAAATCTTTGAAACCGACGAATTTCTTAAGAAGATTAAAAAAATCTCAAATCGTGATCAAATCTTCATTGAAAGGAAACTTCTTCAACATATTTATCCTCAGTTAAAAGAAGAACCCCACTACGGTAACAATATCAAAAAATTGATGGACTATAAACCTGAAACTTGGCGTTATAGAATTGGAAAATATAGATTGTTTTATGTAATCGATGGGAATGACAAAACTGTATATATTCTATCAATAGATTTGAGAAAAGACACTTACTAAATATTTTGTTAATACTAATATACAAGGTATAACCAGCCGCTCAACACTGGTAGAGTTTTTCGGTGAGGCATTCCCGCCAGTAAGACGGCAGGCAAGCCTGCCAAACAAGACGGCGGGCAAGTGTGTAATTACAAAGTTGCGTTTACAATACCAAGTTGTTCGTTAAGGTTGTAGTTCTAAGAAACATTATTGAGCCCACTATAAAAATGTATTTCTGATGAAAAAATGTTTTGATTATTGCTCAAATTCAAAACTCGAAAACTCAATTTGAGGTTTTTTGGAGAGGACTCATGAAAATTAGTGATGAACCAATTATTGTTGAACAAATATTTAATTCTTCCATAGAATCGGTTTGGGAAGCAATTACTCAAATTGAGTTAATGAGAAAATGGTATTTTGATAATATACCGGATTTCAAACCAGAAATCGGATTCAAAACTAAGTTTAACGTAGAAAGCGGTTTTAGAAATTTTGTACATAAATGGGTAATTACTGAAGTCCAACTTGGTAAAATGATAAAGTATACTTGGGAGTTTGAAGAATATTCTGGTAAATCATCTACGACATTTAAATTATCAAGGCAAAATGATTTGACAAAGCTAAAGTTAACGGTTGATGTCCTAGAAAACTTTGAAGGGAATATTCCAGAATTTGAGAGAGAAAGTTGCATTGAAGGGTGGCAATATTTTATAAATAACAGACTTAATAAGTTTCTATGCAGCGTATAACAAGGTCTTCAAGTCCGACCGCTTTAAATAGTTCGGCATTTGTATAATTATAAGGCAGCGTTGTAAAAGTTAGTTGCTTTTTGAGTGTAGTTAACAAAACGAAATTATAAATAAATATTAGTGTAAGCATCCCGACAGAAAAGTTCAAAGCTGCATTGCTGCCCGCCTAAAAGATGTCGGGTAAATTCTGGGCGGCGGTTTAGTTGCTACGCCGTTAGGTTGCAAAATTTAGAGTAAATTATTTTTTGTGAACATTGATTGTTTGGGAAGATGTAATTACATTGTAGCCACGATTTATAAAGAGTGTGAAATGAAAACAAAAGTTATAAAAATTGGTAATTCTAGAGGTGTAAGAATTCCAAAATCATTAATAGATCAAAGTGGCCTCAAAACTGAGGTTGAACTTGAAATTGATCATGGACGAATCATTATTAGTCCAATTTCAAGAAATCGCGATTCATGGGAGATATCATTTCAAAAAATGGCAAAAAATAAAGATGATATTTTATTGGATAATGATTCTTTATTAAGCCAAGCGAAATGGGACAAAGAAGAATGGGAGTGGTAAATGCTTTCACGTTTTGAAATTCACTATGTTAATCTCGATCCAACTATTGGCAGTGAAATTAAAAAAACCCGCCCTTGTGTAATTATTTCTCCCAATGAAATGAATCACAATATTGCCACAGTCATTGTAGCTCCACTTACATCAAAGCTACGTAATTATCCCACTCGAATTCCTTGTAAAGTTGGAGGTAAGCAAGGTCAAATCGTATTAGACCAAATTAGAACTGTTGATAAAACCCGACTGATAAAAAAAATAGATACACTAAACAGAATAACTCAAAGTAAAGTGCTAAGTGTTTTACAAGAGATGTTTTCAGTATAGCAAAGCTAACCCGCAACTCAATACCGACCGCTGTGGTTAGTTGTATACCCACCGAAAAGACGACGGAAATTTGCAGTTTGTTTTGGTACTGTTTTTGAAAGTGAGAAGTAACCAAATAACATAATCAGTAAATCGTTGTGTTGGCAGCGTAAACCTTTGGCGTCCGCTTAAAAGCAACGCCGTTATACCGCAATAATAAAAGGTGAAAAAATGGAAAAGATGAAAATCTTTTTAATATTGACGATTATTTTTTATAGCATGTCTTTTGGACAAGATACTCTTAGCGTTAAAATGAATAATTATTGGAAAGTCCAATTTGAAGCAACTTCTATATTGCTTTCCAATGAGATAGGAGTATTGTATGATTATGATTTAACTAGTATGAGAGAAGGCAAATATAGTTTTGGGTTAAGAATAAGCACTGAGTACTATAATCAGATAAGCTTCGATGTAGGCGGTGGTGGGTTTGACAAAACATTCTTGGATGTTAATCTATATGGTCGCCATAGTGTTAGAGGGAAGTATTTTACTGTTTCTCCATTTATAGGTTTGTCATTTCATTTACTAAATAGCAATTCTTATTCTGACTTTTATTTAATTAAATGGGGTATGGAGTGGGAATACAAAGTGTATAAAGATGTAGTTGGGTTAATGTTGAAATGGGCATTATCTATTACCCAAAAAGACATTGGTTACATTGGATTCGGCATTTCATATAAAATAAATAATAGAGTTCTCTGAAAAATTGTTTAGGGCAATTGTGAGTCTTGGCACAATCACTGCCTTCAGGCTGACATCCAATACTCAATATTTTTTTGTCATTGTGAGCGTTCGACTTAGTTCAAGGCGAAGTCCTGTCAAACCAAAAAACCAGACTTCCTGCTCGCCGCCTGCGTCTTGCATACGCGTTTGACCGCAGCAAGCGTATCTGGCACACAATGTATTGCAACATAATTTTTCAGAGGACTATAAACTTCAATATGCGTTTGCAATCATAAAAACTACATAATGTCTGTTCTAACCATACTAAAAAAACAATTTTCAGTCGTAAATTAGAGTAATGTTTGAAGTAGCTTAAATTTGTAAAAACATTTCACTTTTTACTATATTTGCGCCTCAAAAAAACAAGCCATTTATGAAAACCCTGAACAACCTTAACGTAGATCAACTCCAAGCGGTGGAATATAACGCCGGACCTCACATGATTGTAGCCGGCGCTGGTTCTGGAAAAACCCGCGTTTTAACTCACAAAATTGCACTTTTAATCGAAAAGGGAACAGAGCCTTCTGCTATTCTTGCTCTTACTTTTACCAATAAAGCTGCTAAAGAGATGAAAGAACGAATTAAATCTCTTATTGGCAAAAAAGCTGAAGAATTATGGATGGGTACGTTCCACTCCATTTTTTCCAAAATGCTCAGAGTGGAATCGGAAAAAATTGGCTACCGTTCTAATTACTCTATCTACGATAGGGAAGATTCGATTTCACTTGTTAGCAATATTATTTCAAATTTTAACATTAACCTAGAATCTATTACTCCAAACGGAGTTCAGCATAAAATTAGCTATCTTAAAAACCAGATGATTATGCCTGAAGATTATGAAAAATCATCTGGCTTAACTCCTACGGACAGAAAGTTTGTTGAAATATATACAGAGTACAACAAGCGTTTGTTTGAAAATAATGCAATGGATTTTGATGATTTACTGCTAAAACCGATTCAACTTTTTAATGAGCATGAAAAAACTCTTGCTAAGTATAAAAAAATGTTTAAATACATCTTGGTAGATGAGTATCAAGACACAAACATTGCTCAGTATGAACTTCTGAAGATTTTAAGCCCAGTAAAAGATAAAATTTGTGTTGTAGGCGATGATGCGCAGAGCATTTATAGTTGGCGAGGCGCAGAAATTAAAAACATGCTCAACTTTAAGAAAGATTTTACTGGTTCAAAGATTTTTAGACTTGAGCAGAATTACCGTTCAACAAAAACAATTCTTGCTGCTGCAGATTCTGTTATCAAGAACAATTCATCGCAAATACCAAAAACGCTGTGGACAGATAACAGCGAAGGGGAACCGCTTACATTAATAAGAGCTTCTGATGAAAAAGATGAAGCTTTTCAAATTGCTAAAAAAATTAAGAAAGAAGTTACCACAAGAAAAATCTCTTTAAACGATGTTGCAATATTTTACAGACTTAATTCACAGTCGCGCGCTTTAGAAGATGCACTCCGCCGAGATAAAATTCCATATAAAATTATTGGCGGTGTAGAATTCTACAGAAGAAAAGAAGTAAAAGATGTTTTAGCGTACTTACGTGTTCTTGCAAATTCGAACGATGAAGAAAGTTTGCTGCGTATCATGAATTTCCCTCAGCGCGGAATAGGAAATACTTCTATTACAAAAATGATAGCTTTTGCGCGTAAACTAAATTTGTCTTTGTTCAAAACAATGATGCGTGTTTTTGAAGTGATTGAAGTAAAGGAAAGAATTCAAAAGAATGTTAAACAGTTTAGACTTCTCCTTGATAAATATATTGAGCTGAAAGAAAAACTCTCAATTGGAGAACTAACTTCTGCACTGCTGGATGAACTTGGCATTCTTAGAATCTACAAAGAAGAAGGCACTTCAGAATCAATGTCCCGCTACGATAATATCCAAGAATTAGTTTCTGCTGTGCATGAATATTCTAAATCCAATCCAAAATCTACACTTGAAGATTTCTTGGCTGAAGTTTCATTAATTGCTGGCGTAGATCAGTATGATGAAAAAGCACACGCGGTTACTTTGATGACTGTTCACAGCGCAAAGGGTCTAGAATTTCCTGTTGTGTTTGTTACTGGATTGGAAGAAGATATTTTCCCATTAAGCCAGAGATTCGATCAGGACTCCAAAATTGAAGAAGAAAGAAGATTATTTTATGTAGCAGTAACCAGAGCTAAAGAGAAGGTTTACCTAAGTTATGCACGTTCTAGATATAGATTTGGAGAAGTTGCTTATCAAAGTAAATCCAGATTTTTAGACGAAGTTGACGAAGCCACTTTAGAAGAATCTGACGGCGGTGGAGTTAAAAAAGCAGGCCGCCGCAAAAAAGTTTACTACAACGAGTTCTATCAAGAAAGTTTTGAAGATTATGATCAGGACAGAAGGTCTTTGCGCGTTGGCAGCAGGGTTACACATCAAATGTTTGGTATGGGTAAAATTCAACAGATTACCGGAACAGGTGATATGCAAAGAGTTACAATTTATTTTGAAAAAGCCGGGATTAAACAATTGCTTACAAAGTTTGCAAACTTGAAATTGGTTTAACTATCTAAATAAACAATAGGAGTATATGTAATGAAGATCGGTGTATTGACAGGCGGAGGGGATGCCCCCGGATTAAATGCTGTAATTCGTGCGGTTGTAAGAAAATGTTTAGCAAACGGACATGAAATGATAGGCATTCGTGAAGGATGGAGAGGTATTCTAGAAAACAAATATGAAACGCTAGACAGGAATTCTGTTTCTGGTATTTTGCATCGAGGCGGCACTATCTTAGCCACATCGCGAACAAATGTTTACAAGACTGAAGATGGAGAAGCAAAAGTTATTAAGAATATGAAAGACAATGGCATTGATGCTTTAGTTGCAATTGGCGGAGAAGACACTTTGGGCGTTGCTTCTAAACTTGCTAAAGCTGGAGTTAAAATTGTAGGAGTGCCAAAAACTATTGATAACGATTTAAGCGCAACAGATTTCACTTTTGGCTTTGATACTGCCGTTAATGTAGCTACAGAAGCAATAGACAGATTGCATACTACAGCAGAATCTCACAATAGAGTAATTGTTGTAGAAGTTATGGGCAGGCACGCCGGCTGGATTGCTGCTTATGCAGGTATTGCAGGAGGAGCGGATATTATTCTCGTTCCAGAAATTCCATACGATATTAATGAAGTTTGCGATACCTTACATAAACGGCACGAAGGCGGCAAGAGTTTTAGCATTGTTGTTGCCTCCGAAGGTGCTGTTGCTAAGAAAAAAGAAGGTGAAGTTGGAATGATTCTTCAAGACCAGAAATTAGATTCTTTTGGTCATGTTCGCTTAGGCGGCATCGGAAATTTTTTAGCTGAACAAATTGAAAAAATAACCGGTTACGAAACTAGATCAACTGTACTTGGGCATATTCAACGCGGCGGAACTCCAACTGCTTTCGATCGTGTACTTGGTACGCGCTTAGGTTTTTGTGCCGCCGAATTAGTTGAAGAAAATAAATGGGGTTACATGGCAGCGCTAAAAGGTACGTCTGTAGTTGGAGTTCAATTAGCAGAAGCTACTGGTGAATTAAAAACAATTGACTTACAATTAATGGATGTTGCTAATACTTTTTTTGGGTAATTATAGTTTCATTTTTTTTATTGAGCCGCACATTGATGCGGCTTTTTTTATTTAAAATTTCTCTGTCTTTAAAGTTTAGTTTTACAAATATATTTGGACTAAACAGCTTTAGAAACGATTGTTAAGTTGTAGGTTTTTAGTAATGTTTTTTATAGTTTGCTATTAGAATTTCGGCGTAAGAGATGTACTACTTTCAATCCAAATACAATTTCAATTACCACAAGCTTATTAAGCTATTTATTAAGCCTTGTCCTGATCTTTAAGTAATCCTTTCCTATTTATTTCGTTTCAGATTCCATTTTTTAATATTTATAAATAACAATAAACTTATACTCTTTTAAAAGGAGAAGCAGCATGTCTAAAAAAAAGAATGTTCTAATAATGGGAGCCGCAGGCCGCGATTTTCACAATTTCAATGTATTCTTTAGAGATAATAAAGATTACAATGTTGTAGCGTTTACAGCAACACAAATTCCTAATATTGAAGGAAGAGTTTACCCGGCAGAATTAGCTGGCGAACTTTATCCAAACGGAATTAAGATTTATGAAGAGAAAGAACTTGTTGATTTAATTAATAAACTGAATGTTCACGAAGTAGTTTTCTCATACTCGGATGTTCCATTTGAATATGTAATGACGAAAGCATCTATAGTTAACGCGGCTGGAGTAACATTTAGACTTCTTGGCGGCGAAGAAACAATGTTAAAAAGCACAAAACCGGTTATTGCTGTGCTTGCAGTAAGAACGGGCTGCGGTAAATCTCAAACCTCAAGAAAAATTGTTAAGTTGTTAGAAAATGCAGGTAAGAAAGTTGTTGCTGTTCGTCACCCAATGCCTTATGGTGATTTAGTAAAGCAAAAAGTACAGCGTTTTGCTACATTAGAAGATCTCAAGAAGCACGAATGTACCATTGAAGAAATTGAAGAATATGAGCCACACGTAGCTCGCGGAGGTGTTATTTACGCAGGAGTAGATTACGAGGCAATCCTTCGTGAAGCTGAAAAAGAAGCTGATGTAATTTTGTGGGATGGCGGAAATAACGATATGGCTTTCTTCAAACCCGATTTAACTTTTACAGTTGTAGACCCACACCGTCCTGGACATGAATTGAGATATTATCCAGGTAATACAAGTTTACGTTTGGCAGATGTTGCTGTTGTAAACAAAGTTGATTCTGCTACAAAGGAAGGTATTGAAGAAGTACATAAGAATGTAAAGCAAGTTAATCCAACTGCAATAATTATAGATGCTAACTCTCCGCTTACTGTTGATTATCCCGAATTAATAAAAGATAAAAGAGTTCTTGTAGTAGAAGATGGGCCAACCCTTACACACGGAGATATGAAGTATGGCGCTGGAACAGTAGCGGCACAAAGATTAGGTGCAAAGGAAATTGTAGATCCTAGACCATTTACAGTAGCTTCAATAACAGATACTTATGAAAAGTACCCAAACATAGGCGTTCTGCTGCCGGCTATGGGATATGGCGATCAGCAAATGAAAGACCTTGAAGATACAATCAATAAAACAGAGTGCGATTCTGTTATAATTGGAACGCCAATAGACCTTGGAAGAATCTTAAAAATCAACAAACCACATACAAGAGTAATGTATGAGTTAGATGAAATTGGAAATGTAACGCTTGAGACAATACTTAAAGAAAAGGGATTATTATGAAAAAGATTGCGGTAGTAGCTTTCGGTGGAAATGCGTTACTGCGTTCGGATGAAGTTGGCACAATTGAGCAGCAAGAAAAAAACACTCTTGAGACTTGTGAACAGCTAATATCACTTTTCACTGGAGGTTATGAATTAATTCTTACTCACGGGAATGGACCGCAAGTTGGAAATATACTTCTAAGAAACGAAGCCGGATTTAAGGAATATAAAATTCCTAAAATGCCGTTGGATATTTGTGTAGCAGATTCACAAGGTGGAATTGGCTACATGATTGAACGGCAGATGCGTAATGCTCTTAACAATGCTAAAGTTAAAAAGAATGTTGTTGCTGTTATTACCGAAGTATTAATTGATATAAACGACGAGGCATTTCAGAATCCAACAAAACCGATTGGCCCTTATTATGTAAAGGAAGAAGCAGATTTGCTTGCAAAAGCAAATGATTGGGTATTTAAAGAGGATGCCCGCAAGCGTGGATGGCGAAGAGTTGTTGCATCGCCAAAGCCTTTAGAAGTTATGAACAACGAGGTAATTAGTGATTTGGTTGAAAAAGGTCATATTGTAATTGGAGCTGGCGGAGGAGGAATTCCAGTTTATTGGCATAGCGATAGCGGCTACCTTGAAGCAATTGAAGCAGTTATTGATAAAGATTTGGCCTCGGCAGTACTTGCTATTGAAGTTAAGGCTGACCGTTTTTATATAATTACAGATGTTCCAAAGGCTTATCTGAATTATAACAAGCCAAATCAAATTCAGTTAGACCATTTAACTGTTGCACAAGCTAAGGCTTATTATGATGCAGGAGAATTTGCAGCCGGAAGTATGGGACCTAAAATCTTAGCTGCAATTACTTTTGTAGAAAATGGAGGAAAAGAAGCAATTATCACTTGCGCCGAAGAGTTAAACAAAAAAGACTTCGGTACAAGAATTACTTTGAATTAGATAATTTATATTCAGATTTACTAATAATTCGAGAGGTTAAATATGGCAGTAAACATGAGAGGAAAAAGCTTAATCGAAATTCATCATCTAAGTTTAGAGGAGATTTACCAGATTTTTGATTTAAGCGCAGCACTAAAACAAGACCGTTTAATTGGCAGAAAACATCATGTTCTAGAAGGAAAAAAACTTGGAATGATTTTCTCAAAACCTTCTACAAGAACTCGCGTTTCGTTTGAAGTTGGTATTTACGAATTAGGCGGAACCGGTTTATATTTCAATCAAAACGATTTGCAGTTGAAAAAGAGTGAAAGCGTTTCCGATACAGCGCAAGTTCTTTCTAGATACTTGGATGGAATTATGATCCGAACATTTGATCATCAGGATGTAATTGATTTAGCAAAATATGGATCAATACCTGTAATAAACGGATTAACAGATTTGCATCACCCTTGCCAAGTTCTGTGCGATTTGTTTACAGTTCTAGAAAAGAGAAGAACATTGCGCGGGCTGAAACTTGCTTACATTGGCGATGGAAATAATATGGCTCATAGTTTATTGCATGGTTGTTCAAAAGTTGGAATGGACATAGCTATTGCATCTCCCTCTGGTTACACTCCTGCAGATTTTGTAGTAAAAGAATCTCAAGAAAATGCAAAATATATGGGAAGTAAAATTGAAATCTTAGAAGATCCTATTGCAGCCGTAAAAGATGCAGATATAATTTACACAGATGTATGGGCAAGCATGGGGCAGGAAAAAGAAACTGAAGAGCGGAAGAAAAAGTTTATGAAGTATCAAGTGAACCCAGAGTTAGTAAAACATGCAAAAGAAGATTATTTATTTATGCACTGTTTACCAGCTCACAGAGGCGAAGAAGTAGTAAACGAAGTATGCGACTCTCCGAACAGTGTAATATTTGATGAAGCAGAAAACAGACTGCATGTTCAAAAAGCTGTTATGGCTTTAGTTATGTAGTAAACTTTTTTTTGACTTTTTCTTTTATCGCTTAATTTTAGAGCTGTAAAAATTTTGTGGGAGTTGATAAAGAAGCAAAATAGCTAAGCTGAGTTAGAAGTTATCAAAACAGCTTAGCTATTTTTATTAATTCGAACATCTGTTAAAAATCAAACAGATCTTTCAACATAGATTTTTTACGATGTTTTCCATGTTTATAATAATCATCATCATATTGTTTAGAGTCTCTTGAACTGTTCATATCATGATTTCTTGGCTCTGCATTTTTTTCAATTAGTTTATCCAACTCTCCTCTATCTAACCAAACTCCGCGGCATTTAGGGCAGTAGTCAATTTCAATCCCCTGTCTTTCACTTAACGATAACGCAACATTACATACTGGACAATTCATTATACTTTCTCCTTAGTTTTTGATTGGTAACATTTTCTACTGAATTACAATAATTCATTCATTTTTAGTTTTGGTTATTTACAATTTCATTCTATTAAAAGTTTCTTAATTTTCAAATCATGTAGTTTCAGAATTTATGAAAGAAAGCGAAGCCGGGACTTTCATCCCGGCATCAAGGATTATTTTATGAGAAGCATTTTACGTGAGAGTTTGAAGTTAGGCGTTTTTAGATGATACAAATAAACGCCGCTAGAAATATTTGAAGCATTGAATTTCACATGATACTTGCCGGCTGTAAGTTCTTCGTTTACAAGCAGCGCTATTCTTTCTCCGAGTATGTTAATTATTTCGAGTGTTACTTCTGTTCTTTCGGGTATGGAGAATTTAATTGATGTAGTTGGGTTAAATGGATTTGGATAATTCTGTTCTAATGAATACTTAGATGGAACTTCTTCTTCTCTTTTAATATCTGTTGTTACATCATAGATTTTTGTTGGAGCAATTTGCGAATTTCCAACATTATCACTTGCAAGAACATAGAACTTATATGCGGAGTTTATTTGAACCGGAATGTTAACTGGAGATTTATCAGTAATAGCTGCTACAGAAAATGGCCCATCTCCCATAGCCATATAAATAACAACATTTTTAATTCCCGCACCATTGCCGTCACTTCCTGTCCAATTTACAGCAACTTCATTCTTGCCTGCTACTTTTGTTATTGAAGAAATACTCGAAGTAGGTTTGTCAAAATCAAGGGTGTTGATCGCAATGTTTGTAGTTATCGGTTTATTAATATCGAAAGTAATATCTGCCTTATTTTTAATCTCTGTTCCGGTGGGAAGATTTGGCTTCAGATTAACAGTAAACTTAACCCAGCCTTCTCCTTCCGGCGGTTTTACGTTTGGAACCAACTCGATAGCAATAAAATCCCATTTAAGAATGTTACCTGTTCTAGTGATCGTTGGTTTTACAACCGGATGGCTTGTTGCGCCGAAGACAACAGAGTTAACGTCGTAAACTTTTGTATCAAGTGTATCCAGAATTACAACTTGATAAGCTGGAGCGGTGGCTTCCTTTTTGTTTTCAAAGAAGATTGTGTAATTCATAGGTGCGGTCGAAGCCATATATCCGTTTGCACCATAGCCGGTTGGACCTTCTTTAGCGTTAGGGTCCCACGAATTAACTTTAACAAGTTCTTTTTCTTGCTTATCAAAATTTCCATTTACATAATCTTTCATTCCTTTTATAGTGTTGCCTAAACAATCGAAAACATCTTTAGCGAGATTAATGGGCCAAATGGCAACTCCGGCAGTCTTCTTAATAATTTCTTCCGCACCTTTTTTCCCAATTCCCTTAACGCCATTTTCAACATTTACAGCTTCGTTTAAACTGTTCTTTAATATTTTAACAGAAGCATCTGTCAATGATTCATCATTCCTAACGGGTCGCCACATTTCGTAGCATCCAGCAACAACAGTGTTTGAAATGTACTCTTCTACAATTGCGCCGCCAATCCAGAGTAATGTAGAAGTCAAAGTAATTAGCTCAGTAGTTTTAAAAGTTGTTCCGATCGCAGATTTAATTATAACATCGAAACTTCTAACTTCTTTTGGACCAAGAGGCTGAACCATAAGAAGTACTTCATCTTTTCGGTTATCGTAAACCAAAGAATCAACCGGAATAGTTTCTATAATATCTGTTCCAATCTTTTTCGACTGAACGGCGTCAACATAAACACCTTGGTTGGTATTTAACATGATAAAAAATTTATCTGTAGAAAAATTATTGTTGTTCCAGTAAGTGATTGTGAATCTGTTTGGCGGACCTACACGCACTTCTTTTCTTCCGCCTATTGCAATTGAAATTGATGGAAGATTTGTAACGTTACCTGAGCTAAGAATAATATCTCCTACAAAGTTTACAAGACTGTTGTTATTGCCAACAGTAATTTTTTTATTAACCAAATCTCGTTTTGTGTTAACCGGATTAGAGATTTTCTTCCAGGAAATTCCGTTATCTGTTGTAAGATAAGCATCAAGAGCATTTGGATCTTGCCCGTTTAGGATGTAATCATCGTATTGCAAATCCAATGTGTAAGTGTTCAGTTTTTTGTTTCCATTGAAACTCCACCATCTCTTAATTGAGGAAGACATCTTCGGATGAACTGTGTTGTTTACTGTTACCACAACTGAATCCGATGCAGCGCGGTCGTAAACTACAGCACCGAGTTTCATTTCTTTGTATGAATCTACTTGACCGGAACCATAAATGTAAAATCTATTAGTGAATTTACCCTTGTTTACAAATGTTCCGCTGTTTTCAATTGACTTATAAACATTCAATTCAGAGCCTGTGTCTAAAGTTAAAGTAGCGCCACTGTTAATTAAAAAGCGCTTGTTTGTTCTTACAAGTCCTACAATAGTAACATTAGAAGTTGTGCCTACGCTCTTTTCAAGACTAATGTTCGAATTTATTACGCCGGAAAGTTTAAGAGTATTGTTGTTGCTCCTTAAGACAAGCCAGTTAATTTCTATTTGTCCAAAATTATAAACATTTCCGTAAGCGTAAGCAGTTAGTCCAGCATAGCGGTTTTTTATTATTCCATGGTTAAGAATATCACCATTAACGTAAAAAATTCTTCCTGCTGAGGGTTCATCGGCAATTACTTTTCCTGCACCTACTGTAAGATTTTGCTTAATTGTGTTTCCTCCAACAAAAAGCAAAGGAGTAGAACCGGTTAATGTAAAAGTACCGTCAAGATTTCTTTTTGGAAAGTTTAGTCAATTTATAATTACCCATATCAAGAATATCCGAATCGAGATTTACAGTCGTTGTAGAGTCAAAAATTACATCGCTTGCTGCGGTTATTGTTCCGTTTGGAAACTTATCTATAGTTACTGCACTAAACTTCTTTGTTCCGCTAATTGCTTGTAAACCGGCTCCTTCAAATCTTAGAGAAGCGGAATACTCCCCATTGTTGATCACATTTCCCTTTACATAAATCCATAAGCCTGCAAAACGGTTTGTTATGGTTCCGTTGTTAATAACGTTGCCTGCAACAAAAATTGTTCTTCCTGCTAAGGGTTCATCGGCAATTACTTTTCCTGCACCTACTGTAAGATTTTGCTTAATTGTGTTAAAGTTTAGTCAATTTATAATTACCCATATCAAGAATATCCGAATCGAGATTTACAGTCGTAATGGAATCAATTTCAATATCGCTCATTGCTTGTATAGTTCCAGATGGTAGTTTATCAATACTTATGCAGCTAATTTTTTTAGTGCTAGTAAATTGCTGAGTTCCGGTTCCGGAAAATCTTAAATGCTTTTGAACAAGTGTCCCGTAGTTCTGGACACTTCCTTGAACGTAAATATCAACACCGGCGTTGCCGGCACCAATACGAACAATGCCGTAGTTTATGAAGTTTCCTTTTACCGTAATTGTCCTTCCTGCTAAGGGTTCATCTTCAATAATACCGGAGCTATTAATAGTTAGATTATTACATGTTTGGTTTGAAACAACAACAAGTCCGTTAATTACAACATTGCTGTTTTCAGTAGGAACGGAACCTTCAACCCATGTACTCGCTGTATTCCAATGCCCGCCAGTTGGTTTTGAAGTGAATGTTTGAGCAGATAATAATAATGGTAGAAATATCAATATTGGTAGTAACGCTCTCCTTTCCATGGTGCCTCCACAAGTAATCTGATTTTATGGTTTTATTATTATTTGAGACCTCTGAAAAATTAAGTTGCAATACGCTGTGTGTCAGACTGAGCTTGTCGAAGTCTGGCTTTTTAGAGGATTTCGTCATGGTTCGACAAACCCTGTCATGAGCTTGCCGAATGATCACCATGACTCTGTAATAATTTTTCAGAGGTCTATATAAAATAGTGATTAAAAGCATTCAGTGCAATCAAAACTTTTGGTTACCACCTTAAATCACAAAAAGAAATGTTCGAAAAGTGTTTTGTAAAAAAAAGTAACAATAAAATTAGAAAGTAAGAACATTAGAGTTTTACTCCAGTTCTTTTACAAATCCATTTTGAAGCGTGTAAGTCTTTTTTGATTTTTCACAGTGTGCAATTCCATCTTTATCGAACTGTAACTTTTGTCCTGCTTCGCTAAACCAGCCAACTATTCTTGCTGGATTGCCAACTACAAGCGCAAAATCTGGAATGTCTTTAGTTACAACGGCTCCTGCACCAACAAAAGCAAATCTGCCTATAGTGTTTCCGCAAACAATTGTTGAATTTGCACCGAGTGATGCGCCTTCTTTAACTAGTGTTTTCTTGTAAAACTGTGCGCCAACTTGAGGATACTTAGAACGTGGATCCGAAATATTTGTAAAGACCATTGATGGACCGCAGAAAACATAGTCTTCCAAAATAACACCTTCATAAACAGAAACATTATTCTGTATCTTAACATTATTACCAATTATAACATTATTCCCGATGTTTACATTTTGCCCAAGTACGCAGTTAATACCAATCTTTGCGCCGCCTTGTATGTGAGAAAAATGCCAAACTTTTGTTCCTTCTCCAATTTGAACATTATCATCAACATAAGCCGATTCATGCTTAAAGTACTTTTGTTCCATTCTACCCTCAACTTTTTTTTGAAAAATATTTTAATAAATAGTCTCACTTTCAGATGCACTTAATTTAAACACAATCATAATTCGTGTTATATTTTTAATGCTGCATAAAACTTTTCACATTAAATTACAAAAACGATTTGAATAACATAACCGATTTAGATTATTTTGCACGCCAATCTTAAAGCAGGGAGTTACTGTGAACATTTCTTCAGAAATTCAAAAACTCAAAACGGGGTTTCATCCTTCTTTCTGGGTTGCTAACGGGATGGAATTATTTGAACGGCTTGCTTACTACGGTCAGCAAATAGTTTTTATGATTTATTTAAGAAATAATCTTGGCTTTACTGAAACAGAAGCAGGTACTCTTTCTGGAGTTTTTGGTGGATTGATTTATTTGCTTCCAATACTTGGTGGCGCTTTAGCTGATAAGTGGGGTTTCAAAAAAGCATTCAGTGTAGCGTTTTCTATTCTTGCAATCGGGTATTTCTTAATTGGCTCAATGGGAATGAGCGCATTTCAAGGAATCTATCAAGACTTGCCATCCTACTGGATTTTAATGCTGTTTTTAATTTTCACGGCGTTTGGCGGTTCATTTATTAAACCAGCCGTGTTAGGAACAGTTAATGATGCCTCCTATAACTCTGATGCAAAATCTTTAGGCTTTGCAATTTATTACTGGCTTGTAAACGCAGGCGCTATGATTGGACCAACAATAGCTTATATTGTAAGAGATAGCTACGGCAACGAGTTTGTTTATCTAGTTTCTGCTTTAAGCTGTTTGGCTATGTTAGTTGTAAACATAATGTTTTTCAAAGATGTAAATCCTCCGGCAGATAAAGAATCCTTCAAGCAGAAAATGAAAAATCTCTTCGTTGTGCTTTCAAACTTTAAATTCATGATTTTCCTTTTAATCTATTCTCTTTACTGGATTATCTTTTGGCAGGAATTTATCATTATTCCTTATTACATAGTTGATTACATAAACCCAAATGCTCCATACGAAATTATTCAATCTTGGGCAGGAGCTGGGGCAATTATACTTTTACAGATTCCTATAAACAGGATTACAAAAACTCTATCTACTCAGAATGCAATTCTTTACGGGTTTGCTATAAGCAGTTTGATTTGGATTATAATTGCAATTAATCCAAGTATTCCAACAATAGTAGCGGGAATTGTAGCATTCGCAATTGGTGAAATGGTTCAGGCACCGCGCTATTACCAATATATTTCGGAGATTGCGCCAGAAGGTCAGCAGGGAATGTATCAAGGTTTTGCATTTCTGCCTATAGCAATCGCACGCTTCATTGGAGACCCATTTGGCGGATGGCTTTATCAAACTTCAAAAGCTTCCGGCAATCCGGAGTTTGTTTGGTATTCTATGATAGCAATTGGTTTACTGGCTACTTTGCTCATGTATTTGTTCAATAAGTTTGCGGGAAAGATAAAGGCAGCGTAATTCTATTGTTGCATCTGTAAAATGCACAGAGCATACGTTATGACTATTACCTTTTCAACTTACGCTTTACATTACAATATTATTTGGGCACGAATAAAGTATACACTACACATATACAATCTAAAAAGCCTCTTTATATGAGGCTTTTTTATTTTGTTCATAAAATACACGTTTGAATATCATTTAATAATCTTAACTGCAAGTGAACCTTTTTTCTTAAATTTGCCCCTTCAATAGGAAATATTTAAGTAAAGGAGTTTTAGTGAAAGGTATTCGTAACATAGCAATAATAGCTCACGTGGATCATGGCAAGACTACGCTTGTAGATCAAATTTTGAAACAATGTTCGGTTTTTAGAAAAAACCAAGTAGTTCGAGACTGCTTTTTAGATTCAAACGATTTGGAGCGTGAACGGGGCATTACAATTCTCGCGAAAAACATCAGCATTCCATATAAAGAGTATAAAATTAATATTATTGATACACCTGGACACGCGGATTTTGGCGGAGAAGTTGAACGCGTTCTTAAAATGGCAGATGGCGTTCTTCTTCTTGTAGATTCTTTTGAAGGACCTATGCCGCAAACTCGCTTTGTTCTTGAAAAAGCTTTAAGTCTTCACCTTAAACCGATTGTTGTTATAAATAAAATTGACCGACCTGATAACCGTCCCTTAGAAGTTCTTGATGAGATTTACGATCTATTTATTGAGCTTGGTGCAGATGAAAACCAACTCGATTTTCCGTTTGTTTATGCCAGTGGAAGAGATGGCTGGGCAATTAAAAATCTTGATGACCCGCGCAGAGATTTAACACCGCTGCTTGAAAAAATTATAAAGAGAATTCCAGCGCCAAAAGTTGAAGAAGGTCCGGTGCAAATGCAGACTACATCGTTAGATTACAACGACTATGTTGGCCGAATTGGAATTGGGCGCGTGTTTAGAGGAGTGCTTAATAAAACTACAAAGCTCGCTATAATTAAACGTAACGGAACTATTCATGATACGGCAATTAAACAACTTTTTGTTTTTGAAGGACTGAATAGAATAGAAGTAGAAGAAGTTGTTGCCGGAGATATTTGTGCTGTTGTTGGAGTTGATGATATTGATATTGGAGATACAATTGCAGATGCAGAAAATCCGGAACCGCTTCCAATTATTTCTATTGATGAGCCGACAATAAGCATGACCTTTACTGTGAACAATTCACCTTTCTATGGAAAGGAAGGAAGGCTTGTAACTTCCCGTCAAATACGCGATAGATTATTTAAAGAACTTGAGCATAACGTTGCATTGCGTGTTCAAGAAACAGGTTCGCCAGATTCACTAAAAGTTTCTGGACGCGGACTGCTTCACCTCTCCATTTTAATTGAAAATATGAGAAGAGAAGGATTTGAACTGCAGATAAGAGAGCCGCGTGTTATTTACAAAGAAATTAATGGAAAGAAAGCCGAGCCTATTGAAGTTCTTGTTGTTGATGTGCCTGGTGAATATGCCGGCAAAGTAATTGAACTTGTTGGGCAGCGACGCGGTGTAATGGTTAAGATGGAAAATAAAGGCAGTATGCAAAATCTTGAGTTTCACATACCATCGCGTGGTATTATGGGATTGAGAACCAAGGTTTTAACAGCAACTGCCGGCGAAGCCGTGATGCATCATCGTTTTTATCAATACGAGTTCTTTAAAGGCGCAATTGGCGAAAAGAAAAGCGGCGCGCTAATTTCGATGGAACAAGGCGCATCAACTGCATATGCAATAGATGGACTTCAAGATCGAGGCAAATTCTTTATTGATCCGGGAGATGTTGTTTACAAAGGGCAAGTTGTTGGTGAACACAATAAAGATATTGATATTGAAATAAATGTTCAGCGCGGAAAAAAACTTACAAATATGCGCGCAAGCGGAAGCGATAAAGCTGCTAAGATTGTTCCAGCTATTAAGTTTACTTTAGAAGAAGCGCTAGAGTACATTTCTGATGATGAAATGGTTGAAGTTACTCCTAAATCAATCCGTCTGAGAAAAATTTATCTCGACCCGAACGATAGAAAAAGATTTAATCTTTCTAAGCAAGAACAAGACAACGACTAGAATCAAAAAATATTTAAGACACACTGAGCTTATACTGCCTCAGTGTATCTTCGGCACTTCTTCGTGTACTCAGTGAAATGTTTTCAATCATTTCACTAAAACGAAATTACAATAAAGTAATCCGGGTTTCGTTCGATAATACCAATACTAAACAAACGATAAAACTATGAGGCATACCGAAAACAATCATAAATTATTTGCAATAATTCTTTTTTGGGTTTTACAGCTAACTATTATTCTTGCTCAAAGACCAACTGAATTAACTCTAAATTTTACAGAGATTCAAAAAGGTACAACAACTATTGAGCAAAGCAGTTGGGGTAATATTTCTTTAGAAAAAGGAGAGACACTTTATTTGGGATTTGCTGCAAGTGAAGCTGCGTTCTTTAGAGTTTTCTTAAATGGTGTATTGATTGAACCGAAATTGATTGAAAGTTATTACACGTTGAAGGATTTATCGGCTGGTACGCATATCTTTAAGCTTATTGCCTACAACAAAGAATTAATGGAATCAGCTCCATTATTGCTTTCATTTTCGGTAACTGAAAAAATTATTGTTGGTGAAAAGAAAATTGAAGCAGGTGAGCAGCATTTAATTAATCCCGTTTTAGTTTATGGATTAGTGATAATGTGCGCCGTTTTATTTGGAGTAATTCTTATTCTACTATTTAAGAAGAATAATAATAGTACAGATACATCAACCAAATTAGTAGAAGAACTATCTGATCTAAAATACTCTTACAAAAGAGTAAAAGAAGAATTAGCCCAAGAACAAGAAGAAAACGAAAACTTAAAAGCACGCATTCAAGAATTAGATTACAGCGTAAAGACATTGGAAAAAGCTAATGTTCATTTGGTTGAGCAGAAGGAAAAACTTGCTGCTTCTAAAACAAAACTTGAAATTTTGCATAAACAAAAAGAAGAAATGTTTGCAATTGCTATACACGATATTAAGAATCCAGCATCTGCTATTAGAGGCTATATAGAACTGCTAAATTCTTATGAGCTAAATGCAAATGAACAGCAAGAGATTATGGCATCGCTGGTTGCTTCTTCGGAAGATATTGTTAAGCTATCGCAAGATATGTGTGTAATAATTGCCAAAGCAATGCCCGAGCCTAAACTTAAATTGCAAACAGCTTCCTTAAAAAACCTTGTGGATGATGTCTTCAACCAAAACGCATCTTATGCTAAGGCTAAGAAAGTAAAATTTTATAACAAGAATGCAAACGAACTGCCTGATGTAAAAATTGATATGGAAAAAATTGAAGAAGCTTTAGATAATATTGTAAATAATGCAATTAAATACGCTCCGCCAGAAACCATTGTTGAACTTAGAAGTTATGTTAAAGATTTGAATAAGAAGCTTGTTGTAGTTGAAGTAAAAGATAATGGTGTTGGTCTTTCAGACGCAGATCTAAAACGCTCTTTTCAGAAAGGTGCAGTGCTTAGCGCTAAGCCAACCGGATTTGAGCAGAGTTCCGGTTTGGGCTTGTGGATTGTGAAAAAAATTATTGAAGAGCATAACGGAAAAGTCTGGGTAGAAAGTAAAGAAGGCGTTGGTTCTACTTTTGCTTTTGAATTGCCCTACGAGTAAAAATATGCTTTCGAGAGAGAGTGTTATTAAACTACTTTTTCTTGTGTTATTTTTTAAAATTCTAAGATTAGCAGGAATCCTCGTGAGAAATGCTGCATGTAAGCATGTAAATATTTGTAAAAAGATTATACGCGGGTTCAACTTACGTAACAGATTCAGTCCGGTTTAATCCGCGAGAACATGCTGATTCGTGTTATACGCGTTTTATAACATATTATCATTTAGCCACTGGATGGCGATAGCTGCATTGGTATTATTAAAATGCTATAGCGTTATTCAAACAGACATAAATTAATCACTAATTCAATTTTTCCCTTCCAGTTCCGTCCAAATTTTTATATTTCGTTACTAAAAATTTTTATAAAACCTCAAAATCTGGAATAATTATGAGCTTCGAAAATTTCGAAAAGTTTGTTCACCGCCATGTAGGTGCTAACGAAAGTGATATTGAAAAAATGTGTTCTGCTATCGGGGTTTCTTCTCTTGATGATTTAATTGAAAAAACTATTCCATCTTCAATCCGACTTAAAGAAAAAATTATATTGGATGAAGCACAGACCGAGACAGAGTTCTTGAATTCGATCAAGGAATTATCTCAAAAAAATTTGTTGTACAAAAATTACATTGGCTTAGGATATTATCCATCAATTTTGCCAAGCGTAATTCAGAGAAATATTTTGGAAAATCCGGGCTGGTACACACAATACACACCTTATCAAGCAGAAATATCTCAGGGCAGATTAGAAGCTCTTCTTAATTTTCAAACTATGATTTGTGATTTAACTGCAATGCCAATTGCAAATGCTTCTTTGCTTGATGAAGCAACTGCCGCCGCAGAAGCTATGAATTTATTTTATGCTGCTAGAAAAACCGCCAAGAAAAAGGCTAACGTATTTTTTGTTTCGGATGGATGCTTTCCTCAAACTATTGATGTTTTGAAAACACGCTGCGCACCTCTTGGTATCGAACTTAGAATTGGAAATCATCATAATGTTGGTTTAACAGATGATATTTTTGGTTTGTTAGTCCAATATCCAGCTTGTGATGGAGCGATTTATGATTACTCGGATTTATTTAAACAAGCTGATGCAAAGGGAATCTATAAAGCTGTAGCAGCAGATATTCTTTCTTTAGTTATACTTAAAGCTCCGGGTGAGTTTGGTGCAGATGCTGTTGTCGGAACAACTCAGAGATTTGGAATTCCGATGGGATACGGCGGGCCACATGCTGCTTATTTTGCAACTAAAGATGAATTCAAAAGACAAATACCAGGAAGAATAATTGGAGTTTCTGTTGATGCAAATGGTAACCGCGCATTAAGAATGGCATTGCAGACTCGCGAACAGCACATTAAACGCGAACACGCTACAAGTAATATTTGCACTGCTCAAGTTTTATTGGCAATTATTGCGGGTATGTATGCTGTTTATCATGGCAAAAATGGGTTGAGTAAAATTGCACACCGTGTTAATCATCTAGCAAAATATCTTAATGAAGGTTTAAAAACTATTGGTATAAAGCAGCAAAATGAATTTTACTTTGATACATTAAAAATCGAGATGACAGCTGCTCAGATTGTTCGAATAAAATCACTATCCGAAGACAGAAAAATAAATCTTAGATATGAAGAAAATTTTATTGGCATTTCAATTTCTGAACAAACTACTTTAAAAGATGTTGATGAATTAATTCAATTATTTAGTGAGGCAGTTGGTAGTAAAATTGAAAAACTTACTTTAGAAACTTTTGGTAGTTCTGTTCAAGAAAATAACGTAAGAACAAGTGCATTTCTAACTCACCCGGTTTTTAACTCTTATTATTCTGAAACAGAAATGCTTCGGTACGTAAAATTGTTAGAGAAAAAAGATCTCTCATTAACAGCTTCTATGATTCCCCTTGGTTCTTGCACAATGAAACTCAATGCAAGCACAGAAATGTTTGCATTGAGCTGGGCAGAGTTTGGAAACATTCATCCTTTTGTACCAATAGAGCAAGCTGCCGGTTATCAACAAATTATAAAGGAATTGGAAACACAATTAGCTTCGATAACAGGATTTGATGCCGTATCGCTTCAGCCAAATTCCGGCGCTCAAGGAGAGTATGCTGGATTAATGGTTGTCCGCGCTTATCATCTCAGCAGAGGAGATAAACAAAGAAATGTTATTCTAATTCCATCATCTGCACACGGTACTAATCCCGCAAGCGCTGTAATGGCGGGCGGAAAAGTAGTAGTTGTAAAATGTGATGATTATGGCAACATTGATGTTGAAGATTTAATAGCGAAAGCTGAACAATATAAAGATACGCTTTCAGCATTAATGGTTACTTATCCTTCTACACATGGAGTTTTTGAAGAAAGCATTATTGAGATTTGTAAAATTATTAAAGATAACGGCGGCTTGGTTTATATGGATGGTGCAAACTTAAACGCGCAGCTTGGTTTAACAAGTCCCGCATTTATTGGCGCAGATGTGTGCCATCTTAATCTTCATAAAACTTTTGCAATTCCACACGGCGGCGGCGGACCCGGAGTTGGACCAATTGCAGTTGCAAAACATTTAGCTCCATTTTTGCCTGGAAATCCAATTGTAAAAGTTGGCGGAGATAATGCGATTACTTCTATTTCTGCTGCTCCTTGGGGAAGTGCAAGTGTTCTGACAATTTCTTATGCATACATTAAAATGATGGGAGAAGCCGGCTTAACTTTTGCGACCAAGACGGCAATACTTAACGCTAATTATCTAAAGGCTAAGTTAGAAAAGTATTATCCGGTTCTTTACACGGGAACAAATGGTTTCTGCGCTCACGAAATGATTTTGGATTGCAGACAGTTTAAAGCCTCTGCCGGAATAGAAGTAGAAGATATTGCAAAGCGTTTAATGGATTATGGATTTCACGCACCAACTGTTTCTTTTCCGGTACCAGGAACGTTAATGGTTGAACCAACTGAGAGCGAATCGCTGTATGAACTAGATAGATTTGTTGAAGCAATGATTCAAATAAGAAATGAAATTGCTGAAATCGAAAATGGCGCTTCGCCAAAGGATGATAATGTATTGAAAAATTCTCCGCATACTGCCCAAGCTGTTACAAGCAGCCAATGGAAACATTCTTATTCAAGAGAAAAAGCTGCTTTCCCGGTTAAAGTTGTATTGGATAATAAATTTTGGCCAAGTGTAGCAAGAGTGAATAACGCTTTTGGTGATAGAAATTTAGTATGCAGTTGTTTACCTATTTCTGAATATGAAGAGGTAAAAAATTGAACGACAGAGTAGAAATGAAGCAGATTTGCGATCTGCTTCATTCTTCTAAAACTATTGCAGTAGTTGGGCTTTCAGATAATCCCGACAGAGTTAGCTATCAAATTGCCGAGTTTATTGCAGCTAAAGGTTACAAAGTTGTTGGGGTTAATCCATTGTTTAAGAAAGCCGGTGCGTTTGATGTTTATGCAAGTCTAAAAGAAATTCCCTTTGCTATTGATATTGTTAATGTATTTCGCCGCTCCGAAACCATTCCAGAAATTATTGAAGATGTTCTTGCAGTAAATCCAAAAGCTCTTTGGCTTCAGCAGGGCGTTAGAAACGATGCTGCTGTTAATCCTGTTGTAGAAAAGGGAATTCAGACCTTTCAAGATAAGTGCATTGCTGTTTATTACACTCTTTGTAAAGCAATTTAGTTTTAAGCTAATGAGAAAGTTATTTATCCTTCTTATTTATTTAATTGTTAACATTATTAGCTTTTCTCAAAGCCCTCCGGATTCAAAACCTAATATTCTAACTAAACCAACACGAATTGATTCGATTGTGATAAAAGGAAATGAAGCGACTAAAGATTTTATCATATTAAGGGAGCTTACATTCCAAACTAGGGATGTAGTTGACAGCACTTTGCTGCACTTCAACCGCGAAAGAGTTTTCAGCTTGGCTTTGTTTAACCGTGTTGAATTAAGCGTTCTTAAAATCAGCGACAAAAATGTTTTGGTTATCGAAGTAGAAGAGTCTTGGTACTTGTATCCAATTCCTTATTGGTACACAAAAAATAATTCAATAGAAACACTCACTTATGGAATTTATTTTCTTCGCAGAAATTTTCGCGGTAGAAATGAAACACTTAAAGCAAACATTGCATTCGGTTACGATAAGTATTTCTCTATTCAGTATGATAATCCGGCATTGTTTTATGATAATGAAATTGGTTTTTCAGCTCTGGCAAGTTATTACAACTACACCAATGTTAATGAAACAGCCAAAAAGCTGAACGAAGGAGATTTTATTTATAAACTTATTCGTGTCTCAGTTGGATTTTGGAAACGCATTAATCAATTTTATTTAGTTGGTTCTAAAACAGCTTTTGATTACTGGGAGATTAACACAAAACCAAAAGGTGCGCTCACTGCTTCAGGAACTAAAGTTGATCATTTGCCAAGCTTAAGCATTTATCAATTCTATGATACAAGAGATTTAAAATTGTTCTCGCAGGATGGAATTTATACTTTCTTTAGCTTTACTCACAAAGGTTTTGGAGTCGATGGAATCAGCTACAATACATTTGAAATGGATTTACGCGGCTACCAAACAATCGCAGGAGAGCTTTCCAGCAAACTAAGACTATTTCATAGAAGAAGTTTTGGCAAGCAAGTTCCTTATTACGATTATTCTTTTTTAGGCTTTTCTGAAAAAATCAGAGGACACAACAACATTTTTTTTGATGCTCATAATTCTATACTTACTTCGTTAGAGTTGAGCTATCCGCTTTTAAACGAATGGAATTTCAGCATCAAACTTCCGTTGATACCGAAAAATTTGACATCTGCAAGAGTTGGAATTCATCTAAATGTTTTTGCTGATGCTGGAACTGTTTTTAACAATGGAGAGCCGCTTATTCTTCAAAAATTCCATTCTGGTTATGGAGCAGGTATAACTTTATTGCTCTTGCCTTATAATGCATTTAGATTTGAGTATGCAATTAACGAACGTGGAAAAGGAGAGATAGTCTTTGCAGCCGGTTTTTCTTTTTAATACCGAACTTTATTACTCTGAATACGCAAAGGGCAGTTCAATTGAAGTTGCCGGAGAAGAATTTCATCACTTAAAAGATGTGATGCGCCATAAGATTGGTGATGAGATTTTTGTAACAGATGGAAAAGGAGTAATCTATAAAACGGAAATCAACTTGATAGAGAAGAAATCGCTGTCTGCAAACATTGTATCTTCACAAATTTATTCTAACCCGTTATCAAATATTACTTTTTGCATACCTCGATTAAAAAGCGCCGATAGGCTTGAATTTGCTTTAGAAAAATGTGTTGAGCTTGGTATTACAAATTTTATTGTGTTCGATTCTAACAGAACAGTTGCTAAAGGAGAAAAGTTAGAGCGTTGGCAGAAAATTATTACTTCTGCAATGAAGCAATCGTTAAGAGCTTGGCTGCCAAATGTTAGATATTGTAAAGCTATAAATGAAATTGTAGTGCTTGAAGGTAAAAAGTATTTCTTTGATCAGAATGCAGAAAAAACTCTTTCCTCAATTCCCAAATCTCAATTCTCAATTAACAATTGCTTTTTAGTTTTTGGACCGGAGGGAGGATTTTCGGAAAACGAATTGAAAATTGTGAATGGAGAATTTAAAATTAGATTGACAGAAAACCGGCTGCGAAGTGAAACTGCTATTGTAGTTGCAGCTTCTATATTAGCTGCTAACTTAGTTCTATAATCTTTTTCACCAATCTTTCAAAATCCTTCTTAACCATTTCGGCAGTTTCCATAACTTCTGTGTGAGAAAGTTTTTGTGAAGACAAACCCGCTGCCATATTAGTTATGCAAGAAATAGCAGCGACTTCCATTCCTAAATAAGCGGCATAGACTGCTTCGTGTGCAGTAGACATACCAACAGCGTCTCCACCGAAATAACTTGTCATCCGAATTTCTGCAGGCGTTTCATACGATGGTCCTTTGTTGAACCAATAAACACCTTCTTTAAGAGAAATTTTTTCTTGAAGGGCTGCATTTTTTACAATGTTGATGAAAGCATGAGAAGGAAAATCTAAAAAAGTATTTTTCTTTTCTAAAGAAGTAATCCCAATTAAATCAGTCAACTCTTTCTTAATGTTAATTCCATTGAAGGAAGAATTGAGCATTAAATCGCCCGGAGTAAAATGTTGATTAACACCGCCTGCTGCATTTGTTAAAAGAATTTTTTTGCAATTCAATTTTGAGGAAACATAAACCGGGACCATACACTGAGAAATTCTATATCCTTCGTAGAGATGAATTCTTCCTTGCACAATTAATAGTTTCTTGTTGGCATAGTTAGCAAAATGCAAATATCCATCATGTCCTTGAACTGTAGAAACCGGATAATTAGGAAGGGAAGAAGTCGGGATAGATCTAATAGTTTCAACCTTTTCTGCAAAATCACCTAAGCCGCTTCCAAGCACAACACAAATTTCCGGCTCAAAAGGAATCTGCTTTGCAACAGCTTCGTATGTATCTCTGTATTTAGCGTTCATGTTTATCATTGTACTAAAATTCCTGCTAAAGTTGCAGTCATTAATGTTGCTAATGTTCCACCTAATACAGCTTTTAATCCAAGAGCGGCAATATCTTTTTTACGGTTTGGGGCTAACGGTCCAATTCCGCCAATTTGAATTGCTATTGAAGAAAAATTAGCGAAGCCGCAAAGAGCATAAGTAGCCATCATAATTCCTTTTTCGCTCATTACCTGAGATTTAATCAAAGTTGTTAAATCTGCATAAGCAACAAATTCATTAAGTACAACTTTAGTTCCAATCAAACTGCCAAAATGAAATGAGTCTGCCCAAGGAACACCAATACCATACGCTAAATATTGGAGCGCCATACCAAAAATTAATTGCAAAGAAAGCGGCTGTCCATAAGTTTTAATTAAGTAAGCATTGATACCAATCATATCTCCTACACCTGTAAAAATAGCATTAAACAAAGCGATCAAAGCAATGAAAGCAATCAACATACCTGCAACATTTAGAGCAAGCTGCAAACCTTCTCCTGCGCCTGTTGCAGCTGCTTCAATTACGTTAGAAGCATTTTTATCCACTTTTAATTTTACAGTTCCCTTAGTAACTGGTTCTTCTATTTCCGGGAACAAAATTTTTGAAAGAGCTAAAGAAGCTGGCGCAGCCATAACGCTTGCGGCAAGTAACTGAACTGCGAATTTTAGCTGTGCTTGTTGCAAAGGAATGTTGTTAGCATCGGCAAATGATTGCCCAAGCATTTGGATATAACTTGCCATAACTCCGCCTGCAATTGTTGCCATACCGCCAACCATAACTGTAAGCAGTTCAGAGTTTGTCATCTTTTCTATAAAAGGACGAATGAGCAAAGGGGCCTCTGTTTGTCCCACAAAAATATTTGCAGTGCAAGAAAGCGATTCTGCGCCGCTTGTTCCTAAAAGTTTAGCCATTACCCAAGCCATTCCCTTTACAATTAGTTGAAGAATACCTAAGTAATAGAGAATTGATGTTAATGCTGAAACAAATATAATTGTAGGAAGAACTTGAAATGCAAAAAAGAATCCCAAGCTCTCTATTCCTGTATTGTAAACTAATTTGCCAAAAACAAACTCGGCGCCAGTTTGAGTAAAACCAAGCAGGGCTACAATTCCGGCTCCAATAGCATTTATAATGTCTTTCGGCCATCCGAGAACAAAAAATATTGAACGGAGATACTCGCTGTGAATTATAAAAACAGCAAAGAAAATTTGCATACCAATTGCAGTAGCAACTAAACGCCAATTAATTCTTCGCTTGTTGTTTGAAACAGCAAAGGCGATTGCTAACAGAATAAAAATACCTAATGTTCCACGTAAAAGATTAAACAAAAAATCCATTATGCACCTAATTTATTCGGGAATGTAATGACACTTTCTGCAGCGGGCTTCGTAGCTGTCTGTTGCACCAACTAGCACTCGTTCTACCGAAACCACCTTACGCTGTGTTCTATCTGCCGGATTGCCACAGTTGACACAAATAGCCAAAGTTTTGGTAATGTATTCTGCAATTGCAAGAAGCTGCGGCATTGGTTCAAACGGCAATCCTCTGTAATCTTGATCGAGCCCGGCTATAATAACGCGTTTACCACGATCTGCAAGTTTATTAACAACATCAACAATTTCTTTAGAGAAAAACTGAGCTTCATCAATACCAATTACCTGTGCATCATCAGAAAGTTCTAAAATCTCAAATGGATTTTCTACAATAGTTGAAGGAAGCGACTGTTCACTATGCGAAACAATTTCACTTGCAGAATATCTGTTATCAATCTTAGGCTTAAAAATTTTTACGTTAAGCTTAGCGATTTTTGCTCTACGTAAACGGCGTATTAATTCTTCTGTTTTACCGCTGAACATACAACCAGCAATTACTTCAATCCAGCCAGTGCCAATTGGAATTGAATGAGGCGCAAACTCGTGCATTATTTTAGAAACTCCTCGTCGAAAGAATGGGGAAGTAACTCAAACATTTTTAAGGTAATGTAAGCCCCATTGTTATTTACCATAATAACATCTAAATCTTTGCCGCAGAACTCCATCAAAATTTGTCTGCAAGCTCCGCAAGGCGGTAAGTACTGTTCAGAATCACCTGCTATTGCTATCGAAACAAATTCTCTTTTGCCATCTAATAGAGCAGAAAAAACAGCTGTACGCTCGGCGCACATTGTTAATCCGTAAGATGCATTCTCTATGTTCGCTCCTAATATTACTTTTCCATCCTTAGCTTGTAACGCTGCTCCAACATGAAAATTTGAATATGGCGCAATTGATTTTGATTTGGCTTTTACTGCTAATTCGGCTAATTCTTTGTTTGTTATCATTTAGTGGTTCTACTTTAATTAGTGTAGTTAGTTGCAACCACATTATTTATGAGCCTACTCTAAAAAGCCCTGATCATTATTAAAAAACGTTGTTTTCGACTTACCCGCCAAACCCTCCATAAAACGGCGGGCGGACAAGCCCGCCTGCCTCATCAGTCTAATCTTGGTGGGCAGGAAATCGTAACCAGAAATTGTCAAAATGACCTTTCCTGCGCGCCATGTTTGGTCTAAAGAGGCAGGCGGGTTAGATTCGGCTCATTTATAAAAAAAATTACGACTCTAAATTCGCAATTCTAAATTCTATTTCCAAACATATTCAGCATTGAAATCCATTTGTTAGGAGTTACTACTCTAATAAATTTATCATACTTAGCGTTTCTGATTTAATTACTTTTGTAACAATACTATTTGAGAGTAATAATGTTCGAATACCAAAAAAGCAGTCGCTACTTTGCTCAAGTTCCTGGAATGATGGAATCTTTATGTGAAGTCGAACTACAAGAACTTGGTGCTGTAAATACAAAAGTTTCTTATAGAGGAGTTTATTTTGATGC
Organism: Ignavibacteria bacterium; assembly: GCA_009773205.1. Lineage (GTDB taxonomy): Bacteria > Bacteroidota > Ignavibacteria > Ignavibacteriales > Melioribacteraceae > Stygiobacter. The sequence goes on from WPAE01000003.1 coordinate 144,246, forward strand.
AAGTGTTGAAGAATTGTACAAGATAAATTATACATCTAGAATGATTTCAAGGGTTTTGGCACCGCTTAAAACAGAATACTGTGAAGATGCCAAACAATTAATCAAAATCGCTCAAAAGATTAGATGGGAAGAATTAATATCGCTTAACAATACTTTTGCAATAACTTCATCGGTTGCTAAAAGTAAAGTTACCAATTCTCTCTACGCTGCTCAGTGCTTGAAAGATGGAATTGCAGATTATTTTAGAGAAAGATTTGGCAGAAGACCAGATGTAAGTGTGTCAAATCCGGATGCGCGGATCAATCTTCATATAGAAGAAAATACTGCTGTAATTAGTTTAGATACTTCAGGGGAGTCGCTTCATAAACGTGGTTACAGATTACTTGCTGGCGATGCACCAATGCAAGAAACTCTTGCCGCTGCAATCATTCGTCTTAGCGGCTGGAAAGGAGATAAGGTTTTGTGGGACTGTATGTGCGGCTCAGGTACAATTATTTGCGAAGCGTTAATGCATTACTGCAATATTCCAGCGCAATATCTACGTAAGAAATTTGGTTTTATGAATCTGCCCGAGTTTAACAAAGATAATTGGATAGAGATAAAGGAAAAGTCGGACGAAAACATAAGACCGCTTCCCGTAGGATTGATTAAAGGAAGTGATAAATCTCAAAAGATGATTGAAGTTGCAAAAGATAATCTTACGAGGCTTCCGTTTTCTGAAAATGTAGAGTTGAAATGCCATCCGTTCGATAGTGTAAGCAGTTTTGAAAATGGATTACTAATTACAAACCCACCTTATGGAATACGTTTGGGTGAAAGAGAAGAAGTTGAAATTCTCTACAAAGAACTCGGTGATTTTATAAAAAGAGACTGCAACGGAACCTCAGCTTTTATTTACACTGGCGAAACGAGCCTGCGGAAAAGTATTGGTCTTAAAACTTCTAAAAGAATTCCACTTGTTAATGGAAAATTAGAAGGAGTACTTTTGCAAATTGATAGTTATGAAGGAAGCAAGAAAGGAAAGTGGATTAGTAATTAGGCAGGAGAAAGGCAATAGGCATTAGGCAGGAGAAAGGCAATAGGCATTAGGCAGGAGAAAGGCAATAGTATGATAAGAAGTTATAAAGACTTGATTGTTTGGCAAAAAAGCATGGACTTGGCAGAAGCAATTTATCTAATTATAGAATCTCTTCCATCGTCAGAGAATTATGGTATAAAATCTCAAATTAGACGAGCTGCAGTTTCAATTCCATCAAATATTGCGGAAGGGTATGGACGGCAATCCTCCGGCAGTTACAAACAATTTCTTTTGATTGAAAGAGGTTCATTGCTAGAATTAGAAACTCAGATTGAGTTATGTGTTAGACTGAAATATTTAGATAAAAGCAGTATCAGTAATCTTGAAATTAATGTAACAGAAGGGCACCTCTAAAAATTAGTATTTCAAAAATTTTAACGCGAAGTTCGCAAAGAAAAAGCAAAGTCCGCAAAGAATATTGATATTTTTAGAGGTGCCAAGAAATAGATAAAATGCTCACTTCACTAATTTCAAAACTTAAATAAGCAGAAGAAAAATTATCAGATAATAGAGTTGCCCTAGAAAAAAAGAACATTACTCTTGCCTACTGTCTTTCTCCTGCCTATTCACTGTTGTCTAAATTACCTATCCTCATCCACGTCATTAACAAACATTACCAAAATCGCAGCAATAAACATAGAAACACCGCCAATTAATAAAGCATAGATTGCCTCGTTCTCGAAAAAGTGCTTTATAAAAAATCCTAAGATTGCAGCTGCTGTAATTTGTGGAATTACAATAAAAAAATTAAAAATACCCATATACACACCCATCTTTTCTGCTGGAAGCGAACCTGCTAAAATTGCGTAAGGCATCGCAAGAATAGATGACCAAGCTAAACCAATTCCAAGTTCAGAAACTAAGAGCAGATTAGGATCTTTGACTATATAGAAGGAAGCTAAACCAATTCCACCAGCAATTAAACAAATCATATGAACAGTTTTACGTGAGGTTCTTTTAGCAAGCCAAGGGAGCAGAAATGCAGTAATGGCAGCAAATCCATTATAAATCGCGAACAGAACTCCTACCCAATTTGCTCCTTGATTATACAACTCGCTTGAAGTATCCGTAACTCCATAAATATGGTGTGTAACGGCAGGAGTTGTATAAATCCACATTGCAAACAGTGCAAACCAAGAAAAAAATTGAACAAATGCTAATTGAATCATTGTCTTTGGCATAGAGACAAATGAAGAAAATATTTCTGTAGCTCCTTTTAGTAAACCTTTATTCTCTCTAATGTTACGTTCAAACTCTTCAAGATTTTCTGGGGGGTACTCTTTCGTTCGGAAAACTGTCCAGCTTATAGCACCAATAAAAGCAACTGCTCCAGCATAAAAAGAATAAACAACGGAATCGGGAATTTCGCCTTTTGGTGCAGTGTTGCTTATTCCTAACCAATTAGTAAAAATGTAAGGAAGAGCTGAAGCAATTATTGCTCCAATCCCAATAAAAAAACTCTGAACTGCAAATCCGGTTGTTCGTTGTTCGGATGGGAGCAAGTCTCCTACAAGTGCACGAAATGGTTCCATTGAAATATTTATTGATGCATCCAAAATCCATAACATTCCTGCTGCAATCCAAAGCACCGGTGAATTTGGCATAATGATAAGCGCTAAGGAAGCAAGGATTGCCCCAATTAAAAAAAACGGTCTCCTTCTTCCAAGCCTTCCCCAAGTTCTATCGCTCATATACCCAATTATAGGTTGAACTAAGAGACCGGTTGTTGGTGCAGCAATCCATAGGATTGGAATTTCATCAATGCTTGCACCAAGTGTTTCAAAAATTCTACTCACGTTAGCGTTTTGAAGCGCAAATCCAAATTGAATACCTAAAAAGCCGAAACTCATGTTCCAAATCTGCCAAAAATTTAATCGGGCTTTTGCCATAATAAACCTTGTGTTTTTGTTGTTTACAATTTAATAGAATGAGAAGTAAAATAAAAAAATCATTTCTCATTCAGTTCTGATAGTAAAAATCTTCTTTTAAGATTATGAGAGCGAAAATTTTTATTTTGGGTTTAGAAACTATTCCATGAATACTTATTGATATATCAAAACATTTGATTCTTTACGAAGTGCGGTTTATATTTTACCCGGTTAAATAATTGAACAGAAAGGAAAAGAAAATGTTCGAAAGAATTTTGGTTGACCCAAAAATTTGCCATGGTAAACCCGTTATTAAAGGTACGCGTGTGCTTGTAAGCGTTGTTCTAGGTTATCTTGCTAAGGGCAGTTCGGTTGAACAAGTAATAGAAGACTTTCCTCAAGTAAGCAAAGAAGATATTCTGGAGGCAATTTCTTTCGGTAGTTATCTCTCTAACTTCGAAAGTTTTCCATACGATCTGAAAGCATCATGAACTTTTTTTTAGATGAAAACTTTCCAATAAGTTTTTTCTTATAATCTTGATGATGTACAAATTAAAGCATTATTTTGCAGTTGCTAAAATAACATGAGTATAAAATGACTGAACCAAATAAAAAGTATATAACCGATGTTAAAGGAAATAAAACCGCTGTAATATTGGATCTGAAAGCTTATGAGCAATTAGTTGATGAAATAGATGAACTTAACTGCGCACTTGGGTATGACCAGGCTAAAAAAGAGAATGCGAAGGATATTCTTGCCGGTAAATTGATCACGCTCGAAAATTTGATTGCAAAAAGCCATAACAGAAAGGCAAAACAAAGAATAAAAGTATAAAATGCCGTTTGTAGTCTTAATTCCTAAAAGAGTTGAAAAACAAATTACCACACTGCCAACAGATGTAGTTGAAAGAGTCTTGCTAATCTTAGGAAGTTTGGCAAATAATCCATTCCCACAAAATTCCAAAAAACTGAAGAATAGAAACGGTTATCGTTTAAGAATTGGCGAGTATAGAATAATTTATGAAATAAATGAAAATGAAAAGAGCATTATCATACTAAGAGTTGCACATAGAAAAGATGTATATAAGAAGTAATCTTAGCAAATTGTTTGTACTTCATTTCGTAGTTATCCTAACAAGTATCTCTCCCCGAAAATTTTTATTTTGGTTTTAGAAATTATTGGTAATGATGGCTCAATCAAAAACTTCCCAAAGAAAAAAGGAACACATTAAACTCTGTTTGACTGACAGAGTAGCTTTCGAAAAATCCAACGGCTTTGATTTATACGAATTTGAGCATTTCGCAATTACAGAAGTTGATTACTCAAAAATTAAACTTGATGCTCATTTTTTCGGCAAGAAAATTTCTTTCCCGTTTCTAATTTCGTGTATGACTGGCGGAACAGCAGATGCAGAGCGTATTAATGAAAAATTATCTATTGCTGCTAATGAGTTAAATATTCCAATTGGCATTGGCTCGCAAAGACAAGCTTTAGAGAATAAAAAATTTCACTCTACTTATAAAATAGTTCGCAAGAATGCCGGAAACGTTCCTATACTTGGGAATATTGGTGCGGCTCAAGTAGCAAGATCAAATACATTGGTGGATGACTTAAATCTAATGATAGAAATAGCTGAAGCTGACGCAATGGTAATTCATATAAATCCGCTGCAAGAATTGCTTCAACCAGAGGGAGAACCAAATTTTTCTGGTTTCTTAAAGAAACTGGAAAAAGCTATACCAAAGATTTCCGTTCCTATAATTTGCAAAGAAGTTGGCTCCGGAATTAGTAAGAAAGCGGCAAAGTGTTTATTGGATGTCGGTGTACAAGGAATTGATGTAGCTGGTGCCGGCGGAACAAGCTGGGCTTCAGTAGAGTTGCTGCGAAACAAACAAAGCGACAAATATTTTAGCGAATGGGGTTTGCCAACTTCTTATTGTGTTAGAACGGTTTCAGAGCTTAAGAAGAAATATGATTTTATGTTAATTGCTTCTGGTGGAATTAACAGCGGAGTTCAAGCTGCAAAAGCATTGGCACTCGGAGCAGATTTAACTGCATCAGCCAGAATTTTACTTCAAGAAGTAACACAAAATGATGTGGGAGGTGTAATTAAACTCATTATTAACTGGTTCGAAACAGTAAAGAAAATTATGTACTTAACCGGCTCATCGAACGTAGAGCATTTAAGAAAAATTGTATTGAAAAGGAAAGAGGAGTTAGTTTGACAACTATTGAACAAAAATTTGCGAAGAATTATAAAACAGTTGTAGATGATGTTGATAAAAAACTCAGCTTACTTTTGAAAAATCGTAAACCAAAATCTATTTATGAACCTTGCTCATACATTCTTGAAGGAAAAGGGAAAAGACTTCGTCCTTTTTTGGTTTTGGTTTCTGCAAAAACAGTTGGTGGAAGTTTTTCGAAAGTTTATAATGCAGCAATTGCAGTAGAAATTCTTCACAGTTTTACTTTGGTTCACGATGATATTATGGATAACTCTGATAAACGGCGCGGCAGAGTTACTCTGCATAAAAAATATGATCTGAACACAGCCATTTTAGTCGGAGATAATCTTAATGCGCTTGCTTACGAAAGTTTACTAAAAGACTGCAAGAAGAATGTCAACGAAATAGTTTCAACTTTTACTCAATGTATAGTTGAAGTTTGCGAAGGGCAGAGTTTGGACAAAGAATTTGAGATGCGCAATGATGTAACTCTTAAAGAATACAAAGTGATGATTTATAAAAAAACAGCTGCGCTTTCGGAAATGTGTTGTAAAATTGGCGGGCTAATAGTTAGTGGAAATAAAAAGGAAATAATTGCCCTTTCGAATTATGGCAAAAATTTAGGAATGGCTTTTCAGATACAAGATGATTTATTGGACATTATTGCTGATGAGAATGAGTTGGGAAAAATTACAGGAAGCGATTTAGTAGAAGGGAAAAAAACATATTTATTTTTAAGAGCAATGCAAAAAGCAAAAGGAGCTGATAAAGATCTTCTGTTAAAAATAATTGATAACAATGGCATTGAAAGAAGTGAGATAGAAAATTATAAAAATTTGTACATTAGGCTTGGAGTTTTGCAAGATGCTAAAAAAGAAATTGAACGATATACAAAACTTGCATTAAATAGCTTATCTGTTCTTCCAAACAACGAAGGACAACAATTAATGAATTGGCTGGCAAACGTTTTAATCAATAGAAATAAATGAAAGAAATTACTGTAACTATAGTTAATAATGCCGGTTTGCATACCCGTCCGGCAGCCACAATTGTAAAACTTGCTTCAAAGTTCAAAAGCGAATTCTACTTGAATAAAGATGGTCTTCACATAAATGGTAAAAGCATTATTGGCGTAATGACTTTAGCTGCAGAGAAAGGAAGCCAAGTACTTTTGACTTTTGATGGTGAAGATGAAGAAGAAGCCGCAAATGAAATTGTAGATTACTTCAATAGAGGGTTTGACGAACTGTAATGAAAGAGAAAGAAATCAATACTATTCTTAAAGGCATTGCTGCTGCCCCGGGTATAGAAATTGCAAAAGCATACATTTATGCCAAAGAAAAAGAAGAAATCTCAAATGAAAATATTACTGATATTGATGAAGCGATAAAGAACTTGGATTTAGCTTTAGCGCAATCGAAAAAAGAATTAAAGAAAATATTTTCTCTTGCAGTTGATAAATTAGGTGAAAAGCGTGCGGCTATTTTTGAAGCACAAATGATGATTCTTGATGACCCTGTGCTTGTTTCTACTCTTAAGAAAAGAATAGAAAATGAAATGAGGATGCCTGAGTTTATAGTTGATACCGAAATTTCTAAGTACACTCATCTTATGAGCCTCGCAAACGAAGCTTATATGAAAGAACGCTCGCACGATATTGAAGACATTAAAAATAGAATTATCAGAAATCTTAAAAAGAAAAAGTGGCGCTCAAAAATTGTAAACGATGTTATTGTTGTTACAGCTAATCTTTCCCCATCTGATACTGTTTTGTTCTCCCGCGCAAATGTTAAAGGTTACGTTACAGATTTTGGCGGGCTTACTTCTCATGCCGCTATTCTTGCAAGATCTTTAGATGTACCGGCTGTTGTTGGTCTGCACGATGCAATGAGTAAAATTCATGAGAATGATAACTTAATTATTGACGGATACAAAGGTGTTGTAATAATTAATCCAGATGCAAAATTCTTAAACGAGTATCAGAAAAAAATTGATAAGATTCATAATTATGATGAAGAATTAAATAAACTGAAAGACCTGCCGGCAGTAACAATTGATGGAAGGATTATACGGCTTGAAGCTAATCTTGACCTTGCCGAAGAACTTGAGTACATAATTCATAATTGTGCTAAGGGAATTGGTTTGGTAAGAACAGAGCAGTTATTCCAGAACTCAGAGGCTTTCCCCGATGAGGAAGAACAGTTTGCTTCTTACAAAGATATTGCCGATAAGATTTATCCGGATTATGTTACAATTAGAACTTTTGATATAGGCGGAGACAAAGTACTTCCTGTTGATTTAAAAGAGCCAAATCCTTTTTTGGGCTGGCGCGGAGTAAGGATTCTCCTAGACAGCAAAGAATTATTCAAAACACAAATACGTGCAATTCTACGCTCAAGTTATCACAAGAATGTTAGAATGATGATACCTATGATAACTTCTTTAGAAGAAGTACGTGAGTGCCAAAAACTAATTGATGAATGCAAAAAAGAACTTAATGAAGAGGGCAAGCCCTACGATAAACATATTCAAATTGGTTTGATGATAGAGATACCTTCTGCAGCAGCTATGGCTAAGGAGTTTGCAGAGGAATCGGACTTTTTGAGTATAGGCACAAATGATTTGATACAATATACACTTGCAGTTGACCGTGGGAATGAAATTGTTTCTAAATTGTATCAAGAATTTCATCCTGCAGTTGTAAGATTTATATATCAAATTATTACAGAAGGTAAAAAAGCAGGAAAGCAGGTAAGTTTATGTGGAGAAATGGGCGCAGATCCTTTCGCTGTTCCATTGTTGGTTGGCTTAGGGTTAGAGTCTTTGAGCGCTTCTGCTTCTGTACTTCCTCACATCAAAAAAGTAATTCGCAGCATCTCATATTCAGAAGCAAAAGAATTAGGTGAGAAATGTTTACAACTTAAAACTGAAACAGAAATTAATGCAGAGCTTCATGCTTACTATAACAAAAAAGTACAAGACCAAATTAAAAACCTTTATTGAGAGAGAAATGATTATTAAAGAACTTATTACAAAACTTGATCCGGATAATCAATTCGATGTATTAAAAGATTCTTACTCACAAGTAGAATATGCTTGGAATATTAAATTCGATTTATCTACGATAGATGTAACGAAAATCAAAAACATTATTGTAAGCGGCTTGGGCGGCTCTGCAATTGGCGGAGAATTGCTCCAAAGTTATTTTAGAACTGATTTAAAGTATCCTTATCAAGTAAACAGAAATTACGAACTGCCTTTGTATGCAAACGAAGAAACGTTAGTTATCGCTTCTTCTTATTCCGGAAATACTGAAGAAACAATTTCTGCTTTAAATGACGCCACCGCTAAACAATGCCAAATAGTTTGCATTACAACAGGTGGAAAGATTGAACAAATTGCCAAAGAAAATAAAATTCCGGTTGGAATTCTAAAGCATGGCTTCCAGCCTCGTTTTGCTTTATGGATTAATTTCTTTTCGCTTGTAAATGTGTTTAATACTTTGAAGATTGTTCCAGAACAAGATTCCTTAGTTAAGGAAGTAATTCTGTTCTTGAAGAAAAAAGGTTTGGAATATTCTTCTGAAAAAAATGAAGCAATATATATCGCTGAAAATCTTTTAGGATTTATTCCTCTTTTGTATTCGGTTAGCGATTACACTTCTGTAGTTGGAACGAGATGGCGCGGACAGTTTAATGAAAATTCCAAGCAGCACGCTTTTTCAAATTGCTATCCGGAATTAGACCACAACGAAATTATGGGCTGGGAAGGCTACAAACCTACTATGAATTTCAAACTCATTAACATTATTGATGAAGATTATCATCTGCAAGTAAAGAAACGTTTTGAGATTACAACAGAAGTAATTAAAAAGTGTGGTGCGGATGTTATTAATATCCAAAGCAAAGAAAAGAATTACAAACTGCGTTTGGTGGATATGATTTACTTAGGCGATTGGATGACTTACTATTACGCACTTATGCGCGGCTTTGATCCAACAACTATTGATAATATCAATTACTTAAAAGCAAATTTGTAGAAACGCTTAATTTATTTTACTGGGTATTTGTCAGTTTTTTAAAATACAATGGATTCAGCTGTGTCCCTAAAAACTTCTTCATATTCACTAACAAATAGCACCATTTCTTCGGCAGACTTAAAATTAAGCAGCTCAACTACATTGCCATCAAAAGTTAGTGTTTTATCCCAAAAGCAATGCCCAATTTTGAACTCTTGTGTCATAGAATCTGCAAGATGAATCAAGCTTGCAATCTGCTTATTTCCAGCAGCACTTGAAGGTAAATGGTGGTACTCAATAGTCTCCGCAATTATTTCAGGTAATCTCCATCTTTCAGCTAAGATTTTACCAATGTAGTCGTGTGAAATACCAAGTATTTCTTTTTCACAATCGAAGAACTTTTTGCTGCTCTTTGAGGCGTTAATAATTTCTTCAAATTCTTTTTGAAAATGCTGAGCAAAGACTTGGATGCTTACGTCGTGTAGCATACCGGCAAGAAATGCTTCGCCAGATAAATCGGAAAATCCTAAACGAATTGACATATCTCTTGCTGCCATGCCAACTAACATCGAGTGTTTCCAATATTCAATGTATTCAAAATCCTTTGTGGATTTTACTTTAAGAGATTCTGACAAAGAAATTGCTGTAACAATTCTTACAACTTCATCGGTTCCCATTATCATTAGAGCAAATTCTAATGAAGATACTTTCTTTTGCAAACCGAAAAGCGGGGAATTTGCAACTGATAGAATTTTAGTTGTCAATCCTTGATCTTTTTCAATAAGCCTAGCAAGTTTTTTGATATTGCCCGGCTCTGATTTTATAGTCTGCGATACTTCAAAAATAATTTTAGGTATCGAAATCAAATTATTCAAACCACCAATTCTCTTTAATGTATCTTTAGCTTTAGCTGAATGTTGTTCCATTTGCAGTATTATTTTATAACACAAAGTAAAGAATGTTTTTATTAATCCAAATATGAAAACATTGTTCTGTTTTACAAATAAATTATCGAAATTGAATGTGTATTAATTAACTGTCACTGAAAAATTAATTGTATTAATCAATTTCGTATTACAAGAGGAACCATTTTGAGCCGAAAAAGTATTTTTATAGTCGTATATTTTTCTTTGATGTCTTTAAATACAAGTTACAGTCAAAACTTAGTCTGCCACACTTGCTTTAAAGCTATAGAAGGCAATTATGTAATTGCTGAAAACAGATACTTTCATCCCGAACATTTTGTTTGTGATTACTGCAAGAAGAAACTTCCCGGTAAATTCATTTCGGACAACAGCCAGTTGTACCATGAAAAATGTTACTTGAAAGTAAAGGGACTTATTTGCGAGCTATGTAAAAATGAAATTACGAGCGAGTACATCATATTCAATAAAAGTAAGTATCATCAGTTATGCTACGAAGAGGTGTTACCAAAGTGCAGTGTCTGCGAAAAGTCTCTTACTGGAACTTATTCTATTGACTTCTATGGAAACAAATATCACAATAAGCATGAAAGCGAATTTGCACGCTGTGCAGCTTGCAACAGATTAGTAACAAAAAAACTTACTAATGAGGGCAAGAAATATTTGGATGGGAGAAGCATTTGTAACATCTGCTATCCAAATGTAATTTTTGATAATGCAAGAATATCCGGTTTGTTTGAAAAAGTAAGAATTAAACTAATTTCATTTGGAATCTCTATACCTTCAGAAAATATAAAAGTCAAAGGTGTAAATCTAGTAGACTTAAAGAAAGTATCTGGCAGTTCTTTCGCAAAGGGTGTTAAAGGTTTCTGCGAAACTAACACTGAAAGAATTGGCAGAAGTAAACCGAAATATTCGCATACGATATTTGTGTTAAACGGATTGCCTTCTGAAAACATAGAATCAATAATAGCGCACGAATTAATGCATGTTTGGATTGCACAGAATACTAAACGAAATCATTCTAAAAAAATAACTGAGGGCAGTTGTAATTACGTATCATATTTCTATTTATTATCTCTAAGGCAAAGTACTTATGTAAAACAGCTAATTGAAGAAATCGAGAGTGATCCAAGCTCAGTTTACGGCGATGGTTTTAGAGAAATAAGAAGTAAGTTTAACAAGAAAAGTGTACACGAATTTTTGAATTATTTGAAAGGCTATTGAAAAGAAATGAGCAGCCATTAAAAATAGCTGCTCATAAATAATAGATTAAGATCTAAGTGCTTTTGGTTTATTAAGAATTTCGGCGAATATTACTGCGTCTCTTATAGAGTTGATATTCTTAATTTTACTTTTAATTTCGCTTGCTCTTTCGTTTTTAACTGTTGTCTGAATATTTACAGCTTCATACTTTTTTACTTTTTTTGCCTTTCCGTGCGCATCTAACGAAGCCAACTTATCATAATCAACAGAAGATAATTCTCTTGATGTACTAGTTTTAGCTTTTTCTGGATTTCTGTATTCAACTTGCCAATCATTATCGTAGTTATTCGGTAAATGCCGGGTCCCAGGCTGATTGGGATATTCGTTTTCTGTTTTAGGCAAAGAAACACCAAAAAGTTCTTCCAAAACGTCTTTGGTAGTATAAGAAGTTGTCTTTTTCTCCGTTTCAGCTTTCTGCTTGTTTTGCTGCTGCGGTTTTTGAGGAACCGGTTTCTTTTTGAATGCTGAACTTATCAAGCTCCATATTACAAAAAGAAATATTAATACTTGAATTACATCATCCATTATTTTTCTTTTTTATCCTCTGGTTTAGCAATAGCAGCACGCATTTCAGTATCGGCTTGTACGTTTCTCATATTGTAATAATCCATAATGCCTAATCTGCCGTTCCTAAATGCTTCTGCAATAGCTTGTGGAACTTCGGCTTCTGCCTCAACAACTTTAGCTTTCATACGAGCAACTTCTGCGGTCATTTCCTGCTCAAAAGCCACAGCGGCAGCGCGTCTTTCTTCTGCTTTTGCTCTAGCCACTTTTAAATCTGCTTCGGCTTGGTCAGTTTGTAAAATAGCGCCTATGTTAGAACCTACATCAACATCCGCAATATCAATCGAAAGAATTTCAAAAGCTGTTCCTGCATCTAATCCTTTCGCTAAAACAACTTTAGAAATGCTGTCTGGGTTTTCTAAAACTTCTTTGTGAGACGTGCTTGAACCAATAGTAGAAACGATACCTTCGCCAACACGCGCTAAAACAGTTGCTTCGCCAGCGCCGCCAACAAGTCTTTCTAAATTTGTTCTTACAGTAATTCTTGCAATAGCTTTTAATTGAATACCATCTTTGGCAACAGCGGCAACTAATGGAGTTTCAATTACTTTCGGATTTACTGACATGCGTACAGCTTCTAAAACATCGCGTCCTGCTAAATCTATTGCAGAAGCTTTTTCAAACTGCAAATCCAAATTTGCTTTGTTAGCAGAAATTAAAGCATTAACTACATTTGTTACATTTCCGCCTGCCAAATAGTGTGCTTCAAGTTGAGAAGTATTCAAATTAATTCCAGCTTTTGCGGCGGCAATTAAATTTCTTACAATTACTTGAGGCGATACTTTACGTAAACGCATTCCAATCAAATCACCAAATATTTTTACCTTAACACCGGAAAAATAAGCCGTGATAAACAACCCGACAGGAACGAAGTAAAGTATAATAAAAACAAAAAATATTGCTGCAAAAATTACTAAAACAGATAAACCAGTAAGTGCTTCCATTTATTCTCCAATTATGCTTTTAATCTGAGTTCAAAATATTAATTATAGTTGATTAAATAAAGCCAAAACTACAAAGGTTGTTTTTTTACTTATTATCGAACGAAAAAAACTCTACTCATTAAGTGAAAAGCTTGTCCGAGTTGATAGATAAATCGTGAATGATACTTCAAATTAGTGTAAATTGTTCCGGGAATAGTTACTTGAGTCCCATAAAAAAATGCTATTGGAAGCCTTTGAAAACAAATTTGAGGTATTTAGACAAAATCGCCCAACTCACCATAATAATCCTTAATAGTTCAGCAATCTCAAAAACATAAAAGATTTTTTGAGCTTTATCCAACTTCCTTGATATGCGATGAATCAATAGATATATTTATGAAACATTTTGTAGAAATTTACTGTTAGTACAGTTAAACAAAGGAAAGTTAATGGAAGGAAATTTTTCTGAACGGGTGCAAGAGGTAATTAGGTTAAGCAGAGAAGAAGCATTACGCTTAGGGCATGATTATATAGGTACCGAGCATCTGTTGCTTGGAATAATAAGAGAAGGTCAAGGTGTAGCGGTACGTATTCTTCGTAATTTGGAAGTTGATCTAGTAAAGCTAAAAAAAGCGGTCGAAGATACAGTACGGTCAACTGGAGGAACTCTTACTATTGGCAACATCCCGCTTACAAAACAAGCCGAAAAAGTGCTGAAGATTACTCAAATCGAATCAAAAATTTATAAATCCGATGTAATTGGAACCGAGCATATATTGTTATCACTTTTGCGAGATGAAGACAATATAGCTACTCAAATACTTCATCAGTTTATTGTTAATTATGATAACACTCGCGCAGAGTTGAATAACATACTTGCAAGTAAAGACCCAAGCAAACAAACCACGGCACAACAGTTTCAAAGTGCAAAGAAACAGGAAAAAACTAAAACTCCTGTTTTAGATAACTTTGGACGCGACTTAACCAAATTTGCAATTGAAGATAAATTGGATCCGGTAATTGGCAGAGAAAAAGAAATTGAACGAGTTGCTCAAGTTTTAAGCCGTAGAAAGAAAAATAATCCGGTTCTCATTGGCGAACCTGGAGTTGGAAAAACCGCTATAGCTGAAGGTTTAGCCCTTAGAATTGTTCAAAAGAAAGTTCCTCGTATTCTACAAGAGAAAAGAATAGTAACTTTAGATATAGCGGGACTTGTAGCCGGAACAAAATACCGCGGTCAATTTGAAGAGAGAATGAAAGCATTAATGACCGAATTAGAAAAAGCTGATGATGTAATTTTATTTATAGATGAGCTTCATACAATTGTTGGCGCTGGAGGCGCATCTGGTTCTTTGGATGCATCAAATATGTTTAAGCCAGCGCTCGCTCGCGGCGATATTCAATGTATTGGGGCAACTACATTAGATGAATATCGTAAGTTTATTGAGACAGATGGCGCTTTGGACCGCCGTTTCCAGAAAGTTATGGTTGATCCACCAACACCAGATCAAACTATTCAGATACTCGAAAGCATTAAATTCAAATACGAACAGCATCATCATGTAAGATACTCTACTGCCGCAATAGAGAATGCCGTTAGAATGAGTGAGCGTTACATTACCGACCGATTTTTACCTGATAAAGCAATTGATGTTATAGATGAAGCAGGCTCCAGAGTTCATATGGGCAATTTTACTGTTTCTGATGACATTCTAAAACTAGAAGAGAGTATTGAAAAAGTTAAACAGGAAAAAATTCAAGTAGTTAAACTGCAAGATTATGAAGAAGCTGCCCGCCTTCGTGATAAAGAAAGAACTCTTCAATCAGACCTCGAAGTTGCTAAGCGAGAATGGGACGCAAAGACTAAAGATTTAGTTCACGATGTAAGCGAAGATGATATTGCAACAGTTGTTTCAATGATGACTGGAATTCCGGTTACTAGAGTTGTGCAAGCCGAGTCTGAAAAACTGATGAAGATGGAAGACGCGCTTAAAGGGCGAATTGTCGGTCAAGATGAAGCTGTTCTTAAACTTACAAAGGCAATTCGCAGAACACGCGCCGGACTCAAAAACCCTAACAAACCAATAGGAACTTTCATATTTCTTGGTCCAACGGGAGTTGGTAAAACAGAACTTGCAAAAGTATTAGCGCGCTACTTGTTCGATACTGAAGAAGCTCTTATTAGAATTGATATGAGCGAGTACATGGAAAAGTTTGCTGTTTCTAGATTGGTAGGAGCGCCTCCAGGTTATGTTGGTTACGAAGAGGGCGGACAGCTTACAGAACGTGTACGCCGCAAACCATATTCTGTGGTTTTGTTTGATGAAATCGAAAAAGCTCATCCAGATGTATTCAATCTGCTGCTCCAAGTTCTTGATGATGGACAATTAACCGATAGTTTAGGAAGAAGAGTTGACTTTAAGAACACAATAATTATAATGACTTCTAATGTTGGAACCAAAGACATAAAAACAACAGGCGGATTTGGCTTTAGTGAAGGCAAAGAATCAGATCAATATTCGGCACTTAAGAATATTGTAGAAGACGCTATGAAAAGGCTGTTCAACCCTGAATTTTTGAACCGTATTGATGAGGCAATTGTCTTTAGAAATCTTGATAAAGAAGATATTAAGAAGATTATTATGATTGAAATGAAGGATTTGATTAAGAACTTGAACGCCAACAAAATGGAGATCGAACTAGAACAAAGTGCCCAAGATTTTCTTGCAGAAAAAGGATTTGACCCAAAATTTGGAGCACGCCCATTAAAACGAGCTATACAAAAATATGTGGAAGATCCTCTTGCCGAAGAGCTTCTTATGAATACAATTAGAGAAGGTGATAGAATTGTTGTTTCTCATAATGCTGCAAAAGATGAATTGATCTTTGTGCCAAATAAACCAGCTGTTCATGAAGACAAAGACAGCGAAGCTAAGCACATTGTTGAATAACATTTGTAAAGTATTAGATATTAGATAATTAACTGGAGTTACGCAAATACCCAAAAGCCAACTGTCATTCCCGCATTTTGGATTCCGCTAAGTGCGGGATTATAAAAGCGGAACCGAAAGACGGCACTTGCGGGAATGACAGATAGCGAGCATGACTTTTTGCTGTCAACGTCATTAAAACTAGTTTCTGCATAACGTGAGTTATACTTACTTCCTTTGCGGAATAAGTTAGATACAAAATTACAGTTGAAAAAAATACTAAGTAAATGAAAAAAATAAAAAGTATAGCGCTTGCCTTAATCTTAATTTTATTGTCTTGCTGTGACAATGTTATTGAGTATAAAAAAAATGATTGCCCTCCTATAGACATAGTTTCATATTCACCATATAATAATCCGATATGGCATCCAAACGGAAAATTAATTGGGTTTAATTATGTACCACTTGATTCTATTACATATCCCTATGGTAAAGAATGCATGGGAAAACAATACATAAATTATAAGAAAGCAGGTTTCTGGTTAATAAATTCAGACGGAACTAACCAGCGAAGAATACTCCAATATCAATTACAATCAGCTGTATGGTCACCTGATGGGAAGTGGATAGCATTTGTCTCAGGCGCCCAAATATATAAGATGCCATTTGATGGAGTAAATTTCGATACAACTTCAGTTGTAAAACTAACAGACACTGGTAGAAATTACTTTCCTAGTTGGAGACCAGATGGACAGTGGATAACTTATGATTCTAATAAAGATAGCCCAAACGGAATGAATTTCGTTTGGGAAATGAAATCAGACGGCACACAAAAGCGAAGAATTTTATATGAACCTCAATTTGGTGAAATAAGAATGCCGAGTTACTCAAGAGAGGCCACTAAAATTGTACTTATTAGATACAAAGAAACACCTTCATCTGAGTTACATATCATTGACAGGAGCGGGTTAAATTCGAAAAGAATAACAAATAATAATGTTTTTGATAGTTACCCACGATTTTATTCCGAAGGAAGAATAGTATTTTGGTCGGATAACAGCATTTGCATAATCGATACAACTGGAAAAAACTATAAACAGCTTACACCAAAAGGTGTAGGTGCTAGTTTTGGGCTGCCATTTAGTGTAAGTCCAAATGAAGAGGAAATAGCTTACACAAAGTACAATTCAGATGATTGGACATTTACAAACGGTACACTATGGATGTTAAATATAAAAACAAATCAAAACCGGCAATTAACTTTTAATTAAAATACATTTTTTAAACAAGATTAAAGAAACACACAAAATGAAAACAATTGTAAGTAAAGTTTTCCGATTCAAAACATTATTTCTGTTTATTCTTATGTCAACTTTAATTTCAGTCTCGAATGCTTATTCACAGTCAAAGGATTTAGATAATGAAATTTTAGTTTATTTTCTGCCGGATTCTTTAGAAATCCCATTAAAAGTTGCAGAATTAACTGATGCGTCGAAGCTAATTATTAAATCCAAAAAATTAGAAAGTGCACTCAAGAAGTTAAGTATAACCAATATTAAGAAAGCCTTTCCCGATTTTAATGCTAAAGATACAATTAGAATAACGAGCAAAAATGAAAAAATAAAACTGCCCAATATGTCAAGAGTATTTAGAATAAAATTAAAGGATAAGGAAGATGCTAAACTTGCATCAGAAACTCTTTCTAAAGAAAATGGAGTATTATTTGCAGAACAAAATGGTTATGCTTCAAGTGATTTAATTCCTTCTGATAATAGATTCAACGAACAATACAGTTTAAATAATACTGGGCAAACAGGTGGCACTTTTGATGCTGATATTGATGCGCCTGAAGCCTGGAATATTTTTACAGGTAGTTCTTTAATAAAAGTTGGAATTATTGATACAGGTGTGGATGGAAATCATCCAGATTTGTCTGGAAAAGTTTCTGGTAGTCAAATACAATATGATGAACATGGTACACACGTAGCTGGAATATGCGCTGCAAGAGCAAATAACTTATATAATAATCAAAATTATGGCGTTGTTGGGGTTGACTGGAACGCACTGCTAGTCTCTAAAGCTTTTAATGATGCAAAATCAACTGGGGATCCATATCTGTATCAAATCATCAATGAAGCAGTTAATGAAGGTGCAAATATTATAAATAATAGTTGGAAATTATTGTTCGATAATAGTCAAGCTGGAAGGTATTCAACAACTGTAAGAATGGCATTTGCTAATGCTTACAAACAAAATGTAGTTGCTGTTGCTTCCTCTGGAAATACTGGTGACAAGGGAAATATTTACCAATATCCAGGAGGCTTTGGGCAAGGAATTATAACCGTTGCGGCAACAGACCATAATGATCAATGGGCTCCATTTTCAACGTATAAAAACTATGTTGATGTTTCGGCTCCTGGAAGTGATATTTTATCAACTATTCCCGGGACCGGTTTTGCTTCTTTTTCTGGAACTTCAATGGCAACACCACACGTTTCCGGAATAGCTTCTTTATTAAAAGGTTATAACCCAAATTTGTATAATGATGATATAGAATATATTATTAGGCATTCAGCAGAGGATAAAGGGACTACAGGATGGGATCAATATTATGGAACTGGAAGAGTAAATGCATACAAAGCCTTACAATTCTTGCAATCTCCTTATCAACTAAATCAACTATCAGCATATGGTGGTACTGATTATGGTTCTACAGGAACTTTTAATACGATAATTTATGGCGCATCAGGTTTGGCTGATGGAGTATATATAGTTAAAAGGCATGACGTGAGAAAGACTATATATTTTTCTCCAATGTATGATCATTATGCATGGGGAAGAGGTATTGGTTCAACTGGCTGGTCAATAGAAAGCCCTAATTTTGCTATGCCCTATTGTGATGTTGTAGAAGGAACATTGACAACGAATAGTGTCCAGTTAAGAACTTATGTATATGAAGTTTGGAATATTGCTTACCAATTTGTTGGTTGGTATCCAACAACCCCAAGTAATGTTACTTTTAACTATACAGTTCTAGGTAAACCGTTAATTGCACCAGTGATTTCGTCAATTACACAAACACCGAACCCAATTGGTTCTGGTGTAACAGGAACAGCAACCGCGAATTTGTCTCAAGGCAGCGGAAATATTAGTTACAGTTGGAGTTATATAAATAAACCATCATGGGTAAGTCTATCATTTTCTGGAAATGTTGCGTACATAACAAATGATTATGTTCTACAAAAGACAACTAGCATTCAGCAAGGTGCTTTAGCCCCAGCATTTACATTTACATGTGTTGCTTCTAATTCAGCAGGTTCTTCTACTATGTCGTATCAGCCATATTTAGATAATTCTTTATCTGGAAATCAGCTAGTAAATAATAAACTAAATGTAGAAGAAACCAAACTAGATCAGAATTATCCTAATCCATTTAATCCAGTAACAACAATAAAATATCAATTAAAAGAAAAATCGTATGTATCATTAAAAGTATATGATATAATGGGACGAGAAGTAGCTATGCTTATAAACACAAAACAAGAGTCGGGTTATTATTCAGTTCCATTTAATGGCGCTAGCTTATCAAGTGGAGTATACATCTGTATTTTAAAAACAAATGATATTACGATATCAAAGAAAATTTTATTGACAAAGTAATTAAGGGTACCTCTAAAAACTCAATAATAGTCTGCGTAACCCTGTTAAATCTGCGTTTATCAGTATGCTATTTTTAAAATAAGTAGTTATTAGAGGTACCCTTAAGTAAGAAAAGCAAGGTAGAATCTAAATGGTTCTACCTGCATTTAACATACGAGCCAATCAAGCGGACGCCGTTTTTCAGTGTGGCATTGTTCTAATTTTTATGGTTGGTTACAACAACAAGTGGCTCTTTGAAGTAGTTAGTTCTAAGAAACATTTTTATAAATACAAGTTGCGGTTATTCGGCATCCTAGTTCTGGGGCGCCGGTTAGCGCAACGCCGTACCGAATTTAATTACCAATTAAAAGATTTAATATGAGAGCTAAAAACTTATTAGACATTTTTACAGAAACAAATGCCCTGTTAAATGGGCATTTTTTATTAACTTCTGGGCGTCACAGCAATCAATATTTTCAATGCGCAAAGGTTTTACAGCATCCTGAACACAATGAATATATTTGCTCAAAGATTGCAGACTATTTTGCAGAGTATGAAGTTGATTTTGTTATTGCTCCGGCAATTGGCGGTATTGTTGTTGGACAGGAAGTAGCAAGACAATTAGGCAAGCAGTCAATTTTTGCCGAGAGGGAAGACAAGGCATTAGTTCTTCGTCGCGGGTTCCAAATTGAAGCCGGAAAAAAATATCTAATATGCGAAGATGTTGTTACAACTGGCGGATCTGTTTTTGAAGTTATTGAAATTGTTAAAAATTCAGGTGGAGTTGTTGCTGGAGTTGGTTTTATAGTTGATAGAAGCAACAATAAAGTTCAATTTGGCTGCCCACAGTTCAGTACTCTACAATTAGAGGTGGTTTCATATCAACCTAATGATTGCCCATTATGCAAACAAAATATTCCTTTCGTGAAACCTGGTTCTAGAAAAGTTAATCCATAAGGTGAAGTAATGAAAAAACTGTTTCTTTTACTCTTATTAGTTTTACCAATATTCACTAATGCTCAACTCAAATATGAAGATTACTTTGTAGATAAAACTTTACGATTCGATTTTTTTCATACCGGCGATAAAAATTCCGAAACTATTTCTTTTGATAAATTGGTTGAAGAGGGAATTTGGAGCGGCTCAAAAAAGAATTTGATTGACGCACTTCAATACGGGCATTATATGTTCAAAGTGTTTAACCAAGCTGATAAAACAGAGATATACTCGCGTGGCTTCTCTACTTTATATCAAGAATGGCAAACTACAGAAGAATCAAAAAATACTATCCGCACAATGCAAGGCTCGGTTCGTTTTCCGTTTCCAAAAAGTAAAGTTGTAGTTCAACTATACAGAAGAGACTTGAAAAACATATTCCAGCAGATATTTGAAATTGAAGTAGATCCATCTAACTATTTTATTATTAAAGAAAGAGTTAAGCCGTTTGATTCATTCAAAGTTCATTACTCCGGTGAACCAGATAAGAAATTGGATATTGTTTTTCTACCTGAAGGTTACAGCAAAAGCGAAATGGCAAAATTTAAAATAGACTGCGCTCGCTTTGCCGGCTATTTGTTTGATTACTCTCCGTTTGCAGAAAACAAATCGAAAATAAATATCTGGGGAGTTGAAGCGCCATCAGTCGAAAGTGAAACCGATATTCCAGGCGAAGGTACTTGGAAGCAGACATTACTTAATTCCCGTTTTTATACTTTTGACAGCGAACGTTACTTAATGACAAGCGATTATCACTTAGTGAAAGATGTAGCGGCTAATGCTCCTTATGACCAAATATTTATTATTGTGAACACGCATAAATATGGAGGCGGAGCAATTTACAATTTTTATTCTACTACAAGCGCCGATGATAAACGTGCTAATCAAATTTTTATACACGAACTTGGGCACGGTTTAGCTGGACTTGGAGATGAATATAGCAGCGATAATACATACCAGAATATGTATCCAACAGATGTAGAACCTTGGGAGCCTAATTTAACAACACTTGTTAATTTTGAAAGTAAATGGAAACATTTAGTTGAGACTGGAACTCCAATTCCCACGCCATTAGAAGATAAGTACAAAAATAAAATAGGTGTATTTGAAGGAGCTGGATACGTATCTAAAGGGGTTTTTAGACCAACACACAACAGCATTATGAATTCATTTTCTTCAAATGAGTTTAATTTGGTTTGCAAGGAAGTGCTGGAAAAAGTAATCAATTTTTATGCGGAATAAATGGAACAACGAAAACTATACAAAACAATTGAATCAATAGCTGCTAAGGATTTTACTTCTGATACTGATTTGCTTTCGCATGTTTTAAAGCAAATAGTTAGCAACGAAGAAATCCAACTTAAAGGTGGCAGAATCTGGAAGTTTGAAGCAAAAAGAAAAGCTTACAGGCTTATTTTTCAAACCGGAAAAGTTCAAAAGATACAAGATGATTTTTTGCTTTATCTGAAAGACTATCCTTACTATGAGCGAATAGCATACGAAAGAACAATTCTTGCTGATGAAACTAACAAAACTTTGATCAGCAAAGGAATTAATAAATATTCTGCTTCAGGAATTGGAAGAAAAATAAAAATTGGCGATAAACGCTATTATGAATATTTGCTTGCAGTTAATAGTGCTATGATAGGAGACGATTTACGCGATACTTTAAATATTGTTGCAACTGTATTAACTAGTAAGCTAAACGAGCATTATTTAGTTCAATCAAGTAAAAATTTGATTGCAGATATTGATAAAGCCAAAGAAATTCAAAGGAGCATTCTTCCTGAACACGAATATAGGTTTCATAATTACGATATTTTCGGCGTAACACTTCCAGCTCAAATTGTTGGCGGCGATTTTTATGATTATCTTAAAATTGGTGAGGGCGAAGACCGTTTAGGAATTGTAGTAGGCGATGCAGCATCAAAAGGTTTGGGTGCGGCGGCAGAAGCAATGTACATTTCCGGCGCAATGCGTATGGCAAGTAGCTTCCAAATCAAAATTTCTCTAATGTTTTCTAGAATGAATCAGCTTGTAAATAAAATTTTTAGCGATGATAAGTTTTCTTCTCTATTTTACGGAGAACTTTCGGATGATAAGAAAGGATTATTCTTGTATGCTAACGCCGGGCATAATCCGCCAATGTTTTATCGCAAAAAATTTGGCGAGATAGCTTTGCTTCACGCTACAGGTCCGTTATTAGGTCCTGCGCCAAACGCAAAGTTTGAAACAGATCATGTAAATTTTAGAAATGGCGATATAATGATAATCTACTCTGATGGTGTAGTTGAAGCCGCAAATGATAAATTTGATCTTTACAGCGAAGAGAGATTATCGAAAGTAATTTTAGAAAACGTGAATAGAACACCGAAGGAAATCTGTCTTTTGATTTTAGAAGACGTTCAAAAGTTTAGTACAAGCGAAAGCCAATACCAGGATGACAAAACAATAGTTGTTATAAAACGAAACGATAAGAATGAATCTAATACAAAAAATATTTGATGCCGGAGTTGTAGGTGCCGGCGGCGGCGGATTTCCAACACACGTAAAGGCAAAATCTTTAGTTGAGTTTGTTTTAGTTAATGGCGCTGAGTGCGAACCGCTTATTCACAAAGATTATGAACTGATGTGTAATTTCTCTGAAGATATTGTTAACGGTGTAGAGTTGATGACGAAACAAACCTCTGCTAAGAAAGCCTACTTTGGAATTAAAGCTAAGAATTCCAAAGCAATTGAAGTTGTGGAAAAAAGAATTGCTAATTCTAAAACAGAAATGTGTCTGTTAGGAGATTTTTATCCTAGCGGTGATGAATATGAATTAGTTTATGCAGCGACAAGCAGGTTGATACCTCCGCACGGTCTTCCGTTAGATGTTGGCTGCGTTGTAAATAATGTAGAAACATTTTACAACATTACCCGGGCTGTTGAAGATAAACCTGTTACTCAAAAATTTCTTTCTGTTGCTGGTTGTGTTAAGAAACCTTCTTCTTTCTTTGCTCCAATTGGAACAAGCTTTAAAGAACTTTTGCAGCACGCCGGAGGCGCAACTGTTTCTGAATATGGAATTTTTGTAAGCGGTTTGTTAATGGGCAAACTCGCTTTTGATCTTGACGAAGTTGTTACAAAAACAACAAGTGGAATAATTATTCTGCCTAAAGATCATTATCTAATTAATAGAATGGAAAGACCAACGCAAAGTATGAACAGAATTGGCAAATCAGCTTGCGATCAATGCAGTTATTGCACAGAATTTTGCCCTCGCTATTTGCTTGGTTACGATGTTCAGCCTCATAAAGTGATGCGCTCTTTAGTTTTTACAACAAGCGGAGAAACTGTTTGGAATCAGTACGCTGATCTTTGCTGCTCATGCGGTTTATGCTCTTTGTATTCCTGTCCTGAAGATTTATATCCGCGCGAGGCTTGCGATCAAGGAAAAGCCGAACTTCGTAAGCAAGGGAAGAAGTATGAGCAGATTAAAGAAGTAAAGGTTCATCCAATAAAAGAGGGAAGAAGAGTGCCTCTTAAACAATTAATGAAAAGAATGGATGTACTGAAATACGATAATCACACACCGTTTATAAAGGAAGTTCCAAAGCCAACTCAAGTTAAAATTTTATTGAAGCAACATGCCGGTTCACCTGCTAAACCTATTGTTAAATTAGGCGCCATTGTAAATGAAGGAACTTTAATAGCAGATATTGAAGAGGGCAAGCTGGGCGCTAAAATTCACTCTTCTATAAGCGGAAAAGTAACTCACGTTTCTGATGAGTTTATTAGAATAACTGCCTAAACTGAAAAAGGATTAATGAGCATGAACTCAATCGGGTTAATAGAACTTACAAGCATTGCTGCTGGAATGCACGCTGCTGATATTATGTTAAAAACTTCGCAAGTACAGTTAATTCTTTCTAGAACAATTTGCTCTGGTAAGTATATTGTGTTGATTGGCGGTGATGTTGCAGAAGTTCAAGCTGCGGTTGATAGTGCGACTTCGCAAGTTGATTTTGCAGTTATAGATACTTTTGTAATTCCAAGCGTGCATCAAGATATTTTTCCGGCTTTATCAGGGCATTCCGAAATTAAGGCACTCGAAGCACTTGGAATAATTGAATCGTTTTCTGTTGCTTCGTTAATTGAAGGCGCTGACGCTGCAGTAAAAGCCGCAAACGTGAAGTTAATAGAAATACGTTTAGCCATGGCTTTAGGAGGGAAAGCATTTTGTACAATTACTGGAGAAGTTGCAGCAGTTCAAAGCGCTGTTGATTCTGGCGCGAAAGTAATTGCTGATAGAGGATTACTTGTAAACAAAATTGTTATACCGCAGCCGCGACCCGAACTCCTTAACGAAATGATTTAGACTTCTCTTTATGAATCAATTTAAACTGAAATATGGTGATTGGGCTTTAATTACTGGCGCTTCCGCCGGTATTGGAGAAGAGTTTGCTAATAAGTTAGCAAGCTTAGGTTTTAATTTAGTATTAGCTGCAAGAAGGAAAGATAGATTATCCAAACTAAAAGATGAGCTTGAGAAAAATTACAACGTTGAAGTTGTTGCTGCACCTTTAGATTTATTATCAGAAAATTATTTAAAAGAACTAACACAAATTATTGGTGATAGACATATTAGCCTGCTTGTAAATAATGCTGGCTTTGGTTACCGCGGCGAGTTTCTTGATGGAAGTGCTTATAATGATGAGAAAATGATTAAACTGAATTGCATTGTACCTACAGTTCTTACTCATCACTTTGTAAAACCTATGATAGAAAAGAGAAAAGGCGGTATTATTTTTCTTGCAAGTCTTGTTGCATTTCAAGCAACTCCAACAACTACAACTTACTCTGCTACAAAAGTATTTAATGCTTTCTTGGCAGAGGGTCTTTGGTACGAACTAAAGAAATACAACATAGATGTACTTTCTCTTAATCCAGGCGGAACAATTACAGAATTTCAGCAAGTTGCTAATTCAACGGCTGGACCAATGCCAAGAACTGCAAAGCAGGTTGTTGAGACAGCATTAAAAGCATTAGGCAAAAAGCCAAGTGTAGTTGATGGTCTTTACAACAAATTTCTTGCAGTATCTACAAGGTTTATATCAAGGAGATTAACTGTTTCATTAGCAGGAAAAATCTCTGAACTATTTTATAAAAAGCACTAGAAATCTCTCTTCAAAGAAGTTGCCGCAGCTTTATAAAACACACCGATAATTAGTGCAGAAACAAAGAGCATTGGCAAAGTAAAGTAAAACAACCGAAGTAAATCGAAATTTCTTTTAATCATAATCGAGAGGAACAAATCGCTGAACGGTTTGAAAAGCAGAACTACTAAAAACAGCATGTAAAGAATACTTATTAAGAAAGAAATGGAAGCGCCTTGCGAAGAAGAAACACGGATTGGGTTCTTTTCTTTGTAATTGGCAAACAAACCGCCCATACCAAAATTAATTGCAACTATTGTAATTGTGGCAATTATTGAAACAATTAATGAAAAAGATATAAGTATTGAGCTAAACTTGTAATTAGAAAACAAGCTTAGAGTTATGCTGGTAAAGAAAACGATTAGGAAGGGAATATATAGCTTACTTAATACATACTTAAGAATTGAAATTGGTGCAGATTTAAGTTTCCAAAAACTTAGACCTTCAAGAGATAGCAGCGGAAAGATAAAGCGCAACGATAAAGTTGTGATTAGTAGTATGTTAAAGATGAAGATGGATAGATAGATAATTGTTTGCAGGTAAAAATTTCCCAATCCAGCGTACTTAATTCCGGAAACACTTACTATAAATACCGTAAGTAAAAAAAAGAGCACAAGAGAATGAATGACTTGGCTTGGTTCGCGAACAAAAGCAAAATAATCTTTTCTTAAAATAGTTTTAAATTGATTAGTTGTGCCGCAATTCAATGGGAAGTAATCCTGCATTTTTTGTTTTTTAGAATTAAACTCGCCAGTAAGTTTATGGTTCAGCAGCCAAGTTCTTAAATAATATTTTTTACCTAATTGATATGCTGATGTAAATAGCAGAACTGCAAGCCCAATTTGCAAAGATGTATATAAAATTACTTTTGTATAATCGCCATGAAGTATCCAATATGCAGTTTGCGAAAGCCAGTTATTCGGCAGAACCTTTAGTATTGGAGAAACTAATTCGCCTAAATAAATGTCTTTATCTAAAATTGGATAATTTCTAAGCACAGACATTACTAAATTTCTTGGTGAGTTAATTCTAAAAAACAAAATAATAATTACAGCGTAGATCGCTCCGAATGTGTAAATAATTCTTTTTACACCAAAACGGTTTGCAAGAAGTATAACAGCAATAAGTAAAATTACGCCAAGGCTTCCAGCGCTTATCATAAATGGAATGAAATTTAAAACAAGAACTGCAAACTTTATTATTGGCATATTGAAGTAAACGGAATAACCAATCAGTAATGCAAAAAGAATCAAGAGCAAAGTTGATGAGCTGTAGAAGAAGTTATCTAAAAATTTTATTGTGAAAATCTTTGCCGGTTCAATCGGCTTTGATAAAAGATAATTGACTTCGTTAGATTTATATAATGTTGAATACGAAACAATAATATTGCCAATGTTGATTGACATGAAGAATATGAAGAGTATCATTGAAATAAACTCGTGGAGCAGAAACTGACCAACTGTAATTTCGATTAGTAAAAAGTTTATCAAAGTTTTAGAAAAGAAAAAAGCGCCGATTGCAAATGAAGCATAAATTATACAGCTCGCGATGCTCTTGATTAATCTAACGGATGAAATCTCTGAGTCGAATCTAACATAAGATTTGATCTTGTATTTCATTATGTGAAGAATCTGTTTCATTCATCATTTGTAAGTTCTATAAATAACTCTTCGATGCTGCTGTCGTGCTTCATTTTCAGTTTGTGCAGTTCATCAATCTTATCGCGGAAAATAATTTTACCTTTGTGGATGATTGCTACATCGGTACAAATTTCTTCTACTACATTTAACGAATGCGTTGACATAAAAACTGTTACTCCATTATTAGCAGATTCGGTAAAAAGTTTCTTAACAAGAAGCGCGCTTTGCGGATCAAGCCCAACCATTGGCTCATCAACAATAATTAACTCAGGCTTGTGAACAAATGCAGAAGCAATTGCTATCCTTTGTCGCATTCCTTGTGAGTATTCTTCAGTACGCTTATCAATCCAATTTCCAATTTTTAGTTTATCAAGCATTTCTTCAATGTTATTTGTTAAATCTTTAAGAGGCAGCTCATAAAGTCCGCCGCTGAAATAAAGAAATTCTCTTCCGGTGAGTTTATCATATAGAAACGGCTGATCAGGTATGTATCCAATTTTTCTTTTGGATTCGATAGGTTCCTTCCACACATCTAAACCATCAAACATAATATTTCCATAAGTAGGATTGAGCAGACCTGTCATCATTTTTATTGTTGTAGTTTTACCGGCTCCGTTAGGTCCAAGAAATCCAAAAAGTTCTCCTTTTGCAACGGTTAAATCAATTTTATTTACAGCCCAAAAAGAACCATATTTCTTTTGAAGCTCTGTCAGCTGAAGCATAATTATTCAATCGTAATTTTTTCTACGTCTTCAAGAATTATTGTTTTGAGGTCTACTTCTGCTTTCTCGTAGATGCTGTAAATCCTTTCTTCTTGATTTGTAATAGCCGAATAAAGAATATTTTTGGCAGTAATTCCATTTTGGAAATTTTCTGTGCGGGCATAATAAAGTTTATCAAATCTATCAAGTAGTTCTTGAAGTGCGCCTTCATCTAAAGTATAACCATTTTTCTCAGCAATGTTTGCAGCAATTGCAAGCAATTGTCTTGGTTCATAATCTTCAAAGCTGAAGATATTAGGAAAATAAGAAACAATTCCGGGATGAGTGTCAATCATTTTCTTCATATCGTTTGGTGTGCCAGAAAGTACTAAAACAAATTTCCCTTTCGAATCTTCCATTCGTTTAATTATTGTATCAATCGCCTCGCTTCCAAACGGGTCGTCATCGCGGAAAAGAGAATTAGAATCTCTAATGTAGAGAGTTCCGCCAATAGATTGCTGCAAAAGTTTCTCTGTTTTAATACTGCTTTGTTCTTGATAGCTCGCTACAAAATCTGTTCTATCAACTTCTATTATTTGTCCCTTTTGCAAAACACCAAGTTCTCTAAAAATCTTGCTCATTAAACGGGCAACAGTTCGTTTTCCTGTTCCCGGATTTCCAATAAAAATTGAATGGAGATTTCTTTCAAGAGATTGCAGTCCCTTCTCTTTTTTCATTTGAGATATTTTAGCAAAGCTAATCAGTCTAAATATCTCATGCTTCACATTATCGAGACCAATAAGGTTGTTCAGTTCATTTATTTCCGATTGTAGAACAAGAGGATCACCTTTTACTTCGTAAGTTCTAGCTTCAACTTCGCGGATTAGAACTTCATTTATATCGCTTAGCTCAATAGTACTTAGTTTATCCTCTGTTCTTTCCGAAGCCGGGATATCAGCAATTCTTAAAAGAGATTTCTGCTTTACAGAATCTAAAATGTTTCTTACAATTCTTGCATTACCAAATTTTTTATCTCTCGTGCGGTAAACATCCTCAAAATACTTTTTGAGTTTCTCTTCTGCTTGATTAGATAGCCTTTTATTTTCTTTTGCAACGGTTCGTCTAACAATTTCTATTAATTCGTTTGGGGTGTAATCTTCAAAAGTGTAAGATTTACTAAATCTGGATTGCATTCCCGGATTGCTCGCAACAAATCTTTGCATTTCGTCTGTATAACCTGCTGTAATAACAATAAATTTTCCTCTATCATCTTCCATACGTTTCAAGAGAATATCTATAGCTTCTTTACCAAAATCAGAGCCGGAATCACCTTGTTTAACTAACGCATAAGCTTCATCAATAAAGAGCATTCCGCCAATCGCTCTATCAATCATACTTTTTGTTTTTTCAGCAGTTTGACCTACAAAACCGGCAACCAATCCTTGTCTATCTGTTTCTACTAAATGTCCTTTCGATAATATTCCAAGTGATGAATATATCTTTCCAAGAATTCTAGCTACAGTAGTTTTACCCGTACCTGGATTGCCCAAGAAAAGAAGATGTTCGCTGAAAACTTTACTGATATCTTCACCTTGCTCATTAAATAAACGGGCAAGTTTAACCATATCGTCAACTTCTTTTTTAAGAGTAACTAAACCTACAAGACTATGTAACTCATCTAATGCTTCTTTCAAGTGTTCTTCATTTATAGGAATGCACACTTCTTTGCGTGAGCTTTTTGCAAAGCTCATGTTGATAACTACATCTGTAAAAGTAGTCATTGCTTCTTTGGTTCGTTTCTCTTCTGCAAGTTCAACGCAAATTTTGCTTAGGTTCAGTTTAGCATTTTCAAAAAGTTTTCTAATTAATCTTGCATTGCCAAAAGATTTATCGCGTGCGCGGTAAAGACTCATAAATTCTTTTTTAAGTATTTCTTTGGCAGCAACGGTAAGCAGGTAATCTTCTTTTTTGATTATGGCTTCAAAAATCTGCAATAGCTCATCTGGCGTGTAGTCTTCAAAAACAAAGGTGTGTGTAAAACGTGATTTCAAACCGGGATTAGAATTCATAAATAGGTTCATTTCATCGGTATAGCCTGCAGCAACAACAACAAATTCACCTTTACGGTCTTCCATTCTTTTTAGAAGAATTTCTATAGATTCTTGTCCAAAATCATTAGCCGCCCCTTTCTTAACCAATGTATATGCTTCATCTATTAATAGAACGCCTCCAAGTGCTTCATTAATTATTTTATCTGTTTTCTGAGCAGTCTGTCCTACAAACTCTCCAACTAACGCAGCGCGGTCAACTTCTACAACGTGCCCGTTTTGAAGAATTCCCATAGCATAAAAAATATCACCAAGCATCCGAGCAATTGTTGTTTTTCCTGTACCTGGATTGCCAAGAAAAACAGCATTTATCGAAATGTTATCTTCTGATTTTAAACCAAGTTTTTTCCTTTCTTTCAAAAATTCTAGGTAAGAAACAAAATTCTTAACTGCTTCCTTAATATTTGAAAGCCCTGTAAATGAGTTTAGCTCATCAAGTAATTCGTTTAACGGTCTAATTTTTCTTGGCTCTCTTACTTTTTCCGATGTTTTTTCATTTGTCTTGGTTAAAGAATGCGAATCTTTTTCCTGCTTACGTTCTGGTAGTTCTTCAATTATAGCATTAGATATAACAAAATATTTCTCAACAACCTTGAAGCTGCTTATGTAAATCTCAACTTTACCTTGTCCGTATTTAGCTGGCTGGTTCTTTTCCCAAAGCTGAACATAAATTACAGAATCCCATTCTTTCTTTACATTTAGTTGAAAGTTATTTCTAAAAGTTTCAAAATCATTTAAGTACCAAACTGCAAAGCCATCTAGTCTTTTATCTTCTTTTTTATAGAATGGATTGTTGAAAATTATTTCAGCGCCAAACTTTAGAGAGTTTCCATCAAACTGTTTATTGTAGTTACGGTTTCCGGTTCTGTCTTCTATTTCAGTATCAAAAAGTTTGAGAGAAAATACATCTATAAAATCATTCGGGAAAAAAATTGAATCAAACCGGAAGTTTTGCGGTTCTGAAACTATAGAACGAGTTAATTTCTCTTTTAGCTTAGTAGATTTTTTAGAGAAAGAATCATCAGATTCTTTTTCTAACTCGCTAAATTTTTTTAGGTTAGAATAGATGCTAACAAAGCGCTCGTTTTTCTTAAACTTGCTTTGCAGTAAATCTGCTTTTTTAAGCGCCGGTCGTATTTGGAAAAGATGGAGCATGGATTCTAACTCAATAAGTTCTGCTTCATCATTTTGCTTTTCATTTAGAACTTTTCTAGAAAGCAATAGAGAGAACCAATACTCTTTTGCTTTCAATGCTTCTGCGGCTTCATCGAGTATATTTTTTAATCCTTTTTCTCCAATAAGATTTTTACTCTGTGAAATGGTTTTGGCTTTTTCGATCCAAGTATTAAGTTCTTTCCAATTTTTATGTTGTCCTTCATCAATTATTACTGCAAGGTCTAAAACTTGACTTGCTTCGTTGTACTTTTGAATTCCTGCTAACGACCGTGCCTTATTAAGATAAGACCACGCTAAAGTTTCTTTCTGATTATTTATGGATTGGTCTAGATCTGCTATAGCTCCTTCAAAAATACTCATACGAGAAAGAAGATAAGCCCTGTAAACACGCGCTTTAACAGAATCTCCTTTAATTTCTACAGCAAGGTTAGCATACTCCATTGCCTTAACTGGGTTGCCATTTTCGAGTTGTGCCCAAGCCAAACAAATAGCGGCATCGCTGTCATCTGGACGGTTAAGAAACACTTTCTCGGCTATAGGTAAAGCAAGCCTATAGCGTCCGTTCCAAAGGTGCTCGAACGCTTCTGCCTGCAACCGGTTTAAGTCTTCATCGTTTGTGTAAAAGCTCATTAATTGCGGATTTTATTCATAGTTTATTTTCGTGTTTTAATATAAGAAGTTAAGAGCATTAACTAAATAACATAATCGTCTCGCTTAAAACTTTTTATGTATATGTTCGTCTAACAAACAAAAGGGAGACAGCGATGAAAACTAAATTTTTATTAGTACTTCTCTTAGCAGTAGTTTCTTTAAGTGCTTGCACAGTTTGGGGCGTGCGCGGTAACGGAAAAATGAGAGAACAAAACCGCAGCAGCGAAGTTTTTGACAAAATAGAAGCCGGCGGCGCATTTACTATTAATGTTTTTGTTGGCAAAGCTGCTTC
Organism: Ignavibacteria bacterium; assembly: GCA_009773205.1. Taxonomy (GTDB): domain Bacteria; phylum Bacteroidota; class Ignavibacteria; order Ignavibacteriales; family Melioribacteraceae; genus Stygiobacter. Next base: position 176,443 of record WPAE01000003.1, read on the forward strand.
AATAAAAATTAATGCAGAAGAAAACTTGCTCAAGTATATTAAAACTAATGTTTACGACGGGACACTTTTTATAAAATCCCAAAAAAGTTTGAATCCAAGAAAGGAGCTTGAAATATTTATAACCACTCCAAGCTTAACTGCATTAGAAGTTTCTGGCGCTAATAATGTTGATGTTGTTGGAATAAATGAGAAAGAATTTATAGTAAAACTTAGCGGTGCAGGTAATATTGATTTGAAAGGAACTGCTGAAAGACTTAGAGCAGAAATTTCTGGCGCAGGAAATATTGATGCAAAAGAACTTAAAGCCAGAGACGTAATGATTAGCGTTAGCGGCGCTGCGAGCGCAGATGTTTATGCAAAAGAAATATTAGATGCTTCTGTTTCCGGTGTGGGTAGCATTGATTATTATGGTAACCCTGAAAAGACTAGAACAAATGTTTCTGGTGTTGGCTCTATTACTAGAAAGTAAATTTATGAAATGCTGCAAAAAGCGGGATTGGCTCTGCCTGTTCCGTTTATTTTTTTTCTCATTCTTACAAAAAATTTTATGCAAATCGTAATCTTCCTTTTGGCGTGGGAATTTCTCTACCCAAGATTTTGGCTGTTTCAATCCATTCTTGAGCAATAAGTTCAATATTCTTTAAAGCTTCCAAATAAGTCGAACCATCAGAAGAGCAGCCAGCTAACACGGGTATTTCAGCAATATAAGATTTGTCTTCTTCGCTCCAGAAAATAATTACTTCATATTTATTCATTTTTACCTCCAAATTTGTAATTCAGTATTAATTGCCTCACTTGTTTAACTTGGTATGCTTTTGCTTTTGAAGCTATCGGCTACAAATTTAAAATTTCTTCCAAATCATTTCGGTAGAATATATGATGACTTTCTTTTATTCTAAGCTCAAAATCTAAATGCAGCAAAAGTGAAACTAGATCGTTAAATAAAATATTGTTATCGGAAGTTCCTCGTAAAATCTGATTCAATATTTTATCGTGTTTGCTCATTAACTAGAGGGCGCCTCTAAAAACTAAAAATGCTTGTCATTCTGAGGAGCGGAGCGACGAAGAATCTCCATTTTTCTTTCTAAAAGCTAAACGAAGATTCTTCATCAAATATAACATCAAAAAAACAGCATATCAAAGAGTTCAATATATTACCTAATGCCTCTTTGTTGTTGGTTAATGGTTACTAAACTGCACTGAATGTTTTTAGTTGGTTTTTAACATATTTACAATTTATTTTACATCAAATTAAATTCACTATTATGAATAAAAGAAAACGTATTGGAATTTTAGGCGGCGGACAATTGGCGCGTATGTCTGCATATCAAGCTTACAAACTAGGTCTTGATATTGCAATTCTAGAAAAGACTAAAAACTCTCCGGCTGGACAGCTTACTCATCATGAATTTGTTGGCTGGGTTGATGACCATAAACTATTAAAACAATTTGCAAAAGATTGTGATGTAATTACTCTTGAAAATGAATTTGTAGATTATCATCATCTGCAATTCATTGAAAGACTTGGTAAGAAAGTTTATCCATCTTCAAAAACAATCTCGCTTATCCAAGATAAATTCATACAAAAGAAAACACTCTTTCAAAAGAGGATTCCGGTTCCAAAATTTCTTGAAGTTACTTCAAAACATACTTACGCAAAATGTGCAGCAGCAATTGGCAAAAAGTTTGTTCTAAAATCCAGAAAACTTGGTTACGATGGCTACGGTAACGCATTAATTAATAATGAACAAGATTTCACGGCAGCATTAGAAAAACTGCAAACACGGCATCCACAAATTCTAGCAGAAGAGTTTGTTTCGTTTGAAAAAGAACTTGCTATTATGGTTGCAAGAACAAAGGAAGAAATTATTTGCTACCCGGTTGTTGAAACCATTCAGAAGAATCATATCTGCCATACAGTAATTGCGCCGGCAGAAATTAGCGAAGTAGTAAAGAAAAAAGTAAAAGAGATTGCTGTTGAGTGTGTAAAAGCTGTTAGCGGAATTGGAATTTTTGGTGTAGAACTATTCTTAACAACAAGCGGAGAAATTCTTGTTAATGAAATGGCTCCAAGACCACATAACAGCGGGCACTACACAATAGAAGCGTGCACAACTTCTCAGTTTGAAAATCATATTAGAGCTGTAATGGGATTTCCGCTTGGCTCTCCAGAAATGGTAAAACCGGCTGCTGTTATGGTTAATCTTCTGGGAAAAACTAACGGATTAGCAGAACCAAAGAACTTTAAGCAGGCCTTGAGCTTGCCAAATCTTCATGTTCATCTTTATGGAAAAGAAGAAACGAGAAAGGGAAGAAAGATGGGGCATATTACTTTGCTCGGAAATTCACATGCTGAAATTGCAGCACTTGCAAAGAAGATTGAAGAAAAAATAATTTATTAGGAGTGCTTAATGGCAGCAAAACCTTTGGTTGGAATTATTATGGGAAGCGATTCAGACTATCCGGTTATGGAAAAAGCTGTGGAAGTTTGTAAAGAATTTAGTGTACCGTATGAAGTTAAAATTGTTTCTGCACACCGCACACCAGCAAGAATGAAGGACTATGCGGAAAGCGCTTCTAAGAGAGGAATAAAAGTTATCATTGCCGGAGCAGGCGGTTCTGCTCATTTACCGGGAATGACAGCAGCCTTTACAACGCTGCCTGTAATAGGTGTTCCTGTTCAAACAAAAACTCTTAAAGGGTTGGATTCTTTACTTTCTATCGTTCAAATGCCAGGCGGAATTCCGGTGGCAACCGTTGCAATTGATAATGCTAAGAACGCCGGTTTGTTAGCGGTTCAGATTTTGGCAATTAGCGATAAAAAGTTAGCGGATATGCTTGCTTCCTACAGAAAGAGAATGGAAAAGGAAGTTTTGTTGAAGGATAAGCAATTGCTTTGTAACAAATAAAAAAGAAAAAGTAATGCATTTACTTTTTCACTTTCTATTTATTAGTTCCTTTAGTATACTAAAATAAGGAGCAAGTGTTATGAAAAAACTAACTTCAATTTTAACCGCGGTTATTCTTTTTTCTTTTTTCTATTCTTCAATTGCTCAAACCAAAATCGAATTCAAAGAAGTAGCGAATATGAAATCCGATCGTTTTGGAATGGGCTACACTTCCGACGGAGAGCAAATATTTGCAGTTGGCGGAGGAATCGGTTTCGATCCTTTTCTATCGAATAGTATTGAAAGTTTTGATCCAAAATCTGGTGAATGGAAAATATTATCTAAAGGACTTGGTAGAAAACGTTACTGTAACGCCGAACATATTCCGCTAAACAATAAAATTTACATCTTCAACGGAGAGTCTATGGGCTCCGGTTTTAGAGCATACTCGAAGAGAGTTGAAATCTTTGATGTAAAAACCAAACAACTAACTACATTAGAAAATAACCCATATCCGGTTAAAAGTGCCGGCTCTGTTGTTTATAATAATAAGATATATGTTTTCGGCGGTCAGCATATCAACGGAGTTTCAGATAAGTTTTTTGAATTCGATCCTTTAACAAACGAATGGAAAAGTTTAACACCTATGCCTAAATCAAAACAAACTTGCGGCAAAGTTGTTGGTGATTTGCTTTACGTAATTGGCGGATATGACGGAGCGCAGATGTTAAAAAGTGTTGATGTTTACGATTTCAAGAAGAACAGTTGGGAAAGGATTGCAGAATTACCAAAAAGGGTCTCTGCGCATGCTTTAGCCGTTAATGGAAACGATATATGGATTATTGGCGCTTACGATGATAATGATTACTTAGCATGCTTTAATACTGTTACAAAGGTAACAACCGAATTTGAAAATAATATGAAAGGAAGAAGGCATGCCGGAGCATACGTGCTGAATAATGTTTTATATATCTTCGGAGGTAGTAAAAATTCTTACAATAGCAGTGCTATGTTTAGCGCTGAAGCACTTGATTTAGTAAAAATTAACAACAATTAAACCAAGGGCACTTCTAAAAATTATTTTTTATAAAAATTTACCCACGACAAAAAACGGCGGGCGGGCGCAGTGTTCGCAAAGGTTATTGATGAGCCTACTATAAAAAGGTATTTCGGATGAAAAAATGCTTTGATTATTGCGCAAATTCAAAGTGCAAAAACTCAATTTGAGGCTTTTTAGAGAGGCTCATTGATATTTTTAGATGCGCCCTAATGTAATACCTTTTGAAATAAAGGTATCCAATGAATTAACTAAAGAAACATTGAGCACAACTGAAAATGGATAAGAACTTCACGAAGTTTCGGATTAAAACCAACTTTTCAAGGAACTTAATAGTTGAGATTAATATTTTCTTCTCAATTCAAAAAGGACTATAAAAGATTTCTTAGTCAAGGTAAGAATATTCTTCAACTTGAAATTGTAATACATACTCTTTTTAAGAAGCGGAAATTAGAACCAAATACCGCGACCACAAACTTATCGGCAAATGGAAAAACCATCGTGATTCCCATATTGAACCGGATTGGTTACTAATTTATCTGTCGGGCACCTCTAAAAATTAGTATTTTAAATTTTTTAACGCGGAGTTCGCAAAGAAAAAGCAAAGCTCACAAAGGAAGTTGATATTTTTAGAGGTGCCCTGTCTCACAGAGGAAGAATTATTTTTAGAGAGGATAGGAACGCAGCTGAACTTTTCTAATAGTTTCTACAGCTAATGGAATTAGACAGCATTTGAATAAATGTTTGAAATCCGAACGTATTCGGATTGTGAGTATAACGACTTAGCAGCGAACTTATAACGATTCTCAATGTATTTGATGCAGTACAAAATGGGATTAAAAACTTACTATTCGCTCCCAATTTCTTTATCATTCTTTTAGCTTATAACTTACAACTCAGGCTTATAACTTATAACAGGGCATCTCTAATAACTGTCATTCTGAATCGCTTTAGCCGATGAAGAATCTTCGTTTAGCTTTTAGAAAGAAAAACAGAGATTCTTTGTCGCTCCGCTCCTCAGAATGACAAGCATTTTTGGTTTTTAGAGGTGATTTAAAATTTCAATTTGTAGTTTGCACAAAGAAAAAGTGGTTCCGCAAAATTTAGGGGAACCGAAGATTTAGTTTAGAACGAAGAAGTAATTACTTTCTGATGCTCAAATAAATTTCGGTAGATATAAGCAGTAAGTCCAAATAAATACATTAATGAGCCGAATCTAACCCGCCCGCCGTTTTTATGGAGGTTGGGCAGGTAAGTTGAAAGCAACCTTTTGTAATAATGATCATGGCTTTTTAGAGTAGGCTCATAAATAAGTTTTGAATGTAGAACCCGCAAACAATCCGGTATAGGGTTATGAGTGTTGAATTAAAGACTCAACAACAAAAGAATGTAAAATTTTTAGATCAGGTGCGTATTAGTTTACGCAGCAATAGATATTCAAAAAAAACTGAAGAGAGCTATGTTGGTTGGATCAAGAAGTATATTGTTTTCAACGGCAAAAGGCATCCGAGTGAATTAGATAAAGAAAGCATTAGAATTTTTCTCAATTATCTTGCAGTGGATAGACAAGTATCTGCTTCTACGCAGAACCAAGCTTTACAGAGCATTCTTTATCTCTATAAAAATATACTTAGAAGAGAATTAGGATGGATAGAAGAAATAAAATTTGCACATCGCAAAAAGCATTTACCTGTTGTTCTAACAAAAGAAGAAGTTAAAAGTATAATTAAAAATCTTGAAGGTGTAGTTGGGTTGATGACAAAATTAATGTATGGTTCCGGAATGAGACTTGGAGAATGCTTAAAATTAAGATTGAAGGATGTTGATCTGGAACTAAAGATAATTACGATAAGAGATGCAAAGGGTGAAAAAGATAGAGTTTCTGTATTACCTGAAAGTATAATTGAAGAACTAAAGCTGCATATATCAAAAGTAAAAAACCTGCATAAAAGAGATAAAGAAAAAGAAATAGTAGTTGCTTTACCATATGCATTAAGTAAAAAGTATCCTAACGCAAACAAAGAAATAGCATGGCAGTATTTGTTCCCGGCAAAAAGCATAGTTTATAATGAAGATGAAAAAGTAAAATACAGAGTACATTTGCATCCAAGTACATATCAGAAGGAGTTTAAGAAAGCTGTACTAAAAGCAGAAGTGACCAAACAAGCAACTCCGCATACTTTAAGGCATAGCTTTGCAACACATCTTTTACAGAATGGATATGATATTAGGACAGTTCAGGAGTTATTAGGGCATAACTCAGTAAAAACAACTATGATTTATACACACGTCTTGAACAGAGGAATAGGCGTTAGAAGTCCATTAGATTAAAGAAGATAGTTAAGAATAATATTCGGGAATATCTACCCAAGTAATGGAAATATAAGAGACATAAAGTGAGTTAGAATAAAGAAGTACGAAGAATTGAGTTATAGAAACAAAAAAATAAACACGATTTTAATTCTTAAATAACTGCGAATTTGCAAACTGCAATTCGACATAATTAATAGTTAGGCAACAATAATTTTCAATTTTTACAAAAGGAGTTAATATGGACTCAGATAAAAAAATACTTATATGGGACTTACCTATTCGATTTTTTCATTGGTTCCTAGTTGTTGGATTCTTTAGTGCTGCTATAATCGCTCTTGGATTTGGAGATGATTACCAAAATTTTGCATATCACGCAATAATAGGTCTAATACTTTTTTTTATGGTAATATTAAGAATATTATATGGATTCTTTGGAACAACTTATGCTCGGTTCAAGTCCTTCCTTTTTCATCCAAAAGAATTATTTGGGTATTTTAAAAGTGCATTGTTAAAGAATGATATACCGTATCTTGGTCATAATCCTGGTTCAGCATATGCCATATTTTTTATGTTAGCACTAATTATCGGGATTAGTATAACTGGAATTCAACTTGGTCTTGGAAATGAAACTCTAAAAGAACTGCACGAAATATTTGTTTATGCGATGTTAGGAATTGTGAGCTTACATATTATTGGCGTTACATTTCACATTTTTAGACACCGCGAAAATATTATTGCAAGTATGATTCACGGGAAGAAAATATCTAATTCCGAAGCCGGGATTAGTTCATCACGTATAGTTATCTTAATTATTTTTCTTTCTTTATTAAGTCTGTTTACATTTGATTTGTTATCAAGCTATCGAGCAATTAATAAAACTATTAGAGTCCCTATTATTAATGTTCAGTTACAAATTGGTGAATCTGAAACCGAACAAGAAAAATTTAACAAAAACAGTTATGAGTATGAAAAAGATGATGACTAATATTATATTCAAAATAGTTTGTCTATTGCCTAACAAGTTCTTCAAGGCCGCCCGCTTTAAACGTTGAGGCATTTGAGTAATTATAAAGTGGTGTTGCAAAAGTTAGTTGCTCTTTGAAGTTGGTTGTAATTAAAAAGTTATTATAAAATTATTGGCGTTGTCTTTACAAAGCTGCATTGTTGTTATGGGCGGCGGCTTAAAAACAACCTCGTTAGGGCACAGTCAATTATCGTCGTTTATAAATGTTGTGGCGGTGACCGATATAATGGATGATGATGGTTCGTTCATTTTTTAAAATTTCGAAAATAATTCGGTATGATCCTTCACGAATCTTAAATAAACCGCTTAGTCCTCCTTTTAGTGGGAACAGTTTGGTTGAATCGAGATTTGTTGAAAGCCATTGAATTCTATCGGTTATACGAGAAGCAATAGAATGGTCTAACTTGGCAAGTTCTTTACTTGCGGATTTTAAAATGTGTATCGAATACAAAGTTTATAGTCCAAGTCTCTTTCGAACAACGGTGAAATCTTCACCCCGTTCACCCTTGGCAACTGCATTCTTCTGGCGAATGAGTCTTTTTTTGACATTTTCTTTCATTATAAGGTTTTCATCCAAATCGCCAAATAATTCGGTGATTTTTTGTTCGACTATATTTGAAAGTAATTGTGTGAATTCTTTTTTACTCATGTATGCAATACTTGTAGACATATAATATTCCAATTATTTTACAATTAATATATAATGAAAAATTCAAATTTGTTCAACTAATTGTGCCCTAACCCGCAAATCAAAGCGACTGCTTTAAACATTGCGGCATT
>WPAE01000165.1 GCA_009773205.1 Ignavibacteria bacterium
GTCCATTCGTGAGGTGGCTAAGTGCAACCCTCTGTGCAACGCGATGAATGGACTTGCTAACTTTTAAATAAAACGCCAGATAGCACGTTGGGGAGAGAGAACTGCCCTTTTATTTAGAAAGTTAGCAAGTCCATTCGTGAGGTGGCTAAGTGCAACTCTCTGTGCAACGCGATGAATGGACTTGCTAACTTTTAAATAAAACGGCAGATAGCACGTTGGGGAGAGAGTTAGCACGTTGGGGAGAGAGTACTCCCGTTTTATTTAGAAAGTTAGCAACTCCATTCGTGAGGTGGCTAAGTGCAACCCTCTGTGCAACGCATGCATGCATGCATGCACATTCATTCATGTAAGCCACGTTTCCCTGTTCACATCATTTACTTTACATGTTCCGGTTGTTTGAAATTCGGGGATCGGAATCTGAAATCACCAGCGTATGCATAATTTTTTTTGCGGGGGGAGGGGNNGGGGGGGGGCTTTTGAGAATTTTTGCTAATTCTCCTCTTAATTCGGATGGGGGTGGGGGGAGGCAAAGCCCCCGACGCATAAGAAAAATCAACGCGAATTGGAAAGTATGTAATTTGTAATACTAATTTCATGTTCGAAATGGATGGTAATTTTCAATGTGATCAGAAAATTTGTTAATTGTGGAATCTCAGTAAGCAGAAAAAATTACAAATCTCTGCCAAAGAAAACAAAACTTTCCTAGAGAAAATGATACGGCCGCCATTTGTGATAATTTGAAATATTTAAGAAAATTTAAGAAAATTTAAGAATTTTAGATCCAATTTATTTGAAAATGTTTGTTCTTTATTACGTAACTTAAGGCGTCTTAAGTTGCGTCAGACAGAGTTTAATACGAGATTGATAAGAGAAAATTTATGACTCGTCATAAGTGCACTCAAAATTCGATGTCTTAAGTCGATTTTAACTTCGTATAACGCCGTATAACGCCCTGTATGTTGTTAATAAGACAGCCCCCTCAGAGTCTGGCTCGTCATATTAAACTGGTTGGACAATTTTGGACGGTCTAATCATTTATTAAAGAAATATGGAATTAAACATTTTGACGTATTAAGTGGTGGCATTTAATTATGAACTTCTAAAATGGGAAGGAATGGGCATGTGGGTAAGGGAACATGTTGGTCCAGAAATAGAAACGAATTACATGTATAAATCAAAATCAAATCATAAATCAACAAAACTTAACAAGGGATATACCCGCCGCCCCTAATGTTAGAGATGGCCATCACAACGCGCAGATGCTGAACAAGAACCAGCCGACTAACTGAGAAATACGGAGAAAGACTTATTGAAAATCCAACGTATCCGTAAAGAACACAGGGCGACGACCCGTCTTTGACTAAGTCCTGGAAAATATTCACATTAAACGTGTAAATGCACTTGTTAAATGATGGAGATCATTTTGGATTGAAAAGAGAAAAAATTCACCGGCTAAACGGTCTAATATTTTTTAATTTAATATTACCGGTAGAATTTAATATTACCGGAAGATTAATTGAATATTGAAACTTATTTAAATATCTAAAGAGATGGAGAACCAGCTAAAATTTATGCGAATTAAGACTATTTAGCATACTTTCTGATGCACGAGGAACATCGGAATGCGTGTATGATCTTTCTTATTTTCATAGAAAACTTGTTGGGTCACGAACTGATTCGGGTCAAACCCCTTAACGGCGGCTTGTTTCCACAAACTTTGAGTGAATGTCCCATCCGTTTGGAAAGTCACCTTGTAGATGCGAAGGGGAACCAGAAACGACGAAAATTGATAGAAGAACTACACATGTACATGGAGATAAAATATGAAAACAAATGGACGGCAGTAGTATGGAAATATAGGGCTTCTGCGTCAACCAGAGCAAGTCACCAAGGCCGATCACGTGGGTCACGTGTCACGTGATCGAAGCTATGTCACTTGACGCAGAAAGCCCTATATTCCATGGCAACCAAGCATGTTACCATGGCAACAGGCACCGTTACCATGGCAACCTCGGCCTGAATGGTAACCATGGTGAAACCAAGATGGCGGAATCCAAGATGGCGGAATCCAAGATGGCGGAATCCAAGATGGCGGACCCCAAAATTTTAAAATTTTTCCTAACTTTTTTATTAAAGCGAATTTTGAAATTCTGTAAACGGATTTGGATACTAGAGCGAAAATTAGTGTACTAACCATCGAAAGTTTGGGGGGTCCAGGATGCTCCGTTACGGAGTTATAAGGCATTTAAAATTC
>WPAE01000063.1 GCA_009773205.1 Ignavibacteria bacterium
TGTCGGGGTTAACCCCGAAAGTAAAATGTTTAGAAATAACATTTTACTTTCGGCCTTCGGCAAAAAATTCAGTTTCTAATGAATTTTTTGGGTTTAATTTATTACTGTGATCCGCAAAAGAGTTAGTATTCAAAAATTTCTCTTATGTACAGGATATTTTATTAACATCGGCTGCCATTTCCAATAATTGCATGTTGCGCAAGCAGATAACTCACCCTCTTTACCCTTGATATGAATTGCTCTAAGTTCGTTCAACTTTTCTCCAAGCCATATTTCTTCGATACTCTGTTGATTAACATCTCCAATCGGCAACTCTTGTTTCCAGTCCATACAACAAGCAGTAACTACTCCGTTTGAATTTATAGTGAACGAATGCCAAAGTGAATAACAAGGATATCTATAGCTCTTAACAATTTCCGTTTCAAGAACTCCCCAGTTTAATTTATCCCAAACTGAAATCGAAACATCATAATCTTGCCAGAATTTTGTGAAGTTTTCTATTTCGGAATTCATTTCTGAAAATTCCGGCAGTTTTATTATTTGCACAGATACTTTAGGCTTCCACTCGGCAGTTTGTACATTAGCAAGAAAGTTTTGAATATTCTTCACAACATCAGAATATCCTCTCCCTCTAACTTTCTTATAAAACTCTTTGCTGCTTGCACCAATGCTAAAATTAACCACATTAATACGAGAAGCGATTAACAAAGCAGACATTTCTGAATCCAAATTTTGAGCATTGGTGGTTAAATATACATTATGCTCTCGATTATGCTTGACCCTTTTAAGAATTATATTAATTTCAGGATGCAGTAACGGTTCTCCATCTTTATGCAAAGCTATATAACATTCTCCGGCAGAATCAATCTCATCCATTAGTTTATTGAAAAACTCAACATTAATGTGTGCATGTTTTCTTGTTTGAGATTTATATTCTTTCATATGTGGCGGACAATGGCAACACGATAGATTACAAATGCTCGAAACTTCAATGCTAATTAATTCTGGGAATTGAATATTTGGATTATGGTTTCTTCCAAATAACCGCTTAACCCCAACTAGAAATAAATGTCCCACTTTGGTTGTTTTTATTAAATCTACGAGTTTTTCTTTAATACTAATCAAGCTCATAAACCCCTAATGGGAATTAATTCCGCTTATAAAAGCTTCGGTTGAAAGTATGAAATAGACCACTTTATTAATTACAGTTGAAATTTAAAAAGGTGTTTCCGAAATACAATGAAACTGTTGTGGATAAACTCTACATCTGCTAAATAGTTGCAAAATAAAAGCGAAACCGAGTTTTAGTATTGGAGAGAAGTTTCTGATAAGAATCTGTGATTCTGAGGCAAAATAATCCCGTTTCTTTTCGAGATTCTTCTCGCCATTGTGATAGACAAACAACTATTTAATATTCATATCAAAGAATGTCCGGTTTATTGGTCCAACCATAATAAAAGTTTTTCCATCCTGGTTTATCAGCACGTTTGAAGGGTAACTCTTCACTTGAAATATTTTTTCCAGTTCATCCGTAATAAAGAAATTTTGCCAGGCAATTTCTTTATCTGAAATTATCTTTTTCGCCATCTGCAAGTCTCGTATTTTCATGATACTGATGAAACCTATTTGGTCTCCATACTTTTTATAAGACTCTTTCAGTTCTGTAATTTCGTTTATGCAAGGTAAACACCACTCGCCCCAAAAGTTTGCGAACAAGTATTTTCCTTTGTATTCCGTTAATGAAGCAGCTTTACCATCGACTGTAACTAATTGATAATTCCAAAACTCTTCTGCAAGGTTTCCTGTTTTGGCACTCTTAGCAATCTCTTTTTGTATTCTTTCTAAATATTTAAAAGTAGGGGATTCTTTTGTTTCTTCAATTACAAAGTAATCACCATATTTATCTAATGAAGAGAGTTTATAATTTTTACCATTTAAACTAATTACATCATGAACAGAAAAAACATTTGAAGCAACATCAAGATTAAGATTGCCGGTTTTTGTTAAGTCAATTATCAGTAAATCAGTTTCATCATTATAGGCACCGTTATTGGAGTAATCAAAAAGACCAACAGCATAAAGAGAGTCTTGCACTTTTAGTTTTCCTTTCCTTAATGTAATTCTGTAATCGAAGTAGAATGATCTCTTTCTTCCATCAAATTCCGATTCATCGCTATATATTTTTGCATACGGTAAAAACTTTTGATTAATGTTTCCCGCTTCATCTATATAAAACCTTTTTTTAGTTTCATCAGCATTTGGTGTTCTAAACAAGGCAAGCTTCACCTTTTGCTTACTATCCAACAAAGATTCAATTTCAAAAGAGATTGAATCTTCTGTTAAAGGAAACAAGAGCGGCTCACCATCATTCGATAAGTCATTATCATTATTCTTGTCTATATACAACAAATCCTCATTTTTCAGTTGATAAACCAACACCGAAATCTTTTCATCTTGTTTAGTATCCCAACTATAAAAAATGTTGAGATATTTGCCGGGCAAGTTCATCTCCCCAATCTTTTTGTGGGGATGAATGATTTTTTCTTTAGCTTCTTTTGAAAATGCTACAAGGTGAACAAATTCTTCTTCTAATGCTGTAGCTTTTTCTAAAAAAACCTTAATAGGTTGAGAGTAACTAATTGATACAATAGAGAAAAAAAGAATAACTGCTTTTTTCATTTTACCGCTGTTTTAATTTGATGCATGGTAAACTTTGCATTTAATCCCTTTTAAATTGGTAGTTGTAACTTGTAAAACTCGTTGATTAAAAGCAATGCGTTTACGACGACACAAATTATTAATCTCAGATTAGTCAATAGCAAAATATTCAAATGCCCGCCTAGAGAAGAAAAACAGACTAAGAAAATGAAAATGTTGTCTCAAGAGCAGGAGTTTTATCGCAGCCTATTGGTAAGTGTTGTTACAAGATTTACTTCTGTATGTAGTTGTGTTTCCTTTTATTGTTTGCAGTGGTTTTGTATGTCGCTTGGTTATGCTAAATCATAATTTATGCTTTCAATTTGATTCCTTGATTCTTGTCTTAATTGAAAGGCTTTGCCCATTTTATTACTTATTACTTTTATTGTTTTTTCGTCAGGTAAATTAATTAAAGTGTTAGCTAAGTCAATGTCTGAAACATTAGGTATTGCAGCACCTGTTCTATACATAAACATTTGTTTCAAGAATACTTCAGATTTTAAAAAGAATAGCAAATAATTACGGTCAATTTTAAAATTCCTAAGAACTCTAAAACCATTTGTACAAATGCTTCCTTCAAATTCTTTTGTCACCAGTGCGGTGGCGTGTTTTCTAGTTCCAACAGAATTACCTGCAATTGCTGTTATAACATCCCCTTCTTGAATTTCATAACTTGCTCTGCTTGGTAATTCGTGAACTAGATAAGTTGTTGAGTTTATTATTTCGTATGATTGAGTATTGATGTCGGATAGTTCAACATATTCAACAGTCAAGTTCGAATCTTTTAGTTTTCTGCTTTTTACTTTGATTATTTCGCAAACATCCCCAAGTCTAACAGTTTTCCCGTTATCTAACTTTGAAAACATTTTACGATTTTCGGGTGAATAAAAGTCAAAATCAAATCGTCCGTTTAATTCGTCATAGTTAATAGAGAATGAGTTATCGGATTCGACTTTGTTTCCATTTTGAAATTCTTTGTAGGCATTAGCAATAACACTAAAGTCTTCATCAATTATTGGCTGTCCACTTTTGTCTTTAATAATTTGACCGTATTTATCTTTAAGATAAAGAGGTGTTCCATTTTTATTGCCTTGATAGCCTAACTTTTTAACTCTTCCAAAAAATATAGGATACTGTTTGATTTTATTGGGTGTTTCTTTCTCTAAGAATAAAAGCGATGTTTTTACCCCAGTTCCAAATGGTATAAATGTCTCTTGTGGCAGTTTTACAATGGCTAATATTTTCGCTTTTGATTTGATGTAATAACGAAGATATTCTAGAGAAGGATTTTCAAAATTACCGTTCGGTAAGACAATTGCCATTCTGCCCCCATCTTTAAGAAGTTGAAGACATCTTTCGATGAATAGGATTTCAGCATTTTGGTTGGGATATACAGATTTTGTTTTATAAAATTCTTTGTTGTGATTTGACCATTTATAACCGAGGTCGTATTTTGAAAGAGTACTAGTGTTTGTAATTTTGGCTCCGAATGGTGGGTTAGCAAGAACTAAATCAAATCCTTCCGTATTTGCCAATGATAGTTTTATACTGTCTAAATCTTCAAGGGAGTTTGTACAGAGGATATTAATGTTTCCGTTTGCTTCTAAAAGCAACTTCATTTTGGCAATTCTTGCAATGCTTTTGTTGATGTCTAAGCCAAAAAGGTTTTTAGCAACAACTTTATTAGTATTTAATTTTTCGTTGTTATTTTGCAAATATTTTAATGCAGACATTAAAAAGCCACCACTTCCGCAGGCAGGGTCAATTATTGTTTCATTCGGCTTGGGCTGCATCATCGCAACACAAAAGTCTATTACTGGTTCGGGTGTAAAAAATTGTCCACGACCATCTTTTTCGTGATGAGTTAGAAATTTTTGAAAGGCCAATCCTTTAGCATCTTGGGAAGAATTTAATAAGGATATACCTCGCAGTTTGTTGATTGTAAACCCTAAGGCTATGTTGCTAATTTTAATTCGGTCATCAATGTCAAAAATATCTTGATATGCTTCCTTCGTTTTTTCAAAGAGGTTAGATATTCTTTCAAAGATAGAATTAACAACTATCCCTGTTTTTAACTCGTTCCATTCTTCGATAGAAATTGTAAATTGGTTGAGGTTTTTGTTTTCATCAAAAATTTTTATGAATAAAATTTTGACGAATTCTTCTAAGGTTTGTTGTGGAGACAGCCCATCATTAGCGTAGATGCAATCGTGAATCTCCTCAAACCTTTTGAGGAGATTGTCTTCTTTTGTTAGTTCTAATTCAAATAAAGAATTCATATTTCACACATTTGTGGCAAATATAACACACATTTGCACAAGAAAAAATTATTCAACAATTACGTTTCTGTTATCAATTTGCATTTCGCTTTCAACAATTGCGTCAGCAGGAGCAAGTGTTTCGCATACATCATTAAAGTTATCATACCACTCTTCAGTCAGGTCAAGTTCTAAGCGGTCATCACGTTGAGTGAACACAAAACCCATAATGTAATTTTGTTGCAAATGGTTGGCATCCTTTCCTGAAGAATCAAGCTGTTTAGGGTTGGCAAATAGAAATTTATGTTCGTTATATCGTAAAACAATGTTTATCGAAATTACGTTAAACTCATCTTTCCTTGGTGTGGCTTGAGTTCTTTCACTTGCACCCGATGTCCCTGAAACGAAGTGGGTGTCAAGCACCATTACTTTTGACATAACATATTTCAGCCTGTCTTTAATCATTGTGTCAATTTCTTCTCTTGTGTATGCAGCTAATGTTTGCATAGCAACCATTTTAGCCGTTTCTTTCTTCGGAGGGTTATTGAGGTAATCGTGTATTTCTTCGTATGTATATAAAGTAGGGGCATCAACAAGGTCGGGTAAGTTTGCAGCTATCCAATTGTCAATTTGAGGTTCTATTTCTTCATTTCTGTCAAGCCAATGGATTATTTCATTGTGGTCAAACAACATTTTCTTTAGACGCGGAAGATTATACAGCTTGTTCCAGGCTTCGGTATTTGATTTCACGCCTTTAGATTCCAAGACAAACCAAGCGCTTGTTCCATTTTTTCTGAAATAAAAATCTCCGTGGTGGTTTGCGTGTTTTTTTCCTTCCCATTTCTCCTTTATTCTTTTCACTTCATAGTCTAAGCCTTCTAAATGTTGCTTCAATAAAAGTTCGGTAATTGAACCATTTACATAGCCTTGTGCATTAGGGCTCATACGGATTGCTTCTAAAAAAATCTCTAAAGTTGTTTTGAATGTTTTAGTAACAAATGCTTCAAGTTTTTGAAATATATTCATCTATTGTCAGTTGGTTTATTTCTTTCAAAGAAAATATTTTAAAGTCCGTTTACTTCCATGCCAACCGCCCACTTGCCATAGCAGCTGGTTGGTTTAGTAAAAAAATGTGTTGCAAGCTGCGTTGACTTATGCAGTTGGAGCATCTTTTTTTTGTAAGCTTTGGCATTATGCCTGTTGTTTAACTTTTCATTTGTTGTTGAGTTGTGTCGTTTTTTAATCTTGTTTGCAACAATTAGTTTACAGCAATTTCTTTTAAAATATTTTCTGCACCAGAAAATTTATCTAACACCCATAAAACGTAACGAATATCAACGCCAATAGAACGGCTGTATGCTTCATTCCATGCGAAATCGTTTATCGTGGCTTCGTAAGCTCTATCAAAGTTAACTCCAATTAAATTGCCGTAAGCATCTAAAATTGGACTGCCAGAGTTTCCGCCGGTTGTATCCATATTGTATAATAAAGCTATCGGTAACTTCTTTGTTCTATTGCTTACATACTTTCCAAAATCTTTCTTTTCGTAAAGTGTGCGCAGTTTATCTGGTACGGCAAAATCTTCTTCGCCCGTGTTACCTTTTTCTATTATGCCGTCAATGCTTGTAAATGGCTCGTAATAAACTGCATCGGCTGGGCTGTAGCCTTTTACGTAGCCATAAGTTAATCTTAGAGTACTGTTGGCGTCGGGAATAAAACCGGCCTGTCCGGCAGGCATGTTAGTGTTTTTCCAAATCATTTTTGCAGTAACAAGGTCTGCATATAATTTGTTAAGTTTTCCTTCGTTGGTTTGTGTTGCTTTTTCAGAAGCCTGGATTTGCAATTTTATTTTTGCTGCAAAGTTGAATAATTGATCTCCAGAGCCAAGAATTTCTTCCGGCTTCTTAGTTAACAAAGATTCAAAATATTCTTTTTGCATAATTTGGGAAGCAAGCACAGATTTATCAACAAACTCTTTAAATATCGTTTCTAAATTAGCTCCATTTCCTTCGAGCAAATAATCAACCGCTGCAATACGTGCGGATTGTTTATGTTTGGATGCATCAAGCATCATTTTCATCAGCATTGCTTTCTCGAAATCTGCATTATAACCGGCTTTAAGGTTTTGCAATTGTGCTAAAGTCTGTTTTAAATTTTTCTCTTGAAATGGCTGGCGGCGTTCGGAATCCGGTTTCTGTATTTCCTCTACATAATTTAATACAAAAGTTGCAAGTGAAACTGATGGTGCAAAACTATTTATTTGCCTAACCCAAAGATCTGCTGCTGCTGTAGAGTTTATTTCCTCATAAATGCGGTGAATGTTAGCAAAAACATTTCCATACTGCTGTTTTAGTTTTTGGTCGGCATCAATAAATCTTTGTAATTGTTTTTCTTCTTCAAATTTTTGTTCAACTAAATTTAACTTCTTCAATCCCTTTAGCTTACCTTGATAATTTTTCATTGTATTAGCTAAGCCTTTGATTCGGTTTGCAAAAGCTAATTGCTTTGTTTTATCGCCAACGCTTAAATCCTGCATTGTCTTTATTGCGTACTGATAAAGGTTCGCAACAAAAGGCATCATATAATCTTGCTGGTATTTTATAAATTCCGCGGGCCTGTGGCGAAAAGTTCTTCCGGGATAACCAAGAATAAAAGTAAAATCGCCCTCTTCAACACCTTGCGGATTAACCCTCAAAAACTTTTTGGGTTTGAAAGGAACATTGTCTTTTGAGTAAGGAACCGCCTTTCCATCCGGTGCAACGTAAGCACGCACCAACGCAAAATCTCCTGTATGGCGAGGCCACACCCAGTTATCTGTTTCGCCACCAAAGTTCCCGATAGATTGCGGCGGCGCATAAACTAATCTTACATCGCGGATAATTCTATATCTGAACAGTACATAAGTTTTACCGGTAAACATTTCGGATACATCTGCAACTATAGATTCTTTTTCGTTTGCTGCGGCTTCAGCTAAAGATTTTGTTTTTGCTGCTAAAGCTTTTGTTCGCTCAAGCGGATCCTTAATGTTTTCTATTGCTGATAAAACTTCTTCGGAAACATCTTGATAAGATTCTATAATTCTTGCCGTGGAGCCGGGCGAAGGAATTTCTTCATCTTTTGCCGCTGCGTGAAATCCATTATCAAGGTAATTTTTTTCAGCTGTGCTGCTTCTTACAATTGAACTGTAAACACAATGATGATTTGTAATTATCAATCCTTGTTCTGAAATGAAAGAACCTGTACATCCGCTAAGATTGACTAAAGCATCAACCAAGCTAACGCCATCGGGATTATAAACTTCTTTGTTGCTAAGTTTTAACCCTGCTTTCTTGAGATCAATTTTCTCAATTTCGCTCATCGGGTACATTCCTTCTTCTTGTGAAGGTGGTATCAATCCAAGAATAAACGAAAGCGCAAAAAGTACTACCACAAATTGAATAGACTTAAATTTTAGCCAGCGAAAGTTCATTGTAACTCCATTAATAATTTGGTTCAAAAATAACAGAAACCATTTGAAACAAAAAGAACAACTTCTTTATTGTTGCAGAAAAACAGAATAGGAGCTTCTAGAAAAAGGCTGTGGTTTAGTTGCTAAAATATGTAAAATGAAGAAAAAAGTTTTTCTATAAATGAGCCTACTCTAAAAAACCATGCTCCTTGTTAAAAAACGTTGTTTTCGACTTACTCGCCCAACCCTCCATAAAACGGCGGGCGGGCCCTCCATAAAACGGCGGGCGGGTTTGATTCGGCTCATAAATGTTTCATCCCCGCGGGCATAAGTTAAAAAAACTAATTTTTCGAGCTGCCTTTATTCT
>WPAE01000166.1 GCA_009773205.1 Ignavibacteria bacterium
CTTCATGTCCTTCGAGGAATGGAATTGCTTTCTGAAGGAAGTTGTTCGCTTCGATGAAAATGTGCAAAGAGGTGGGGAGTTATTCTTATTTTTTTACTTTACTATATAAAACATGTTTCTCTTTGATATTTTCCATATTCCTCAATTATTTTTATAAATTCTTATGGGCTCTTCTCTAGATGTCGTCGACGAACGCGCGATCCAGAAGCATCTCCGAAAGCTCAACATCGTCGGTGGAGAGCCCATCACCAACAAGTGCGTCGATGCTGAGTTGCGCAACACTCAACCCGCCACTGCCGAGCTGTCCGACTCTCAGCTCATCGATGCCGATCAGTGCGACTCTGCCAGCATCGAGCACCACGATGAGCTCAGCGATTCCGATCTCCTCGACGCCGAGCGAACCAGCCGACGCGATACGGGAGGCGTTCGAGGATGCTCAATGGTGGGAGAGTGTGAACGAGGTGCTGGGGCCAGAGCTGATGCAGCAAATAGCAGCACCGCAAGCAAGTGCGTCGCTCTTCCCAACACCACCTCATCTGGTAACAACCCCACCACCCCTACCCTTCCAGCAGCCAATGAACCAGCCATCTCAGCCGATCTCAAACAGCAAGCCTCGTCGTCTTGCCAGACTGGGCCGACCCCCAAACCCTTCCCGAAATTGTGCAACTTCAAGTGGGTCCCGGCGAAGGTTGCTTCCCCACCCGCAAAGCCAACTCGCTCAGCCTACAAGCGACAACTCGCCATTGACGAAACGGCCCCGAAGAGTACCCCCATCGACATCAACAACCCAACTCTCATGTGGAGCAACAACAAGCCTCAGCAGCTCATCCGCACGCCTGCTCGTGCAACCGGTCGCAAATACGGTGACCGGGCAACCAGCACCAACAACTCCGACTCTGCTCCATCTGCATCAAAGCGTCGGCGCAGTGGGAAGCAACAGCATGATTCAGCTTGATCCGCTTGAATACATGCGCGATGCATTCGACCACTGCGTTGCCGACATGCTCACTGCCACTGCACGCACACCTCTGCAAACAACTCTTCGTATTCATGTATATCGTAAAATTTTTACTGACTTGGCCCGACATGAACTTGCATCCACCCAAATCACCAGCATTGATGAACTAGTATCTCTCTGCGGACGCTGCTTTGAGCTCCTCGGATTCATGTAATTTCCTCATGTATATAAACCCTCAAATTTTTCCTCATATAGTGACTTAAAAAATAATTAATATTTTTCACATGAGTATCATTCTCGAAATGTCTGATTCAATTCCAAAACCTTCTGCTCCTATTCCTCATTCCGCATCCTCTTCATCCAACTCTATAGATAGCAATCAAAATGCTGAAGTAGATAGTTCACCTATATCTCCTCCTCCTCCACATGAATGCCTTCTCGTCAAAGTTAATCGCATTCTTAAAGAGAAGCTGGGCGCAGTTAAAGAAGTGATAACTCTTGTTATTTTATTGGAATTGAAGGGCAAAATATAGAATGGGCAAAAGTATTCAAAAATCTCAACTTTACAAAAAACTAGATAAATTATATTATCAACCTGAAGAAGCTGGGTCATATGGGGGAGTCCAAAAATTATTTAGGGCGGCCCGGCAACATGGACTAAAAATTCCCCTCAATATCATCAAAGAATATTTGGGAAAACAAGCAAGCTATAGCTTGCATAAGCCAGCCAGAAAAAACTTTAAAAGAAATCCCACAGTGGTTGGTGGAATTGATCAGCAATGGCAAGCTGACTTGGCTGATATGCAAGCCATCTCAAGGAAGAATAAGGGGGCAAAATATATATTAACTGTAATTGATGTATTCAGTAAATATGCTTGGGCAATTCCCATTCAAAACAAAGGAGGGGAAGAAATGAAAAAGGCATTTGAACTATTATTTAAAATGGCTCATCCAAGAAAGCCACAAAAACTTCAAACCGATGCAGGAAAAGAATTTCTCAATAAAGATGTTCAAAAGTTTTTGAAGTCCCAGGGGGTCCATCACTTTGTTTCTCACAGTGATCAAAAAGCGGCAGTGGTGGAAAGGTTTAATCGCACCTTGAAAACAAAAATCTGGACCTACTTTACTGCAAAACAAACAAACAAATATATTGAAAATTTGCAAGACTTTGTCAAATCATATAATAACTCCTTTCATCGCTCCATAGGGATGAGGCCCGCAGATGTTTCCCCAGAGGATCAGGACAGGATTTGGAATAGGATGTACGGGAATAATCCTCGTAGGTCCAAAAAGCCCTCTCTAGTGGGCGAGAAAACTAGAATAAGTAAGGTAAAGGGAATCTTTGAAAAGGGCTATGTCCCTAATTGGAGTGAAGAGCATTTTCATGTTAAGCAAAATCTCGCTAAAAAGAGGCCCGTATATAAATTACAAGATGATCAGGGCGAGGATATAAAAGGGCAATTTTATGAGGAGGAATTGCAACCCATTGAAGAAAACAGATATTTGATTGAAAAAATTTTGAGAAAAAGAAAGGCAACAAAAGGGGAAGAATTTTTTGTCAAGTGGAAAGGTTGGCCAGCAAAATTTAATTCCTGGGTAAAACAAGAAGATTTTGAAAAGGTTGGAAACCCAGAAGAAGAAGAAGATGCATAGTGAAGAATTCATGTTAACACTGCCTAGTAATGCAAGTGCAAAATTCTTTCCCGCTAATAAGCCAAGTTCCTACAAGGTTCTCCTACCCACACCAATTGATTTGGAAGGGTCCTGGGAAGTGGCCATTGTGAGCATTCAATATCCCTTTAATTGGCCCAATTTCAGCGAAGAGTTTGTGGCTCTAATGGTGACAGTAAAGGATTCTCTGCGTGAAGAGGAAAAGAAAAAGGAGGGCGAGCAAGAAACGCCTGCTCTAAAATATTTTCAGGCCCAATGTCGCCTTTCCCGTTTTCAATACCCAATTGAGGAAAATTCCAAGAAGCTATGTGACCTTGTAAAGGGATATGGGGAGAAAATTGGGCGGACCTTTGATGGAGTCAAATTGATGAAAATACCCACTGGATATTATGCTTCTCCAGCTGCCCTTGGAAATTACCTTGCCCATCAGTTCAACAAGAATCTACCCATTAACGGGCATGCGGAACAAACAGCATGTAAATTCTCAAGTGACTATGATTCCGTTACCCAAAAGATCTCATTCAAAACAGAAAATATTCTTGATTTTCAAATGGCCACATTGAATAATAATTTCAACTCCCATATTGGGGCTATGGCGGAATTCTGGGAAGATAAATTCTATCTTACATTTCTCAAAAAATACGACACAATGTACATTTACTGCGACGCAGTAAAATATCAAATCGTTGGGGACACGCAGGCTCCCTTGGTGGCAACCTTGCCCATTCAAGGAACGCCCAATGAGCAGTGCTACTGGGGCTTTAATCCTCCGTATTACATTGCTGTAAATCAAAAGACAATTCCTTCTATTGAAATCAAAATTTGCACGGATACCGGGGAATTATTTCCTTTTGATTCAAGCGGGCGCGTGGTTATTCAATTGCATTTTCGAAGGCAACGAGTAATTTTATAAAAGCCCTATAAAAAGGCCTTAATCCGAAGGATTTTTCAAATCCCTCATCGGAAAAACAAGTAAAAATGGGTACAGAAAAGGAAGATTTTTATTTCAAAATTTACAACCAACGGGGCGGAGATTTCCCTGTCTTTAAAGGGGCCAGGCACATCCAGTATGGGAATGGATTTGGCGATATTTTCCGGGGATTGTTA
>WPAE01000167.1:0-2817 GCA_009773205.1 Ignavibacteria bacterium
CACTACGAGTATTTCAAGAAGAAGTATCCAAATGCTCATCTGCTCTTCACTGATACGGACTCGCTAATGTACTATGTTGAAACGGCAGATGTGTACAAGGAGTTGTTCGATGACAAGCATTTATTTGACAATGCCGGCTATCCAAATAACTCACCGTTCTTTGATGCATCCAATAACAAAGTCATTGGAAAATTCAAAGACGAGACAAGCGGTAAGCCGATAAAGGAGTTCATTGGATTGCGCCCCAAAATGTATTCCTTTTTGGTGCATGATAATGGAAAGGAAGTCGAGAAACATCGAGCAAAAGGAATAAAGAAAGTCACTTCCGATGCGATTCGCCATGCGCAATTCAAGAGCCAACTGGACAACCCCGAAGAAAACTATCAAATTAATCCTCGAATTGCATGCAAGTTGCATAAACTCTATACAGTTGAGGTATGGCGTATTCGAATTCTTTATTATAACATAATTTTGATTGCGTTCTTTTTAAGATTAAGAGGGCCCATACATCAAATATATTAATTTCTTTACAGGTTAACAAGAGAGGATTATGTTCGTTTGATGATAAGCGGTATTTGCTGGAAGACGGCGTCCACTCACTCGCATATGGACATTTTGCAATCAAAGCGAATGAGGTGAAATCGGAGGAGAAGGAAGAGGAAGAAGTGCAAATAATGACTGCTGCTGAGGCGCGCTTGAAACGATATCCACTTTATAAACACAGAACAGTCCCTACCGGCCTCGACCCACTTCAGATGTTTACTTCTGCAATTGAAACACGTGCAGCAACAATGCTGAATATTCCTTTACATGCACAAACACTGCCTGCTCGGCCTGTAAAACAAAATGAACCTGACTTACTTAGTTACGTGATTGATGATTCTCAATAGACTAGTATAAAAAGAGCTTTAATTTTCATGTTTCGATCATTGATTTGTATTCACTGAATGATTCAAAAATGAACTCTTCTCACTTTTCCTTTCCTCATCCAACTACACTCATTATCGCCGGACCAACAAAATCTGGCAAAACCTTCTTTGTAATGCGCTGTCTTCGTCATAATCTATTCAATCCTTCTCCTGATCGTATCATTTGGTTTTACAAGGAATGGCAGGAGAACTATGATTTAATAAAACATGATATTCCTTCAATTGAATTTGTTTCTGGAATTGATGAAAAGGTTTTGGAGTCGGTTAGGAAAACAGAAAAGAACCTCATTATTCTTGATGACTTAATGAGGGTTGGGGGAAAATCAAAGAATATTGCAAGTATGTTTACAGAAGAATCCCATCACAAAAATTTGACTGTTGTTTTTATTGTTCAAAATATTTTCAATCAAGGGAAAGAAATGAGAAATATTAGCTTGAATGCCCACTTTTTGGTTCTCTATAAAAACCCAAGAGATAGAACTCAAATTCGTACATTGGGATATCAAATATTTCCAGATGATCCAAAATTCCTAGTTTCAGCTTTTGAACACGCGACTCAAATTCCCCATTCCTATCTTGTTGTTGACTTACACCCTGAAACGAAAGAAGAATTTCGACTTGTGACAAACATTTTTCCAGGAGAAAACATTCGCTTTTACAACCAGTCAAAGGTATAAAAATGGGCAAGAAAAAGGTTAATTTGAAGAAAACTATTAAATTTTTATCAGTCTGTAAAGATCCTCGAATTATCAGGGGAGTCCTTAAAAGAAGCCCCAATAACGTTATAAAAACCCTTTGCAACGCCACGATCAACGCAGCCCAAGGGGAAATAAATTTAAAAAATTCATTGATTAAGCGAGGGGAGACAGTCGAGAAAAAAAGAAAGCTTCTAGTCCAAAAAGGAGGAGGTCCAATTTTAGCTGCTGTTTTACCAATTGTGCTTAACACCGTTCTTTCTGCAATTGGAAGTAGACTTTTTGGTAATCAATGACTGGTCGGTTCAAGACAATGACCCTGGTGGAGGAAGGGGAACTAGAAAGACTCAGACAAAAACAAATAAGAGATTATAATCCCGGGTCAATTAGCTCCGGCTCCAAATGTAGCAGTTTTACCTCCCACTCCAGCACAACCTCCAATTGCTGGAGCCAATCCTGTTGTTCCACCAGCACTTGCAGCCCATGATGCAGTAATGCCAGTAAATCTGAACGAGGAGCACGAAGAGGAATATCATGACGTTAATGAGGGTGACGCTGAAGCAGATATTGGACTTGCAGAAGAAGCTCACGTGCCTGCTGAAGAAATAAAATGGCCTACTGTTAAAGAAAGCCGTTTGCCTCCAAGTTTTGCTAATAAATTTCAGTCTTTCATTGATTTTCTGAGTCAGCACTCTAATGTGATTCGGCCTAATTCCAAAGATGAATTAGTCATAGACAGTGTCGCTATCCCCAATACTAAATTTTCAGACCTAGTTAGATCCATGTATGTGCGTTCTAAAAATAATAATATGCTAGGATTTAACGATTTTACTAAAAAGTTATATTCTCTTAAGGCCAACATTAGCATGTTTTCTCAAAAGGATTCAATCACTGCATTAAATTCTTACGGAAACCCCTTGCAATCCTCTAGTTCGGGTCAAGGGAAGGGAATCAAAAGAAATTATCTTGCATACTCTAAAGCACTTCACACTAAGATCCCTCCTGGTAAAAAAGCTAAGTTACTTCATGTATTCCGCATGTAATCTCTTTCATTCATTTCTTCTATTCATTCGCTGATTCATTTTCATAAGTCGGTTGCAACAATAAATTTTATTTCCGATATGAAAGATATTGTTTGAGTTTACGAATACATTTGAATACATATGCATCTGATTGTTTATTACTCAATGCAG
>WPAE01000167.1:2828-3584 GCA_009773205.1 Ignavibacteria bacterium
TAGATTGAATTTGTCTAGAATTACAAACTACATGAAAACAAGGAGGAAGAATAAATCCATAGAATTTTGGGTCTTGGCCAAAGGAATCAAAGAAATCGATATGATTAGGATTAGGATGATAGAAAGCAACCCAGTGTTTACCCTCCCCTCCACGATAGTCGGTATTGGCAACATAACAACAGGGGGTATTTGCCTTAATGTAGGAAGGAGTAGGAAGAAAATCGCGACTAAATACACCAAGATAATGAGTTCGAGATTTATTAAATAATTTACTTAATAGAAGATCAAGATCAACGTTTGTCATATTCATTTTTAAATTAGCTGGACGTTCTTGTACTTGTCAATTTGAAGTTCAGCGGTTTGTTGAGCGAGCAGCAAAACATTAATATTGGAGGCCGTATTCGCAGAAAACTTGAGCTCCAGTCGAATAGCTCCAACGCGAGAGGGAGAATGCACAGTTCCAATAGGACCAGGAGTAATTTTGAAGGCAAAAATTGAATATCCATTAGCCCATTCCTCAGGTTTAATATCCCAGCAATTAGGTCCGATATCAAATCCGAGTGATTCTAACACTCCAAAATAGGCTCTTATATAGTCTTTTGTGGCAAAATTAGGTTGAAGAGCAATACGAGGAATTTGTTCCCCGTTCGCTTTCAAGCACAAATAATTCACTCCAAAATGTTGAAAATTGAAGGGATTTCGTTGATAGCCTCCTGCCATATCGGTATCAGTCGTCATAGCCATGACAATTAAGTC
>WPAE01000168.1 GCA_009773205.1 Ignavibacteria bacterium
AAGGTAGACTTTTATTACAATGCTTACAATCAAAAGGGTGGTGAATTCCCAGTATTCAAAGGCTCACGTTATATGCAATATGGAAGTGGATTTGGAGATATTTTACGTGGAATTTTTCGAAGAATTCTCCCAGTTGTTTCAAAAGGGGCTGTAACATTTCTCGGGGATTTGCTACAAAATCACTCTCAAACAGGGTCATGGTCGGGTGCTGCAAAAAGTGCAATTGTTCCAGCTGCAAAGGCAGCACTTAACCAGGCTGCGGAAGAAATTTCACAAACAGGTTCTGGGAAAAAGAAACGAAAAAGGAAGCAAAAATCGAAGAAGGCCACAGCCCATAAAACACGCCTATATAAAGGCTCAAATCCCAAAGCTAAGAAACCCAAAATTGCTTCGCATTTTACAAAGTTTAATTTCTAAATTTCATAAAGATGGAAGGACTTCTCAGCGAACTCGATTATTTTCAGCCACAAGTAATGCAACTCAGTGTAAATGCAGAGTATGATCGCGTCTTTGGTCCGGGACAGACAATTGTTCAAGGAGGTCCTATTGAATTTTTTGTCCGAGGAGCGGATGGCCTTTATTTGGATCTAAATAATAGCAAGATTGAGATTAAAGTTAAAATCACATTGGAAAATGGAAACGATCTTCCGAACAATGCAGCTGTTGGACCCGTGAATGATCTCCTTAATACGCTATTTCAATCTGTTGAAATGGAGTTGGCTGGGGTTTTGATTACCGATCCTAATACTAAATATGCATTTCGTTCACTTGTGGAAAATTTGATTAACTACACCCAGCCTGTAACCAGCACCCGTTTGCTTAGTGAAGGATGGACGAAAGATACTGCAAATCAATGTGGTATTACTGATCCTGCAGGAGCCAATCAAGGCTTGACTGCAAGAGCTGCGTGGTATGCAAACAGTCGTGTGGTTACTTTGATTGGTCGTCCACATCTAGACCTGTTTCATCAGGAAAAACTCATCCCAGCTAATATCGATTTGAAACTTCGTTTCATCCCGAATACCCACGCATTTCTTTTGAAAACTGCTGCTCCAGCCGATGTCCAACATCCTCAAGTTAATTATCGTATTCATATTGCATCTGCTCGTTTGTTTATTCGTACTAAGGAAATCTCGCCTAATCTTATCCTCGCTCAAGAGAAAATGTTGCAAAGTAACAATTATTCTATTCCATATACCCGCATTGTTACTAAGACTCTCACTATTCCGACTGGTACGTCTCAGGTAGAATTCGATAACGTATATCAAGGTAAGCTTCCTGATCTCATTGTGCTTGGATTGATTTCCGATGCCAATATGACGGGCGGGTACCAAAGGGCTCCTTTTAATTTTGAAAATTTCGGTGTCAATTATATGTGTATGCAAGCAAATGGGGAGCAAGTACCTCGTCTGGCTTATCAGCAAAATTTTGCAAATATCGACTATATAAGTAGCTATTATGGGGTGTTGGAGGCATTGGGTTTTGATATTGGTCCAACATGCTGGGATTTGAAACCTGAAGAATGGGCAAATGGATATAATCTCTATGCCTTTAAAATAACTCCTGGGCCTATTGGCACCGTGCATACGCCGACTCGCGTAGGATCAATTCGGCTTATTGTCAAGTTCGCTGTTGCAACTGGTGCAAATATCAACGTGTTACTCTTGTCTCAGCAAAGTGCTGAAATTCAAGTTGACAAGTACAAAAACATTATTGCAGTGAATTAATGGAAACAGATCAAATTGCTAATGTTTTGGAGTATCTATTCTC
>WPAE01000064.1 GCA_009773205.1 Ignavibacteria bacterium
TCATTTGACCCTGGGACTGGGGATTAATGTGATCCTACAGCTGGGGAATCATCTGGTCTTTTTTACCTTTTTGCTGGGGAATAATCTGGTCGCCGACATTGGGTTAACATTAGTCAGACAAATGACAAAAATGATGGGAGGAGAGGTTTCTGTAGAAAGCGAAAAAAATGTTGGTAGTACTTTTACGCTTAAATTTCCTACAATAACTGATAAAAATATTAAAAGCATATCTGATTTGGTTCAAACAAAAACAACTTGTTCGCTACCGTATACAGAATTACCTTACATACTAATTGTAGAAGATAATGAAATGAGCAGTATGTTAACCAAAACGTTCCTTCGCAATAAATACATGGTTGATATTGCCGAAAATGCTGTTGAAGCTCTAAAGTTAATAAGCAAGAAGAGCTATTCAGTTGTACTTCTTGATATTAATTTAGGGAGCGGAATGAATGGCATTGATCTTCTAAAAGAAATTAGAAAGCATATCAATTACAGTGATATTCCTATTGTAGCTATGACTGGGTACGCTTTTAATTCTGATAAAGTTAATTTCTTGAATAGTGGCTTCACAAATTATATTGCAAAACCATTCAGCAAACAACAACTGTTATTTCTAATTGAAGAAACACTTAATGTTTTAGTCTGACAGAGACAGTAGTAAATAACAATAAAAAGCACATTGCTGGTACAATGTGCTTTTTATTTTTACAAAAAATGTTAGTTAAACATGTAGCGTACACCAATTTGCATTTGCCAACGTGAGAATATTCCTGGATCATCCTGAAATGTTTTTTTCAGATTTGTATTGAACTTAAAGACTGGTGAACCTTGTGTGTTGAATTTAACAAACTGTAATGGAGAAGTTGCAGAAGTAGTTGCAACCTGGCGAACTCCCCAATCAGAATTGAATAAGTTAGCTACATTCAGAATGTCTATGCTTAGCTGAATAGTTTGCTTCTTGTTTCCAACCAAGAATGAATAATCTTGGAGGAGTCTAAAATCTATATTACCGAACCATGGATTAATGCCTCCAAAGCGTTCGGCAATTTTCCCACGATTATTTTTTAAGTAATCATCTTGCTCAATGAAGGCATTAAGTGCGTTCCATTGGGCATTAATTTCAGAAGTAGTGCCCTCAAACAATATTTCACTTTGATTTCTAGGAATATAAATCAAATCGTTAGACCCTGAACCGTCGCCATTTAAATCGCCGCTGTAAATGTAAGAGTACCTGTTGCCGCCAGCGCCGGCAAATCTATTGCCTTCCGCAATTTCTAAGAAAAGCCCAATACTAGTTGCCCAATTTTCAGTCCATTCATGTTTGTATGTAGCAGTGGCAATAATTCTATTGCGGTTTCCAAATTCAGAATATCCTAAAAGTGGTTTGTTTGGGTTTCCACTGGTTGGAGTGTTGCCGTAAAGATCTAGTGCTATTTCGGTAGATTTTAGCAAATTTCTTGCATCAAGATATGTATAAGCAAGGCTTGTGCTTAGTCCGGATTCAAAATTCTTTCTTAGCTGTGCAGTAATGCTGTAATTGTATCCTTCGCTAGAATTATCAATTACATAAGCACCTCCTATACTAGTGTTCAAAGGTCCCTTACCATAAAATGGTCTTCCATCTGGCAGCGTACGTGTCGCTTTCGATAGATTTGCATCTCTAACATATATAGCATTTAGGTCTTTACTATAAATAAACTCGAGAGTACCTAAAACATCCCAAGGTAAAGTATGATCAACAGCTAAATTAGTTGTCCATGCTTGTGGCCATTTAAAATTTTCAGACATCGCATTTAAAAAATAAGTTTGCATATGAGCAGGGAGATTTGGGTTCCACCCTGGATTAGAAATATTATTAGCTATCCAAACAAAAGGTAATCTGCCGGTAAAAATTCCTGTACCACCACGCATTTGTGTAGAGCGGTCACCGGTAACATCCCAATTAAAACCAACGCGAGGAGAAAATAAAGGTGCTGCGGATGGCAATTTACTTTGATCAACTATTTCTTTGTTTCCATCAGCATTCAGTAAGTTTAATGAACGGGAGAATGGATTATCTACCATATCGTTAAAATACATAGGTATATCTACTCTTAAACCGTAAGTGAGAGTAAATTGATCTGATAAAAGGAATTCGTCTTGTGCATAAAATGCTAATTGTCCAACTTTAATATCTTCTCCTTTAAAAGGTTTTTTTATAGCATCTGCTGCTATCTTGTTAAAATCAACAAATCCGCTATTCTTTGGATCTGTAAGATTTAAAAATTCTTGAACTGAGTTAAATGTGGTCCCTCCAAATTGCGCAGGCACCATAAATAAACCTGCATAGAATAAATTAAATGAATTGTAGAACTCGAAATACTCAAAGTTTACTCCTACAGTTATTACATGTTTTCCAACGAAATAACTGAAGTTATTTGTTAGTTGTAAAACATCTTGATCCAAAATATTGTTTATTGAAAATGGTTCTTGACCAAGGGTTGTATATGAAATTCCATTTTCTGCGATTTCTATAGTTGGATAGATTTTAGGAGTATTAGCTTGACGAAAATCTCTGAATCTATTATAGCTTGCAAAAAATCTGTTCGACCAGCTATTTCCTCTGCTATTTAATTCTGCTGCAAATGAGTTCAACTGATTATTAATTCTATATCCTGAACTTTTGAAAGGTAATGTATTTTCGTTTGGGCCCCTGCCGGTTCCGTTATAACTTATTGCAAATGGGTGAGGAGGTAGGTCGCGTTTTGCATTTAGATAGTTATACCGAAATGTAAAAGTATTATTATCATCAATGTTCCAGTCAAGTTTTATAAGGAATTTTTCATTGTCTGTTCGATTAGTATAATTATCGTATTGCCCAGGATCATAACCGTAAACGGATTTCATTCTTTGGCTGATTAACTCTAAATCGCTAGCCTTAACTCTAGAAATTCCAAAACCTGAAGCGCCTCTGTTAGCTGTAAAATTGCTTCCAGGGTCTTCACGTCTTTCAATTTCACCGTTCATAAAGAAAAATAATTTATTTTCGATTATGGGTCCACTTGCTGTAAAACCAGTTTGATTATAAACCAAGCTCGGGTTAGCAATAACTTTATTTCCAGAAACTGTGTTGCCAACAAAATTTTCATCACGCATGAAACGATATAATGAGGCTTTGTAATCATTTGTACCGCTTTTGGTAACTGTGTTTATACCAGCACCAGTAAAACCACCTTCTCGTACATCGAACGGAGCAACCGAAACTTGCACTTCTGCAATAGCATCAAATGGCACGGGCTCTGCATTTGTTTGTCCGCCAGGCGCCGGGTCGTCTAAACCAAATGAATTATTGAAATAAGAACCATCTAATGATATGTTATTATACAACCAGTTTTTACCACCAAAGCTGTAATTCCCATCGCTCCTAGGGTCTAATCTGGTTATATCGCGTGTGCTTCTTTTTATGGAAGGCATTTCGGTTACTTGCAGCGGAGAAATAAATGTTGCAGCACCTGTTCTGCTGCTATTCAATACATTGTCTTTTTCAGCTGTAATAGTAATCTCTTTGAGATTTACATCTTCGCTCTGTAGTACAAATTCAGTTCTTAGGTTTTGTCCTAAAGATAAGTAGATGTTATCTTGTTGTTCCTTTCTGTACCCTATGGAAGTTGCTGTTAAAGTATAAGGTCCTCCAATTTTTAAGTTGGGTAAACTGTAACGGCCGTCAGTTGTTGTGAAGGCTCCATACTTTGTTCCTGTTGGGGTATGTATTGCCATTACAATTACAGAAGGCAGTGTTTCGCCTTTTTCATCTTTTACAGTTCCATTCATAGAAGCTGTTGTTAGTCCTTGGGGCAAAACATTGTTTGGACTGAAAAACAATGCAAACAGAAAAAGTACAAAGAAAGTAGTTGTTTTTTTGTACATACACATCTCCTTTTGATTAATGTGAGTAAAAATAAAACTAAACTGAGTTAATGTATTTCCCTAACTTTTTATTTCTGGACAACGTAAAAAATCTTAAGTACTAAAGTTTTGAAACAAAGTTTGCCATTTCGATTGCGGAAATTGCGGCATCCCAGCCTTTGTTTCCTGCTTTAGTTCCTGCTCGCTCCAAAGCTTGTTCAATCGAATCGGATGTAATTACACCGAAGATTACAGGAACTTCGGTTTCCAAGCCAGCATAGGCAACGCCTTTAGAAACTTCTGAGGCGATGTAATCGAAATGAGGAGTTGCTCCTCGAATAACTGCGCCTAAACAAATAACAGCATCAAACTTTTTTGAAGCTGCCAATTTTTTTGCTGCAAATGGTATTTCAAATGCGCCTGGTACATAAGCAACAGTTATATCATTCTCTGAGCATTCATGTCGTTTTAAGCAGTCAACAGATCCGGAAAGGAGGCTCTTGCTAATTACTTCGTTAAATCTGGAAACTACGATTGCGAATTTTTTTCCCTTAGCTGTTAAATTACCTTCTATAATCTGCATTTCATTTTCCTTTTATTATTTAGAAATTATAATCTTGTTAATAAGTGTCCTAATTTTTCTTTTTTTGTTCTCAAGTATTTTGTATTACTGTTGTTCGGCTTAACTTCAACCGGAACTCTTTCAATAATATCTAAATCGTATCCATTCAAGCCGATGATCTTTTTGGGGTTGTTTGTAATTAAACGAATCTTTGTTAACCCGAGGTCTTTAAGAATCTGAGCGCCAATGCCGTAATCTCGTAAATCTGCTTTCAAGCCAAGTTTTTCATTTGCTTCAACTGTATCACTTCCTTTATCCTGAAGTTCGTAAGCCATTAGTTTATTAACAATTCCAATTCCTCTTCCTTCTTGTCGCATATATAGCAGAACCCCGCTCCCTTCGTTTTCAATCATTTCCAAAGCCGCAGTTAACTGCTCTCCACAATCGCATCTTAAAGAACCAAAAACATCACCTGTTAAGCATTCCGAGTGAACACGTACTAAAGTTGGTTTATCATTCGATAACTCACCCTTAACAATGGCAATGGGATTATCATTTGCATCGAGCAAATTTTCAAATAAGTGGAGTTTAAAATCGCCATAAGCAGTAGGCATGTTTATAACTGTCTTACATTTAACTAATTTCTCTTTTCGTCTTCTAAACTCAATTAAATCTGCAATAGAAATAATTTTAAGATTGTGTTTACCAGCAAAATCAATTAATTGAGGCAGGCGAGACATTGTTCCATCATCGTGCAAGATCTCGCAAAGTACGCCGGCAGGTTTTAACCCAGCTAAAGCGGCTAAATCAGTGGCAGCTTCTGTGTGTCCCGCGCGCTTTAAAACACCGCCATTTTTAGCAATCAAAGGGAATATGTGTCCTGGTCTTGCAAAATCAATTGGATGGGATTTTTCATCAGCAATTGCTTTAATTGTTGCAGTTCTGTCAAAAGTAGAAACTCCGGTTGTAGTTCCATGCACGTAATCAACCGAAACTGTAAAAGGAGTTTGATGAAAAGAAGTGTTATCGTTTACCATTAAGTCTAGTTCAAGTTCTTTGGCTTTTTTCTCATTGATGGCAACACATAATATTCCTCTTGCTTCGCGTGTAATAAAATTAATTTGCTCAGGCGTTATTAATTCTGCAGCAGCAATTATATCGCCTTCGTTTTCTCTGTCTGTATCGTCAATAACAATTATCATTTTGCCATTGCGGATATCCTCAACAGCTTCTTCGATTGTGCTTAGTTTATTAGTGTACTCATTTTGTTCTTTGTTCATTTCAATATCCAATTTTCTTCAACCATTCTTCAGTTAGATCTTGTTTACCAACGTGTAAATTGTTTCTAAAATTTTCGGCATATTTTGCAAGTATGTCCACTTCGATGTTTACTTTTTCTCCGATAAACTTATAACAAAGATTTGAATTCTTCCATGTATGAGGAATAATTGAGCAAGTCAATTCATTAGAATTAATTTGAGCAACGGTTAGACTAATTCCATCTATTGCAATCGAACCTTCATTCACAATGTACTTCTGCAATTCAACAGGAAATGAAAGAGTTACTAAATAGTTTTCGCCTTTGTTAGTTATTGAAGTTAACTTACCTGTGTTGTTAACATGACCTTGCACTAAATGCCCGCCAAGATTCTGCCCAATTTTTAGAGCTGGTTCAAGGTTTACTTTTGCTCCTGTTTTAAGCTCTCTAAGTGTAGTTTTGTTAATCGTTTCACTAACAGCATCAAAAGAGAAAAGGCAGTCTGCAAGTTTTGTAATTGTTAAGCATACTCCATTAACTGCAATCGAATCTCCAACTTTAGCATTTTTAGTTAATTTTTTGGAAAAAATTTCAATAGCTAAACCTCCGCCGAAAGGTTTTGATGAATTAATTCTGCCTACTTCTTCTATTAAGCCTGTAAACATTTACTTCTCAAGTTTTTGTAATGTAACATAAAGTCGCTGCCTAAACTTATTTTTTTAATTAGCTCTAAATTACTGAATATACTTGTATCAACAACTCTTAATCCATTTTTTAGGATAGCAGGTGATTGAAGGTGAATAAGTTCATCGAAAAGATTGGAATTGAAAAACTGTTCAAAAATGTGCTTGCCGCCTTCTACTAGAACAGAGTTAATTTTGTGTACAACTAGGTTTTTAATTACATCTTCAAGTTTTATTTGCATGTCATAATCGGTTTCAACTTCAATTACACGGATATTTTTTTCACCAAAAGATTTTTTAAGTGATGATTCAGCTTTATCCGAACAGTAAACAAAAGTTTCAGCTTCCGAATCATTAAATACTTTTGATTCAAGTTTGGAAGAAAGTTTACCATCAATAATTATTCTTTTCGGGTTCCTTCCCTCAACTTCTCTAACTGTAAGCTGCGGGTTATCAATATTTACTGTGTTAGCACCGATTAAAACTGCATCATAAGAGAAACGTAGTTTGTGCACAAATTTTTTTGATTCGATTCCGGTAAGCCAAGTTTGTTTACCTTCTTCTTCGGTAATGCTACCGTCTTTTGATGTTGCAATTTTTAAAGTAATGTAGGGAATGCCACACTTCTGAGTTTTGAAATAGAATTTGTTTAGTTCGTTTCCTTCATCTTCCAAGACACTTGTTGTAACATCTATTCCGGCTTCTCTTAATTGCTGGATACCTTTTCCTTTTACTTTCGGATTTACATCAACAGTTGAAATAACAACTCTTTTAATTCCGCTCGAAATTATTAGAGGAACACAAGGCGGAGTTTGTTTATCAGTATGCATGCAAGGTTCAAGGTTGCAATAAAGTGTTGCACCAAAAAAATCTTCAGTTGAGTTCAAAATTGCATTTCGTTCAGCGTGCAGCGCTCCATATTTTTCATGAATACCGGCTGATAATATTTTTCCTTCTTTAACAATAACACAACCTACAAATGGATTTGGACTAACAAAGCCTTCACCTTTCTTTGCTAATTGAAAGCAGAGACGTATATATTTCTCATCAATAATGTTTCTCATAATTAAACAATCTCAATCATTCGGTTAATTGGAATTCTAGCTTTATCAGCAACATCTTTGGGAACTTTAACTTCATACTGTTCGAAGAGAAGAGCATTGTAAAGCTGCTGCAAATTAATAAGTTTCATGTATTCGCAAATTGCATTTTCACTTAGAGCAAAAAAAATTGCATTTGGGTTAATCTTTTTTAATCTATGTAGTATGCCAACTTCGGTAGCTATCACAAATTCTTTTGATGCTGAGTTTTCAACATAGTTGATCATTCCATCAGTTGAAAGCAAATGTATTCCTTTACAATCAAAGTAAACCTCGGCTTTAAGCATACACGAAGAGGAGCAGCCGCACTCGGGATGAATTAGAAACTCTGCGTTTGGATGTTCTTTTTCAGCTTGACCAAAATCTGTATCTCCAATTTTCTCATGAACGTGGCAGCCGCCATCCCAAATGTTTAGTTTTCTACTCAATACAGTTTGAACATATTTGCCTAAGTGACGGTCTGGCAAAAATAAAATATCTTTCTCAATCGGTATTGAAGAAACTACTTTAACCGCGTTGGAAGATGTGCAGCAGTAATCACTCTCGGCTTTAATTTCTGCGGAAGTATTGACATAAGAAACAACTACGGCTTTTGGATGTTGTTTTTTCCATTCTAATAGCTGCTCAGCGGTAATTGACGAAGCGAGTGAGCAGCCGGCATCTAAATTAGGGAGTAAAACTTTTTTATCAGGAGAAATAATGGACGCTGTTTCTGCCATAAAATGAACGCCGCAGAAAACAATTATTGATGCATTAGTTTTTGCAGCATGCCGAGAAAGTCCGAGCGAATCGCCGACATAATCTGCAATATCCTGTATATCCGCTGGTTGATAATTATGTGCAAGAATTACTGCGTTCTTTTCTTTCTTTAGCTTTTTTATTTTTTCGATTATTTTATTCATATCAAATAAGAATCAGGTTAATCAGTTTTGTGAATTTCACTTGAAGAAGTCAAAAGCAATTATTTAAGGGCACCTCTAAAAACTTTTGTTTTAACCCAAATTTTCCATTAGGAAAATTTGCCATACGGGCCGACAAGCCCGCCTGCTACGGGCAGGCATTAAGTCATTTATAGTAAATAACTTATGTA
>WPAE01000470.1:0-421 GCA_009773205.1 Ignavibacteria bacterium
TTATTTTCGGTCTAGTTTCCGAATCTGAGGTCGGAATTTCAAAATTCGAAAAATTAATAAATTTTTTAAATTTTTCCCATATTTTTTCTAAATTTTTTTTCTAAATTTTTTCTAAATTTTTCCAATATTTTTTCTAAATTTTTTGTAGATTTTTCTAAATTTTTTCCAAATTTGTTTTAATTTTTTTTAAATTTTTTCTAAATTTTTTCTAAATTTTTTTTAATTTTTTTTTCTAATTTTTTTTACATTTTTTCATCTTTTTTTTCTTCAATATCTCTTCAACCGAACGTGTTCACAGGCTCAAAATTTAAACTTTATGGTTTCAATAATTATCTTTCCATCAATTATTGCAGCATTCATCTTTGATAATTTATTGATGCTCTTCATGTACTTTGTGTATTTTTAATTTTCGGCATATTTT
>WPAE01000470.1:458-1023 GCA_009773205.1 Ignavibacteria bacterium
TAAAAAAGTTTACATTATCGAGGTTGTACTTGTATTATGCATATTGACTCATTCCGAGAATAGTGCTTAGTCTTCACATGTTATTCTGGGAATATATCTCATGTCACGTGATATAGTCTATATATCTTAATTCTCGAGTGTTTTTCTTCATTGCTGATTTATTTTCCAAATTTATTTTCAAGGTGTGTTATTTTTTCTTTTCATTTTTTTGTCTTACTTTTTCATTCAGTGTATTTCTTTATACAAACACTATGTTTTTTGTTTTATCATGTGTAGAAAGAAGGGATCTTCGAGTGCTGTTGATTTGGCGAAATCGAAGATGATGAGTGGGTCTGAAGCAGGAAGACGGGTGCTCGCCGATCAAGGCTACGCCGCCCCATCACCGCAGGCAGCGAGACATCATCACGCCTCTCTACCAGCAGACGCAACGGCATCGACATGGGTGCCTCCTGTTGTGCCAGTGTGTGCGGGTCCGCCAGCGAAACGTCGTCGCCGCGACACGATGACGTCTCAATTTGCTGAGAGTGACGTCGCCAGCGGAGATTCGTACCATACGCCGAACTCT
>WPAE01000169.1 GCA_009773205.1 Ignavibacteria bacterium
TAACGGCGTGGCAAATAACTTGCTGAGCGTTAATAACTAAATAAATTATTAAAGGAGAAAAACTAAGATGGAAGAAAATACTAAAAAATTGACGAGCGACAGCGAAGTCAATGTTGATTTGCTTGTTATGCCGAAACCAACGAAAATTATAATGTTTGGTAACGGAAATGTATTTGCCGCAAGTAAACGAGGCGAACAAATACCAGAACTACAAAAAAGTTGGATGCAATTATATTGTGAATTTTTAGAGAAGAATAATGTTGACCCAACGGAGGTAGAATTTGATTTACCTATGGGGATAGCAAGAGTTTTTAAGTGTGAGGACGAAAGCGGAACTTGGTATAATTGGCAAATGTAAGTTGGTTTTCGGCATAACGGATATTGAGCTAAACGGTTTGCGGAGATAAAAGATGAAACTAATAAAAGAAAGAAAAATATTAGCCGAAATACAAAAATTGCACAATGAATTAAATGGCGCAATTCTCTTAAAGTGTGGCGATAAAAAATACTTTGAAATACAAAAGCAATATGCTCTTTACCATAACACAGTGAACTTTGAAATACTGAAAATGGAAACGGATAAAAGCAAATCCGTTTGAGCGAATAGTTATAAATTTTTTGGCGGAAATTACAAACAAATTAATGAGGTAGATATGAGAGAGATAATAACAATAGCGACTAACGAAATTTACAGCAAGAAAGAAGATGGCACGATGCAAAAGCGGTTTGAGGTTATTGTGCTAACTGGTGAACCAAAATGGAAGCTAACTAACCAGCAAGATTTAACTAAAGAAAGAGAAGTAACGGAGTTTAGATTTATTACAAAATCATTAATAACACTTGGCGAAGCATTAATTAAAATGGAAAAAGAATCAGACGTGAACGAAGTTAGCCAAAAACATTTATAACGGTGTTGCAAATAATTTGCCGCCCATAATTTTTAATGAATTTGGAATAGAATGGAAAACTTAAATAACATAGAAAAGCCGATTAATAATAGCGGTCAAATTGATTTGCTTGTTAGCCCGCCCCCAGAAATAAAAGGATACATTTATAGTAACCAAGATGAATTATGGGGCGCACGGCAAGTGATAGGATTTGGCGATAAAACATTTTATATAAAAGAGATTGACCGAGATTTAGCAAACGATATTATAAAGAAGAACCATTATAGTAAGAAGTTTTATTCGGCAACATATATTCACTTGGGCGTTTTTGCCGCAGACGAATTGAAAGGCGTTTTGCAATACGGCTATGCAATGAACCCAGCAAGCCAAGAAGGTGTAGTCCAAAAAACCGCCATAGATGAATACTTGGAACTTAATAGAATGTGGTTAGATGATTGTTTAGGGCGTAACAGTGAAAGCAAGGCCATTAGTTATAGCATCAAATATATAAAAGAACGATACCCTAAAATTGGATGGATACAAAGTTTTGCGGATGAACGATGTGGAAAATATGGTGTGGTTTACCAAGCGGCAAACTTTGAATATTATGGTGAGCACACGGCGGTTTTTTGGACGTTGGATAATGTAGTATATCATAATATATTAATGACTTGTGCGCCAGGGACGAAGCGTTATAGTGGGCAAACCAAATATTTACAAGAAAATAAAGACCGTGCAACAAAAGAAACATTGCGACAATTTAGATATATTTATTGGGTTAAGCGGCAAAAACGCAAGAACGTAGTTCTTACCGTGCGCCCTTACCCTAAACATTATTTGGAAAAAGGGTCGGGCTAACGGA
>WPAE01000471.1 GCA_009773205.1 Ignavibacteria bacterium
AACGGACAGCGGGGATGTTATCCAAAGACCTTGGATGATGAATGCGGGCGCGAAGCTCAGTGATATCTTTCGGACGCTTGTTGCGAAGGATCCTGACAGCAAGCCCAAAGTTTGATGCCGTCAGCTTGCCCATTCGTAGCTCCTTCCAATAAGAATTCTCCCTTTGGCCAATCGTTCTAAACACAATGTCACGAATTTCCGATCCTGATAATCGATCCATTATGTTCATGTGAATATGAAATGTAGTGGAAAAAAAAATAATTTGGAATTTTTGACATACCAGGTTTTTATAAACGATTGTGGATCAGAGCTTAGTGTCGGTTGTCCAAGGCTATAGTGATTTCGTGCGTAGACGTCGATGACGACACTTTTCGATCTCCCAAACGTGTATGGGCTTGCGCCTGTCGATGAAAACCTTGGGCTTCAGGAAAGCAAGGCAGATATTGCGTATAACCTCCTGGCATGTGAAGCATAAAACAGCAACTGTGAGAAACAGGAAAGCAAGGCAGATATTGCGTATAACCTCCTGGCATGTGAAGCATAAAACAGCAACTGTGAGAAAATTCCAAACTTCATTCATTGATGTAGTAGACGCGGGGTCGGTGTGGGTAAGCTCTGTAGACTTCGACAATATCTTTGGCAAGGTGATAAACCGTCAGGCCAATGTATAGGCAGCTTAATCCAACCCAGGAAACGGGGCAGAGCGTTTCGATCATTGTTAAATAGGGGTGGAGGCATGCAGCGGTGGCAACAAATTTATACTCAAACGCGATCCATCGTGTTTGAGTATAGATTTGTTTTGGGCCCCGTCGGGGCTTGAACCCGAACCTTCTGAGTTGGAATCAGATGTGCTTCCATTACACCACGAGGCCGCCTCCCGAAGGTAGATCTGCTCTTACCTCTTTTATTCATCGAAGTGAAGCTGAACATAATGGCAGGGGTTGATGATGGTTGCATTCGTGGGCCACGAGGCGAGCGTTGACACCAAAACTCGACAGAATGCAGTTTGTAGGTGGCTCGAGTTATTAGTGTTGTGATTTGAATTAGGTTGAGATAGCCGTGCATCATATTTTTTAAGAAAGCCATATGCTCTTCGAGGAAAGCCACTTTCGCATTAATGTTATTAAGCAGTAACAAGACTCACTGCTTTATAGATAGGTTCACCGCTTTGCTCTGAAAAAATCGACACCAGCTTCTCGAACTTGCTCTGTGAGGGAAAAAATTCCCGCTGCAAGGCAAAAAAATCAATTTTTTAAAGAAAATTTTCGTGTGTGTGTATGCCCCCGCGCGCGCCCACCTGCGCCCTGGCCGTGCAAGGAAACAATTTTTCCTTGCACGAAAAAATTTTTCC
Organism: Ignavibacteria bacterium; assembly: GCA_009773205.1. Lineage (GTDB taxonomy): Bacteria > Bacteroidota > Ignavibacteria > Ignavibacteriales > Melioribacteraceae > Stygiobacter. The sequence continues at coordinate 1,352 of WPAE01000471.1, forward strand.
AAGCCTTGAAAAATTTTTTCCAAGACTTGGAGAATTTTTCGCCGCGGAGGCGAGGGTCGCCGCGGGTGGGGGGGGGCCTGTCCTAGAACTATCCGTCACCATACTACTCTCGTATTTTAATAAAATTCCGGAAAACTTCGAAATTACCCCAACCCTGGAAAAGTTAAAATTGTATTTTGGGTTTTCTCTTTCATAATTCACTTCAGAGAGTGATTTTTCAATAGAAATATAAGTCAAAAATTCAAATATCGCTAACATTTCCTTGATCCCTTGTATTCTTTTTGTAAAGGTTTTTCAACCATAATGTGTGGAGAACGACCAATGAAGTATGTTTAGATTCAACTATTTCAATTAGATATACTCATATTTCTATTATCAGCGGCGCCGCCAGGATTTCGGTTCGGGGGGAGAACACTTTAGGGGTCGGCCTCGTAGGGGGTCCGGGGGGGGGGCGGAGCCCC
>WPAE01000170.1 GCA_009773205.1 Ignavibacteria bacterium
CGTTCCGTTTGGGATTATGTTGGCTTGTACCAGCGTTTGAATATCTTTATCAGATAATTCTATTTGCTGGGGTTCATACTTTTGTAACTGTTCCATTGTAAGCCTCTTATATTAGTTTGTTGTCTACTAAAAATTCGTCAAGGTATTTTTCTACGTTGTTGTTCTTTCTGCAAAAGTCGATTAAATCTTTTATGGAGTGAGAATCAAATAAATCTTGCATTATCGCAAGTCTTAAATCTTTGTCGGTACTTTCTAATTCTGATTCTGCTAATTGGAATTTCTTTGAGAAAGTTAGTAACGCTAATTCTTCTTCGATTGTTTGTTCTCTTTCGCTCGGCAATGTGTTATCATATCTGTATTGTGCAGAACGGAAAGAACTTTCTTGGTTGTAAATGTCTAAGTGTACGAATGACATATTAGCTCCTTAGTTTAGAATTATTTTGTTATGATTGTTTAGAAACAGTATAGGAATCTTGTTTACTGTTAATCTCTTTGCAGTCAGCATCTATTACCTCTCTAAGTTGTTTAAGATTGAATTTTAGTGAGTCGATTAAGTTTATATTCTCTTTACATTCCCATCTTAATTTTGCGAAGTCATTAGAAGAACGTATCGGATACCAGATAAACCGCATGAAAGCGAATGTTAAAGCGATTGAAATAATTATAGCTGTTGTCATTATTCTGCATCCTTGTTTGTTTTGAATAATTCTTTTACTGCCCATGCACAAACCACTAATGAAGTGGTTAGGCAAACGAGCATTATCGCTATTTGTAGGTTAGAAGCCATTATTGTAAGTCCTTAATTATTGTTTGTCTTAATTGTTCGTCTTTTGTTATTTCGAAATTGCCTGATCTTTAGGGATGTTAGAGATAGCGTTAAAATCGACTTCAGGAAGTTTCTTAACTGCTCTAATGCTGAAGAGTTCTTTATATCTCATAATTTGCCCCCAGAAACAGCAAAATTAGAAAGACCGATTTCGAGAATACGTCTGGTTACATCTTCGAGCTTAATAGAGTTTGTTTCTGCAATAAGACGGAGTTTGTTTCTTTGCTTTTTGGTTACTCTTAAAGTTGTGAATTTACTTTGTTGATTAAGTGTTCTTTTCATTGTATTTTCTACCTCGCTTTTGGTTATAAATTATATTTTATAAAGTGTTTATAAGAACTGATAGAAACTTATAGGTTTATATATTAAAAAGCAATAGCCCAACAAATATTTTTACATATATTTTAATATTTTTTTATGGCAATGAAAACCGAAATAATAGAGAAGATTTTAGAGGAATTACTTAGAAAGTACGGTAGTTATCGGGAAGCGTCTAAAATATTAAGTGTCAATGAATCAAACCTTAAAAGCACGATTGCAACTATGTCTGAAAAAACTAAACTGAAGCTGGAAGATTTAGGCATTAACATAGATAACACTAACAACCAAACTATTTCTGGAGGAGCGTTAATTTTTATTAGCTTTCTCTAATTGCTTCAAGTCTTTTATTGCTTGCTTGTGTTCTTCTTTCAATAGATGGTCGTTAGGTTTAGCCGATAACTTATTACAGATTATCCTAATGTACTGCCTCTGAAGTGTTATTTTTTGGCTTAGTGATAGTTCGTATTGGCTCATTTATTTACCTTTGATTAACTCTTTAATCAGTTCCATTGGGCTTTCTATTAGGAATTGTTCTTGCTGTGTTATCAGTATCAATATTAACGCGTTTTTGGTATCTTCCGGCAGTTTCGTTATTAAGTCGTGCAATTCCCTTGATTTCGTTTGCAAAGTATTCAGCCTCGATTGTTTCAATACATTTTTGCTCATTGGTTATATTTAATTTTATGAAGTTATATAATTCTAAAGGTGTCATTTAATTAAGCCGTTGGATATTTTCTTTCTTTTATATTCTTTAGCAACTGGGTTAGTACCCCCTCTATATCTGTATTCCCATTCTCCTTTTTCTACCATGTCTTTGGCCGTTCTTAACATAGTTCTTTCTGGAATACCCAACTCCTTAGATAATTCTTTGATAGTTTGCCACATTAGAACGCACTCCCTCTTGTGTCTATTTTGTCAATTAACAAACGAAGTTTATCGTAAACTTTTTCTAAAGTGATTATATCATACTCACAATGAGTCGAAATAATATCCATTGCTTTAGTGTTGCCATCGTGCGAGGCTTGAATCCATTTCTTTAGTTTGATAGGTGTTTTATGTACTGGTATTTCTAAGTAATCTATTAAGGCAGCTAAGGTATTTCTACCAAGTCTTAAATGCCGTCTGGATATTTGCACTGGATCAATTAATTTCTTGAATCTTAATATTGGCCTTAAACTATATTGTAAACATTTAGCGTTAAAGAATCCCTTGTCAAACCATTGGCCGTTATGTGCAATTAATATATCGTACTTATCTAACTCATAAGCTATTTTTTCTATTACTTCTCTTTCGTATGATTTGTTAGTTTTCCAAGTTTTGAA
>WPAE01000171.1 GCA_009773205.1 Ignavibacteria bacterium
AAATTTTCAATCTGGTTTTTGGAGAGAAATATTTTCGGCCTTGATTCTTTGCTAATCTAACATGAACTTATCTGGCCATCGAGGTTCTAGCCTCATAGACACAAGAAGAAATCCACTTATATGGAAAAAGTTTAAATATCGACCAAACATATATTAGAAGCTCTTTGCGGAACTATACTGAAATAAGCTTTATTTAATTAGAAATACAATTAAATGATGAACAATTCACTATTTGATTTTGATTGTGAAGAATTTCAAGCAGTTTTGAGGATCTTGAATCCAGCAAAGTACCTTTCTATTGCTCATTTCGATGTAGACAGATTGGTCCTCCATACAAGATTCGCGATCTGAATTATTTTATTGTCAGAAAAGGCCCAGTCAAAGCCCATTTCCAGGCTGTGCCGCTTTATTCAGTGCAAGTCATATTGTGGAACATATTGAACACCGCACATCTCAGGCTTTTTTCTCTTTCAAATGCTGCATAGCAAACCCTGTTGGCGTTCGAACATTGCACAGTTTTATCGCAGCCCTTCATCTGAAATGGAATGAAGTGGTTGATAGAGCCACCCTGAGAGTTTGTTTTCTCGCCAAGGGCTCTCGAGAAGAAACTGCTAATGGAATGGTTCGAAGCAAATACAGGCAGTTCCGCGAAACAAAAACAAGACGTACTTGATAAATATCAAGAAGGCATAAAGCACATAAATGCTAAAAGTTTCAACATCGAATACCAATATTGTAAATGATCTTATAGAGTTTAGATCTATTTAATTTCAAATAATATGTATTGAAATGTATATGCGAAATCCTCACCAGTACATGACCAGTTTCACGGAAAGATGTACATTAGCACCGAAAAACAATCATTTCTTTTAGGGAATTGTAAGAAAAAACGATTCAAATGTCTGGCCCCAATGTTGGAAGCAAGAAAGTTCGAATTACCTAAAATTTTAGGACAGCAGCGACATGCAATTTAGAACCATTTTACGGAGAAGATCGGAATTAGATTAGAATAGGAAACCATATTGGGTATTAATGATGGAATCAAAACCCTATGCATAGTGACTTCATTAGAGCTGAATAACATCTAAATATTGAGCTTGTTTCTAAACCGTGGTAATATTTATAGTAACTCGATTAGAACAACATATACGCATTCTCCGATGTTCAAAAGTCATTCAGAATGGACATGATAAGTTCTAAATAAAAGCTCGATCGTTCATTCTAGTTACTGGAATTGAACGTGACCATTAGTGTCCAACGAGACCTCTTTAATGCACTATCAAATGGAATCAAAAAAGATTATCAAAGGCCGCACTTCGGCTAGAAAAAAAAACAGCTAGCCCGTTTGGAAATATTCAATGACATAGGCTTTTCACCAAGAAAGAACAAGTGTCACATGTGTCAATACGAAGTCTTTAATTTACATTCGAATGGAAACACATTAAAAATGGTGCAGATCAGAATGAAGGAATACGGCACCTTTTTCACCATATAAAGTTGAACGGATTTTCACCGATACAGAAGGAATTTGTATAAGGTTCAATGGGAAAGCTCGTTGGTTGCTTCGAATCGAATCTAAAATTTATCAAATCTACCCGCTCGGCATGAAGAACATAGGATATATATTGAGATTGTTAAGGGTCAGAGGCTTTTCACAATTCAAGAAGCAAGTCTGATAGGGTTCAACACGAAGTCTTTAATGATCAATCGAATTGAAACAAAATCTTTTCATATGTAGCAG
>WPAE01000472.1 GCA_009773205.1 Ignavibacteria bacterium
TGCCCACTAGCTTCAATTAAGGCTAAACAGCTCGAATTCGCTCGAAATAGCTTCAATTCACTCTAAACAGCACGAATTCGCTCCAAATAGCTTCAATTAACGCTAAACAGCACGAATACGCTCCAAATAGCTTCAATTACCGCTAAACAGTACGAATACGCGCAAAATCGCTTCAATTACCGCTAAACAGTACGAATACGCGCCAAATAGCTTCAATTAAGGCTAAACAGCACGAAAACTCGCCAAATAGCTTCAATTACCGTTAAATACCACGTATTAGTGCCCACTAGCTTCAATTAAGGCTAAACAGCTCGAATTCGCTCGAAATAGCTTCAATTCACTCTAAACAGCACGAATTCGCTCCAAATAGCTTCAATTATCGAATTCGCTCGAAATAGCTTCAATTCACTCTAAACAGCACGAATTCGCTCCAAATAGCTTCAATTACCTCTAAACAGCTCGAATTCGCTCGAAATAGCTTCAATTACACTCTAAACAGCACGACTTCGCTCGAAATAGCTTCAATTACCTCTAAACAGCACGAATACGCTCCAAATAGCTTCATTTATCGCTAAACAGCACGAATTCGCTCGAAATAGCTTCAATTACCACTAACCAGTAAGAATCCGCGCCAAATAGCTTCAATTAATGGTTAAAAAGCTCGAATTCGCGACAATTAGCTTCAATTACGTGTAAATTGCACGTATTCGCGCCAAATTTGCCACGAATATGCGCAAATTAGCTTCAATTACGGGTAAATAGCACGTATTCGCGCCAAATAGCTTCAATTAAGAGATAAAAAGCTCAAATTCGGGCGAAATAGCTTCAATTACCTCTAAACAGCACGAATACGCGCCAAATAGCTTCATTTATCGCTAAACAGCACGAATTCGCTCGAAATAGCTTTCTAAACAGCACGAATACGCTCCAAATCGCTTCAATTACCGCTAAACAGTAAGAATACGCTCCAAATCGCTTCAATTACGGCTAAACTGCACGAATACGCGACAAATACCACGTATTAGTGCCCACTAGCTTCAATTAAGGCTAAACAGCTCGAATTCGCTCGAAATAGCTTCAATTACCGCTAAACAGCACGAATACGCTCCAAATAGCTTCAATTATCACTAACCAGTACGAATACGCGCCAAATAACTTCAATTAATGGTTAAAAAGCTCGAATTCGCTCCAATTAGCTTCAATTACTGGTTAAAAAGCTCGAAATTCGGGCCAATTAGCTTCAATTACGTGTAAATTGCACGGA
>WPAE01000172.1 GCA_009773205.1 Ignavibacteria bacterium
CAGAGTATATAATGCTACGCATTAAGTATTATATTTTATTCTCAATTTTCTAATTTTTATTATTTTAAAAATGCATTCATTTATGAATACTCCTATTTTTCAAAATATCAAAGCGGTCAAAACACCAGAATTGGAAGCAGAAGTATCGCCAATATTATGCCTTACTACAAGTTCTCCGTTCCTCTTATGCAGCATCTGCCACGATATACCACGCAGGCCTTTTCGACCACAAAAATGCGACCATGTTATTTGCGATCAGTGCCTGCAGGAAGTTGTAAAGGCAAATTGCAACATGAAGTCTCTCAAATGTCCTTGTTGCAGAATCGAATTCGATCCAGCGGACCTATCTCAGATCACGGCATTCTTATCGGACCCATTTGGGCGATGCTCATATGAACAGATTCAAGTCACTTGCCCAAATGGGTGCGGGCATCGATTTACTGTAGCTGGACTTCATCATCATCAAGTTCACGACTGTCCACAGCGAAAAATTCTATGTCCATTCGGCTGCGGTGAGCAAGTAAAATGGAGCGAGCTAGGAAGCGACCATGTAGCGACATGCCAGAAAGCATATGTACGCTGCAATCAATGCAATCATGCAATTCAACGCAACAGTGGCGGGCATGTTTGCCTACATAATGCAGTTGAAACAATTCGACGTATGTTAAATTCTGTAACAATTATGAATTTTCTTAATATTACTACGAATTGAATTACTCCAGTATTGATTTCTTTTTATTATTAAGATCTCAACGATCGACTCGCGGCTGCCGGACTAGTGAGAGTAGAAATATACGATCTTGGACTGCCAGGCGCAATCAGTTATGTTCTGCCGCCTAGGGTAATCGAAGATGAACCGGTAGGAATAACACTCACCGCGGGCGCAGCTACAAACCGCACGTATGAAGTTCAAGCGCGAGAGAGGCAGGACGCACAGCCAGTTCGACCCACACCACCACGATCACCAGGAGCAGAAGAGCAACTATTCTTACCTGCAGTTGGGAACTTTTATGAAGAGATTCAGGATAACTTGAGTAACAGTGATTTTCACGTTCACAGCGAGTACTATCTATCTCATCCTGACTCTATTCCCATTACCGCAGCTCAAGAGACTAGTAGTCAAGTCACTCATTCTCAATCCAACAGTCTTCCGAATATATCATCGCGTGATTCTACCTATACTCTTGATTCGGTCCCAGACATTCATGACATTCCCGTCATCATCACGATTCCATCTAGTGATTCCATCGATCATTCTTACTATAATTTTCATCGTGACGACAACATTGTCTAATTATTTCACATGCAGTGTCATAGTTTTTTTTTCATTCGACTTGATTAATGTTTTCCTTTTTCAACCTTCATTTCTATGCTTTGTTTATTTTTAAAATTCTCTGGTATTACCAATCCATTATTCATAAAATCATTAATATGTACAATGCATACTTAATCAAATAAAAAATTTCCAATTTATTTTACGATGACTCATAATTGTACGTTTAACAAATAATCTCGGACTTATCTATAAATCTTCTTGGAAAAACCATGACGTCATCTATTTATAGAAAAATAACGAATCATTGATATTATCTTAATAAAAATTTGGAAAAACCATGACGTCATTTATTTATAGTAACAAAAATGACTTGGGAAATATTTACTCATTCTTCGCCCACACGGTATTAGACATTCGTAATAAATTTTGATTAAAAATCTAGGACAGAAAAAAAA
>WPAE01000473.1:0-533 GCA_009773205.1 Ignavibacteria bacterium
AATTTAGAATAAATACACTAATATAGTTAAGCTTGCATGCTAATGAATATTGAAAATTATCAAAAATGAGGTAGTAGATTTGTGGCTCTGCAAAAATCCTGGTTACATATAAAGAATTGCAGATGTAGTCGGAATATAGAAAAGGTACATGAATTATATAAGCAACTAGAAAAATTTTTCTTAGATTCAAAATTCACCGTACTTAAAAATGCACAAGTTCGTTTTACATAATTCATAATTAATTAAAATATTTGAATCGAAAGAGATCGAGATCGATAGAGATAAATTCATTTAATTAAAGAATTAAGCGAGCAAAACATAGAAATAAAATTGAGTTTTGTTCAAATCAAGGCTCATCTCCTTTAACATATTTGCGATGAGTATTATATTTCAAGTATTTATGAGTAGTATTTGCAGGAATATTATTTCTTAACAAATTTTGTACATGTAGAATGCTAATTTACGTTAGCTGGCGGTGCTGGGTATTTCTATGTAGAGGCCGACACGGGAAAAATACGTTAGCTGGCGTTGAT
>WPAE01000473.1:549-1105 GCA_009773205.1 Ignavibacteria bacterium
TCCAAATGAGCACTAAACTGATTTGCAAGGTTTTAACTGTGTGGTTTTCAATTTACCCCATAAAAACTCTATTGTACCAGTTGTTTCAACTAATTTAATGTTTTTTTTTGAAATTCTCATTACCTCAGCTAATAATTAATTCATCAAAACCATGAGACCACAGGGCCATGCTAGTAGTTGCAGTGCTAGAAAAAAATATATAGCAACAAATATCTAGCTGCTACATATTTTTTCTAGCAAATCGTTTCGAGCATTGTTAGAAATCGATTTCTAGCATATGTATTTCTAGCACTTTACATCTCTAGTCGGACCTCTCCCTTCCCCTGCCCCCATCCCGATGGCAGCTAGGGTCCCGGGTCAAAAATATAAAATCAGTCGTAAATGATTCTACTCTATGAGTACTATCGATTAAGCCATACTTGTAATTTTTGGTGTCGGACCACCACCGCACCGCCACCCCACCCGGCCAGGGTGTCAAAAATTTTTGACGAAAAATTATTCCGATTTGAAAGATTGCCATATAATGATGTTCAGATATTAAGGTTGAGATGTGTTT
>WPAE01000065.1 GCA_009773205.1 Ignavibacteria bacterium
TCATTTGACCCTGGGACTGGGGATTAATGTGATCCTACAGCTGGGGAATCATCTGGTCTTTTTTACCTTTTTGCTGGGGAATAATCTGGTCGCCGACACTTTTTAGCGTAGGCTCATAAATCGCTTGTTTTTACTATCGTTTGATCGTTTTAACAGATAGGCAGGGCAATGCTGTCAGGTTAGCAACCATAGTTTGAAAGAAAAGAAAAAGCAGAACCACGCCACAAATCTGCGCTTGCCCGCCGTCTTTGTAGCGTGGTTCTATTTTTTAGTCGGTTAGTAGTGTAATATTTTGATTCTTCATCAATAGCATAGAGCAATATGTTTGTATCCAACAAAACATTATTCATATGCTCTTTCTCGAACATTTATATCGTCAAATTGTCCATTAAGCTTATATGTATAGAATTTCTTTTTTTTTGTATTCTTAGGTGCAAGTCCATCAATATACCTATGGACTTTCTCTAGGGCATCTCTAAAAATTGTCATTCTGAACGACCAGCCTCGCCGGCTAGGCGGGAGTGAAGAATCGCAGCTTTGTCTATTTGAAAGAAAACGAAGATTCTTCTTCGTCGCTCCGCTCCTCAGAATGACAAACATTTTTGGTTTTTAGAGATACCCTCTAATAAATCGTTTGGCATTCGATCTATTTCGCGTTAGATTTTTTCTCTCGTTACCATATTCACCTACAACTTTCTATTATTTTGAGGAAACATCTGAATAATTAATCTATTGTCACACCTGCTTGCAGCAGGCAAGCTGAGCCAGTCGCCCGCCTGATGAGCCGACGGCGTCCGCCTCGGCTTGCCGAAGGCGAGACGGGAGACGGGAGACGGGAGGCAGGAAGTGTGGCAATTTCGTTTGTAGTGTCATGGTTCGACAAACCCTGTCATGAGCTTGCCGAAGACTCACCATGACAAAAAAATATTGAGTACTGGATGTCAGTCTGAGCTAATCACTGCGAAGGCAGTGATTGTGTCGAAGACTCACCATAACTTAGCGTAAATATTTCAGATGTTTCTAATATAAACGCCATAATATCACAATGTTATTGTAATATTTCTCTTTCATAATTTACCCCGATTTCTTCGTGGTGCTCTTTACGGTGCTTGCCAGCCTATTTTTGGCTGGGATTCAACCCTAAAACTTCACTATTTACTTTCCCACCCATCATTTCATTACCTTATTACTTTATATTACTACTTCTACTTCCTTTTTTAATTTTGATATTTTTCATAACATTTTTAAATGGTACCGAAGGTTCATTAACCGTTCCTGCTTTTGCTTTTCTTAAATCAATTAAATCCTCATAGTCTTCTAGAATCTGTTTCATTCGCATAAATTCATTATATGGTAAAATTGCAAATTCTTTTTCACCATTCTTTTTGATTACCTGAACATTCATATCCATTTGTTTCCTCACTTATAAGATTCTTTTCTTTGTTTGATTCTATAAATGAGCCTACTATAAAAAGGTATTTCGGATGAAAAAATGCTTTGATTATTTCTCAAATTCAAAGTGCAAAAACTCAATTTGAGGCTTTTTAGAGTAGGCTCATATATTGCTGATTAATTGAATCGAATTTTGCCAAACAGTTAAATCTTTATAGGTCTTCATTTTCCCCTTATCACTTTGTTACTCCATTACTTTATTACTTTTTCACCTTGTTACCTGCTCACTTACCGCTACCTAATCCTTCTTTTAAGATAATCATAAAAATTTTCTCGCTTGCTAAACATCAGAAATACTACACTATCCTTTTGTACATAAAATGCAAGTCGGTATTCAACCCCTAAGTGCCTAACTTCAATCTTAGAGATTTCATTTAGTTTTCCTTTTAATTTTTCGTAGCTAAAAGGATTTATCTGTATTTCATCAAGACGGTTTTTTAACTTTTCGATTAACAGTAAGGGCAGGTTTTTTACATCTCGTTTGAATGCCGGGTGGAAGGCTGCTTTGTGCATATTATAAACTAGAAAATACTTGATCCCGGGAAAGCAGCTTAACTTTTTTATTCTTTACATCGTTTAAGCGCCTCTTTAATAGCTCATCTTCTTTACTTAATCTTGCCTCAAGAATCTTTAATTCATCTTTAGATAAATTGGCAATAACTTTTGCTAGATCATCTATTTTCAAATTAATACTGGCTGTTACTTCCATAAATTGTACCTTGAATAACTTGATAGAAATATAAAGAAAATGAACCCTAAAAAACATTGGAAACTTTGTTACTTTTACTTTAGGGCACCTCTAATAACTATTAACTATTCACACTCGCCCCGCTCTTTTAGCGGGGATTTACTATCCAAGCAGCCATTTCCAGACAGGCAACAAATAAATTTTCTTTGCCCCTATAGAAATAACTTCTTCCTTATCGTAAGTTAATAAAAGCGCCCTATTTTCTTTATATTTATTCATAAAAGAACTTAACGATTCTATCTCTCTTTTCTTAGTCAGCGTATCGGATGCATCAAAACAGACATTTATCATCCTAAAATCTTTCTCCTTAAGTAAATAAAAATCCATCTCTTTTTCTTCAAGTAAGTAGTAAATTTGATCATTTTGCCTTCTTAACTGCAAATAAACTATGTTTTCTAAGTTCCTCCCTTTATCGGATTTTAACGTAAAGACATTTTTAAGACCAACATCTAATAAATATACTTTTTTAGGATTTCTGTTTTGTATTCTAATATTTTCTGAAAAAATAGGCGTGAAGAAAATTGAATAAGAATCTTCCAGATAAGAGATGTATTCATAAATCGAGTTTCTTGATACATTCAAACCAAGAGACTTAAAATCATTATACAATTTATTGAAACTGCTTAGTGTTGCATTATTTGTAAAAAGAAATTTCACTAAATATTTCATTAGATGTAAATTCCCGATCTGATAACGCTCCACTAGATCTTTATAAATAACCAAATCACAATATTCTTTTAACGCTTTTCCCCGTTGAGGAGCTTCCAAGTCAATAATCTCCGGTAATGAGCCGTCAAGTAAATATTGATTAAAAGCATGTAGTATTTTTGAACGTGAGGTTGACGAATAGAAGTTGGCATCTATCGCTTTATAGTTTAAATATTCTTTAAAGCTGAATGGGAAAACTTCATAGCTTATTGATCTTCCTCTTAGTGATGTTGAGATTTCTTTGCTTAAAAGCTTTGAAGATGATCCCGTGATAATTAGATTGCAATTTAATGTATCATAAATACGGCGGATAAAAATTTCCCAATTTTTTACATTTTGAACCTCATCGAACAAAAAGAAGATTTTTTCTTCTTTGTTTGAAGGGAATAATTCAAAATACGCTTCGATGATATTGTCAAGGTCTTTCAGCTCTAATGGGAATAGACGATCATCTTCAAAGTTGATATAAACTATTCTGTTTGCATGGTGTTTTAACCTTAATTTTCTTATGTGATTTAGCAATAAAGAGGTTTTACCGGTACGCCTGGCGCCTATTACACTTATAATCTTTTTTGATTCTAATGGAAGCTCTAATTCTCTTGGAATTAGCTCCGGCAGCTCAACTTCTATAAAATCTGTTATAATTTTCTTAAATAGTTCTTTCATTTTTGTATCCTCTTATAGGTACAAAATAATAATTTTTCATACCTATTGAAAGGGACTAATAATCCAGTCGCACAATCACTCTTCACACTCGCCCCGCTCTTTTGAGCCTGTGTTAATATTAATATTTTTATGGTAGCCGCAAGCTCTCGCCGCGCTAAGCCACTTGGCGAAGCGGGTCAGCTTGCGTTTCTTTGATAAAACCGCAACTTGAAAGTTGCGCCTACCAACTATTTTACCATTTTCACACAACCTCTTTTAGCGGGGATTCACTATTCACTGATATTTATGCAACAGAAATTCAACTATTCTCTCAGAAGCTTTGCCATCCCATAACTCTGGAATTTTTCCCCTTTTCACCTTACCATTCAAAATATCTGTGGCTAACATAAATGCTTTATCAAAATCTTCACCGGCTAATATGTTAGTCCCTATTTCGATAGTTATTGGTCGTTCAGTAGTTTTTCTAGTTGTAATACAGGGAATTCCAAGATAAGTCGTTTCTTCTTGTATTCCTCCACTGTCTGTTATTACAAGCGCAGAGTTTTTAATTAGAGAAATGAAATCAATATATCCTAACGGCTCAGTTAAAATAATATTACTCTTCAATAATTTATCCAATCCCATCAATGCCAGCTTTTGTTTTGTCCTTGGATGCACCGGAAAAACAATTTTCCTATAAACGCTTAAACCATTCAACAATTCAACAATACTTTTAAGGTTCTCTTCTACATCAACATTAGAGGGACGGTGAAACGTAACAAGTATATAATTTTTGTTTTCTAAATCTAATTCCAAAACTATATTACTCTTTTCTATAACCGGCAGATAATTAACTAAACTGTCAATCATTGTATTACCTACAAGGATAATTTCTTCTTCCTTTTTTCCTTCTTTCCTTAAATTTTTAACCCCGTCCGGTTCAGAAACAAATAAATAATCGGAAATTGAATCCGTAAGTATTCTGTTAATTTCTTCCGGCATAGTTCTATCAAAACTTCTTAATCCAGCTTCCACATGCGCTGTTTTAATTCCATGTTTTACCGCTGTTAAACTGCATGCAATTGTTGAGTTTACATCACCTACTACAATTACTAAGTCTGGCTTTTCTTGTATTAACACTTTTTCAAATTCAATCATCACTTTACCGGTTTGCTCGGCATGACTTCTACCACCAATACCTAAATAAAAATCGGGCTTTGGCAATTCCAATTCATCAAAAAAAACTTTGCTCATCTTTTCATCGTAATGTTGAGCTTTACGAAATCCCGATTGGAAAAAGATACTATAATGGTCTTAGCCTATTTGACAATTAAATCAAATAACGATGTTTTAAAATAGAGCCCCCGAATAGATTATAGTAAAGATTTTACCATTATACTTATGTTCAAAAAGAATAATGTATAGAAAATAAAGTTAACGATGCGGGGATAATAAAAATAAAAAACTTTCAGCCAATAATAACAAATTAATGATGCAAATAAACTATTGCTAATTATATATATATTTATGGGTAATACTTCTCTAATAAGCACTGTTGATATAATCAGTGTAAATAAAGTTAAATCAAAGCCGGTAAAGAAAACAACATTTTTAGGAATTACTTTATCTCGGGCATAGAAAAAAAGTAAAACATTCAAAAGAAATAAAAAAAAGATTAAATTAGAAAAACTAATCTGTAAACCAAAAAGCTGGAACGAATACTTGTAATTGGATATTGTAAAAATAGAATTAGAAACATGAAGAAAAGCAAAGTTAAAAAAAGAGTAGATGTGATTTAGCTGCTTCCAGCTACGATGATTTACAAAAGCCAATATTAAAAGCAGCATCCACACGAAAGGAAGCACCAATTTCAAATCCCAGTCAATAGTAATATTATATGGTGTTGATATTCCAATAACTAAACAAAATAATATAAATGAAACCCATAAAAATTTCTTGATCTGACTTATAATGTATTCACTCGGCTTTAAAGAGATTCGTTTATAATATAATCTTATACTATCAAGATTGATTATACGTGACATAATTTTATCAATGAATACAATAACCAACATTAGCAGAAAGAAAGTAATATAAAAATAACTACTGTTAAATTTAATATACAGTATTGCGTTAAGTATAAAGAGAATTGAAAAAGATTGGATTAAGAATACTACAGTTTTGTGCCTAATATTATACCCCAGAATAATATGATGTAAATGATCTTTTGCAGCAAGAAATACACTGTCCTCTCTCAAAATTCTTGAAAATATTACTTTAAGAGTATCAGTCAGAGGAACACCAAAAAACATTATTGGAATTGTCAAATCAAGATGCTTATTAGTTTTAATTATAGAAATGCTTATTAGGCAAAATAAAAGAACAATGCCAAGCGACAAAGAACCAGTATCACCTAAAAATACCTTTGCTGGAAAGGAATTATATTTTAAGAGCCCAAGTGTTATCCCAACAATAGAAATTAAAATTATACTAATATTTGTATTATGAGTAGATAATGAAAGAATAAAAACTGGAAGAGCTAACAATAAGCTAAAACCACTAACTAATCCGTCCAAACCATCCATCAGATTAATCGAATTTACAGCTCCAAGAATAAAAACAAACAGCAATGGATAGTATATAGTACTCGGAAGTTGTATTCCGAATAGACTTAGGCTTTCAAATGTATTATGTATTTGTATTATTAGAAATATAACTGATAAAGACTGTAATACTACTTTATACTTCCACCCGAGTTCAATAATATCATCAATAATTCCACAAATCAACAAAAAAATACTAGATATTATAAAATACTTCAATGAAATAACGTTATAACCATATGTAAATAGAAAAATAAAAACTAATGGTAATATTAAGACTCCCCCCATCCTGGGAGTAATTTCTTTATGAATTTTACGTGAGTTTGGCCTATCGGTCACACCAATTTTTATCAGTTGATCAATTATTAATGGCATACTAAATGAAGTAATAATAAAACATGTAAAAAAAATAAAAAAGTAAGTCATACTTAAAACGATTGTTTTACTAAATTATAAAATGAAACCAATTGAAATACCGCCAGAAAAATTTTTGAACTCAGTGAACCCACAGGTAATTGAAATAAGGTCGGCGAGTTTTACTCTTACTGCAGTATTAACATGCTCTGCATCATATTCCAGAATATACTCAAAATAAGCTTTTCCAGATTGAATAATGTTACAACGAAATGAAAATCCTCCAAATACACCAATATACTGATAGTCATCAGATTTTATAAAATCTGATCCGTATCCAAGAGTCAGGTTAAAATTACCAAAAAAGAGTAGTGTAGCCAAATTCTTCGTAGCCACTATATAAGAAGAATTCATATGACTTGAATTGTCCTCTAAGTCACCTGTGCTATATGGATTATGAAAGCCGACCGTTACTTTAGGTATATAGAAAGATTCAGAAATGAATTGGTATCGTAAACTGAACATACGATCTAAAGTATAATTACCAAATACACCAATTAAACGATTAAGTTTAATTGACAGTTCTAATTTAGGTAAATAACAAAGTGTAAGGTATGTTGCAAAAAGATCATGCTTACTATTGCCATAATTAATGGCAGACTTTGCTAGATAAACAGAGCCAATTTCTATGCCACCATCATATAAAGTCTCAGCAGATGGTACGTTAAAAAGTCCTGGAAATCCATTTAATGATTGGCACTGAAGAAAATTACTTTGGCTGAATAATGTAAATATCGAACAAAACAAACATAAACACTTAAGACGATGCAAAATAATCATAATGATAATAATTTGGTTACAAAAGAGAAAATATTAACTTATGTTGTCACTTTTATAAATCGCCCAATCCTCAACATGAACCCAACTTATCATTACCCTAATTTTTCCTTACTTGTATTTATCAATTCACGAAAAAAATCATCATAACGTTTGGTTATTAATTCCCAGTTATAATATTCTTTAATTCTCTTTGTAGCAAACTGTTTTAACTCATCGAGTTTTGTATGAGGTAGTTGCTCCACGTTTTGTAATATGTTTTTTAATTCTTGATGAGTATGAAAATAAAACATTTTTGAGCAAGTAACTTCTCTGTTAAATATGTTGTCATGTGCAATAATAATGTTCATTGAAGCCATCGCTTCAAGCAATGAAGGATTCGTTCCACCCACAGAGTGCCCATGAATATATGCAAAACAGTTTTGCCTTATAGCAATGAGTTTTTCTTTATCATAAATTCCCCCAAGAAAAATTATTTTTTTATTATGTTGGCATAAATTAAACAGTTTAGAAATATAATCTGATAATGGTAAATAATTACCTACAATGACCAATTTTTTGTTGGTATTACAGAGCAAATATCCTGCGATAATTTTATCAATGTTGTTTTCTGGCTCTATGCGTGCAACAATTAGATAATAGGAATTAGGTTCTAAGTTGTTCAAATCATTTATTTCATAAAATTTTGTAATCGTATTTGCACCATATTCGATTACTTTTATTTTTTTTTCGAAATGATAATTTCTAACCAAATGTTTTTTAATCCCTGTCGAATCAGCTATAATACTTGAAGAAAATAAAACTGAAATCATTTCTGAAAATCTAAGGAATAATTTCTCACTTAAGTTCCACTTATTTCTATAGTATTCAACACCATCAGTATTAGTAACTATTATTTTTCTATAAAAAATATTTATCCAATATGATATTGCACCGGCTACCCCTGTAACATAGACAATATCGTTATATTTTAATGCATCTCTAAGAGAAAGATAACAGTAATAAATTGGATTTATATTCTTTGTTGTATTTATGAATTTTAATTTTACTCCTAAAAAT
This sequence comes from Ignavibacteria bacterium, assembly GCA_009773205.1. Taxonomy (GTDB): domain Bacteria; phylum Bacteroidota; class Ignavibacteria; order Ignavibacteriales; family Melioribacteraceae; genus Stygiobacter. The sequence goes on from WPAE01000065.1 coordinate 8,407, forward strand.
TCTTGGAATTCAAAAGAATCTTTATCACAGTAAACTGCAACTTCATATTCTAGTTTAACTAATCTTTTTGAAATTTCTTCAGCAAAGGTCTCAAATCCTCCGTACTTTGCTGGAATACCGCGTGTGCCAACAATAGCAAGTTTTATTTTTTTCATATCTAATCATTTAGTGAGTTTATAACACTAGTTAAACATATCTAAAGCAATTCATGGACTTAAATATTAAGATGAAAGTCGCCCACCTATAGCTGTTCTAACTTATCATTTTTAAGCAAGAGCTATAGCTCATTTAGCTTGCAGAAAAAATCTCAAGGTCTGCTTCTTTAGTTTTGCCAATCTGATAGCCGAATTATCGAAGGCTGAATCCAAC
>WPAE01000173.1 GCA_009773205.1 Ignavibacteria bacterium
GAATAGTTGGATGATTGTAGCAATTTTTCATGAGCTACAATAAGATTTGGTGAAACTTCTTTGCTACGAATGAAAAGACGAGCAGATGAAATATGAATGCGATAGTTCACTTGCGGATGGTTGCCATCGACTGGTGCGGGGGTTTTTAAGAGGAATGTATGAGTATTGGGAATCAAGCGAAGTTTAAGATCAATATTAGAAGGGATTAGTTTTTCTTGATGAAAGAGATCCAAATGAGGGCGTCCAATGAATGTCACTAAATGACTATTTGCGAACCAGTGTGCTCGATCACGCAGTCCATGGTTATTTCCAGCAGGATCTGTAATTGCTATATGGGCGGCTGTATCTTTTACCCAGCCCTCTGAAAGTAAACGAGTAGTTGCTACTTGTTTATTGTAGTTAATCAAATTTTCAACTACTGCGCGATATGCATATTTTGTATTTGGATCGGTGACGAGGACCCCAGCCAATTCCATATCCATAGATTGAAACATTGTATTTAACAGATCATTAACGGGTCCAACTGCAGCATTGTTGGGGATATCGTTCCCATTTTCCAAAGTTATTTTGAGTTTAATTTCAAGTTTACTATTAGAGAGATCCAAATATATTCCATCCGCACCTCGAACAAAAAATTCAATTGGTCCTCCTTGAACAATTGTTTGACCTGGACCATAAACACGATCGTATTCTGAGTTTACGCTGAGTTGCATAACCTGGGGTTGGAAATAGTCCAGTTCGCTGAGGAGGCCTTCCATTTTGATTAAAAATTATAAGGTGGAATAGGCACTTGGAATCTTTTAATTTTTGATTTACGAGATCCTTTCTTTGTTCCTTTTCGCCTCTTAGCTTTCTTTTTACGAGGGTGAGCTGGGCCTTTATATACTCGCTTTCTTTTACGCCTCTTTCTGCCTTCGCCAATTTGATCATCTTCAGGAACTGCTACTGGAGCCGCTTCAACCTGAGTAGTTTGAATTGGTGTAACCTGTCGATACATGCCTCGCCACGCTCCACCAAAACCCTGCCCATATTGCATCAATCGAAGGGCTTGCAAGGCTTTATCCATTTTTTTCTGTTAAAGTTTTGAAATAAATTTTTGAATTAACGGTTTATATAGAGGTGCTACCAGGGACCTCGTTGCCTTCTGAAATGGAGTTGGACAACAACAGTTCCATCTTTGCTAAACGGGAAACCCTCACCTGTTGGAGTACAAACTTTAATTTCAATGGTATTGAAAGATTTTTGATTGAGGGGAAGGTAGTAAGGTGGACTGCAGCTCCAGTAGCATGATTCCATTGGTCTGCCTTGTAGAGGTACAACAGCAAGCAAGGGAATTTGTGTGTCGCCGCAAATTTGATATTTGATTGCATCACAATAAATATGCATTGACTCAAATTTATCAAGCAGAACTCGCGGACCGATGATATTGTTTGCAAAACTAATGTAAAGCTTATTATTAATAAAAGTTGATTGATTTCCCATAGCTTCATGAAATCTAAGGCTTCCAGTCACGAACCGGTACCATAAAATGTTGTGCTCAACGAAGTCAACTTTCCCAAGATAAGGATCGTAATTACAATCAAGCCTCCATGATTTTCTGCCGCGTCGCAGATTTGGAGGCGCTTTATTGAACCAATTTGTAACATATTTAGCAATAGCGCCTGGATTCGGGTAATAGCCTGTGGGAATCTTGATAAGCTTATAATCAGTGCATTTCACAAGGCCTGTTTCCAACTCTTTAAGCTTCGCAAAAACAGCAACATAATCTTCTTGGTAATTGGCCCAATTAAAAGGGTAATGAATATTCATGAGTGCAACTTCCCATTCACCTTCAAATTCCAAAGCTTTTGGTAATTGAACTTTAAATAAATTTGGATGATTGTCTGGAAAGGTTTGTTTGCATGAATTGCTTGGAAGAGTAACAATAAACTGTTCAGTGCTCATTTCTGAAGATTTTTAAGTTTCTTAAAAAGTTTGTCGGGAATCCACGAGTTGAATTTCGAAGGCCACCCTTTCCACTTGACAAAATAAAGAAATTTACCACTCGGGTCCTTTTTCTTCTTTAAAAATTTTTCAATTAGATAGCGATTCTCCTCAATTGGTTGAATTTCTTCCGGGTAAAACTCACCTTTTATATCCTCACCAAGATCATCAGTTAAATGGTAAACTGGACGGTTTTTCTGAACTTCCTCCTTTATATGAAAATGTTCTTCACTCCAATTCGGAATGTAACCCTTTTGAAAAATCCCCTTCACCTTGTTTATCCGAACTTTTTCACCTATTCGAGGCGGTTTCAAATCTGATCCTTGTTTCAGCCGTGACGATTGTTTCTTCCCATAAAGAGTTAGCCAAATTTTATCTTCATCCTTTGGGCTAACCTCTGAGGGTTTCATCTTGATTGACCGATGAAAGGAATTGTTATAGGAGTTAACAAAATCGTCAAGTTTATCAACATATCGATTTGTTTGCTTTGCAGTAAAATAAGTCCAAATGCGACTTTTTAAGGTTCGGTTAAATCTTTCCACAACAGCTGCTTTTTGATCACTATGGGAAACAAAGTGATGAATTCCCTCTGATTTTAAAAATTTTTGCACATCGCTG
>WPAE01000474.1 GCA_009773205.1 Ignavibacteria bacterium
GGATTTAAATAAACATTAAAGTAATGTTGATGGTTTATTGAAAATCTTGAGTAAATCTAAAATAAATTAAGAAATCTAGCGGCAAAATTTTGCGCGTTTGTTTGGGCTAAAATTCAATTAGGATATAAAATTTGTGGGAAAATTTTTAGGATTTCCATGAGAAAATCTCAATGGAAAAGTGATTTTTGCCCATCTTTTCTCCCATTTTCTAGGGCCCGTACCCGGAGGCTGCTGCCGAATTTTTCCCTTTTACTTTTTCCTTTGTGCGGTTTTGGGGGAAACTTCCTGGCTGGGGGACTAGGGAGGCTTGGCGGGAGAGTCCCCCCGTGACAAGGTGTGGGTTCAAGTGACTTTTCTTGACCAGAAATTCTCCAAAATTTTTTTGCATCATCTGCAAACAGCCTTATTTGAGTTGGAGGTGAAACTGCTCGTGGTAGATCAGCAATATAGACAAGGAACAAGAGGGGACCCAGAATAGATCCTTGAGGCACTCCCGACAACACCTTCCTATCAGGGGAAATAGTTTCCCTTATTCTAACTGCTTGAGTTCGGATCCTTGAGGCACTCCCGACAACACCTTCCTATCAGGGGAAATAGTTTCCCTTATTCTAACTGCTTGAGTTCGCCCGTAAAGATAATTTTCAAACCAATTCAAGGCGGAGCCCTGTATTCCTAATGCTCCAAGTTTCGATATTAGGCGCCGATGGGGAACGGAATCAAAGGCTTTTTTGAAGTCTAAGTATAAAGTGTCTACTGTTTTGCCTGTGTTGACTGATCTATATGCATATACTTACATGAGGAATAAAAATAAATACGTTTCAAAGAAGTTGGTTCCAAACGCAAATATTGCTGCTCTTTGGATGCTTCTTCTAATTCTTCTTTCTTGACATCATCCACTATTGATCCAAGACTAATATATATACGCCTTGCTACTGATCAGAAATTAAAATTTTCCATGGAAACAAAGAGAGCCGAGTTTGCACAGACTGATCAAGACGTATAGATAGGAGAGGCGGTTCCGCTTTAGAAAAGATAGTAGAAAACAGTAA
>WPAE01000475.1 GCA_009773205.1 Ignavibacteria bacterium
TTATTTTCCAGATAGAAGCAAAACATACAAAAATAAATTACCCTATTCCTAGCGTTGTGGGTCAGTCGGCTTTTTGAAAAATTATATCTTTACGATCGATTCATATACACAACAGAGAAGGATGCCATGGGATATATTGTTGATGAGGTCGCGATACATGTGTACCGGGGCTTTCTGTAACTTGCAAGCCACCAATGTGGAATTTGCAAGAAAAAATAAAGAAGTCACGCCTACCCTATTCAAGAAAGTCTTGAACTTAATAAATTACGGCTCCAGCTAGAGGGACATGTCTGGTGCAGATGTTCATCACGTGATAGAAAAGTGAAAGTTATTTACATGGCAGTCAATTAAATGGTACTTTCTTATATTGGCTCTATCTCCACAAACTTGCGGCCTTTTGAATCAGGACCTCAAACTGCATCTGGATTTTCTAGAAAATCATGCGTATTAAAAGAAACAATATCTGCCATGAGAAATCACTATATTAGCAGATTCCCGTATTACCTGAGACGAGAAATATCTTTATCAAACATTCCCTTAGATAAATGACTGATTAATACTGGTTGTATGTTCGCGGAATGCTTAGCCGATAGTAGACAAGAACTTTCTTATTGTAGAAAAGTGAAAGTATTGTAGGATATATTATATGTCGTGAAGGAAAGAGCTAAAGAAGCCAATCGGAACGCTCTTTAATTTTTGCAATTGAGACTATCTTTAATTTTTGCAATTGAGTACCTGGTATAATTACTTGTTGAATACAATTTCGGCTTTTTGTGAGGAATGGTGCGATTGTGTCTTCCGGATAGTCCAAGTAGAAAACAAGCTTACAACATGCTACCTTTCTGCCATCTCGGCGAGGAATAGAGAGTAGGGGTTTCCACTAATGAAACATGGAGTATATAATCTTCAAACCTAACCTCTATTCAAATGCTGCACTTGTGAAGAAATTTCATTGTATTTGCATAAAACGATAGATACTTGATAGTAACATAACAGGGCCAATTGAGTACTCCGCAATTCCAATGAGAATTGTGCTTCGCAATTGATCCATATGGTGCTCCTGTTAAAAAGATACTCCGCAATCCAATGAGAATTGTGCTTTCTTTTTTGTATTAATCTTTTTATTTGTAAGAATGTTTTTTGGCCGGCAAACATTAATCATCTCAAAAGGATTTCTATTATTTTCCAGATAGAAGCAAAACATACAAAAATAAATTACCCAATTCGTAGCGTTGTGGGTCAGTCGGCTTTTTGAAAAATTATATCTTTACGATCGATTCATATACACAACAGGGAAGGATACCATCCGATATATTGTTGATGAGGTCGCGATACATGTGTACCGGGGCTTTCTGTAACTCGCAAGCCACCAGTATGGAACTTGCAAGAAAAAATAAAGAGGTCACGCCTACCCTATTCAAGAAAGTCTTGAACTTAATAAATTACGGCTCCAGCTAGAGAGACATGTCTGGTGCATATGTTCATCACGTGATAGAAAAGTGAAAGTTATTTACATGGCAGTCAATTAAATGGTACTTTCTTATATTGGCTCTATCTCCACAAACTTGCGGCCTTT
>WPAE01000174.1 GCA_009773205.1 Ignavibacteria bacterium
TTTGTACTCTTTTGTTCATTTTTGTTCTCAATTTTTTCTATTTTTTAACCATAACATATTTAGAATTTTCAACTTCAATTTTCGAAATTCTTACTGTAAAAATGGCCATAATCGAAATCGTTTAATTTTTCAAGCAAATGTAGGAAAGATATTTATTTGTAGAAAGGAGAAAAGATATATTCAACTTCAATTTGCATGCTTTGAGATGATGTAAGAGATATGCATGAATCAAAGAAAAGGATAAATGGTCAAGGAAATTAATTCGTTTGAAGATCAATGAAGAATTGAATATTAAATTTTCCCATTATCATCTTTCTCATTTACAACGTCTTTTTCAACAGTTCCTTCAAATTTACAATCTTTTTCCTTTTTATCAGAAGTGGTTGTATCAACTTCTTTCAAAATCTCAGCACATTCTTTGTTGTTATTAATCTTCGGTTTCATCTTCCTCGCTGTCTTCTTCTTCATAATTCCTTTTAGACATTTTGTACCGTTTAGGCCTTCCTTCATCTTCGGAGTCCTCATCCGAATCTGATTCTTCATTCGAGGAGTCACTTTCGGTACGTACTCTTTTGTGCTTATGATTGGCTTCATTTATCCTTTTGAATTTCATATTCCTCTTCGTCTGAAGAAACATCCGATTCTGACTGCGAGTCCTCCTGTATTGGTTGTTGGCATGTATTACACCTTTCCTCTTTTTTATAGTTTTGCGAGATAGGTTGCTGACAATAATTGCAGCGTTCCAATATCCGCTGATGGCAGTCGCGACAAAATGTATTAGTGGACATGTAGTTAATTCTCTCTCAATTTTTTGCATTTTTAGAATTAAGAAAAATTGCTTTTTAACATTCCAGATGATGCTCTATATATACCATTTATTTTGGACATGTTTTACGAATTTGACAATACATAAGAAACGCAAAATTTGGATAATAAAAATCTTCAAATGCGTGGGCGGATTAGATGTAATATTTTATAAAATTTGTCATTGATATTCTTTCAACATTTCAATAAACCTATAAAAGGATCGAAAAAAAATCAGACTAACTAACTTCAACATCAATAATGATATTTTAATTGAAAATGGCCGGATTTAAGAAAATAGATATCTATAACTTACTTCAATTTAATCCTACTCGAATTGCCTTGAAGGAATCCTATCGGTTCTTAGTTCATCGGAATATACATTCTATTTATATTGATAATCAAGAAATAAGAAACTATGTATATTGTACAATTTGCAATAAGCTACTAAAGGCAGGTCAAAGAGGAACGTACAATATAGACAAACACTGTGCTAGACACAAAATTCTGATAGAGAAAACCGAAAATAATTACATTGCTAATAAATGTCAACGGATTGACAAACAAATTGAGAATGATAACATTATATTAAAACTATCTCCTACTATCGACGCTGATTTACCTATTACTAATTTGAAGAACAATCATACAATCGAAATGAATGATGAACCAATTAAAGTTTCTGACCGGTGGATAATAAGAGATATACTCAATATTGACTTCGATGAAAATGGAAGTAAGGTTGCTACGGTATTTTTTAAAGGTGTACGACATGCAAAAATTATTCCAATTGAAGATATACCAAAGTATAATCGTAATCATATTAAATGTGACAACGATTTTACAATACCTAGCGACAAGGAAGACATTGGCAACATAGGGTTTAATAAAAAGAAACGAAGACACCATTCAAAAGATCATTATAAATTAAGCAAAGATGAGAAGAAGTCACATTATCACCATCATAATCACAAAAATGGATAAAAACCGAAGATTAATAACAACAATGAATGTGCTGAGATTCTGAAAGAAGTTGATACAACCACTTCTGATAATAAGGAAAAAGATTGTAAATCTGATGGAACTGTTGAAAAAGACCTTGTAAATGAGAAAGATGCTATTGGGAAAATTTATTAACTAATTCTTCATTGATCTGGAATCGAATTAATTTCCTTGACCATTTATCCATTTCTTTGATTCATGCATATCTCTTCCATCATCTCAAAGCATGCAAATTGAAGTTGAATATATCTTTTCTCCTTTCTACAAATAAATATCTTTCCTACATTTGCTTGAAAAATTAAACGATTTCAATTATGGCCATTATTACAGTAAGAATTTCGAAAATTGAAGTTGAAAATTCTAAATATGTTATGGTTAAAAAATAGAAAAAATTGAGAACAAAAATGAACAAAAGAGTACAAA
>WPAE01000175.1:0-1913 GCA_009773205.1 Ignavibacteria bacterium
AATTTCTGTCGTTGTAATTGATGAGTGCCCCAACAATTCTTTGATGATGTAAAGCGAAATTCCTTTCTGCGCAAGATTGGAAGCGAAAGAGTGTCTCAAGGAATGGAAGTGGATTGATTTATCTATTCCGGCATTATTGCAAGCTTTCTTAAAACTTTTTGAAACATAATCACTGCAAAATCTCATTCCATCCGTTTTGCAAAAAACATAATCTTCGTTCAGTTTGAACACACCATTTTTCTTTTCAATTTTTCTTGCAAATATTTCGAACACCTCATCACTAATCGGAATGTATCTTTGGTTCCTGCTCTTAGTAGCAAAATGTTCATCACCAACTGTTATTATCCTTGTCGTCATATTTACATTTCGCCAAGTCAGATTAAGTATCTCGCTCAATCTCATCCCCGTAAAAAATGCCGTAATAACAATTTCTTTTATTACCGGATTATCAACCTTGCAGCTTATTGCTATCAACTCATTACAGTTAAGAAATGCCGGTGCAGTTTTCTGTCTTTTCGGAAGTTTTACTTTTGTGAAGTAATTTTCTTTTACATAACCCCAATCTTTTGCTTTATTAAATGCCGCTTTCAAATTGCGGTAATAAACAACATAACCTTTCTTAACTTTTTGCTGAAGGTAAATAAGGAAGTTCTCAATATCTTTAAGCTCAATCGTAGTAATCGATTTTTTTAATCCTGGTCTATTATCTTTTTGTGTAAAAAATTCGACCAAATATTCAAACGCTATTCTTACACTTTTGAGATATGAAGCTGATCTGTTGTGTTGAATAATATTTTTATACTCATCAATAAAAACCCGCAGCGTTACAACTTCTTTAATCTCTGTTGTTTGGGTCATCGAGAAAAGTATCTTCAACTTTTCAACATCTTCAATCGTTAACTTGCCAAGTATATTTTGTATTCCTGTATCCATCTTCAAACCCTGCTAATCCTTAATAGCATTTTTGTTTTCTTTTCTTTGTCTCATAGCTAATTACTAACTACTAATAGCTATAACTCATCCACTCGGTTCATCATCATCATCTCCATTTTTATTTTCATGTTTCTTAGTTCGTCGTTTTCTTCTTCCTTTGATAACTAAGTTTGTAAAGTGTGCTTTGCGAAATGCTTAGATACTTTGCCGCCTCAATAAAGTTTAGCGGCTTTGAATCTTTTTGTTTTAGAAGTGTTTGAATCTCTTCGAGTTGTCTCGAGATTTTTTTGTGTTGCGTCTTGTTTAGCATTTTTGCCTCCGTGTTTATCAATTACATTTACGGAAGCAAATATGTTTTTTCCTTTATAGAATCTGTATCTACATCTTAACTACATTTATCTACATTAGTTTTTCCATCCAAACAAATTGACAATTTTCTCCATCTCTTCACTCAGTTTATATAACTCTGGTTTATTTTTAATGTTATTCCGTGTTTGTCTTATATGCTCTGCTGTCATTTCTTCATCTACCCATGTAAAATGATCACTTAACATTATATTTTTTTCTCTTTTAGGGAGAATAAAATTCAAGTTCATTAATACATCCATTAATGCAACAAAATCTTCCCTTTTTTTAGCCCATACAATTTTTTCGCCTTGAACAGTTACTTGCTTTCCATTTAACATTTTTTCTCTATACTCGATTTCTATCTCCATTTTTTCTTTGAAGTTTGGTTTTACTTCACCATTCGGGTCTAATCTTGGTGGGTTAATTTTGAATTCTTTTAAAACATATTTTAAATATTCTATTTGTTCTTCTACCGTTTTATACTTGTCACATTCGTTAATAACTTCTTCATATAAAAATCCTCTAACATCAAAATCTTTCTTCATTTCTTTCTCCCTATTGTTTTTCATCCCGATTAATCATAAAATTAAAGCGAAATTACATATTTTTAAGTCATTTTCATCTGATTATAA